>JADGBT010000052.1 GCA_015231375.1 Magnetococcales bacterium | reverse complement strand
TCGGATGTGTCAGATACGATCTGTTTCCAGGTGGTGCTTTTGGTCAGGAACTAATTGGAAAGATTGGGATTTTTGACATAAAAAAAACCGCCTGGAAGGGCGGTCTGGAATCGAAGAAAAGCTCGCGAAATTTGAATGGCGTCCCGTACGGGAATCGAACCCGTGTTGCCGGCGTGAAAGGCCGATGTCCTAGGCCACTAGACGAACAGGACTTGATATTGCATTTTTGCATGCTGTCGATCCCGCATGCTGTGAATCTTGGGGCGGGTCGAGTGGGAGACGGTGTTTGGTCGATTTCCCTGAATGGCCGTGTGCTGCCTTGTCCCTCGATTGCCTCAATCCGGATCTTATAACCGAATCGATGTGTCCATTGCAACCCTTTTTTTGTGATCCGGTTGCATTTTTTTCAGGTGGGCTGCTTTTTCCGGAGTGAGAGGCTTGCGGGAACGATTTTTCCGGAGAGTGGCGAATTAAACTTGACTTCGCGCCCCGCTGGTTTAAAATCCATCCGCTATGGTGTCTTCCCCTCTTGAAAAATGTCTTCGGTGTCCAGGCTCTGCCCGGCTCCGGGACTGGTCAGCATGGCGGATGTAGCTCAGTTGGTAGAGCCCCGGATTGTGATTCCGGTTGTCGTGGGTTCGAGTCCCATCGTTCGCCCCAAATCCCTTGAAGTACGCCAAGCATACCGGGTTCGGATTGGCCGGTTCGCAGATTCCCCTCCCTGGTGCCTCGATTCTTTGGTCTTGAGGCTCACCTGTAATCGTGCCTGCAATCGTGGGGGATGGGCTGCTTTGTGACCACAGCAACATGGCGCATGGCAAGGTCTTGATTGCATCGGCTTGATATCACCCTCCAGAGGGTTTTCTGGCCCGATTGGTGGAATGCCCGATTGGTGGAATGCCCGATTGGTGGAATGGTAGACACGCGGGATTTAGGTTCCCGTGCCTCGCGGCGTGAGGGTTCGAGTCCCTTGTCGGGCACCATGACCATCGTTGATCACCCAGACCTGCGTTGCGCCGCGTTTTTTGGCCGTTGTTTGGGTGCGGAAAGCGCGTCCAGGAAAAGATCCGGATCGTCATCAACAGAAAAAAATAAAGATCGTCAACAAGGGGGACCTCGATGGATGACACGCTGATTTCCCGCCTGTTGCCTCTATCCTCTCTTTCTTTTCTTTTCATCGCCTGGATGGGAGTGTGATGAAGGAGAAGATTGTCTCGGCTTTGTGGCCTCTTCTCTGGACTGTCCTGCTGACCGCCTCCGTCTCCTGGAACCTGTGGAATGTCGGGCGTGACTCGGAGTCCATGGTCATGGCGTTCGCCCGCGCGTTCAGTGACACACTCGCCAACACCCACCTGTGGAATGCCAACCAGGGCGGGGTGTACGTCAAGGTTACCGCCGAAACTCAATTCAATCCCTACCTGAATCCAGCCGTTCGGGACATCACCACCCGCGATGGGGTGCGGTTGACCCTGATTCATCCCTACCAGATGTTGCGACAGATTGCCGATCTTTCCGAATACGATCAGAAGGTGCGCCATCATATCATCGCCTTGCGTCCCATCCGTTCGGCCAACGTCCCGGATGGCTGGGAAGCGGAAGTGCTGCGTTCCTTCAGGAATCCGGATGACGAACGCCTCGAATGGATCGCTTCCAGCGGGAATTTCCGCTACATGCGACCCCTGTTGGCCCAGGAGTCCTGCCTGAAGTGTCATGCGGGTCAGGTCGCGCGGGTGGGGGAGATTCTGGGAGGGGTCTCCTTGACCATTCCGGGCGGGGCGCATCTGGCTGCGTTGCGGTCGTCACGGCTGGCGTGGGGGGTGTTTCATGGGATGGTCTGGCTGCTCGGACTGGGCGGGATGTACGCATTTCGCAGGTTCCGTGATCGACAGAGGCAACTGCTCGATTACAGCCGCGAGGCGTTGCTGCTGGAAAAGGCCTCCGCCGAAAACGCCACGCGGGAAAAAAGTGAACTGCTGGGACAACTGCTGCAAAAATCATCCAAGCTCTCCAAGCAGAACAAAGAGCTGGAACTGCTCGGACAGATCCGTTCCGTCACCAATCGCCTGTTGATCGACGCCCTGGAGCCTCTTTCCCTGATGGAACATCTGGAAGAGGCCATGTTTCTCATCACCTCGACGCCCTGGTTTGGCATTCAGCCACGGGGTTCGATCTTTTTGTGGGATGAGGCGTCCGGGGAGTTGGTGCTGGCAGTGCATCATCAGCTTTCCGAGCCGTTGTTGACCCTGTGCGCCCGTGTGCCGCTGGGTCATTGTTTGTGCGGACGGGCGGCGCAGACCCGTCAGGTGGTGTTTACCAGTCATCTGGGGGATCGTCACGAAATCCGTTTCGAGGGCATGGAAGAGCATGGTCATTACTGTCTGCCCATTCTGACCGGGGATCGTCTGTTGGGGGTGCTGAATCTTTATGTGGATCACAATCATACCCCGACCGCCGAAGAGGCCAATTTTCTGCGTTCCGTGACCAGCACCCTGGCGGGAATCATCGTGCGCGCCGAACAGGACGAGCAACTGGCCGAGGCCAAGCGGCGCGCCGAGGAGGGCACCCGTGCCAAGAGCGCTTTTCTGGCCAACATGAGTCATGAAATTCGCACGCCCATCAACGCCATTCTCGGACTGGGCCATCTGCTGGAACAGACCACTCTCTCCGGGCAGCAGTTGGATTATCTGCGCAAGATCCGCTTCTCCTCGCAATCCTTGTTGAACATCATCAACGATATTCTGGATTTCTCCAAAATCGAGGCGGGCAAGCTCTCCTTGGAGTCGGTGCCGTTCCAGTTGGAAGAGATCATGGGACATGTCATCGGGCTGGTGGAGCACAAGGCCCGTGAGAAGGGATTGGTCATGCTGCTCAGCATTCCGCCGGATCTGCCTTGCGCTTTGCGGGGCGATCCGTTGCGACTCGGGCAGGTGTTGACCAATCTGATCGGCAACGCGGTCAAGTTCACCGAGTCCGGGGAGATTGCGGTGAGTGTGCAGCCTTATTATGGATCCGAGAGTTTTGTGGTACACCGTTTCATGGTGCGGGATACGGGGATCGGCATGACCGAGGAACAGCAGGCGGGACTGTTTCAGGCGTTCAGTCAGGCGGATCTGTCCACCACGCGGCGGTTTGGGGGGACCGGGTTGGGTCTGGCCATCAGTCGGCAGTTGGTGCGCATGATGGGGGGGCGGATCTGGGTGGAGAGCGAACCGGATCGGGGCAGTCTGTTTGCGTTCACGGCGGCTTTCTGGCGTCACGACCAGCAGGCGGCGCTGCGTGATGTCGATGAACACGATCCTTTGCTGCCGGATCCGGCCCGTGAGCAGCGGGCGTTGGCGGCCTTGCGGGGGGCGTCTGTGCTGGTGGTCGAAGACAACGACATCAATCAGCAGGTGGCCAAGGAGATTTTGCAGCAGTGGGGATTGGTGGTGACGGTGGTGGGGGATGGCCGGGCGGCCATTCGGGCGGTGGAAAACGCCAGTCCACCGTTTGCCGCCGTGTTCATGGATGTGCAGATGCCGATCATGGATGGGTATCATGCCACCCGCGCCATCCGTGGCCTGGAGGCGGGTCGGGAGTTGCCGGTGATCGCCATGACGGCCAATGCCATGTCCGGGGACCGGGAGCGGAGTCTGGCCGAGGGGATGAACGATCATCTGGTCAAGCCCATCGATGTGGATCTGCTCAAGGCGAGCGTGTTGCGTTGGGTCAAGCCGTCTGCCGCAGTCGGAGGGACGGAGGAGGGGGCGCCGGTTTTGCCGTTTCTTTCGGGTTCGCCGCTTTTGTCGGTTGAGGCGTCCCGGGGGGGCGTGCTGCCCGAGGTGTTGCCGGGGATCGATCTGGAAGACGGTCTGCGGCGCGTGGCGGGCAACCGGGCGTTGTTCGCCCGTTTGATTCTGGAGTTTTGCCGCAAGTACCGGCGTGCCGGAGAGACCTTGCGTCAGGCGTTGGCGGATGGCGAGGTGGGGGAGGCTAGGCGTGTGTTGCATACCCTGGGGGGCATGGCGGGCAATCTTTCGGCGCGCGATCTTCATGGCACCATCAACGCCTTGAGAAACGCCATCAAACAGGGAAACAGCGGAGAGATTCCGGTTTTGTTGGATCAATTCGATCAGCACTTGCGGATTGTGGTGGAATCGGCTTTTCTTCTGGAGGGGTTGAGCCTGTCGGGGGAGGCGTCGGCAATCCCGGAGGTGGAAAGTGGCGATTTCGCCTGGGATGTCTCCGTGGTGGCGCCGTTGCTGGAGCAGACCAGGCAGCTTCTGGCTTCCAACAATCTGGCCGCGAAACGGATGATTCCGGCCATTCGCGAGGCTCTGCCCGGACCACGTTTTCAAGAGGAGATCCGTGCCATGGAAGAGAGTGTGCATCACCTTGATTTTGCCGCCGCGCGACCTCCCCTGGAGGCCATCGCCCGCGCGCTCGCCTTGATCCTGACCACGGGTGAGACCTCATGAAAAAGAATCGGAATAAACCGGTCATCCTGGTGGTGGATGACGAATCGATCAACATCGAGGTGCTGGATGAGATCTTGCGGCGCGATTATGTCGTGCTGTTTTCCACCCATGGCCAGATGGCCCTGGAGATGGCGGTTGCCCAGGATCCGGATCTGATCCTGCTGGACATCATGATGCCGGGCATGGATGGTCACGAGGTGTGTCGCCGCCTGAAGGCCGACAGCCGCACCCGTGCGATTCCGGTGGTGTTCGTGACCGCCATGAGCGGCAAGGAGGATGTGGTCGAGGGGTTGCGGCTCGGGGCCTATTATTATCTGACCAAGCCGGTGGATCCTCCGGCCATTCAGGCGGTGATCGCCGCCGCGTTGCACGAATACGCCACCCATTGCGCCTTGCAAGAAGAGGTCAACAAGACCGCCAGCACCTTTGGTCTGTTGGAGAGCGGTCGATTTCGTTTTCGCACCATCGAGGAGGCCCGTTCCCTGGCGGTGCTGCTGGCCAAGGCCTGTCCCGAGCCGGAAAAACGGGTGCTGGGCTTGACGGAGTTGATGGTCAACGCGGTCGAACATGGCAATCTGTCCATCAGTTATCAAGAAAAGAGCGCGTTGCACAAAAAGGGCACCTGGGCCGAGGAGATCGAGCGGCGTCTGAACCTGCCGGAGTACGCCAGAAGAAGCGCGACCGTCGAGTTTGTGCGGGATGGGGGGGAGATCCGGTTTTTGATTTGTGATCAGGGAGCGGGGTTTGATTGGCGCGCCTTCATGAAGATCGATCCGGACCGGGTGTTCGACTCCCATGGCCGGGGTATCGCCATGGCCAACATGCTCAGTTTCGACGCGGTGCGTTATCTGGGCAGAGGCAACGAGGTGATGGCCATCTTGAGCATTCTCCCGCCCGAGGTGTGATCGGGGCGTCCGGGGGCGTTTGCAGGACGGTCCGGGCGGGATCGGGTCGGGAAGTGACCCGTTGCGGGTGTGCGGTCCGGGATCGGGTCGGGAAACTTACCCGTTGCGGGATCCGGTGACGCCGCAGAAAATCAGTCTGGGCATGATGGTGTCGCCCACCCGGTCGATGCGGATGCGGGCCAGGGCGGCGTAGGGCACGGAGATGCGCGAGAGGTGCTCCAAAGGGGTGAACAGCACCAGTCCGAGCAACACCCGGATCACCCCGCCGTGGGCGACCACGAGAATGCGTTCGCCGTTGCCTTGGGGGTGGGTGAGGGTGGAGTGCCACAGGGCGCGCAGACGGAGCTGCACATCGCGCAGATGGTCTCCGCCGGGCGGGGGGTTGTCGAGGGGATTTTTCCAGAAGCGTGTGAGCCGGTCGGCGTCCGTGGCCAGGATTTCGGCGGAGGTTTTGCCTTCCCAGGCGCCGAAGCTCATCTCCCGCAAGGCGGGATTGATTTCCGGCTGGAGATGGAGGCGTTCCCCCAGGGCCTGGGCGAATTCGGAGCAGCGGCGCAAGGGGGAGGAGTAGATCCGGTCCCAGGGGCCGTGAACACGGGTGGTGGCCCACATGGCGTCCCACCCTTCGGGGGCCAGGGGATCGTCGAGGGAGCCTCGATATTTCACCCCGCCCACGGGCGCGCCGTGACGCAGCAGATCGATGACCAGTCCGGAGTCGCCGGAGCGATTTTTGTAGTCGGGAGGGATCATGGCGCGGGTGGTGCGGTCTCTTTGAGCAGTGCGCAGGCGGCGCGCAACAGCGGCAGGGCGGCCAGGGCGCCGGTTCCTTCGCCCAGACGCATGTCCAGGTTGAGCAGCGGACGGGTTTCCAGGCTGCGGAAAATGGCGTATTGACCGGGTTCGGCGGCCCGGTGTCCGAAGAAGAGCCAGGGCTGGAGCGGCGGGTGGAGGGTCACGGCCACCAGCGCGGCCACCGAGGCGCAGAAACCGTCCACGATGGCGGTGATGCCCAATCGGCCACAGGTGACGTAGGCTCCGCACAAGGCCACGGTCTCGAATCCTCCCAGACGGCGCAGCACATCCAGAGGCGTGGAAAAGAATCGTTGATGGTGATCCACGGCGCTTTGGATCACCTGGGCCTTGATCACCAGGGTTGCGGCGGGAATGCCGGCTCCGGGACCGGCCACGGTCTCCGGGGGAATGCCCAGCAGGGCGCAGGCCACGGCTCCCGCCGAGGTGGTTTTGCCTGCGCCGATCTCGCCGCCGATGAAGATCCGGCAGCCCTTGCTGGCGGCGCGTTCCACGGCCTCCCGACCGGCGGCCAGGGCGGCGGCGAGTTGGGGTTCGCTCATGGCCGGGGTGGTGCGGAAGTCGGTGGTGCCGTTGCCGATCCGTTGGCGGATCAGACCCGGCAGGGCGCCCGGATCGTGGAACAGTCCCACATCGACCACTTCGTGATGGATCCCGAAGGTACGGGCCATCACGGCGCTGGCGCTGGTGCCGTTGAGGCAGCTGTGCAGCAGGGTGGGCGTCACCTCGACCGACATGCCCGACACTCCCGCGTTGGCCACGCCGTGATCGGCGGCGAAGAGGGTGATCTGGCACGGGTCGGCGGCAGGATCGAGTCGATGCTGCATGGCGGCCATGCGTTCCGCGATCTCTTCCAGCGCGCCCAGCGCTCCCGGAGGGCCGGAAAGACGGGCGAAATGGTCACGTGCCGCTTGCGCCATGGATGCGGAGATGGGTTTGATCGGTTGGTGCAGCCAGGTGGAAGTCACGTTGGGAAAACTCCAGCGGTCGAAATCATCCAGGGTTTGAGTCGGACTCGAATAGGGTACCTTCAATCTGGGAAAAAGGCCAGAGGAGGTGGAACGGATGAAATTTTTTCACGGTGCGTCCGGTCGGTTGCCATGGAAGGCGGCAACCGGGTAAACTAGGGATTCAGTCATTATCGTAAACCGCGCGAGGGAGTTGCCATGCGGGAGATTGTCATTGGACTCGTGGCCCGCAGTCTGGAACGGCTGGCCACAGAGGGGGTTTTGTCCGGAGAGTTGGCGGCCGCGTTTCTGGAGCGGGGAGCGGAGTTCAAGGTGGAGCGTCCCCGGGAGAAATCCCATGGGGATTTCTCCACCAACGCCGCGCTGGTGCTGTCACGTCTGGCCGGGATGAAGCCCCGGGAGTTGGCGCAGCGGCTGCTGGCCGCCATGCCCACGGATCAGGCCTCCGGGGTGCGCTGCGAGATTGCCGGACCGGGTTTCATCAATTTCCACTTCTCTGCGGAGCGGTTGCGCACCTTGATCCCGGAGATCGCCAGTCGTGGTCGCGCGTATGGTCGTTCCCGCAGCGGGGTTGGACAGCGGGTGTTGGTGGAGTTCGTGTCGGCCAATCCCACGGGACCGATGCATGTGGGGCATGGTCGGGGCGCGGTGACCGGGGATGCCATCGCCCGTCTGTTGTCCGCCATCGGTTGCGAGGTGGAGCGGGAGTACTACATCAACGACGCCGGCGCCCAGATCGACGTGTTGGGCCGGTCGGTGCTGTACCGCTATCGGGAGTGTCTGGGCCGGGAGGTGGTGGCGCCCCCGGACTACTATCCCGGCGAATATGTGACCGAAATCGCCCGCGCCCTGATCGATCGCGATGGGGAGCGGTGGCTGGAGCGTTGCGACTATCTGGCCCGCGACCACGCGGAGGATAAAAGCGGCCTGGAAAGACCGCCCGTGGAGGTGGTGGATTTTGCCATCACCTGGGTCATGCGGGAGATTCGCGCCGATCTGGAATCCATGCGGATCCATTTCGACCACTGGTTTTCCGAACGCACCCTGCACGCGGAAGGGGGCATCGATCGGGCCCTGGCCCATCTGTCGGCCCACGACTGGATCCACGAAGGGGTGTTGGAACCCCCCAAGGGACGGGAGGTCGCCGCCTCCGAGGAGTCGGACAATCGGGTGCAGGTGCTGTTTCGTTCCACCCGGTTGGGGGATGATTCGGATCGTCCCCTGCTGAAGGCGGATGGCACCCCCACCTATTTCGCCGCCGACATCGCCTATCATTTCCACAAGGCCCAGCGGGGTTATACCCGACTGGTGGATGTGTGGGGCGCGGATCATGGCGGTTATGTCAAGCGGGTCCAGGCCGCGCTGGAGGCCATGACCGGTCAAAAGGATCTGCTGGATGTGGTGCTGACCCAGATGGTCAATCTGACCCAGGGCGGCAAGCAGGTGCGCATGTCCAAGCGGGCCGGAACCTTTGTCACCTTGCGGGAGGTGCTGGACGAAACCGGTTCCGATGCGGTACGTTTCTGGTTCTTGACCCGTTCGTCGGGTGCCGGACTGGATTTCGATCTGGATCTGGCCAAATCCAGAAGCAACGACAATCCGGTCTTTTATGTGCAATACGCCCATGCGCGGGTCTACTCGTTGCATGCCAAACTCAAGGAGCGGGAGTTGCCCGAGGTGGAGGGGGATCTGTCCCGTCTGACGGCGGACGAAGAGATGAATCTGATCCGTCTGCTTGGGCTGTTCCCGGAAACCGTGGAAGGAGCGGCCTTGAGTCGCGAGCCGCACCGCGTGACCTATTATCTGTCGGATCTGGCGGCGGCGTTTCATGGCTATTATAATAATTATCGCATTCTGGACGAGGATCCGGATTTGCGTGGTGCCCGATTGGCGCTTGTCCGCGCGGCTGGACAGGTGATCGCCAACGGGTTGGACTTGTTGGGTGTTTCCGCTCCGGAATCAATGTGAACCCACGTTATCCCACCTCCAGGCAGTTCCGGCGTCACCGGAGCCGAAAACTGGGTCGTCCCTTGCTGCTGTTGGGCTTGATGGCGGGCGTGGCGTTGTATTGGATTTTTTCCTCGTCTCCGGCACCCCGGAAACCGGAAGCGGCTGCCGTCTCCGAGGGCAGAAACCTGGAAGAAGAGATTGCCGCCCATCTCAAGACCACCCAGCCGGCCATGGGCGCCTCTGCTCCCCTGGCCGACAACGGACGCCACGACGGCAAGGAAAAAGAGAAGGAAAAAGAAAAAACGGGATCTCCAGGCGAGGCGCGCCGGGTGGCCATGATCGATCCCCCCTCCCTCACCGATCCCACCGGACGGCTGGACGCGCCGGAAATTCCCAGCGCTTCCGGGAGCGGGTCCGCAGCTGCCCACGCCCCGAAACCCTTCACACCGGTGCCGGTCCAGGCCCGGAAGCCCTTTGAAAGTCCCAAGGGGTCGGACGCCGCCAAATCCACCGAAGCCTCCCGAAGCGGTGACGCGGCCAAATCCGCCTCTTCGGGCGCCAAATCCGGCGACAAGGGCAAGCCGGAACCGGAAACCATGGTCGAGAAAACCCCGCCGGGAGAGCACGAGGAGAAGAAAAACGCCGAACCCGAAGAACCTCCCATGCCTTCCGCGCCCAAGGAGTTGGCTCCCAAGGCGCGTCCAGCCGACGTGCCGATCACCTTCTATGAAGAGCTTCCCAAGCGCAAGGTGATCGTACCCCTGGAAGAACCGGTGGAAAATACCACCACCGGCAAGCCGACCCCCGCCGCCGACGCGGCGGCGCGTTCTCCTGCCACGCCGGAGAAGAGCGGCGCCAAAACCGGTGCCTATGTAGTGCAGTTGGCGGTTTTCAACGACGCCCAGCGCGCCACCAACATGGTCGGAGAACTCCAGAAAAAAGGCGTGCCCGCCCGCGTGGTCAGAAGCAAGGATGGCGCGTTGTATCGGATCCGTATGGGTCCGTTTCCGACCCATGCCGAGGCCACCCGTTCCGTGACCCAGTGGAAACTGGGAGGACAGTCCACGCTGATTTTCCAGGACAACGACGGATAAGCTTCTCCCGTTTCCGATCCCGTCAGCCTGGGAGTGTCATCGGTTTCAGTTGGGAAACCAGTCCCGGAGGAGGGGAATCGAGAAATTGCACCGCGATGCCCTCTGGCGTCAGGCGTGTCACCTTGCAGGGCATGATGGCGCGCATGATCAGAGGCATCAGGTGAAACAGCCCGATCTCCTCCACATCGATCTGGATTGCCGGATATCCGATCTCGAAATAGACCCCGCTTTCGCTGACATTCACCGTGTTGCCCACATAGGCCCGACGGTGCGGCAACTCCAGCAAGACCCTCGCTTGTACCTTGATGCGTTCCGCTCGATTGAAAGCCATTCCTTGGTTTCCAGGTAAAGCATTGATAATTGTTCATTCATGATCTGTATAGGCAGTATAGGTGAGTTTTTATTGAAAATCCATCGTAAATTTTAACGATTTGCAGATTTTTCAGATTATCGGGATGGCGCGCTGGTGAGCCAACCGCTTCCCAGGGGGCGGGAAGCGGAGTTGCGGCGGTTTGCCAGGACTGTTGATGTATGGGTATGATGCGTGGAGGGCGGGTGGTCAGACCGGTTCGTCACGCGGGTCTGCGGGGTGGCCGTTGTCCATGGCCAGCAGGGCAAGCTGTTCGATCTCGTCGTCGGCCAGCACCCGCGCCAGTTCCCGATAGGCGTTGAGACCCCGCACGCTGCGTACGCAACTGAACAACGGTCTGGCCTGGATGCGTATGCGGCTGTCGCGTCGCGTGGTCTGAAGAATGCCCCGCAGACGGCTCAAATGTTCGGCGGTGAACCAGGAGCGCCACAAATGGGTCAGTCGATCCCAGGCCGCCACCCCGTCTTCCCGACTGGCATGGTCGGCCTCGTCCAGGGTCCAGGCGTCCGGATCCAGCACCGAACGCAGAATGATCAGATTCAACGAATAGATCGCCAAATGGCCCAACAGTGGCACCGGGTTGAACCAGGGGGGGCGTTCGCCGGTCATCAGGGCCGGAGGCAGGTTGCCTTGCAAAATCCAATGGAGCTGACCGTGGACCATTTCGTTCAGGATGATCAGGAAATTTTCCCGATCCAGGATGGTGCCCCGTTCCCCTTTTTCCGGCATGAAGCAGCACTTCACCCGTTCCCGCAGCATGGCCAGAATGCCGGGACGGTCGAACAGCGGGGTATGGCTCAGGGTGGCCAACCATAAATCCGGAGTGGTGGCCGGATTGCGGAAACGCTCCTCGGAGAGCTTGCGCAAGGTGCGGTTGCGTCCCCGCCGTTCCCGGCAGATGCGGGAGGCTTCGTCCCAGGTGGTGCGCAGAATGAAATCCGCGCTCATGAACTCCCCGAAGGCCGCGTGCCAGAAAGAATAGGTGCGCAAGACCTCCTTTTCCCGTCCGACCCCACCGGAACGGGCGCGCCCCTCCCGCGACGACTCCACATGCACAAAAAACAGCCGGTCCAGAATATGTCCGTTCTGCCCGCCCGACCCGCCCGGTCCGCCCGACCCGCCCGACCCGCTCGGTCCGCCCGGTCCGCTTTCTTTTGAGGGGGCCAGGGGATCGCCGCCGTCGTTGGGCGGGGCGAGCAGCAGTGCCGCGTCGCGTTCCAGGTCGTCGGAGCGGATGGACAGGGCGTGCCGATGAAACATCCCCAGCGCCGCCGCTCCCAGACGCAGCAACTCCTGATTGATGAGTTCGTTCTGGGATCCGGGGGGCAGACTGCGGGAGACGAACCGTTGGATGATTTGCTGATACAGCGCCGCCCGGCTCAAAGGACCACAGGTACGCAGCGGATTGCCGTCCGCGTCGAAGACCGCCAGCAGGGTCAGCAGAAAGGGGGTTTCGGCCAGTTGCAGCACCGCCGGGTTTTCCGGGGGCGTCAGGGGCTGGACGCCGGTGGCGCGGAAATACCCCCGATTGGAACGGTTCCACAAGCGCATCCAGTGGCTGCGGTGGGCCTCGTCGAAGGGTTCCAGACGCAAGACCAGCGCGCCTGAAGGGATGTCGGCCCGATCGACCACCTCGGTGCGGCTGGTGAGAATCAGGCGCACCGGACGCCCCAGCGAGGCTTCCAACTCCTGAAAGCGTCTGGCTTTTTCCGGATAGTCCCGGAATACCTTCTCGTTGGCTCCCAGCAGATCGTTCATGCCGTCCAGCAGGATCACCGGATTTTGATCGCGCACCGAACGGCTCAGGCTGCCCCATTCGATCTTGCGTCCGGTTTCCAGGCGCAACTGTTCTTCGATCTGGGCCTGGATCGTGGCCTTGGCGTCCACGCTGCCCAGTACCACCCGTACCGGATGAAACGCCGACGCGCACAGATGGGCGGCCAGAATCCGGGTCAGGAGGGTTTTGCCGGAACCGGTGGGTCCGAGGATCACCAGAGGTGTGGCCAGGGAGGAGTCCGACAGCAGCCAGGGCAGCAGAAAGCGTCCCAGATCTTCGCGTTTTGGAAACCGCGCCCAGAACAGGTCATCTCCGTAATGCCGTTCGCCCTCTTCGTGGCGCACGGCCCGAAAGGATGGAGGAATGAAGGATTGCACCATGCGCGGAGGCGTCATGGCCTGACCCCGCAGGATCGGCGCTTGATTGACCGGAAACAGGGGTGCTTCCAGTTGCTGGGTATAGCGTCGGGTCAGCTCCTTCCAGGTGGGATCCGGATCCTTGGCCGGGGGGGTGGCCGCCTGGATCGAGCGGATCGCCTTGCGCAATCGGGAGAATCCCACATCCAGGAGAGGGGGGCGTTCCGGGAGGGGTGTGACCTGCGCTGCGGCCACAGGACGGGAGAGGAGCAGTCGGGCCTTGGCAGGCAATTTGGACCATTCATCGTCGATGAAGGGTGCGATATCGTAGTGGGGCAAGCCGTGATCCATGAAACGTATCGACTCCGGTCGGAAACGGGATGGGGAATCCATCCCGAGGCGCGCTTGGGTTTTGGGTGCATGCGGAACAGGGCATTATAACGCAAAAATTGACAGACCAGAATGGTTTGATATCAAAGCGGGTCGGATCGTCAAAAAAAAGCGCCCCCGGATGGGAAAACCACCGGGGGCGATGGGGTGCCGAAGGTCGGCGCAAGAAGGGTCAGGCGAAACGGCGCAGGGGTTCAGCCGGGATCACCTGTTGATGCAAGGCCGCATCCTGCCAGCTTCCGCCCCAGGCCAGGACGAAGAGCTGGGAGTAGTAGAGGATCGGAATGTTGAAATTGGTGCCCAGGGTCTTGTTGATCATGCCCTGATAGACTTCCAGGTTCAACTGGCAGACCGGACAGGGGGTGATGATCACCTCGGCGCCGTTGTCCACGGCGGATTGCAGGATCTGCTTGGTCAGGACGCAGGCTTTTTCCGTTTCCGAGAACATCAGCGCGCCGCCGCAACAGGCCACCTTCATGGGGAAGGGGACCGCCGTGGCGCCGGTGGCTTCGATCATCTTGTCCAGGTAGAGGGGATTTTCGTAGCTGTCGCCGCACACGCCGAAGGGGCGGTTGGTCTGACAGCCCACATATCCCGCCGCCTTGAGGCCGGTGAGGGGCTTGGTGACCTTGGATTGCAGGGTCTCCCAGCCGATGTCCTCGATCAGCACTTCCACCATGTGACGGGTCTTGATGTGTCCATCGTAGGAGAGTCCGGCTTCGGCCAGGGCGGTGTTGATGTCCTGTTTGATGCGGGGTTCTTCTTCGATGCGCTCGTTGGTCTCCCGCATGGAGAGCCAGCAGGCGGCGCAGGTGGCGACCAGATCCGTGTTGCCTTTTTGTTTCTGGGCCAGGGCGAAGTTGCGCGCCGACATGGCCATGCGGGGAAGCTGTCCACCGCCGGCGTAGCCGATGGAGGCGCTACAGCAGTTCCAGTCGTCGATTTCGTTGAGCTGGATGCCCAGGATGCGACACATGGATTGAATCGAGTTCTCCATGTTGGCGGCCGAGGCGTTGTGTTCGGAACTGCATCCAGGAAAGAAAGTGTACTCCTTCATGCCTTGTTCTCCAGTTTTGCCTCAAGTTCGGCCGCTTTTGCCAACATTTTCGTAAAGCCGTCATATCCTTTGATCTTGCCCCGGAAGGGGATGGGATTGAGACGGCGGGTCTTGAGCATGCCCAGGGCGGAGTCGCGCATCTCCAGACCGCGCTGAATCCCGGCGCCGATGCCATCCTGGAAATAAAGCCGCATGGTGAGCATGGCCTCGCCGACACGTCCCGTGGCGGTGATGTTCTTCCAGAACACCTCCACGGCGAAGCGGCGGGTGGGCTGCATGGGATCGACCGCTTTTTCGGTTTCGGCGTAGCGGGCCAATCCGTGGATGATGTGGGTGATGGGCAGTTCACGCGGGCAGCGGACAATGCAGTTGTAACACGAAGTGCACATCCACATGTCGGAGCTTTTCAGCACCTCGTCGCGTTTGCCGGCGCGCACCATCTGGAACAGTTGCCGGGGCGAGTGCTGCCAATGGGCGCGCAGGGGGCAGGAGCCCGCGCACACGCCGCACTGCATGCACATCTTGATCCAGTGGCCCATCTCGGACTTGTTGTAGACGTCTTTGGCGAAAGACAGGTCGTAAGCCATGTGTATTGTCTCCCCTCCGACCCTGAAAGCGTGGCGGTTTTGTGAACCGGACACTGGCTTTCAGGGTCGGTGTGTTGAAGGCGCGTTAGAAACCCTTGTAGGGATTGGGGTTCAGATTGCTGATCTGCTCCACGAAATCACCGATCACCCCCGGAAGGGTTTCGGCGTCCATGATGTTCACTTCGACCATCTTCACCCGGTTGGATTCCAGTTTCAGGCGTTGCAGGGTCTCGGAGACCTTGCTCAGACGGATTTCCGCCAGGGCCGAACCACGCACATTGTGACACTGGTAGTTGTCGCCATGACGGCATCCCATGAGCAGCACGCCGTCGAAGCCTTTGGACATGGCGTCCGCGATCCACACCAGGCTCAACGATCCCATGCAGCGCAGGGGGATGATCCGGATGTAGGGGCTGATGGGGCTGCGCAGACGACCCATCATGTCCAGGGCCGGAACCGCGTCGTTGGTGCAGGCGAAGACCAGAATGCGGGGTTTCTCCTCGTCTTCTTCCGGGATCTCGATTTCCTTGATCATGGTGCTGATCATGTCCACCGAGTAGTTGGCGAAGGAGATGATCTTCTGCGGGCAGGCGCCCATGCAGGTGCTGCACCGCCGGCACCGGGCCGGATTGAACAGGGGATTGCCCTTGTCGTCTTCGTTGATGGCGCCGAAGGGACACTCCTCGGTGCAGCGTTTGCACTGGGTGCAGCCTTCCGCCCGATAGGAGGGGAAGGAAAGGTCGCCGGAGCGGGGATGAACTCCTACGCCCAGGGCCACGGCCTCCACGGCCTGGATGGCTTTCAGGGCCGCGCCGGAGGCGTCGGTCATGGTGGCGGCGATGCCCATGGGGCGTCGGGCCGGACCGGCCACATAGATGCCGGTACGCCGCGTCTCGTAGGGGAAACAGATGAAATGGGAATCCGGGAAGTCATTGGTTCCCAGACGGGGCAGGCTCGGTCCCTGGCGATACTGGAGATTGAGGATCGAACCCGGCAGTTCATCCCGTCCCGTGCCCACGGGGGAGGGAGAGTTGGGATCCAGGGTGTCCACGGTGGAGACCATGCCGGTGGCCAGCACCAGCAGATCCACATCCAGGGATTCGTGGGCGCGGATCAGGTGATCGTTCACCTTGACCACCACCCCGCCCTTGGGATTGCCGGCCACTGCGGTGACATCTCCCTTGATGAAGACGCCGCCTTCTTCCTGGACCTTGCGATAGAAATCCTCCATCTGGCCCGGGGTGCGGATTTCTTGATAGACCAGATAGGTGGAGGCGTCCGCCCCGTACTGATCGATCACGTACAGGGCCTGTTTCATCGAGTAGATGCAGCAGGCGCCGGAGCAGTAATCCAGATGTTCCTTGTCCCGTTGCCCGGCGCACAGGGCAAAGGCGACCCGTTTGGCGGGTTGACCGTCGGATTTGCGGACGATCTTGCCCTCTTTGGCCATTTTCTCGAATTCGGCGCTGGTCACCACATCCGGCGAGGCGCCGTAGCCCAGGGAGGAGGGCAGTTTGGTGGGATCGTACAGGTCGAAGCCTGTGGTCACCACAATGCTGCCGACCCGGACCTCTTTGGTGCTGGTGGCGTTCTTGATGATGAGATCGAACTGGCCCGGCTGTCCAGAGGTCTTGGTGACCGTGGCGTTCTTGAAGATCTTGATGCGGTTGTCCGCTTCCACTTCGGAGATGAGGGAACCGATGAAGTTGTCGGCCAGATCCCGATAGGGCGGCTTGTTGTCCGGGGTGACCTTGAACATGGCGTTCATCTTGCCGCCTAAGACATCGCTTTTTTCCACCAGCACGGCCTGATAGCCCGCCTTGGCGATGTCGCGGGCCGCCGTGAGACCGGCCAGACCGCCACCCACCACCAGCACATCCTTGGAGCCTTCGGAGTGCAGGAACGGATCCGGGACGTTCATCTTCTTGATCTTGATGGAGCCGAGGCGCAGATAGTCTTCCGCCATCATTTGGCGGTCCTCTTCGGCGGTTTCGTCTCCGTCCTTGACATCCTGCACCCAAAGACACTTGTCGCGCAGATCCACCCGATCCATCAGATCGATGTCGAAGCGGAACTCGGCGCTCTTTTCGCGGTGGGAACAGGCGGCGATGATGACGGCGTTGACCGCGCCCTCATCCAGATCCTTTTGGATCATGGCCACCCCTTCGGCACCGCACAGCAGGGCGTGATCCTTGACCACCGGAATTTTTTGTTCCTTGGAGGCGATCGCCTTGAGGGCCTTGAGATCCAGGGCGTCGCCGATGCCGCATCCGGTGCAGATGTAACAACCGATTTTCTTTGGTTCCATGGTTTCTATCCTCTCTTAACCGCGGCGTGGATCGCCTTCATCGCCATGGCCGTGGCGGATTGGACCGAACTGGCCACGTCCGTCGGCGCCGCCGCGCATCCGGCGGCCAGAACCCCTCCGGTGACAAAGCCGTATTCGTCGTGGCTGGCCTGATCCGAGGGCACCTTGGCATCGACCGCCGAGTGGGGCTCCATGCCGGTCGCCAGCACCACCAGATCGAACGGCATCGCATAGCGTTCGCCGGTGAGGGTGTTTTCGCCGATGACCACCGGGTTGCCGTTGGCGTCTTCTTCGATGCGGGCGGGCTTGGACTTGATCCAGGAGATGTTGGCGTCTTCCCGGGTTTTTTGCAGGAAGGATTCGTAACGGTCCATGGCGCGCAGGTCGATGTAGAAGACCGTCACCTTGGAGTCCGGATATTGATCCCGCACATAGGTGGCCTGTTTCATGGAGGCCAGGCAGCAGACGCGGGAGCAAAACGGCAGATAGTTGTGATCCCGGGATCCGGCGCATTGGATGAAGGCGACACTCTTCGCCTCTTTGCCGTCGGACGGACGGATGATCTTGCCGCCCGTGGGACCGTAGACACTCGCCAGACGCTCGAAGCGCATGTTGGTGGTGACGTTGGCGTATTGGCCGAAACCGTAGGGCAGAATCTTTTCGGCGTCGTAGGGTTTCCAGCCCGTGGCCCAGACCACGGCCGCGACCTGTTCTTCGATCACGGAGGCTTCCATGTCGGGCTGGATGGCCCCGGCGGGACAGATCTTGGCGACCTGTTTGGCCTCATCGGTTTTGGCGTAGGCCGGATCCATGTAGTACCAGCTCGGGAACGCCATGGCATGGTTGTTGCGGATGGCCTTGACTTTGTTCAGACCGAAATTGAACGGATCCGCAACCTCGGTGGTACACACCGCCGCGCAGTCGCCGCAGCCGGTGCAGGCCTCGGTGACGAAACGGGGATTCTTGCGGATGCGAACCGTGTAGTTGCCTTCGGAACCCTGGATCTCTTCCACTTCGGAGAGGGTCAGATAGCGAATGCGCGGATTGTTTTTGATGCGCTGGAAGTTGATCTCCAGCCCGCAGACCGGGGAGCAGAGTTTCGGGAAGTACTTGTTGTGTTGCGCGACTCGGCCACCGAGCTGTGGATCCTTCTCCACCAAAAGCACGTTGTATCCGGTTTCGGCAGCCTCGACGGCGGTCGTAAGCCCGCTGATTCCACCGCCGACGACCAGGATGGTTTGGCCTGCGGCATGAGCATCCGCCATGGTTTACCTCCGATTGATGGTTTATGATGAGTGTTCGGCCATTTTTTGTGCTTGTGAACCCCGGAATCCCCTCGGTTCGCAAGGACCGGTCTGGCTTTTTGGGCCGGGTTGATGCACCATGTTCAGCATTTTCTTATATGCTGATGTTCTTACACCGTGATGCATCTTAAGCGCAAGGAGTCCAAGATTCAACAGCTTTTTTTATGGCACCATTTTTTTGTGATACCGTCTTTTTTGTTTGTACGTTGACAACGGAAACCCTCCCAGAATGGCCAAACGTCACCCATGCCAGAAGAATCAAGGATCGCCATGACCCATCCCGATTTTGAACTGTTGCGCCGCGAACCCGTGACCGCCCTGAAACTGACCGTGGAGTCCTACCGGCATCGCATCACCGGCGCGCGACATGTCCACCTGATGGCCGACGATCCCCACAACGCCTTTCTGGTGGCCTTTCTGACCGTACCGCTGGACTCTTCCGGGGTGGCCCACATCCTGGAGCATACCGCCTTGTGCGGCAGTCAGCGTTATCCGGTGCGGGATCCGTTTTTCATGATGCTGCGGCGTTCCTTGTCCACCTTCATGAACGCCTTCACCTCCAGCGACTGGACCGCCTATCCCTTCGCCACCCAGTCCCGCAAGGACTTCGACAACCTGTTGCGGGTCTATCTGGACGCGGCGTTTTTTCCCAATCTGCACGCGCTTGATTTTGCCCAGGAGGGGTGTCGGGTGGAGTTCGCGGATCCCAACGATCCCAAGACCGATCTGGTGTTCAAGGGGGTGGTCTACAACGAAATGAAGGGGGCGATGAGTTCTCCGGCGCGGGTGTTGTCCCACACCCTGTCCGAACAGCTCTTTCCCACCACGACGTATCATTTCAACAGTGGCGGCGATCCGGAAGAGATACCCTCTTTGACACTGGAAGGGCTGAAAGGGTTCCATGCCCGTCACTATCATCCCTCCAACGCCATCTTTATGACTTACGGGGACATCTCCGCCCATGAACATCAGACCCGCTTCCAGGATCTGGTGTTGTCGTGTTTCCACGAGAATACCGGGGCTTCCTCCATTCCGGACGAGGTGCGCCACAGCGCGCCGCTGCGGGTGGAGGGAACCTATGCCCTGGATGGGGCTGATGAGATCCAGGGCAAGACCCATGTGGTGCTGGGTTGGCTGCTGGGGCGCAGCATGGAGCTGGAAACGCTGCTCAACGCCCATGTGCTCAACGGGGTGTTGCTGGACAACAGTTCCTCGCCCCTGTTGAAACTGCTGGAAACCTCGGAACTGGGGGCCTCGCCCTCTTCGTTGAGCGGTCTGGACGATTCGGGACGGGAGTTGGTGTTCGCCTGCGGCCTGGAGGGATCGGAACCGGAACACGCCGACGCGGTGGAACAAGAGATTCTCGACCTGTTGGAGCGGGTCTCCCGGGAGGGGGTGGAGCCGGAACGGCTGGAATCGGTACTGCATCAGTTGGAACTCTCCCGCCGTGAGATCGGGGGGGATGGCATGCCCTATGGGCTGAAACTGTTGTTGAACGCCCTGACCCCGGTGCTGCACGGCGGGGATCCCGTGACCGCTTTGGCTTTGGATGAGGCTTTGGTGGCTTTGCGGGAGCGGGTGAAGGATCCGGATTTCATCAAGGGGTTGGCCCGTCAATGGCTGGTGGACAATCCCCATCGGGTGCGGGTGGTGTTGACCCCGGATCCGATCCTGAATGCCAGGCGCGCCGAGCAGGAGGCGGAGCGGTTGCGGGCGATTCGCGCCGCCATGGACGACGCGGCGCGGCAGCAGGTGATGGAACAGGCTCGCGCCTTGATGGCGCGTCAGGAGCTGGAAGACGATCCAGAGATTCTGCCCCGGCTGGAACTGGGGGATATTCCCGACGACATCGCCATTCCGGAAGGCACGGAAGCCCCGTTGGGTCAACTGCCGGTTTTCTGGTTCAAGGCGGCCACCAATCGGTTGGTGTATCAACAGTATGTGCTGGATCCTCCCGCGATGCCGGATGAGTTGCTGGAGCTGTTGCCGATTTTTTCCACCTGTCTGCCGGAGGTGGGATGCGGGGGCCGGGACTATCTGGAGACCCAGGCCCATCAATCCGCCATCAGCGGCGGCATCGCGGCTCGCATCGGCATGCGCTCCTCGGTGGACGATCTGGAGCGGTTTCGCGCGGTCTTTTGCATCTCCGGCAAGGCGTTGTCGCGCAATCAGCATGCGTTGTCACAATTATTGAAAGATACCATCGATACGGCGCGTTTCGACGAGTGGACCCGTTTGCGGGAACTGGTGGCCCAGATGCGCTCCTCGGCGGAGATGCGGGTGACCGAGAATGGGCATGTGTTGGCCCTGTCGGCGGCTGGGGCGGGATTGAACGCCGTGGCGGCTTTGAACGATCGTTGGGGCGGGATGTTGGCGGTCAGGCGGTTGAAGGCTTTGGACAAGGCGTTGGACGAACCTGGCGAGTTGGCGGCCTTCGCCGGGCGGCTGGAGGCGTTGCGGGAGGTGTTGCGACAGGCGCCGGGCCGCATGCTGATCGTGGGGGAGGAGGAGGATTTTGCCAATTTCACCGATGGGTTGTCTCGAACCTGGGGTGGAAGGGAAAGAGTGTCGGATCTGGGGGGCGGCATCAGTGCCGGACCCTTGGTCGGACCCGAGCGGCACGCCTGGGCCACGGTCACCACGGTCAATTTTTGCGCCCGGGTTCACAAGACCGTGCCTTATGCCCATCCCGACGCCCCGGTTCTGGCGGTATTGGGGCTGTATCTGAAAAACGGTTATCTGCATCGCGCCATTCGCGAGCGGGGCGGGGCGTATGGCGGCGGGGCCGGGTATGATTCGGACAGCGGACTGTTTCGTTTTTATTCCTATCGCGATCCTCGTCTGGAAGAGACTCTGGTGGATTTCGAGCGTTCCATCGAGTGGTTGACAAGCGGCAAGGCTGACGCCCGCGCCCTGGAAGAGGCGATTCTGGGCGTGGCGGGCCTGATCGATCGTCCCGGCTCTCCGGCTGGCGAGTCCAAGCGCGCCTTTCACGATGCCCTGTATGGCCGTCTGCCCGAGGTGCGACGCTCTTTCCGCAAACGGGTGCTGGAGGTGACCGGGGCCGACCTGCGCCGCATGGCCGAGACCTATCTCTCCCCGGTGGGCGCCGGATACGGTGTGGTGACCCAGGCGGAGATGATGGAAAAAGGGCTGGGCGGGGACTGGATCAAGCGGACGTTGTGACCTGCGGGATGGTTCGGCGGTCAGGATCCAGGATGAAATCGATCAGAACAAGGGGTGAAAAGCCAATCTGGCATGGATTTTTTGCAAGGAACTGCTAAAATCGCCCCTGGAATCTGATTTTTGGCCGATGTGACTGCGAGGGAGTCCGGAAAGATGTTGCTCCGTTTTGGCGTGGAGAATCTGTTCTCCTTTCGGGATTATCAGGAGATCTCCCTGGTGGTCCCGAAACGTTCCAATCAGGATGCGGTCCGTGGTGTGTTG
>JADGBT010000051.1 GCA_015231375.1 Magnetococcales bacterium | reverse complement strand
GGGCGTACAGATCCTCCCGATGTTCGTAGAATCGCTGCCACGCCGGAGATGGATGATTGGAGAACTTGTCCACCCAAACCTTGCGACCGTCGCTGCCCTGGTACTCCTTGAGAAAAGTCTTCTTGGGCACACCGGCAATTTCGGAAATTTTCAGAATTTCCATCTCCACTTCACGCACCCGCTCGACGTATTTCTTTAAAATACGCACCATGCGGTCGATCTGCTTGAAGGAGAACTTGACCGATACCACCGCCTTGACGATACGCTCGCGCCGGTCCCGATAACGACGACGCAATCGCTTGACCCCGACCCCATCTCCGGCCAGACGACATTTTTCCTGTTCGATGCGAATTTCGTTCAACATCACATTGTCGGCGGCGATGGAATCGAAGACCGCCTGGGTCTGCTCCAGCAACTCCTGGATGCGCAGATTCTCCTCTTCGGTGGATTTCTTCATGGCGAGCAGACCTTCGCCGCCATCCAGATCATGGGACTCGTCGTCCTCATCCATCAGGTCATCGGATTTGTCGTCCAGATCGTCGTCATCGTCGCTGTCCTCGTCGTCGGACTCTTCTCCGTCTCCATCCTCCCCCAGTTCGTGGGAGGGGGCGGGAATGTCGAGAATGTCGCGCAGACTCACCTGACCGTTGCGCAACTTTTCCGCCAGCATGCTGATCTCCTGAAAGGTCACCGGAGAGTCGCAAATCGCGGAAATCACCTCGTTGCGCCCAGCCTCGATGCGCTGGGCGATCATGATCTCCCCTTCGCGGGTCCGCAGGTCCACAGCCCCCATTTCCCGCAGATACATGCGCACCGGGTCATCGGTCTTGCCCAGATCGATATCCTCGATGCCGCCATCCGACCCGCCACGCTTGCCGAACAGATCATCCCCGTCGTCCGGGTCGTCCACGTCCACGTCGCCCAGGTCCACATCCAGTTCGACATCCACATCCACGTCACCGAGGGGAATGGACTTGATGGAAGAGACCACTTCCGGCTCTTCCACCAGATGAATGCCCAGATCATCCAGCACCGTCACCACGTCCTCGATCTGTTCCGCGACGTTGACATTATGGGGAAGGACATCGTTGACTTCGTCGTAGGTCAAAAATCCACGCTCCTTGCCACGCTCGATCAAGAGTTTCATCTGACCCAGTTTGGGATCTTCACCCATATTATTCATCCATCTCCCGATTGTTCCTGATTGTGATGCCAACCATGTCCCTTTTATCGCGCCTCGTCCCGAACGATCTTGCGTTCCAGCACTCTTCGTTCCTCCAGCTTCAGGGCGCGACACCGGGAGGTCAGAGTCTGATCGTGATCGCCTTCCAGTTCGATCCGACGCATCAGATTCATCCGTTCCCGGCGCAAGGTCTTGACATGCACACTGATCAAACAGCCATCGAACTCTTCTTCGGCCAAATCCGGCGACAACTCTTCGGCGGCCAGAATCTCTTGCACCCGCCGGGCCATCTCCGGAGTGGAAAACCGTTCCGGTGGCCAGCGACCGGCGATGTCATCGCCCTGCTGGCCCCATTCGATCAATTCGGTCAACAGCGCGGCCAGTTGACCATTTTCCAATTGCAGACGGCTCAACTCCTCCTCGCGCTCCCTGGCAAGGCGGGGATGCCGCAAGAGCAGTGCCAACAGGGCCTGTTCGTGATCCCGCTGGGAAGGCGTCTGACCCCGTTGCACCGGACGCGACGCCGGAAACGACACCCGTGCCGGTCGTGTTTCCGGGGGTCGGATCCCCTGGGAAAAACGGGACGGAATATGCAGTCGTTGACCCAACGACTCTGCGTAAAGTTCCCGCAGCAACGGATCCTTCACCTTGGCCAGCAAAGGACGAGCGCGATGCATCAAGGCTGCGCGTCCTTCGGGGTCTGCGGCGTTCAGGCCGGCGCCCAGTCTGCGGACCAGAAACTCGATGGGCGAAATCGCCCCTTCGATGCGTCTGGCGAAGCCCTCCGCCCCTTCCCGCCGCACCACGTCATCCGGATCCTCGCCGGGCGGCAGAAACAAAAACGTCGCGTGACGATCCGCCTCCAGCCCGTCGAAAAACAGTTCCAACGCCCGCCAGGCCGCTTTTTCGCCCGCCGCGTCGCCGTCGAAACAGAAATGAATCCGGCGCGTCTGTTGCCACAACAGGCGCAGATGATCCGGAGTCAAGGCGGTTCCCAGGGTGGCCACCACCGGCAACACCCCCTTGTCCACCAAAGAAAGGCGATCCATGTAGCCTTCCACCACGATGGCCGCACCGCTCTTGCGGATCGCCTCGCGGGCCGTCTCCAGGCCGTACAGGAGCTTGCCCTTCTGAAACACTTCGGTTTCCGGCGAATTGAGATACTTCGGTTCGCCCGGCCCCATCAGGCGTCCGCCAAAACCGACGCAACGCCCCTTGAGATCGTGAATCGGAAACACGATCCGATCCCGAAAACGGTCGTACAGCCGTTCGCCCGGAGCCTTGCGGGTCACCAGTCCGGCCAGTTCCAGGAGTTCTCCGGCCGCCTCACCGCCGCCGAAGCGGTCCAGCAGACGACTCCAGCCCGACGGCGCATATCCCACGCCTTCGTTTTGCACGGTTTCGGGTTTCAGCCCCCGGTCCGCCAGATAACGACGGGCCGGATTGCCGCCCGGAGCGGTCAACTCCTCTTGATACCAGCTCCGCACCGCTGCCAGCAGCTCTAGAATCCGACGCCGCAGCTCGCCCCGACGCACCGTCTCCGCATCTTCCGGCGCGTCCCGTGGCAACGGAATGCCGGTCATGGCGGCCAACTCTTCCACGGCCTCGTTGAAGCCCATCCCTCTGGACTTCATCACGAAATCGAAGGCATCGCCCCCTTCGCCACAGCCGAAACATTTATATCCCTTGTCCGGACGCACCGAAAACGAAGGGGTTTTTTCGTTGTGAAACGGACACAGCCCCAGCCAACCGGTTCCCTGCTTCTTCAGAGTGACCCGACGACCCACCAGTTCCAGCAGATCCACCCGCTCACGGATCAAATCGATGAGTGTGTCGGGATACCGGGGCATGGCGCCATCCGTTGAAACCTGCCAGAAAAAACATCATGACCACACCCACGGCGCGGCTGTTCTTTGAAGGTGCATGGCCCGCCGCGCGCTTTTGGCCGTGCGGGTTTCGGCATAACATTTTATTTGACTACGATAGTTTGAGTTTGTCAAGTCCAGAGACGATTTTTTTCCAACAAATCGTCTCCGCACGCACGCTTGCGCAGGCTACCGACACACCATCGGACCCACCTTGCGACCGCCCAGAATGTGAATGTGCAGATGCGCCACCTCCTGTCCGCCGTGTTCGCGGGTATTGATCACGGTGCGATAGCCCTCTGCGGCCACACCCAACTCCCGCGCCACATGGGCCACGCGTTCCAGCAGATGTCCGGCCTCGGCCCGGTCGGCGACTGCCAGATCATCCAGACAGGTCAGGTGACGCTTGGGAATCACCAAGGCATGCACCGGCGTCTGAGGGTGAATGTCGTGAAACGCGAACACCGTCTCGTCCTCGTAGATCTTTTTGGATGGGATGACTCCCTGCGCGATCTTGCAAAAAATACACTCCTGGGACATGACGACGACTCCTGCAAACCTGTTGAAAACCTGAAAATACCGTACAAACAACCCCGAGAAGATGCGTCATTTCCACGCGTTTTTCAAGCCATCTTCATCGACAACGCGCCACCTTTCTCCAGAATCCGCAACCATCCGATCACAGACCATTTCCGCTTTGGCTTGACACCTCTCCACTCCGAAAGGCATGATTTTGGCATGACTCCCTGGTCAGGCACGTCACCGACGCGCCGGATGCCATACGGATCCGTCCTCCACCCCATTCATCACGGGCTAAAGCTTGCATGAAATCCCTGTCTGAGATCAAACTGGCCATCATCGGCTTGGGATATGTCGGACTGCCTTTGGCTGTGGAGTTCGGCAGCAAGCGTTCCGTACTCGGCTTCGACATCAATCAACAGCGCATCGACGAACTGCGCGCCGGCCACGATCTGACCCTGGAAACCCATCGGGAAGAGCTGCTGGGCGCCACGCAGTTGCGTTTCACCACCCATCTGGAAGAGCTGCGGGGGTGCAACTGCTTCATCGTCACCGTGCCCACGCCCATCGACACCCACAAACGCCCGGACCTGACCCCGTTGATCAAGGCCAGCGAAACCGTGGGCAAGGCGCTCAAACCCGATGATGTGGTCATTTACGAATCCACCGTCTATCCCGGCTGCACCGAAGAGGAGTGCGTGCCCATTCTCGAACGGTTTTCGGGTTTGACCTTCAACCGGGATTTCTTCGTGGGCTACTCTCCGGAGCGGATCAATCCGGGCGACAAGGAACACCGGGTCACCACGATTCGCAAGGTCACCTCCGGCTCCACCCCGGAAATCGCCGATCTGATCGACGCCCTCTACAACGAAATCATCACCGCCGGCACCCACAAGGCGCCGACCATCCAGGTGGCCGAAGCCGCCAAGGTGATCGAAAACACCCAGCGGGATCTCAACATCGCCCTCATCAACGAACTGGCGATCATTTTCAACAAAATGGGCATCGACACCGAAGCGGTACTCAAGGCTGCGGGCAGCAAATGGAACTTTCTGCCGTTCCGGCCCGGTCTGGTGGGCGGCCACTGCATCGGCGTGGATCCGTATTACCTCACCCACAAAGCCCAGAGCATCGGCTATCATCCGGAGATCATCCTGGCGGGCCGACGCCTCAACGACTCCATGGGGGTGTATGTGGTAGCCCAACTGGTCAAGGCCATGACCAAACGCCGTCTGCTGGTGGACGGCGCGCGCATTCTGGTGATGGGTCTGACCTTCAAGGAGAACTGTCCGGACCTGCGCAACACCCGGGTGGTGGATATCGTCAGCGAACTGCACGACTACCATTGCAGCGTGGATGTGTTCGATCCCTGGGTCTCGCTCCAAGAGGCCCAGCACGAATACGGCATCACGCCCGTCACCCATCCGGAAGAAAACGCCTACGACGCCATCATTCTCGCCGTGGCCCATCAGCAGTTCCGGGAGATGGGAGTGGAGCGGATCCGGCGTCTCGGCAAGCCGGGCCATGTGCTCTACGATCTGAAATACCTGTTTCCCGCCGAAGCCACCGACTTGCGGCTGTGAGCCGATCAGGGCGTGACGGTCTGCGCCGGAATGAAACGACAACGCTCTCTTTTGGCTGGATCGCACCATTCCAACCCCGATGTTTCCTGCAAAGGGAGGGTCCGACCGCTTACAACACGGCCTTGACTGCCTCCGCTTTTGCCGGATTGCGCAAGCTCATGGACTTCATGCGCCGCCACAAGGTGCTGCGGCTGATACCCAACCGGGTGGCCGCCGTCTGCAACTGCCAATGCGCATCTTCCAAAACCCGCAAAATGGTTGACCGATCCAGCACCCCGTCAACCAACTGACCGAGCTTGCGCGGACGCCCACAATTGACGACCGGAAGCTGCAACTGTTTGAGCACAGGAAAATAGCGGGTCCGAAAGTCGGGAGGCAGGTTGGACCAGGCCAGAATGGATTGAGGGGCCACGACCATGGCATGCTCCAGGGTATGTTCCAGTTCCCGCACATTGCCTGGCCAGTCGTGCTCCATGATGGCCACCAGCACCTCTTCGGTGACCCCCTTGACCGAACGCTTCATGCGCACATTGAATTTCTTCAAAAAGTGCTCGATGAGCATCGGCAAATCCCCCTTGTGTTCCCGCAATGACGGCAAACGGATTTCAACCACCTTGAGTCGGTAATAAAGATCCTCACGAAAGTTTCCTTCCTGGACCCGTTCCCGCAAATTGCGATGCGTGGCGGCCACCACGCGCACATTGACCCGAATGGGACAGTTGTCCCCCACGGCCTCAAAAACCTGTTCCTGCAACACCCGCAGGAGTCTCACCTGCATTTCCAAGGAGAGATCACCAATCTCGTCCAAAAAGATCGTGCCCCCGTCCGCGAGTTTGAACCGACCCGGTTTGTCGCGCACCGCGTTGGTGAACGCACCGCGCACATGTCCAAACAATTCGCTCTCCATCAATCCGACCGGCAAGGCGGCGCAGTTGACGGCCACGAACGCACAATGAGAACGGGTGCTGCTCGTGTGCAGGGCACGGGCCACCAGTTCCTTGCCGGTCCCGGTTTCGCCGGTGATGAGCACCGAAGAGTCCACTTCCGCCAGACGTTCGATCAGATCGTAGACTTCCTGCATGGGCAGACTGGAACCCACCAGCCCATGCCAACCCTGTCGTGTCTGCGTTTCCCGCTCCAGCATGGCCAAACGGCTTTCATCCCGCACCACCAGAATCACCCCTTGATCGTTTTGCAACGGATCATGAAACAGGGATGCGGTACAATTCAAAATGCGTTCCGTGTCGTTTTCATGCATGACAATCAGGCATACCGCACGTTTGCCACCCCCCTCTTCCCGCGCCTGTCGCAGCAGAGGGTCCACTTTGAGAAAAAGCCAAGCCATTTCATCTTGCAACAACCGATTCATGGACGAAACATCCAGTCCCAGCAGACGGATGGCGGCATCGTTGATCTGGATGATACGCCACTCATGATCCAAGGCAACAATGGCGTCATCCACACCTTGAAAAACCGCTTCCATTCGGTTGATCAGCAACTTCCGTTCGTTCCGGACCCATTGATGTTCCATCGCGAGATTGGCCACATGCGCCAGTCTCAAAGCCAAAACCGGCTTGACAAGATAGTCGAAGGCCCCTGCGCGCAAGGCGGATTGCACCGATTCCGCATCCAGCGTGTCCGCCACCAGCACAATCTTGGCTGTTGGATAAAATTGATTAACAAAATCAATCAACTGAAATCCGGATCCGCCGGAAACAGACAGTTCAGACACCACGAGATCATACTGATGTTTTTGAAATGCCTCAATCGCTGCCTTCAACGAACCAACCGTATCCGTTATGTATCCCGCGCGGGACATGACCTGAATGACCATTTCACAAAACGACTGATCGTTCGACACAAGAAGAACATTCACCGCCATGACATCTCCCGCATTTCAAACAAAATGAAACTATTTTGTTTCATGCTACAGAGAAAATCCACCAATTGAAACAAAAAACGAATCCATCCGGCACTGTGTGGTGAATGGACATTTTCCTATAATGTCGAAAAACAAGTGCTTGAGCCAATAGAGGCCTTATCAGATATCTGAATAAAATTCAAAACCATTCGGCACGAAGATTGCGTTAATTTTATTGCCTGTTCAAACAATAAAGGCATGGCCAACAAAATCTTACCTTTGGAGAAAACAATGTCGGATACAAGTGCCAAACGATTGAAAAAAAACAATGCATCTGAACACAAGAACAAGAATGTGAAAAAAGGGAATCGTAACAAATCCAATAAAAATGTCAGCGCTATTGGCACTCCTTCAGCCCAGAAGGATGGAAATACCGTGGTACAGGTATTGGAATGACATCAAAGCGGATAAGGCAGCAGACAGCAGAGACGGGTTCAAATAAACACTAAGAATCAAAATTACACAAAACGATGAATAAGGGTTTTGCATCTCCCCCTGATGCAAAACCCTTCAGGAAGACTCCAACCTTTTTTGAACCGCTCAAGAGCAAGACAATCAAAAGGATAAAAAATGGTTACCATTCAAATCAACGGCAATCACTACAATTTCTCATCCAACCTGGTGCTGGCACAAGAGGCGATGACCCAGATTTACCAATTGAACGCTCAAGCAATGCAGTCCAAAATCATATCAAAGAAACTGGAAGGACTTTTATTCGCCAATCCGTATCGCAACAAAGAAGAGAGCAAACTGGCCCATCTTCGGGAAGAATCCCGCAAATGGTTCGCCATTCGACGCCAGGCTCTGCTTCCACTCATGACAGAGACATAAGAGAAAGATTCATCCTTGCAAAACAAATTGAAAGCACTCTCCCACCGGAACCGGGTACAACACATAACGTCTCGATCACCTTGTTGCAATACGATCCAACATTGAATCGACATTGAAAACGTGACGCCCATGCTGAAAGATTTTCGGTCGGATCATGCCTCCCTCGATGAGAATAGACTCGTTGAAATCAGGTGATCCTCTTTACATTCACACCTGTCATGATCCGATCAAATCGTAAAAAGCATATTTTTCAAACCAAGGGGTATCATCCATGTTCTCTCTGTTCCAGCAACGATACAAATCCTGGTTTATCAAAGACCACACTGCTGACCACGATATTACCATGCACAAAACCACCGAAGAGTCCCTGCGCACCCAGGCGGAAGAACTGCGGCTTTTCTATGATCTGCCCTTCATCGGCATGGCCATCACCTCTCCGGAAAACAAACGATGGAACATGGTCAACCATCATCTGTGCCAAATGCTCGGCTATCCGAAAGAAGAACTGGTTCAACTCACCTGGACTGACATCACCCATCCGGATGACCTGAACAGTGATCTGGAATGTTTACAACAGGTCATGGAGGGAAAATCCGAAGGGTACGTCATAGACAAACGCTTCATTCGCAAGGATGGCCAAAACATCGATACTGTTCTTCAGGTTCAGGCGATCCGCAAAGAAAATGGTCAAATCGATCGCTTTTTTGCCACCGTACTGGATATCACCGAACGCAAACAAACGGAAGAGGCCTTGCGGGAAGCCAAGTTGCAAGCCGACATGGCCAATCAGGCCAAGACCCATTTTCTCTCCTCCATGAGCCACGAAATCAGAACTCCGATGAACATCATTATCGGAATGAGCGATATTCTGTTGGACAGCGGATTGAACGGCTCTCAAAAATACTACATGACCATGCTCAGGAGCGCCGGGGTCAATTTGTTGCAGTTGATCAACGATATCCTTGATCTTAGTAAAATCGAGGCCAACAAATTAATCATTCGTGAAGAGGCTGTCAACATACGCTGCGAAACGCAAGAAGTCATCAACATGTTAAAAATACTGGCTGACAGAAAGGGGCTAACCCTTCGACTCAGAATAGACCCACGCCTGCCCGAGTGGATGATTTCGGATACGGTCAGATTTCGTCAGTTCCTGTTCAATTTGATCAGCAACAGCTTGAAATTTACCGAATTCGGTTGGGTGGCAATCGATTTGGGCCAAAGTGACGATCACCCGCCCGGTCTGCAATGTGTGATCTCCGACAGTGGGATCGGCATACGTCCTGAAAATTTAACCAAAATTTTTGAACGATTCACCCAGTCCGATACCGGTATTTCCCGAAAATACGGAGGAACGGGTCTTGGACTCACCCTGATCAAACAGCTTCTGGAAATGATGGGGGGATCGATTGGGGTCACCAGCGAATTTGGTCACGGGAGTCAATTCCATTTCAAGCTCCCCTTGCGCGCCACCACCGCTCCCGAACAAAACGATTCCTGCAAAGAGGCAGACCAGCCATCCGAGAAAGACTGTCATCTTCCCCCGTTAAACATTCTTCTGGTGGAAGATGTGGAAGAGAATCAAATCCTGATCGGTATCTATCTGGAAAGCACGCCCCATCATCTGACCGTGGCCAACAATGGTGCCGAAGCCCTGCAACAGATCAAAAGAAATGCCTTTGATCTGATCTTGATGGATATTGAAATGCCGGTATTGAATGGCCTGCAGGCCACCCTGTTGATCCGGAAATGGGAAAAAGAGACCCAACAAGAAAAAACGCGTTTCATTGTTGCCCTCTCCGCCCACTCCATGGAAGGCGAGACCAAACAATGCATCGAGGTTGGATGCAACGATTATCTGGCGAAACCGATCAGCAAACGGACTTTCTTGTTGGCCTTGAAGCGTTATGGAAAACAGATACACCCGTCAGATCGACCCCAGGAACCGGAAACACCAGGAGGCAAGGATGGGTGACGCCTGGCGCACCACCACGGGTTGCCCCAGAAAAAGAGATCATAACACCCCCTGGGCCCGACGCCGCACGATCACCCGTCCATTCTGGCGCACCAGCAGACTGGACAGCCGGGTGCGGCCCCGGCCCTGACGCACCTCCCCTTCCACCAGAAAAAAACGACTGGAGACCGTCAGACCGCCGGAAAGCACCTCCCGGCCCTTGAAGAGCGGCTCGGCCAGCAAGGTGGCCAACTCCTTGAACCCCTCTCCGCGTTGCCGTTTGTCGTCCAGGATCATGGCCTCGGAGCGGGTCATATTGTCAACCAGGGTCATCAGCAGTTCCACAGGCGCGGTGTTGACATTCAACTCGGTGCGCTCCGGCAGGGCGGTCACCAGCGGCAGCAGTCGGCTCACCGCCTCTTCGTTGAACCCTTCCACCAGCCGCAACTCGGTTGGAGTGACGAACGGCTGATTGGCCGCCCGATAGGGAGGACGCCGACCCAGATAGGTCTCATCCTCGGCCCCTCCCGGCTGGCTGACCTGACTGTCCGCATCGATCCAGTCCACCACCGCCAGAGCCAGTCGGCCATCCAGCCCCATCACCCGCAACAACCGCTCGAATCGCGCCCGTTCCACCGGGTTCTGCTTGCCTTCATGCACCAGGTTGTTCAGATTGAAACGACCCTGCAAATCGGTGATCCGCCCGCTGGCCGTGCCCCCGGTCACCGGAATCGGCGGCGGAGAGGCGGCCCAGATTTCGTTCAGATGGTCGTGCTCGCTCTCCACGGCATCGCGGCTCAAGATGCCCATGGCCCAGGCCTCTCCCCCCAAAGCCAGATGCAACCCCCGATCCCGCTCCAGAATGTTGCCGCTGGCACGAATATCCAGATGCTGCGCCGAAATCATGCCTATGGTCACCGTCACCGCCACCGATACGATCAACAAGGCGGTCAACAACGCGGCTCCGCGCCGGGACTCCCTCCCCACGGCCCTCACCCGCCGCCTCCGATCTCGAACACACGCCGCACCCGTCCCCAGCCGCTCTTGAGCACCACAATCTCCACCGCCCGTGGCAAGGAGACCACCGCCAGCCCTCCCCCACCCGGCCCCACGCCCCCGGTCTGGGTCAAGCCGGATCCCGGCGCAGGCGGCAGGGGCCAGGTGCCGCGCCACTTGCCATCCAGGCTCAAAAACCGAATCTCCACCTCGGTCACCTCTTCCAGCAGGCTCTCCCCGGCGGGAATATCCTCTTGCACCCGGTCCAGCACCGGCCAGGCGCGACGCAGCAGGCGTCCCTCCTCCAGGGAATAGGCCACCCGTTCCAACGCGCTGCGGGCCAAACCCCGAGGATTGGGCCGTCCCCCCCGGGTCAACTCCAGAAACCGGGTCGCGCCATCGCTGCCCACCAGCGCCGGATGGACCTTCTGTTGACCATCCCGCATGCCCCTGGGCACCGCCTGCTCCACGTCTTTGGAAACCTGCAAAAAGAAACCCCGCAGCGCGTCCAACGCCTCCATGCGTTTCATTCCCTCCTGACGGGCCTGCAACAAGGCGTTCAAACCACCATAGGCCATCGCCGACATCACCGCGAACACCGCCAACGCCGCCAGCAACTCCAACAGGGTGAAGCCGCGCCGATCCGCAAGGGTCATCGGGGATTTCATGGCTTGACCAGATAGGCTTCCAAACGGGCCAGCGGTTGGGAGGTATCCGCAGAGTCGGCGCGCACCTGAATCTCCAGGCGTCGCATCTGGGGTTCGGTGGTGTTGGAAACCGATACGTTCCAATGCCACTCCCGATCCGCCATGGTCTCCGTGCCCCGGATGATACCGGGTTCGGGCCACTCCAGACGCACCCGGCGTTCCGTGGCCTGATTCATCGCCACCCAGTGGGCCAAAGTGCGATCCCGCAGATAGGCGGCGTTGCGGGCATATTCGGAGACCGCGCGCAGCGACGCGGAAAGCGCCAACGCCAGCACCGCCAACGCCGCCACGGTCTCCAGCAGAGAAAATCCCCCCTCGGACCGCAGGGGGGATCTCATGGTTTTTATGGTTTTTACGGTTTTTACGGCTCTCATGGCGCTCACGACTCTCATGGAGTCACCGCCACCCGTTCGATCCGGGTGCGACCGGTCAGGCCCGCGCTCAGACGGAAGGCGACCTTTTCTCCGGTACGCGCGTCGCCGGGCACGGTCAATTCCAGCTCGAAAGGGGTCATCTCCCCGTCCGACGAGACCATCACCTGGGGGGGATCTTCGGGTTTGACCTCCAGCTTGTCCAGCGGCACCCCTTCGATCCGCAAGACCATGGGCATGGTCTCGGGAAGGCGGCGGGGTTGCAGGGTGCGATCCCCGGCTGGAGGAGAACGCCATTGATTCTTGTCGTCCAGCACCAAAAAAAGATACCCGTGATCGGAAAAACGGATTCCCCACTCCCGGGCGTCGAGTACCGCCTCGCGGGATACCAGATCCAGCACCCCTTTCAGGCGCGCCAGTTCATCCCGTGTTCCCTTCTCCCGGTCCCCCGGACCCACGGACAGCACCGCCATGCCCATCATGATGCCGACAATCAGCAGCACCACCAGGATTTCCAGCAAGGTGAATCCGTTCTGGTCACCTTTTGTTCGCATCGCGTGGGCCATCCAGGTTCCAGTTGCCCAGATCCGCGTTGGCCTCCTCGCCGCCTTCCACCCCATCCGCTCCCAGAGTATACAGATCGAACTCCCCATGCGCGCCCGGACGCAGATACAGGTAGGAGCGGCTCCACGGATCCTTGGGCGGACGGGCCAGATACCCCCCCTCGCGCCAGTTCTGGGGAATCGGTTCCAGGGTGGGTTTCTTCACCAGGGCATCCAGCCCCTGGTCCGTGGTGGGATAGACGAAATTGTCCAGTTTGTAGAGATTCAAGGCGGATTCGATGGCTAAAATGTCCTGTTTGGCCTTGACCAGTCGCGCCTCTCCCGGACGACTCATGATCTTCGGCGCCACCAGGGTGGCCAATACCGCCAGAATCACCACCACCACCATGATTTCGATCAAGGTGAAACCCGCCTGCCGGGATCGGGAGGTAACCGTGGGAAAACCGTCTGTGTTGTTCATAGCGACGCTCATGACACTCATTGGATCAATTGGTTCAGATTAAAGATCGGCAGCAGGATCGCCACCACGATCGTCAAGACCATACCCCCCATCAGGAAAATCAGCAAAGGTTCCAGCATGCCGGTCAACACGCTCACCAGGGTTTCCACCTCCTGTTCCTGGGCCTCGGCGGCCCGATCCAGCATATTGGCCAGATTGCCGCTCGCTTCGCCGCTGGCGATCAGGTGGACCACCATGGGAGAGAAAATCCGGCTTTCCGCCAGCGCCTGATGGAGTCCTCCCCCTTCCCGGACCCGTTCGGCGGCTCTGGCCACGGCTTCGCGCATGGGCAGATTGGCCACCCCGCGTCCAGAGATGCGCAATCCTTCCAGAATCGGCACGCCGCTGCCGGTGAGAATCCCCAAAGTGCGGGCAAAGCGGGCGGTATTGATCCCCCGCACCAGGGCCGATGAAAGCGGCAGGCGCAGCAACACCCGATGCCACGCCCGTCGGGCCGACTCCCGGCGCATCAGCAGGCGCACGCCGATCGCCACGCCCACCACGCCGATCAGCAGCCATCCCCCCTGAAAGCGCAAGAAATCCGACAGCGCGATCAGGCCACGGGTCAAGGGCGGCAGCTCCTGGCCAAAATCCTCGAACACCTTGGTGACCTCCGGAACCACGTAGGTGACCAGCGCCCCGGCCACCAGAATGGAAAAAAACACCACCACCGCCGGATAGATCAGGGCCACGCCCACGCCGGCTTTGAGTTTGCGGCTTTTTTCCAGGTAGTCGGCCAGGCGGTCCAGCACCCGGTCGAGCTGACCGGAGCTTTCCCCGGCGGCCACGGTTTCCCGGTAGAGGTCGGAAAACAGGGTGGGATGATCGGACAAGGCCTGGGCCAGGGCGCGACCTTCCAGCACCCGCGCGCGGACCGAAAGCAGAATGAGGCGCAATTTTTTGTGATCGGTTTGCTGGGAGACGGCGTTCAAGGCCTCTTCCACGGGCAGGGAGGCTTTGAGCAGGGTGGCCAGTTGGCGGGTGGCCAGGGTGAGATCGGCCCCGCCGACACCCCGGGTGGGGGAGAGAAAACCGGTTTGGGGGTGAGCCGCTCCTTGTTGGATTTCGAGCATGGTGAGGGGAGTCAGACCCGACTCCCGCAACCGATCACGCACCTCCCGGGCCGATTCGCCTTCCTCGACCCCTTTGCGGGTGCGTCCCCGCTCATCCAGGGCGGTATATTCAAAGGTACCCAAATCCCCACCCCCGACACACTATTGAAAAAAAAAGAGGGGGTCTGGGGGATTCATCCCCCAGGGTTTTGATCTTTTGCTTTTAAAAAAATAAATTAAAAATTTTATTTTGAAAGACAAAAAACAAAAAAATCAAAACCCTGGGGAATGAATTCCCCAGACCCCTTCTTTTCTTTCAATAGTCAAAGAAAGAACAAAAAAAGGGGGGTCGTTTCACCCCCCCTTTTTCGAACTTCATCAATTCTCGATCACCGCCTGGGCTGCGGCCAACCGGGCCACCGGCACCCGGAAGGGAGAACAGGAGACATAATCCAATCCCACCTTCTCGAAGAAGGAGATGGAAGCCGGATCGCCTCCATGTTCGCCACACACCCCGATCTTGATGGACTTGCGGGTATCCCGACCCCGCTTGACGCCCATCTCCACCAACTGCCCCACACCGCTTTGATCCAACGACACGAAAGGATCCTTGGCCAGCAATCCCTTGGCCAGATAAGCGGTGATGAACGGCGTGGCATCGTCTCTGGAGATACCCAAGGTGGTCTGAGTCAGATCGTTGGTGCCAAAGGAGAAGAACTCCGCATCCTCGGCCAACACATCCGCCACCAAGGCGGCTCTGGGCAGTTCGATCATGGTACCGATCAACAGGTCGATCTTGACCCCGAACGCCTCCATCACCTGACGACACACCTCCAGACAACGGGACTTGAGGAATTTCAGCTCCTGGGGCAGACCCACCAGGGGGATCATGATCTCGGGAATGATGGTGAATCCCTCGTGTTTGACCAGTCCGCAGGCCGCTTCCATGATGGCCCGGACCTGCATTTCGTAGATCTCCGGGAAGGTGACCCCCAAACGACACCCCCGATGACCCAGCATGGGATTGAACTCCTTGAGGGAACTCACCCGACCCTGAATCTCCTTGAGTTCCACCCCCATGGATTCAGCCACATCGGTCTGCTCCTTGACTTCGTGGGGCAGGAATTCGTGCAACGGCGGATCCAGCAACCGGATGGTCACCGGACGCCCCTTCATGACCCGGAAGATCTCCTCGAAGTCGGAACGCTGCATGGGCATGATCTTGTCGAGAGCGGCGCGGCGTCCAGCTTCATCCTGGGCCAGGATCATCTCGCGCACCGCCAGGATGCGATTGTCCTTAAAGAACATGTGCTCGGTGCGACACAACCCGATGCCCTCGGCGCCGAAGCGAACCGCGTTCTCCGCGTCGGTGGGGGTGTCGGCGTTGGCGCGCACTTTCATGTGACGGACCACATCGGCCATCTTCATGAATTGATCGAAATCCCCGGTCAATTGGGGTTCGATCATGGGGATGCGCCCCTGAAGCACCTGACCGGCGTCGCCGTCGATGGTGATCCAATCCCCCTTGCGCAACACCGTGCCCTTGACCGTGCAGGTTTCGGCCTTCATGTCGATGTCCAGGTCATGACAACCGGAGACGCAGGGCCGCCCCATGCCACGGGCGACCACGGCGGCATGGGAGGTGGCCCCACCACGGGCGGTGACGATGCCCTGGGCCGCGTGCATGCCGTGGATATCCTCGGGACTGGTCTCTTCGCGGACCAGAATGACCTTGTGCCCCTCGGAGACCCATTGCACCGCGTCTTCCGGGGTGAAGACCACCTCACCCACGGCGCCACCGGGAGAGGCGGGCACGCCGGAAGCCAGCACGGTACGCTTGGCCTTGGGATCCAGGGTGGGATGGAGGAGCTGATTCAGATCTTCGGGCTTGACCCGCATGATGGCTTCCCGGGGGGTGATCAACCCTTCTTTGACCATATCCAGGGCGATGCGCAACGCGGATTGAACCGTGCGCTTGCCGTTGCGGGTTTGCAGCAGCCACAGTTTGCCCTTCTGGATGGTGAACTCCAGATCCTGCATGTCGCGGAAGTGGCTTTCAAGCCTTTTGTAGAGGGTCACCAACTCCTGATACAGCTCTGGCATGACCTCTTCCATGGCCGGATGGGGAGAGCGGGCGCGATTCTTGCCATCCAGGGTGATCTCCTGGGGGGTGCGAATGCCGGCAACCACGTCCTCGCCCTGGGCATTGATGAGAAACTCGCCGAAAAAGCGGTTGTCCCCGGTGGCCGGATCGCGGGTGAAGGCCACGCCGGTGGCGCTATCGGTACCCATGTTGCCGAAGACCATGGCCTGCACGTTGACCGCCGTGCCCCAGTCGTCCGGGATGTTGTTGAGACGGCGATAGGTGTTGGCGCGATCGCAATTCCAGGAGTGGAACACGGCTCCGATGGCCCCCCAGAGCTGTTCCAGGGGATCTTCCGGGAAGGGTTTGCCGGTGGCTTCCAGGACAATGGCCTTGTACAGTTCGGCCAGATGGCGCCAATCCTCGGCGGTCATCTCCACATCCTGCTGTTTGCCCAGACGTTTCTTTTCGTGGGTCAGGGTCTCTTCAAAACGCTCGTGGGGCAAGTCGAGCACCACGTTGGAATACATGTGGATGAAACGACGGTAACAGTCGTAGACGAAGCGGGGATCGCCGGACTGGTTGAGCAGTCCTTGCAGGGTTTCGGGATTGAGTCCCAGATTGAGCACCGTATCCATCATGCCGGGCATGGAGACCCGGGAGCCGGAGCGGACCGACAGCAGCAAGGGATTCTTCGCGTCGCCGAAGCGGTTGCCCATGGCCTTGCCGACCTTGCCCAAAGCCTTGTTCACCTGCTCGCGCAGATCCTCGGGATAGTCGCCATCGTGCTTGAAGAAATAGGTACACACCTCGGTACTGATGGTGAATCCCGCCGGGACCGGAATGCCGATTCTGGACATCTCCGCCAGATTGGCTCCCTTGCCACCCAGGATGGCCTTCATCGAGGCCTTGCCATCCGCGACTCCCTTTCCGAAGAAATAGATCCGTTTTTTCACTGTTGTAAGATCCCTTGCAGCTCGAATGGTCCCGTTTGACACCACGGCGGCTATGCTCAAATACCGCAACGCAAAAAGTCTACTCTTCCACCCACCAAAAAGCAACCCATTTCCCGAACCACCGACACGCCGCCATCCGGGTGTGTCACAATACGGCGCATCGACAAAAAATTAACGTGTCGATGATTCCACAGACTAAAGAAGCTCGATCCTTGCTCAACATCCCAACCAGGAATCCATCCCGACACAGCATTGCCCCGGCAATACGAACGATACCGGCAATCATCGCACGCTCTTTACCAAACAATACCTGACCGGGATCCAAACCGACGACACACCTTCTGACCCCTCCCCCTCATGGCAACACCAACTCCCCGTTCACTCCCAACGGAAACATCGGCGCCCAGGTGATCTCCCAGGGGTGTCCGTCGGGATCGGCGAAATAGGCGACCCGTCCGCCCCAATGGGTATCGACAGCCGGCTTGAGTTCGGTGGCGCCGCAGGCCACCACCCGGAGCAGTTCCCGGTCCACGTCCTCTTTCAAGGCCACATTGATCCCCAGCGTGATCCCTCCGGCCACCGGGGTGGCGTGGGTCAGGCCAGAATCGGCCAACAGCTCTTCACGAGGATAAAGCGCCACCGCCATGGATCCGGTCTGGAAAAAACAGACCCCCTCGCAACTGGCCGCCGAGGCGCGCCAGCCCAGACTTTCATAAAAAGCCCGCGCCCGGGCCAGATCCCGCACCCCCAGGGTCACCAGTGACAGACGTTGCTCCATGATCGATGGCTCCTCATGATTGAAGAAAAAAGATCGAACATCCCCCCCTGCAAGACCACTCCCCCTTCACGGACCTTCCGAACGGGCCAGACGAAAGCCGATGGTGGCGTGACGGTTTTCGGGGGTGCTCCAGCCCCGGTCGGCGGCGCGCAGATACAGGGCCTCGTCATACCAGGAGCCGCCACGCAGCACCCGCAAGCCGCTGGAGTCGTCCAGACACAACGGATTCTTCCGGCCCGGTTCCACCTCCCGGTAGACCCCTGGACCATACCAGTCCCGCACCCACTCCGAGACATTGCCGTGCATGTCGAACAATCCCCAGCCGTTGGCGGGAAAATGACCCACCGGCGTGGTGCTCTGCCGATACGCCCCCTCCCCCTGGCGCGGCCCCGACCCCTTGAAGTTGGCCTGCTTGACAGGATCCAACGTCGCTCCGAACGCATAAGGACTCTGACTGCCGGCCCGAGCGGCGTACTCCCATTCCGCCTCGCTGGGCAGACGAAAAGGACCGTCTCCCGATCCGTCGAGCTTGCGGATGAACGCCTGGGTCTCCTCCCAGCTCACCCGTTCCACCGGGTGATGCTCGCTCAAGGCGAAATGGGCCGGATTGCTCCCCATCACCCGCAACCACTCCCCCTGGGTCACCTCGTGACGCCCAAGCCAGAAACCGTCCAGACACACCTCGTGTCGCGGTCCCTCGTCCGGATCCCGGCCGATCTCCCCCGCCGGACTGCCCATGCCAAAACATCCGGCAGGAACATGGACAAAAGGCATACCCGCGAACAGACGCTCCTCCAAAGCGTTCCCGGCCCACGCCAAAGATGACAAAAGAGCCCACCACCCGCCGCACACCACCCCGATGGCCCAAACCCGCCGCACGGTCCGTCAACCGTGCTGTCGCAGATAATCCAGCAAGGCCCGCTCGGACATGGGCCGGGCGTAATAGTACCCCTGCACCACATTGCAACCGTGGACCTGCAAAAAATCGATCTGCTCCCGATTTTCCACCCCTTCGGCGATCACGGTCAGCCCCAGGCTGTGGGCCAGACCGATCACGGCGCGGATGATCACCGCGTCTTCCAGGTCGTCGGCGCAGTTGCGCACGAACGATTGATCGATCTTCAAGGTGTCGATGGGAAAACGCTTCAGATATTTCAGCGAGGAGAAACCGGTGCCGAAGTCGTCGATGGAGAGCCGCACCCCCACCTCGGAGCAGGATTTGAGCTTGACCAGGGTTTCAACCGCGTCCCCCATGGCGATGCTTTCGGTCAATTCCAACTCCAGCCAGTGGGGCGCCAGACCGCTGGTGGACAGAATCTCCGTGACCCGCGCGACGAAATCCGGCTGCTCGAACTGGATTCCGGAAAGATTGACCGCCACCCGGAACGGCTTGATCCCCGACGCGAACCAGCGCATGGCGCGCTGACAGGCGTCCGCCAGCGCCCAGTTGCCCATGGGAATGATCAGGCCGGTCTCTTCGGCCAACGGAATGAACTCACCTGGCGAAACCATGCCGTGACCGGGCCGGTTCCAGCGGATCAACGCCTCCACCCCGGCGAGCGTGCCGCTGGCCAGATGGATCTGAGGCTGGAAATACAGCTCGAACTCCTGACGTTCCAGCGCCACGCGCAGACTGGTTTCCATGCGCATGCGGGCCATGGCGCGGGTATTCATCTCGTTGCGATAGAACTGAAAATTGTTGCGTCCCCGCTCCTTGGCGTGATACAGGGCGGCATCGACGTTCTTCATCAAGGTTTTGGCGTCCTCCCCGTCCAAAGGGTGTACGCCGATGCCGATGCTCGCTCCAACGAAAAACTCCACATCGTGGATCACGAAGGGGATGCGCATGGCCTGCAACAGGGTTTCGGCCAACTGGGCCACGGATTGGGAATCTTCGGTCTTGGGCAGGATCACCGCGAACTCGTCGCCTCCCAGACGACTCAGGTTGCCCCGTCCCCCCAGGTTGACGGCCAGACGACGACTCACCTCCACGATCAGGGCATCCCCCACATCGTGGCCCATGGTCTCGTTGACCACCTTGAACCGATCCAGATCCAACAGCAGCACCCAGACCATGGTGCCCGAGTCCCGCGCCTCGTCCAGCACGAACACCAGTCGCTCGTGGAACAGATGACGATTGGGCAGACTGGTCAAGGCGTCGTGACCGGTGACATACAGCAGATTCTCCTCGGACTCCCGCAGCGCGGTCAGATCGGAAAACACCGCGATGAAGTTTTCCACCTGCCCGCCGGGGGCGAAGACCGCCGAAATGTTGGCCCACTGGGGATAGATGGTGCCATCCTTGCGCCGGTTGTAAAACTCCCCCTGCCATTGACCATTGGCCAGGAGTTCATGCCACATCTTCTCGTAGAACTCCTGGGGATGACGGCCCGACTTGAGCAGGCTCATGCGGCGTCCCACGGCTTCGTGATCGGCATAACCGGTGATGTGGGTAAAAGCGGGATTGACCGACTGGATCACCGCCTGGGCGTCGGTGACCACGATCCCTTCGCCGGTGTTGTCGAACACCCGGGCGGCCAGGGAGAGTTTGTGTCCGGCCTCGATGTTGGCCAGCAGATAGTGAACCCGGTTGCGCAGAATGGCCCAGTGGATCGGTTTGGTGATGAAATCCGACGCTCCGATCTCGAAAGCGCGATCCACGGATTCGTCGTCGTTGAGACCGGTGATCATCAACACCGGCACATGACGGGCATCCGGCCGCTCCTTCAAACGCCGACACGCCTCGAAGCCATCCATCACCGGCATCTTGGCGTCCATCAGCACCACGTCGGGCATCTCCCGGTCGAACGCCTCGGTGACCTGGGCCCCATTGGCGAACGTGCGGGTCAGATAACCGTGACGCTCCAGAAACCGGCACAGCATCAAGCGGGTGACGGGATCGTCGTCCACCACGAAAAAAAGCGATTTCCTGGCCAGATCCATCTCAACCCCCCAGGGGGTTGAACGGATCGGGCGGCGCGGCTTGCAGTTCGATCAACTCGGCGGCATGGGTGGCGTCGTCGTAGATCATCGCCGTGGCCCGCTGACCAAAACCGTGCAGGGTTCCGGGGTTGAGCACCAGGGTCTCTCCTTCCATCCGGTTCACCGGACGATGGGTGTGACCGGTGACCACCAGCCGATACCCCCCGCCGACAATCAGGGAATCGCGCAAACGGGCCACCGTGCCATGATACAAAGCGATGCGTCCTCCCCCCCCCGGAGCCTCCAGTTCCAGAAACTCCCCTTCCAGGCGACCGCCGATTCTGGCAAACGCCCGGTGCAACCCGGCCCGCTCGCCATCGTTGTTGCCAAAGACTCCCCCCACCTCGAACCCGGCCATGGTCAGAATCGTGGCCGGACAGACACAATCCCCGGCGTGCAGAATCCGCGTCACCCCGCGTTCCCGGAAACACGCCAAGGCGCGGGACATGTGTTCCAGATGATCGTGAGAGTCGGAAATCAAACCAATCTTCATAGCAAAATCCACCACACATCCCGTGTACACGCCTTCCCTGGCGCATCGATCCATGCCGACATGTTACAAGATCACGCCGCGCCCTGGCAACCGGCCGCCTAGAATCCCGACCATCGGCCCGCTTCGTCCACGCCTACCCGCCCCTCTCCATCCACCGCCCCCAACACCCGCAGCACATTGGACAGACGCGCGTCGGCGGGATCCTTCAAAGCCACCGTGCCCCGGATCCGGTAGCGGCCATCCGGCTTGACCCCCCCCCCCAGACCCCCCCCCCCCCGCCCCCCCCCACCCCACCCCCCCCCCCCCCCCCCCCCCCCCCCCCCCCCCCCCCCCCCCCCCCCCCCCCCCCCCCCCCCCCCCCCCCCCCCTCCCCCCCCCCCCCCCCCCCCCCCCCCCCCACCCCCCCCCCCCCCCCCCCCCCCCCCCCCCCCCCCCCCCCCCCCCCCCCCCC
>JADGBT010000050.1 GCA_015231375.1 Magnetococcales bacterium | reverse complement strand
AAAGGGACCAAATGGCTCCATTGAAGCGGGATTTCCGCTTTTTTGTCGGTGAAACCGGGCTACCAGGGCCAGATTTCGGTCAACTGACCGCCGAAACCAACTGGTCAGTCCATTTTGCGACAGGCTCTTTGAGGCAATGAAAACGGCTTCACATTAAACTTCACAGATCGACTGTCAAGTTTGGCCAAGTCAAACTGTGCTTGAAGCTGCAACCAACTCTCTGGGCTACGCCCGAATGCTTGAGACAAACGCATGGCCATTTCAGGAGAAATACCAGCGTGACCATTTAAAAGAAGAGACAGCGTTTTACGCGTTACGCCAAGTCCGTCAGCGGCTTGAGTGACAGAAAGTTTCAGGGGCTTAAGACACAAATCACGGATTATCTTTCCGGGTGGCACGGGATTTTTCATCGTCATGACTTCGGCCTCCTAGTGGTAGTCGATCAAATCAACATGTGTGGCGTGTCCCTCTCTGAAACGAAAAACAACCCGCCAGTTACCTGAAACCGAAACGGCATAAAACCCGAACAGATCACCTGTGAGGCGGTGAAGTTTCAAGCCAGGAAGGTCCATGTCATCCGCAACGGTAGCAGTGTTGAGCAACGACAAGATTTGCCGCAGTCGTTTAACAAGAGACTGTTTAACCCCTCTGCTCTGATCTTCAGTAAAAGAGATCAGACAAGCCCTTGTGCTGTATATTCAGTATCATGGTAGTGTACCGTGTTACGTATCAGGTTGCAAAACAAAAGCACAGGAACACAATTCAACCTGCAAAGCACGCTGAAGGCTCTCGCTTACTTCGAGAATGGAAATCTTCACCGCTTACCGGAACAGGTTAAGGATCGGCTGCTGAAGGCCGCATGCGCTGTTGACCTGGATCGTTTGCCCGCGCTTATCGCCCCTTGCCCTCCAACCCATCCTGAAGTGTGGGATGGCACGCGCAACGCACGAGGAGATGAACCTGTTGCGGCGTTTTCTGACAGAAAACGATCTCCGTGACGCGCTCGACCACGCGCCTCGGGCGTTATTGATCCGCGCTCGTGGGCGTATTGGAATGCCAAAATGGGACGACATCCCGCTCCACCGATGCCAACGCGCCGGTTTGGTTGAAAATCTTCAAACCCGATGAACCTGGACTTCAGAGTCTCGGCAGAGGGACGCAGACAGTGACTCGTCCTTAACGCGGCACACAGCCTGCGTCCCTTTCAAGCCTCAACGCGGCCGGCCAAAGGGTCCGACCCAAAACGGACGCCCTCTCACATCCACTCAGGCAAACAGCAAGGTGGAAAGCCGCTGGCGGTAGACCGGAATCAGGGGATGTCCCGGTCCCAACAGGTCGAACACCCGGATCATAGCCTTGCGGCCCGCGTCCTCTCCAAAACTCCGATCCCGCCGCACCACCTCTAAAAAACGGTCCATGCCCTCGGCGTAACGCTCCCGGGCCACCAGGGCCTCACCCAGTTTCATCACCCCCTCCAGTTGATCCGGCTGGGCCGCCACTGCGGCCATCAGCGTCTCCAGATCCGCCTCTCCGGCGGTGAAGGCGAGGCGGGCGGCCAGGGTTTTGGCCTCCACACTCTCCCGATCCCGGGGCTTGAGCCGGGCCAAGGCCGCAGCCGCCTCCTCGTGACGCCCCAAAGCCATCCCAACCCGAGCCAAACCCAACAAGGCGCCCGCGTGGCCAGCGTCAAGCCGCAACACCTGCTGATACCCCTCCAGCGCCTGATCCCACTCCCCCCGCTCCTCATCCTGACGGGCCGCCCCCACCCCCTTGTCCGCCTCGCCAGGCAGCGCCTGATCCAGAAAACGCCGCACCTGGGATTCCGGCAACGCCCCGGTGAACTCGTCCACCACCGCCCCATCCACGAACAGCTTGACCGCCGGAATCCCCCGCACCCCGTACCGGCGCGCCAACTCCGGATCCCGATCCGAATCGATCTTGGCCAGAAAGAACCGTCCATCCATCTCCACGGCCAATTTTTCCAGGATCGGTCCCAAGGTGCGACAGGGGCCGCACCAGGTGGCCCAGAAATCCACCAGCACCGGCACACTGCGAGAGCGTTCCAGCACCGCACGCTCGAACGTGGAACCCTCCACGTTTCCCACCCATGACAGGTCAGACATATGCGTTCCAATCCTCATCAAAATGCGTCATCACGATCCACACGACCACACACTACAGATCCACCATCTCCACCCATTCGGCCTCCACCCCGGCGATGAAACGCCGCGCGGTCTCCTTGAAACGATCCGCCACATCGGTGACCAAAAACTCCAGACGGCGGGTCTGTCCCGGCGGGGCCGGGGCGATCACCCCTCCCAGATACCGCCCCAGATCCTCGGCCATCGCCGCCGACGAATCCACCAGCGCCACCCCCGGTCCCATGGTCGCGGCGATCACCGATTTCAACACCGGGTAATGGGTACACCCCAAGATCAATGCGTCCAGCCGCTGGGCGAACAAGGGAGCCAGGGTTTCGGCCACGATCATGCGCACTGCCGGATGGTCCACCCATCCCTCCTCCACCAACGGCACGAACAAGGGACAGGCCAAGGATACCACAGGAATGCGCGGATCCAGCATGGCCAGATGATACGGATAAGCCCCGCTGGCCACCGTGGAACGAGTGCCGATCACCCCCACCCGGCCCGGCGTCTCCCGCCCGGCGGAAAGCGTCACCGCCGCCCGGCAACCGGGTTCGATCACCCCGATCACCGGCACCGGACAATGGGCGCGCAACGCCGCCAACCCGAGGGCAGAAGCGGTATTGCAGGCCACCACCAACCCTTTCACCCCACGACGCAGCAGACAATCGGCCACCTGCACGCTGTAGCGCTCCACGGTGCGGGCCGACTTGGTGCCATAAGGCACCCGCGCCGTATCCCCCAGATAGATGAACCCCTCCTCCGGAAAGGCGCGTGTCAGGGCCTCCAGCACCGTCAGCCCTCCCACCCCGGAATCAAAAATGCCGATCGGACGCGCGTCGAACATGGTCGTGACTTGAACCCTCCATTGCGACAGATGACGAAAACCATTGCCAGCCATGAAAACCTCTGCTAGGCTTGGTTGTCAAGACGCGGATATGGTGGAATTGGTAGACACGCTGTCTTGAGGGGGCAGTGGTTCACGCCGTGCCGGTTCAAATCCGGCTATCCGCACCAAAAGAAAAGAGGGTCCAGGATCGAATCCCGGACCCTCTTTTCTTTGATGATGCAGCAAAATGACTCAATGGGACAACCGAATGGGATGGCCGCATGGACCACCGACGCGCCGAATCTTCACGCCGCAGACCGCTGCTCCACCACCCCCACACCCCGACAGAAATAATTCCAGGCCATACCCATATCCGCCGTGGGGGATTCGGTGAACCCGCTGATCACAAATCGCAACGTGGCCGCCTGAATCAGTCCCACATAAAAATCCGCCGCCGACTCCAGATCCAGTCCGGACGGCAACGCGCCCATCTCCTGCGCGCGGGCCATGATGCCCTGAACCTGCTTGCCATACTCCCCGACGATCCGGTTCATGGCCATGCTTTCGGCGCGGGTCATCACCCCTTCCACCAAGAAGATGCGACACAAACCCGGATGTTCGGCGAAAAAGGTCAGATGGGACTCGAACTGGCGTCGCAACCGCTGCATCGGCAAGGCGTTTTCCAAGGCGGGATCCAAGGGACGCAGCAGATGATCCCGCAGAAAGTCGGTCAGTGCCTGGAAAATGGCGTCCTTGCCGGTGAAATGACGGTACAGCGCCGCTTCGGACAATCCGACCTCTGCGGCCAGTTCGGCGGTGGTCACCCGACGGTTGCCCTTTTCCAGAAGGGTCATGACCGCCTTGAGAATTTCGACCCGTCGTTCCGGGCGACGTCTCCGGTCCACCTTTGGTTCTTCGTGGTGTTTGTCTGTTGCCTGGTCATCGGTGAGGGACATGGAATCTCCACAAGAGGTCTTAAGAGAAAAAAAATCGCGTCCGTGTTGCCACGAGTCTCCGCGCACCCTGCTGTACTCATCTCCCCCTGCTTTTAAGGGATATCACAATTCACGCAGACATTGCAATTCATTTGCGTGTTATCCAACCTTCATGATAGAATCATCTCGAACACAAATGCGAACCATCCGCACTGTACGTTGACAGTTCATGCCAACATCTATCGGAGCTTAAACCATGTTGAACAAACCAAAATACCCCTCTCAAGACTCCCCCTGGGGAACAACTCAAGTCAAGTCCCGCGTCTCCAGCGACGTGTCGGTCTATCTCAAGCAGGTCTACGCCCTGCTGGCGGCCAGTCTGCTGGTGGCGGTCGCCTCCGGCTATGTGGGCATGACCCTGCCGTTTGCGCGAGAACATCCGATCATTCTCATGCTCCTGATGTTCGGCGCCATGTTCCTGGCCTTCAAGGTGCAAAACGCCGCCACCCTGTTTCTGTTCACCGGCATCTCTGGACTCTCCCTGGGACCGGTGATCGCCCATTATGTCGGCGCAGGCATGTCCGGCGTGGTGGGTCAGGCCGCCTTCCTCACCGGCGCGGTCTTCACGGGTCTGTCGGTCTACTCCCTCACCACCAAACGCGACCTGTCGATGATGGGCGGCATGCTCTTCGCCGGACTCATCGTGATCGTGGTGGGCGGACTGCTCAATCTGTTCATTCAGTCCTCGGCGCTGTCGTTCGCCATGTCCGCCGTCGGATCGGTGATCTTCGCCGGCTACATCCTCTTCGAAACCCAACAGCTCAAAGCCAGCCCCTGGGAAGTGGCTCCCTCGGTGGCCGCCTTGTCGATGTATCTGAACGTGGTCAACCTCTTCACCAGCCTGCTGCGTCTGCTGGGCTTCCTGGGAGGCGACGATTAAGGCTCTCAAACAGGCCAAGAACCGTCTGCGTCAGGCGGGCTGGGACTCCATCCAGCCCGCCATCGTCGTTCTGGGAGGCCCGCAACGCCTGATTCTGCTCGGTCGCAACGCTCCCGACGGTCAGCCGCTCCCCCAACGCAAACACCGCATCTGGCCCGTCTCCACCGGCAAAACCGGCTTCGGCTGTCAACAAGAGAGCGGACGCACCCCCACGGGTCTGCACCGCATCTGCGCCACCTTCGGGGATCAGGCGCCGGCGGGCACGGTGTTCAAAAGCCGTCAACCCACCGGCGAAATCCTCCAACCCGACCAGCACCCGGAAGGGGATTTCATCACCACCCGCATCCTCTGGCTCGAAGGTCTCGAAGAGGGACACAACCGGGGAGAGGGGATCGACAGCCGCTCCCGCTACATCTATATTCACGGCACACCCCATACCGACCGGCTCGGACACCCCGCCTCCGCCGGCTGCGTCCGCATGCGCGACGCCGACGTGATCCAACTTTTTCCCTGGACTCCGACCGGCACCCTGGTGATCATTCTTCCACCCTCTTGAAATTTCCGCCTACGGAGAACCACGTCCCCCCATGCCCCCCATGCTTGCCGCCTATCTGGAAAAATTCCACAATCCGCAATTGATGGGTCTGCTGCTGGCCCTGGCCGGAGCCACCCTGACGATCAGTCTCTTCGGTTCGGCCCTGGCCCCCTACTTCACCGCCGTGGTCATGGCCTATCTCCTGGAAGGCATGGTCCGCCCCCTGGAACGCATCCGCGTGCCCCGCATGATGGCGGTCACGCTGATCTTCAGCCTGTTCATGCTGATCGCCAGCGCCATCTTTCTCATTCTCACCCCGGCGCTGGTCCGGGAACTATCGCGCGTCTCCACGGAAATTCCCAAAATCACCGCAACCCTCAAAGCCCTCATGCAACATCTTACCCTCTCGGCCTCGGGCTGGATCGACTCCCCCTTCGCCGAAAGCATGCTGCTGGGTCTGGTGGAAAAATCCCAAGGCTGGGCGGCGGACTCCATCTCCATGCTGCTCAAGGGAGGACTGCCCGGACTGGTCTCGGTGCTGATCTACCTTTTTCTGGTCCCCTTCCTGATCTTTTTCTTCATGAAGGACAAAACCGCCCTGCTCACCGCCTTCTCCCGCTATCTCCCCCGGGAACGCACCCTGCTCAAACGGGTGTTGAGCGAGGTCAATGTCGGCGTCGGGGGTTACATCCGGGGCAAATTCTGGGAAATGCTGCTGCTGGGATCGGCCAGCTATCTGGGTTTTGTGCTCATCGGCTTCCAGTACGCCTTTCTGGTGGCGGTGCTGACCGGTCTGTCGGTGCTGATCCCATTTCTGGGACTGGCCGCCGTCACCCTGCCGGTAATCCTGCTGGGCATTCTCCAGTGGGGCATCACCTGGGAAGCGGCCCATCCCCTGATCGTCTATGGCATCTTGCAACTGGTGGATGGCAACCTGATCGCCCCCATGATCCTCGGAGAGACGGTGCGGGTCCATCCCACCACCATCATGCTGGCCGTGCTGTTTTTCGGATCCTTGTGGGGAGTGGCCGGAGTGTTCTTCGCCGTGCCCCTGGCAGTGCTGGTCAAAAGCGTGCTGGAGGTCACCGTGGCCGATGATCCGGTGGCGACGGTGGAGCCGACATGAACGCCGATCCCAGCCTGATCATGGCCGCAGAACTGCTGGAAGAGATCCTGGATCAATCCGCTCCGGCGGATGGCGCCCTGCGTCGCCTGTTTCAGCGACGCGGTTCCGGCCCCGGCGAACGGGGACGCCTCGGGGATCTGGTGTTCACGGTGCTGCGCCACAAACGCCTGCTGGAACGCCGCCTCGATCCCCTGCTGCCGCCGGAAAAACGGCTGACCGCCCTGGTCGCCCTGGCCGCTGAAACGCTGGCCGCATCGGAACCTTCCCCCCCGCGCCTCGACCCGTCCGCCACCCCACAGGAACGCTGCTCCCTGCCGGACTGGCTCTGGGAGTCCCTGGTGTCCCAGTGGGGGGAAGAAGAGGCCCTGGCCCTGGGATTGGCCCTCAACCAGCCTGCCGCAACAGATCTGCGCGTCAACCGCGCCAGGATCCAGCGGGAGGCCCTGCGGACGCGTCTGGCGGCCCTGGGGGTCGACGCCACCCCTTTGCCCCGCACCCCGAACGCCCTGCGTCTCAGCGGACACCCGCCCATCACCACCCTGGAGGCCTTTCATCAGGGACTGTTTGAAATCCAGGATGAAGGCAGCCAATGGATCGTCCCCCTGCTGGCCCCCCGTCCCGGGGAGACCGTGGTGGATCTGTGCGCCGGTGGTGGCGGCAAGACCCTGCATCTGGCCGCCTGGATGGGACAAAAAGGCCGGATCATCGCCACAGACACGGATCCCAAACGCCTCCACCAGCTCTCCCAGCGGCTGCGACGTCTCAAGAACCCCAACAATCTGGTACGGGTGATCCCGCTGCGCCACGAAGGCGATCCCCAGCTCAAGCCCCTCGCGGGCAAGGCCGACGCGGTGCTGGTGGACGCCCCGTGCAGCGGCACCGGAACCTTGCGCCGTCGCCCGGAGATCAAATGGTGGTTGACCCCGCAACAGGTCGCCGCCTTTCACGTGCGCCAATGCGCCTTGCTGGACGCCGCGTCGCGCCTGGTGCGTCCGGGAGGACGGCTGGTCTATGCCACCTGCTCGCTGCTGCGCCAGGAAAACCAGGCGGTGGTCGAAAGTTTCCTTAATGAAAATCTTCACTTTCGCCCTGTTCCGGCCATTCCGGCCCTGGCAAGCCGGGGGTTTGAAGGGATATACTCGACCCAACCGTATCTGACGCTTTTGCCCCATGTCGCCGGGTGCGACGGTTTTTTCGCTGCCCTATTTCAGAGGAACCGATAAGGTTTTTTAACCATGAGCATGAACCCGATCAAACGTGCCCTGATCAGCGTCTCGGACAAAACCGGACTGACGATCCTCGGCGAAGGACTGGCCTCTTTTGGGGTCTCCATTCTCTCCACCGGCGGCACGGCCCGCGCCCTGCAAAGCCTCGACATCGCCGTGGAGGAGGTCTCCCAGTTCACCGGCTTTCCGGAGATGCTCGACGGCCGCATCAAGACCCTGCATCCCCGCATTCATGGCGGACTGCTGGGGGTGCGGGACAATCGCAAGCATCAAACCCAGATGAAGGAAAACCAACTGGAACCGATCGATCTGGTGGTCATCAACCTCTATCCCTTCGAGGCCACGGTGGCCCGTCCCGGCTGCACCCTGGACGAGGCGGTGGAAAACATCGACATCGGCGGTCCGGCCATGATCCGCTCGGCGGCCAAGAACCATCGCTGGGTGACGGTGCTGGTGGATCCGGAGGATTACATCCGGGTCTTGACGGAAATGCGCGCCAATCACGGCGCGGTTTCGGCCCGCACCAACGCGGAGTTGGCCCGCAAGGCCTTCGCCCGCACCGCCGCCTATGACGCGGCCATCGCCAACTGGCTCACCGCCTTGGACAAAGAGAACAAACCCGGCCTCTTCCCGGAGGTGCTGACCCTGCAATTCCACAAGCATCAGGAAATGCGCTACGGGGAGAATCCCCATCAGAAGGCGGCCTTCTACAAAGACGCCTCTCCGCCGGGCTGCAACATCGCCAACACCCGGCAACTCCAGGGCAAGGAGTTGTCCTTCAACAACATCAACGACGCCAACGGCGCCTTCGAACTGGTGCGGGAGTTCTCCGAACCCACCATCGCCATCATCAAGCACACCAATCCCTGCGGCGTGGCCTCGGACCCGGATCTCACCACCGCCTATCTGCGGGCGCGGGACACGGATCCGGTTTCGGCCTTCGGCGGCGTGATCGCGGTCAACCGGCCCGTGGATGAACGGCTGGCCAAGGAGATCGCCAGCACCTTCATCGAAGCGATCATCGCGCCGGGATTCAGCGATTCGGCCCGGACCATCCTGGCCGGCAAGAGCAATCTGCGTCTGCTGGAGTCCCTGTCGCCGGTGACCCCGGCCACGACCCGCGAAGGCATCGTGCGCATGGATCTGAAACGGGTGGTGGGGGGTCTGCTGGTGCAACAGGCGGATGTGGGTGAATTGCGTGAGGAAAACCTCAAACTGGTGACGGAACGCGCCCCCACGGAACAGGAAAAGCGGGATCTGCTGTTTGCCTGGAAAGTGGCCAAACACGTCAAGTCCAACGCCATCGTCTACGCCCGGGATCTGACCACCGTGGGCGTGGGCGCAGGACAGATGAGCCGGGTGGACTCCTCCCGCATCGCCATCGCCAAAGCCAACGACGCGGCGGTCGCCTCCCAGCGGGAAGGCAATCCGGTGGCCGGCTCGGTGATGGCCTCGGACGCCTTTTTCCCCTTCCGGGACGGGGTGGACGCGGCAGCGGCGGCGGGTGCGACGGCCATCATCCAGCCCGGCGGATCCATCCGGGATGATGAAGTGATCGCGGCGGCCAACGCCCACGGCATGGCCATGCTGTTCACCGGCATGCGTCACTTCAAACACTGATCACCACACGCTTGGGACAAGACGCCATGTCCGAACAGATCACCCTGATCGACGCCCTGTTACTGCTCGGCGGACTTTGGATCGTGACCGCTTGGCTCAAACGTCGTCTGTTCCGCTCCGGCGACGCCGGGAACGAACAAGACCCAAACATCAACCGGCCTTCCTGACCATTCCGGAATGCGTGGTTTCACTGACGGGATCCAGGGGCCATTGGCCCCTGGTGGGATGCAAGGGCAAAGCCCTTGGGACTTTAAAAACACAAAATCAAATCAAAAGATTGAAATTTTGTGTTTTTAAAGTCAAAACCCTGGGGGAAGAATCCCCCAGACCCTCTCTTTTTTTTTCAGAAGTTGATATCCCGCAAGGGGCGGTTCAGTTGCCGGGAACCGCGACCCGATAGCCCCAACCCGTCAACGGCGCAATCGACAAACGCCACGCATCGACCGCCTCTTCTGTGGACGCATGGGTGCGATAAACCATGCCCCCCATCTCCTGGTTTTCTTGTCCCAGCTCGATGCGGTGATGCTGGATGGCCTGCGCCAACTCCTGGGGAGTGGCGCAATAGCCCAGTTCCAAATCCACCAGACGAAGATCCGAACTCCAGAAATAACATCCGGGTCCGCGAAACCAGTCGTTTGTTCGATTATGTCGCACCATCATGGCACTCTCCTCGTGTCTTGACCGTGGAAATTGGGGCCCGATGACCCGGAAAGAAAACCAGCAACCCTCCGCTCTCCGGCCATCACGCCACCCCTTTGCATCCTGCATGGCCGTGCCGACCCCCTCATCCTTCAATAGATCCCGTATCCGGTTCATCCGTTCCTTTGATTCATCATCGCGCGGGCTCATGTCTGATATCTGCAAGATGCATGCTGACTTGTTGCACCTGCGGTAAGAATATGTAAAAACAATCTTTTCTCCATTCAACTCCCGGTCGGAACGAATCCAGGACACGCCATTTCTGCCCATAAAATAAGCAATCCACACCATTTTGCCGTCATACTGGGCACTCCTTGACCACCCCACCCCTCCCGCAACCATGTCCTCCCCCGCATTGTCAAAGCTGCCGACCTTCCCCCCTTCATCCAGACCGGTAACCCGTTGGCAACGCTTGCATTGTCACGATTTGCGGGGTAATCTTCCGGGATCAAGGATTGTTCATTCTTCTTTCAATTCGCCATAAGGACCGGTCGCCATGGATGATGTCAAAATACTGCTCGATGAGTCGGAAATTCCCAAACAGTGGTACAACGTCGCCGCCGACCTGCCGACCCCACTGCCCCCGCCCCTGGGTCCGGACGGTCAACCCATCGGTCCCGATGCCTTGGCCCCGCTCTTTCCGGAAGCCCTCATCGAACAAGAGATGTCCACCCAACGCTGGATCCCCATCCCGGAACCGGTGCGCGACATCTATCGTCAATGGCGGCCCGCCCCCATGTTCCGCGCCCGTCAACTGGAACGGGCCCTGGGAACCCCGGCGCGCATCTACTACAAATACGAAGGGGTCAGCCCCGCCGGATCCCACAAACCCAACACCGCCGTGGCCCAGGCCTATTACAACCGGCAGGAAGGGTGCATGCGTCTCACCACCGAGACCGGCGCCGGACAATGGGGCTCCTCCATCGCCCTGGCCGGGGCCATGTTCGGCCTGACCGTGCGGGTCTACATGGTACGGGTGAGTTATCAACAAAAACCGTTCCGCCGCTCCATGATCGAAACCTGGGGGGCCGAAGTGTTCTCCAGCCCCACCACCCACACCCAAAGCGGTCGCGACGCCTTGGCGCGGGATCCGGAAACCCCCGGCTCCCTGGGTCTGGCCATCTCCGAAGCGGTGGAAGACGCCGCCAGCCGCCCGGATACCCATTACGCCCTGGGTTCGGTGCTCAACCATGTGGTCTTGCACCAGACCGTGATCGGCCTGGAGGCCCTCGCCCAGTTCAAGAAAGTCAACGATTACCCGGATGTGGTGATCGCCTGTTGCGGCGGCGGCTCCAATTTCGGCGGCACCGCCTTTCCGTTCCTCCGCGACAAGGCCGCCGGAAAACAGGTGCGTCTGGTGGCGGTGGAACCCGACTCCTGCCCCACCCTCACCCGGGGCCGCTACGCCTACGACCACGGCGACACCGCCAAACTCACCCCATTGATGCCCATGTACTCCCTGGGTCACGACTTCATCCCGCCGGGCATCCACGCCGGTGGTCTGCGCTATCACGGCGACTCCCCCCTGGTCTCCCATCTGCACCACCTGGGTCTGATCGAAGCCGTGGCCGTGCCCCAGTTGGCCACCTTCCAGGCCGGGGTGCAGTTCGCCCGCACCGAAGGCATCCTGCCCGCCCCCGAGTCCAACCACGCCATCCGCGTGGCCATCGACGAAGCCCTGAAATGCAAAGAGACCGGCGAAGCCAAAACCATCTTCTTCACCCTCTCCGGCCACGGCCACTTCGACATGGCCGCCTATGACCGCTACTTCGCCGGCGACCTGGAAGACTACGCCTATCCGGAAGAAAAAATCGCCGAAGCCCTGGCCACCCTGCGCCCCATCGGCTGACGCCTCACCCTCTCAAAAAGGAGGAGACACGGACCACCCTTGTCCCTCCCCCACCGATGAATCCCCCCAGGAGTCACGTTCTTCTTTATCGTGACTCCTGGGGAAGGCGTTAAAAAAGACCGACCAATCCCGGCACGATTGGCAGGGGTCATCCACGGCACCGCACCGAATTCGGATTGAGATCAACAACTAAAGACATTACAATCCGCGTGCATCGACCCATGGAATCGGCCTCTGTCAACCCGGAACGCAGACCCGTCCAGACCCGAATCGCCTTGCCGGCGACCATGCGCGCTCAAACGCGCACGCCCAATACCACGGCATGAGAAAAAGGATGGTTCAACAGGCGATGCAGAGCGGCCAACTGCGTCGTCAGACCCAGACGGGCCAGACAATCGGCGTACCAGACGCTGGACTGATGAAACAGACGCTGATCGCTGGAGACGGAGAGTCGCAACACCCGATAGATCAACTCGGAAAGCAGCCGGGAGCAGACGAACTTCCCGACCGGAGTGGTATCCATGATCTTCAGGACCAGGGTTCCGGACCGGGCCAACACCCGCACGCTCTCCGCGAGAATGCGCTCCTGAACGTGCGGGGGATTGCTGGCCAAGGTATCGGCCAGCACCACACAGCCGACCGCATGATCCGGCATGGCGGCCAGAAAGGTCAAAATCTCACCTTGAACGACGGTCACGCCCGGCAAACCGCGACACAGATCCTCCCGAGCCATGGCGCATTTGCGCGGATCATAGTCCACCCCGGTAATCCTGGGAATGCGCGCCGCCACCTTGCGAATCAGGATCCCCTGCCCGCACCCCAGCTCCAGCAGGTGATCACAATCCGGAATCATGGCAGCCACCCGGTCCAAAGGCGTGAGCCATTCACGAATCCGGGTCTGAGCCCGATCGATCCAGCTGCCCATGAAACGGCTGGACACGGTGTCAGCAGTAGAAGGATGCAACATGGCACGCTCCGATACGAGGTTCCCTGAGTATACAATAATACATTAGATAACAATCTGGTGTGTTGTCAATCAAGAACTCATCATGCAACCGGATCATCCCGGCCAGGGATAGCCAGTGGATTTCCTTGGACCTTGTTTGGACAATCTCGGACAGTATTCATGATTCATGACTCACACGCCCACCAGGAGAGGAAGCCATGAGCCACGCAACAGTCGTTCCGTTTGATACCTTGGCCTTTGTGAAGAAGCTGGAAACGGCAGGGATGCCGTCTGCCCAGACAGAAGCCCTTTCCGGGGTACTTCAGAAGGTGGAAGAGTCCCGACTTCAAGAGTTGGCGACGAAGGGGGATATCATGGAGATGAAGAAAGATCTCGAATCCGCCAAAGTGAAAAGGATCAAATGGACCGCCGGGATGTTTGCAGCCCAAACAGCCTTGATCATCGGTGCGATGTTCGCCGTCATGAAGATGAACCAGCCACCTGCCCCGGTCTATCCAATCCCCCCCCGCCCAGGAAATGCGCCTACCGGCCCCGCCCTTAACACTAGCGCGTTGATGGCCGTAACGGGGCACCCCACACGATCAGGACCGACCCTCAATAACAAGAAGGAAGTTCCGGATGAAACATCCAGAACACAAACGGATGAATCACACATAAACAACTAATCCGTATTCAGATCAACCATTCTGGCAATTGCCTGTATAAATTGACGTGTAGGCATTTTACTTGCAGTGAGTAGATAATTATAAAATAGAATTTTGCTATCATTGGAAAAACAAGCGTTACCATCAATAAAATCCTTATACATACCATCAATCACACTCAGAATTTCACCATAATTTCCTGACACATCCAATAATTTCAATTCCTCTAATTCTTCACGTGCAGAAATACACGCGGATTTCTCTCCCACCAAAAGGCCAACATGGACATCAGGCCGAACCAGCCTTAAATAGACTGACCACGCGACAGCTCTACCCCTATCGCCGACAGGCTGAGCCAATGAGAATAAGGTGTACCCTCGTTCCAAATCGCGTAACGATAATCCTTTCAAACTTGCCAAAATCTCAAACACTTCCTTAAAAACACCATAGCCTTCCGTCTGCTCCAAACCAAATCGACGCCCCAATTCCTGACAGTAAATCCGGTTATGATCTAGAGAAGGCGACCCACTCAAACGGGTCTTGGGCAACTGTAACCAGAGTTGAATAAACTTGCCCAGATAGGTTCTTGCATCGACATCACTCCCGTAGATTCCCCTGATGGCCGCTTCCAGTTGAGGACGGTTCACCAGCAAGACGAAAACCACGCCGGGCACATCAAAAAAGTGCTTGATCCGTTCCACCGTCTTCACGGCGAAATCTGGACGACAGCGATCCAGTTCGTCAATGATGATGATCAGTGGTTTCTTATTCAGTTGAGACACCAAATCCCCAAGCTTTTTTGCAAACTCCTCGACACTGCGTTTGTTGTCACCATGATCAGCAAGGCGTTTTGCCAACGCTTTCTCAGAGTAATCCGCCAACCCCTTTTGAACCTCATCACCCGCTTTGCGACACTCCTCCGCCATATCAGAACTGCCTAAAAATTGACGCCCGATAATATTGATTGCCACCTTTGCCAGGAGAGGGGCAATGGTCTTGGAGACCTTGATCGACGCATCAAACAATTTACTTATGCCGTCACTGTTCACGTCATTTTCTTTGAATGTGGCCAGAACCTCTGCACAGAGCATCAGGAACGGATCCTCCACGAAGTCCTGCCGGAAGGCATCAATAAACACCACATGGAACGCATCCGATTGCAATTTGGCAGCCCAGTTCTTACCAAACCATGTCTTTCCATCGCCCCATGGAGCGTCTATGGCGAAGACACAGCCACCACGCATACGCTCCATCATGCCCGTCAACTTAGCAGCCAATTCCTGGCGCCCGAACAAATCCCCATCAAAAGGTTTCTCCGGATCATGCTCATTGGAGCGCACATGCAACGGGATCAGGGGATTCTCACTCATTTGGCACTCCTTGCAAAAACTCAATGGAAGGTTACTATTTATATCTCTTAAAGGATAATAACAGAAAAAGAAGAACAGAGCCAATTCTTATGTCATACCATTCCTTCAGAACGCTCCAATCAAGATCCCTCACACGACCGGAGCCTCATCACACATACATTAATGCTTAAAATTCTGCATATAAATATTAAAAATGAACATTCCAGGCAATGTTTTGGTGTATGATCCTCTATTCTGAATAATGGTCGCACCAATTCAAGAGGGGAGCCGGAAAGCACACGATGAATGGGATTGCGCACCGATGGATCCCGGGGATGATCCTGCTGCTTGGCCTGGTCACCCTCCCGGACCACGCCGCAGCCAGAACGGTCAAATGTGGCGATCAGCCGATCCGGCTGGCCTTCTATGAGTATGGTTTCCTGTATGACAAGGGGACCGGCATCGATCAGGATGTGGTCGATGAATTGATCCGGCGCAGCGGGTGCGTCATCAAGACCCAGGTGATGACCCGGGCGCGCATCTGGGCCGATCTGGCCACCGGCGATCTGGATATGAGCGTCTCGGGGATCCGCAACGCCGAACGGGATCGGTTTGCCTGGTTCGCCGACTACCTGATCATGAAAAACTATGCGCTCGTACACGCCGAAGTGGCCAAGACCGTTCACAACGCGCGCGATTTCCTGCAACAGACCCGCCTGCAAATCGGCGTGGTCCGCTCCTTTCAGCATGGGACCGAGCAGGACCACTGGCTCGATCAACTGCGTCAGGCCGGACGGGTGCAAGACACCCCGGATGTGGAAACCATTTTCAAGAAACTCAAAAGCAACCGGGTGGACGCGATGTTTTCCCAACCCCCGGTGTTCCGCAAATATCTGCGGGACCAGACCTTGGCACCCAATGTGGTCATCCAGGACTGGACCCCCACCGAAAAAGGGGTGCCCCATGGGCTGATCCTGTCCAAAAGCCGCTTCGACTCCCTGGACGCCGAACAGTGGCGCGGGTTGCTGGCCGACATGCGACGCGATGGCACCCTGAAAACCATTTTCCTGCGCTATCTGCCGGAAAAAGAGACCCACTCCCTGTTGGACTTCTAAAACACCCTTGCCGTGAGCGCCGCATGATGGAATCGACCCACAAGGATCTGGTGACCCGCTTCCTGGGGAGTGGTTCGCGGGCACTCGCCAAAGTATTGCTGCGCAAGCTCTTCTTGGCCTATCTGCTCTTCGCCGTGATCCTGACCGGACTGCAACTGGCCCTGGCCTATCACAACTCGCGCCACGAGGTACTCAAAACCCTGCGCTCCCTGGCCGACATCTCGGCCACCGGGGCGGCTTCGGCGATCTGGGACTATCAACAGCATCTGTTGCAGGCGCTGGCCAACGGCATGGGCGCCCATCCGGCGGTGGTGCAGGTGGAAATCCGCGACCTCAAGGGAGAGTTGAACGCCCTGTGGCGCTCCCCGGACGGTCAACAGCCCGCCCAGGATCTGCTGATCAAACGGGATCTGTACCAGGAATCGGATCCGGGCAAACGGCTGGGCACCATCACCATCGCCTCCAGCCACGCCAGAACCGCAGCCGGCCTGAAAGAGACCATGCTGCATATCGCGATTTCGGCCTCGGCGTTGATGTTCTTTCTGCTGCTGATCCTGTGGCTGCTCACCGGAACCCTGGTGGCCCGCCCCCTGGCCCGGTTCACCGATCAGGTCGCCCGCCTGGCGGATCAGGGACACGGCGGCTTCGTGGAACTGGACGCGGTCAACATCGAAGAGATTCATACCCTGCAAAAAGTCTTCAATCAACTGATGCGTCAGATCAACGACAGCCATCAACGCATCGCCGAACAAAACGCCAGCCTGGAACAACGGGTCACGGCCCGCACCCGCGAACTGCAACAAAGCAAGGAGCAGTACAACGATCTGATCGAACGGATTCCCATCGGGGTGTATCAATTCCGCATCCTGGCAGACGGCAGCAAACGGTTTGAATACGTCAGCGCCCGTTTTTGCGCCATGTTCGATCTGCAAGCCCCGGAAATTCTCGCCAACGCCTCGCGTCCGTTTTCGTTGGTTCATCCCGAGGATGTGGCCTCGTTCCGCGCCGCCAACGAAGAGGCCAAACAGTCCAAACAGGCCTTCTTGTGGCGGGGACGTTTCCTGATCAACGGAGAACTGCGCTGGCTGCGGATCGAATCCACCGGCAAGTTCCTGCCCAACGGGGAGAGCCTCTGGAATGGCATCATCAACGACATCACCGAACGCACCCGCATCGAAACCGCCCTGGCCAACAGCGAGCAAAGCCTGAAACGGGCCCAGGCCGTAGCCCGCATCGGCAGTTGGCATCTGAATCTGGTGAGCGGTCAACTGTGCTGGTCGGAAGAGAGTTATCGGATCTTTGGTCTGCCGGTGGGCACTCCCTTGAGTTATGAGCGCTTCATCAGCCGCATTTTTCCCAAGGACCGGGCCGATGTGGATGGCGCCTGGCAGGCGGCATTGCAAGGCGCCCCCTACGACATCGTGCATCGGGTCATGGTGGACGACGAGATCAAATGGGTGCGGGAACAGGCGGAAATCACCTTTGACGACCACGGCGACCCCCAAATGGCCCTGGGCACGGTGCAAGAGATCACCGCCCAGATCCAGACCGAACAGGCGCGCCGCAACTCGGAGTTGCGTTTCCGCAGCATCTTCGAACGGGCCAACGCCGGCATCGCCTTCGCCGATGCCCAGGGCAATCTGCTGCAATTCAACGACAGCTTCGCCCAACTGCTCGGTTATGCCCCCGAGGCGTTGCTGGGACTCAACTTCGCCAGTTTCACCCATCCCGACGACATGCTCGACGAAACCCTGTATTACAAGGAGATCCTCAACAAGGAACGCAACGACTATCGCCTGGAAAAACGGTTCATGACCCGTTCCGGGGGTACGGTCTGGGTGGATCTGACCGTCAGCGCCATCCGGGACGAACTGGGAGCGGTACGCAACTTCGTCGGTCTGATGGTGGACATCACCGAAAGCAAACAGGCCGCCGAGGCTCTGCAACAGGCCAAACAGGCCGCCGAAGAGGCCACACGGGCCAAAAGCGAATTCCTGGCCAACATGAGCCACGAAATCCGCACGCCGATGAACGCCATCATCGGCCTGAGCCATCTGGCCTTGAAAAACGATCCGGTCCCCCGCCAACAAGACTATCTGAACAAAATCCGCAACGCGGCCATGTCGCTGCTGGGGATTCTCAACGACATCCTCGATTTCTCCAAGATCGAGGCGGGCAAACTGGCCATCGAACAGATTCCCTTCAATCTCTCCCAGGTACTGGATGGCGTCACCAACGTCACCGCGCTGCGCGCCGCCGAAAAAGGTATCGAACTGCTGGTTTCGGTGCCTCCCGTTTTGCCTGTGGAACTGATCGGCGATCCGTTGCGACTAGGACAGATCATGCTCAATCTGGTCAACAACGCGGTCAAGTTCACCGAACACGGCGAGGTGATGATCGCCGTCAACGCCCTGGAAAGCCTGGACGACTGGGTGACCCTTTCGTTTTCCGTGCGGGACACCGGCATCGGCATGAGTCCCGAACAGATGGCGCGACTGTTTCAATCCTTCTCCCAGGCCGACATGTCCATGACCCGGCGCTTCGGCGGCACCGGATTGGGACTGGCCATCAGCAATCGTCTGGCCGCGCTGATGGATGGCACCATCTCCGTGGAAAGCCAACCCGGAGAAGGCAGCACCTTCACCTTCATCGGTCGATTCGGCCGGGGCGCCCCCACGGGCACCCAGACCATCAAACCCACGGAAGTCTGGACCGATCTGTCCAACATTCACGTGTTGGTGGTGGATGACAATCCCTCGGCGCGTGAAATCATGGTCGAACTGCTTCAGCACTGGTCCATGCCGGTCAGCGTGGCCGCCAACGGCCAGGAAGCGCTGCACCGGCTCGACGAAATGAACGCCCAGAACCAACCCTGCGATCTGGTCTTGATGGACTGGCAGATGCCGGAACTCGACGGCATCGAAACCACCCGTCGGATTCTGGCCAATCCCGCGTTCACCACCACGCCGACCATCTTCATGGTGACCGCGTTCGGCACCGAAGAGGTGGTGGCCAAGGCCGCGCGCGAAGGCGCCCGGGCCTGCCTGATGAAACCGGTCGGGGCCTCGGTGCTGTTCGATACCATCGTGTCGGTCTTCCGGGGGAGCAGCCGCAGAAGCAAGGAAGAGGAAGGATCGATCACCACCACCACGCCCAGAATCCGTGGCGCCAGACTGCTGCTCGCCGAAGACAACGAGATCAATCAACAGGTGGCCGAAGAGCTTCTGGGAGAGATGGGACTGATCGTCGAGGTGGTGGGCAATGGTCGTCTGGCGGTGGAGGCGCTTCAGGCCCGTCCCACGGCCTACGAGGCGATCCTGATGGATGTGCAGATGCCGGAAATGGATGGCCTGGAAGCCACGCGCCGCATCCGTTCCGCACTGGGAGACAAGGCGCCTCCGATCATCGCCATGACCGCCCACGCCATGGAGAGTCAACGTCAACTCTGTTTTGAAGCCGGCATGGTGGACCACATCGCCAAGCCCATCGACCCGGCGATCTTAAGCACGGTGTTGGGCCGCTGGATCCGCGCGCGCAGGACGGAAACCATCCAGGCGCCACCCAAACCCCTGGTGGTGGAACACGATCTGCTGCCGGATCTGGGGCCGTCGTTCGATCTGGCCGACGCTCTTGGCCGGGTGAACGGTAAACCGTTGCTGCTGCGCCGACTGCTGCGTTCCTTCGCCGCCCAGAACAGCGAATCGGCCAAACGTTTGCGTTTGCTGGTGGAACGGCGGGAATACGACGTCGCCTGTCAACTGGCCCACGCGCTCAAAGGGGTGGCCGCCACGCTGGGAGCCCGGACCGTTTTCGCGGCGGCCAGGGATCTGGAACAGAGCTGCCGGGATCCATCCGGAGATCCCCCCTTTTCAGCCCTGCTCGACGCTCTGGATGCCGCGATGACCCAGGCCCTGACCGCCATTCAGGGACTCTCTCCGGAACCAATGGAGTGGCCTGTCCTCACCCCCGACCGGTCGGTCTCCAGCCACGAGATCCAATCCCTGGCCGATGAGATGGCCCTGCTCCTCGACCGCAACAGCATGACGATCCGCAAACGATTTCCCGTCTGGCGCAACCTGATGGCCGGCCGGGGATACGATGGAACTCTGGAGGCCATGGACCGGGCCGTGAATGAACTGGACTTTCCTTCAGCCCGACAGGAGCTGAACAGGATCATGGATCAATGGCGTCTGCAAGAAGAGAGGCATGTATGAGTGTGGAGCTTCCCGGCATCATTCTGATCGTGGATGACGAACCGATCAACATCGCGGTCTTGACCGACATCCTCGAAGACAAATACGAAATCCTCTTTGCCACGGATGGTCTCAAGGCCGTGGAACTGGCCAAGGCCGCCCAGCCGGATCTGATCTTGTTGGATGTCATGATGCCGGATCTGGATGGTTACGAAGTGTGCGCCCGTCTGAAACAGGAACGCAGTACCGCCACCATCCCGGTGATCTTCGTCACCGCGATGAGCAACGTGGACAGCGAAGCGCGCGGACTGGAACTGGGAGCCATGGACTACATCACCAAGCCGGTGAGTCCGCCGGTGGTGCGTGCCAGGGTGCGCAACCAAATCGAGCTCAAACACGCGCGGGATCAACTGATGCGTCTGGCCGTCACCGACGCGTTGACCGGTCTGTCGAATCGTCGCCATTTCGACACCGAACTGGAAAGAGAATACCTGCGTCTGGCCCGCACACGCGGTTTGTTGTCGATGATTCTGTTCGACGTGGACCATTTCAAGGCCTATAACGACACCTACGGCCATCTGGCCGGAGATGACTGTCTGCGCCGCATCGGCGGAGTGGTCTTGCAGACCATCACCCGCGCCGCCGATCTGGGCGCCCGTTACGGGGGGGAGGAGTTTGTCTGCATTCTGCCGGAAACCGGATACGAAGGGGCGTTGCGATTGACGGAGAAACTGCGCGAGGCCATCAGCGGCCTGAAGATCCCTCATGCCAAGTCTTCGGTTTCCCCTTACGTCAGCGCCAGTCTGGGCGTGGTCACGGTTCGGTGCATTGCCGGTCGCTCTCCTTTGCACGTGATCGCGCTGGCCGACGAACAACTGTATGCCGCCAAATCCGGCGGTCGCAACCGCATCAACTCCCTGCGCTTCGACGCCCCCTGATCCCTATCCATGATCACCGACACCCCAGAGCGGAGGCGCGTCACACAAAACCGGGAAAGACGCCAGGATCCAAACGTCACGCCACCTTTGGAGTGCATGCCGCACGCCGCCATGGAAAATCACTTGCGCTCCCGAGCCGCTCAGGCGACAATAGGTGGAAGAAGGTCGTTGGTTTGACCAAGAAGTCTGCTGGATCACGCCGTGAAGGCGCAAGCCACAAAACGCGGTGGCACACCATTCCAAAAACCCGCGCCACAGGATCCGTGCTCCAATCTCTTCTTGCCTCATCCAACCCAACCATGGGGGTGTAGCTCAGTCGGGAGAGCGCCTGCTTTGCAAGCAGGAGGTCATCGGTTCGATCCCGTTCACCTCCACCAACACCATAACAACATGTTGATTTCAAGAAGAAATATTTCTTGAAACAGACTCACTTTCGCCACTGGTACATACCACTGGTACAAGGAAGTGAGTCTGACCATGTTTCATATCCCATCCTACCTAAGCAGAAACGAATACGGCATTTTCCATTTTCGGATTGCCGTCCCACTGCATCTTCGTGCATACTTCAAAAAAAAAGAAATCAAACGATCATTGAGAACGTCAGATCGACGTGAGGCCATTCAACGCTCCCGGTTGATAGCGTATGAGGTGAACAATCTTTTTTTGGAAGCACAAGGAGATTTAGTGAGAAAAGACTGGAAAAACAATAGAATATACCTGACCGTAGATGGGATCAAAAGAAATGCGAACGGGTCGCTTGAAATAGCGAAAGTAACGATGGACCCTGATAAACCAGAAGCTGAAGCCAAAAATTTTTTGGCTTTCATGGAGGCTATCAAAGCTCTTGATCCCGTTGCATACGAGAACGCAATTTCTTCACCTCCGACTCCTACTCCTTCCTCACCGCCATCAATCCTCCTGGAAACCCTGATGGAAGAATATATCTCAGAAAAAGTGCGAGAAGGTTCCTGGACGGAAAAGACATTAACAGAAGTTAGAGGATCATTTAAAATCCTGGTGAAAATTGTTGGAAATGTTGCTATGAACACCATCACCTTTCAACATGCCAGAGAGCCTGTCGCAGAATGGGGTGCAAGAGCCTGAAATCTGGTAGAATGGCCGTCATCGATCACGCGGGATCAGGAGGAAGCGATGGCGGGATTTTTCCGGGAGCCGGATCGGAAGCAGCTGCATCT
>JADGBT010000004.1 GCA_015231375.1 Magnetococcales bacterium | reverse complement strand
GACTGGTCACCGTGGTGGGGGTGGTCGCGCTGGTGGCGGTGACTGGCGGAGTCAGGGGATTGATCGGCACACCGGTATCGACGAACGTGGGCGTGGTCGGAGTGGTGGCGGTGGTGGGCGTGGTCGGGGTGGTGGCGGTGGTGGGCGTGGTGGGCGTCACCAAGTTTTCCAGATCGATCACCGCACTCTCGGTCCCGGCGTCCATGGACAGATCGTCGAAGGTCGGAATCTCCGCGCCGGCATCCGTGAAGCCCTCCTCCGTCGTCTCCCCGGAGGGACTGGAGGTCGAAGCGGTACCGCTCGCACCCGTCGTGGCGTCGATGGGGGTCTCTTCTTCAGGGTAGGCGCTCTCGGTCGTCTGGGTCTCGGTCGTTCCCTCCTCGACATAGGCCCCGCTGCCCATCTGGATCGATCCCAGGGCTTGCAGGTCTTCGCTCGACGAGGTCTGCTCCGTGAACTGAGAAGACTCGGCAGACAGATCTGCGGTGCGCGTGTTCTGCAAAACCGTCAGGTCGTCCAGTGTTTGACGGGATTCTTCCTCGTCATCCGCCACCGGGGTGGCATTTTGAGTCCCAGTATCTTCGGCCATTGTCAGAGTGCCCTTATTCGTGTCGCTCGTCGTACCACATTCGGGGGTCGAACGGGCAGGTTAATGCCTCAATCCAATAAACCATTCAGTCAAATAATTCAGCAAACGTCAGTCAAAAAAGAGCAAAAATTGCGCCACTTCTGGGTGGAAATGACCTCCGAACCGTTGGCATCCTCTTGCTTTTCAAGGATCCGGCAAGGGTGGCTTGCCGGGCCTGCCGACTGGATTCGGGAGTGGCATTTAATTTTCTACGTGTATATACCGTATCACTTGCCATCAGACATGAACAGCAAAATCTCGATGCTCTAACGAATGCTATATTGTTTTCCCCCGAACAGGCGGATCCCGGATTGGAGCCGTTTCTGTTCGGGGTGTGGGAGCGTCAGCGCACTTCGGTTTGCGTGGGCAGCAGGGTGGGTGCCAGTCCTTGGAAAAAGCGTCCCAGAACCGAGCCTTCGTCCACGCCGCGTCGCAATTCGGCCAGTTGCGCGCGGGAGATATCGCCTTTTTGTTGGATCAGGCGTGTGGCGGCCTGATAGAAGCCTCCCTTGGGAAAGTTGTGTCCCAGCACGGCCGCGTAGTTGCGGGACTCTTCCATCAGTCCGAGTCTCTGGGAGGCCAGCACCAGACTGAACAACGCCTCTTCGACAAAAGGCGTGGTCTGGAATTCCGGATTATTGACCACCTGGGAGAAGCGGTTGATGGCGGCGATGTACTCTTCCCGGTCCAGATAGAACCGTCCCACGACCATTTCCTGTTCGGCCATGCGGTTGGTGCAGAGTTTGAGCATGCGCTGGGCTTCCCAGGCGTAATCCGATTGGGGGAAGCGGGTGATCAATTCGCGGAAGGCGGTGATCGCTTCGCGGGTGCGGCTTTGATCCCGATAGGAGTCGGTGATGCGTTGATAGTGGGACATGCCCCGCATGTAAAAGGCGTAGGAGGCGTGTCGATGGCGCGGGTGCAGCCGGATGAAGCGCAGCGAGGCGTTGACCGCGTCTTCGTATTCGCCTTTTTTGTAGTGGGCGTAGATCAGGTTGAGTTGCGCCTTGGTGGCCCAGGGGGAGAAGGGATGTTTTTGTTCGATCTCTTGGAAACGGTCGGCCGCCGGTTTGAAACGGTTGTTTTGCAAGGCGGTCATGCCTTCCATGTAGAGGACATCCGGTGGTTTGGCGGGACCGGTTTCCGGCGTGCTGGAGCAGCCGGTGGTCAGAGCCGTCAAACATAAAAGACCAATAAGCCAAAAACGGTTGCGCATGATTCTCTTTTCCAATCTGGCGGACGCGTGGGGCGGGGGTTGCGGGATGTGTGACTTCTTGACAGAATAAAGGAAAAATCTTTCCAAGTGAATGCGTCAGCGTCGAATTCAAATTTTTTTTCAATCATTCAAGGAAAGAAACCATCATGACACCGTTTTCCGTCTGCCATGAGATCGCCAAACGCAACGGTTCGCCCCTGTTTCTGGTATCCCGACTGCTGGGGGAGAAGAAGCGGCGTTTGTTTTTGAGCGCCTACGCGGCCATGCGGATCATCGACGACCTGGTGGACGAGAATTTTTTGAACGCCGACCATCCGGATCGGCACGCCAGTCGTGTCCAGACCCTGGAGCGGATCGAACAGTGGCGTTTGCAGGCGCTGGCCGCCAGTCACGACACCTTCGTGCCCGACGCGCGCAGTCTGGAGCCGATGGTTTTCGTCGCGTTGCGCGCCACGGTCGGGGTCAGCGATCTGGGGGAGTGGCCCTGGAACGCTTTGGCGGACGCCATGATCCGGGATGTGCGCGAGGAGGAGATCGTCACCTGGGAGGACTTTCTCGCCTACTGCGAGGGGGCCACGGTCTCTCCGGCCACCACGTTCGCCTACATTCTGGCCTGCGAGGCGCGGGATGATCGTTATGTGCTGGCGCAGCCCCTGGATTTTTGTCGTGATCATGTGCGTCAGATGGCGATTTTCTGTTATCTGGTTCACATCGTGCGGGATCTGGCCAAGGATGCCCGCAAGCAGGTGCAGTTGATCACCATTCCCCGTCATCTGTTGGCGGAGGCCGGATTCCGGCGGGAGACCCTGGTGCAGGGGCTGGAGGACAAAGCCTCCCTGGAACCCTTGATCCGCGCCTTGCTGGAGCGGGCCCAGGCCCTGCTGGAGCCGGGACTGGAGAGGATTCACCGCATTCCGCTGCGCCCCTTAGAACGCATGATTCTCAACCGTCTGCTGAAAAAATACATCGATCTGCACGCCCTGCTTGGCGCCGACCCGACCCGATTTCTGTAGGGTCTCGGTCCGGTCTTGATCGTCTGCGCGTCCTGACCTGGCGCAGACCCGACTCTTGCAGGGTTCCGGCCTTCAGGATCGCCCCATGGCGCGCCACAGACAGGCCATGCGTTCTCTTTGGGTCAGGTCCGGACGCACCCGCAAGGTGTTGCCGCCGTTGGCTTCGATCCGGTCCAGCATGAGCATGCCCCGTTCCAGGGCGTGGGCCAGTTCCAGCCGGAAGGGATGGGCCACCTCTTCGATCAGCGGCGCTCCAGCGATGAACAGCGAACGGGTCTCTTCCACCAGATGCAGCACCAGACTGCCCATCATGGGAGTGAAGCGTCGGCTCCAGACCATTTCGTCGGTGACGCCGAACTGTTCCATCGCTTCGAGGGGCAGATAGAGCGGCAGATCCATCCGGGAGTCCCGTCCCAAATCCCGCCAGAATCCGGTCCACCACAACGCGCTCCAGAAGGCGTCCGAATGGCGCAGCTTGTCCGCAAGGCGCACTTCCGGGGACGACTCCATCTCGTTGGTGAGATGCAGCATCAGATGACCCAGGGGCGCGGCGGCGAAACGGCAGTATTCGTTGAGGTCGGCCAGGGTTTCGTGGCGTTTGTTGGTGACATCCATGCGACAGGCGATCAGCAGGTTCTGCAAGGGCAGTTCCGGCAGTTCGGCGGTGGCGAACAGATGGGACAGGGCGCGAAAAATGGGTTGATCCGCCTGTCCGGTGCGGGCCAGTTCCAGGCGGCGGGCCCAGTCGTCGATCAGTTGCAGTTTGTAGTCGTCGTCACTGCCCCGCAGGCGGGTGATGTCGCGCGCAGTCCAGGCGAAAGCGTACAGCGTGAACCATAACGGCTTGATCCGACGCGACAAAAACAGCGCATGCAGCGGAGAGTCGCCGATGCGCGACGCCGCGATGCCGCGACAGTAGGCAAAGTCGCTGGTCAGATGGGCGGGAATGGGAGCGGGGCGTTTCATGGTCGATTACTGTAACCCAAAAACCCCCCTCAAGGGAAGTCTTCCCGCCACGCTTCCAGCGGTTCCCGCAACACCGCGAACACGCCGCTTGAGTCGAAGTGGAACATCAGCCATTCCACCGGCAGTTCGGGCCAGCGGGTCATGAGGATCGCCTCCACATCGTCACCGGTTTCGCACACCAGCAGCCCTCCCGGCGTGAGGTGGTCCGGCGCCTGACGCAGGATCGGACCGAGCAGGTCCAGTCCATCCGGACCGGCCACCAAGGCCATGGCCGGTTCGCGGTGGTATTCGGCGGGCAACCGGTCAAAGTCGGCTTTGGGCACGTAGGGAGGATTGGTGACGATCAGGTCATAGCGTTCCTGGGCCAGGGCCGAGAACAGATTCGATTGCACCAGCCGGACCCGTCCCCCCACGCCGAGACGTTGACAGTTGATCGCCGCCACTTCCAGGGCGCCCGGCGACAGATCCACCGCGTCCACCCGGGCGCGGGGAAAGGCCAGCGCCAGCGAGATGGCCAGACAGCCGCTGCCGGTGCCCAGGTCGAGGATGCGTCGCACCCGGCTGGGGGCCAGCCAGGGGGTGAAGCCTCTGGGATCGTCCAGGATGTTTTCGATGCGTGAGCGCGGAATCAGCACCCGTTCATCCACCAGGAAGCGGTGTCCGGCGAAGAACGCCTCGCCGGTGACGTAGGCGGCCGGTTTGCGTTCGGCGACGCGGGCGTGGAGCAGGCGTTCCACCCGTCGGGCGGCGTCGGCGGGGGGTGTCGGACGTTTGGCGGGCGGGGTCTCCAGCGGAATGCCGAAGGCGTGCAAGACCAGATATTCCGCCTCTGGGTACGGTTCTTGCATTCCACTGGCAAAGCACAATCCCGCCGCGTTCAACCGACGGGCCACCAGGCGGATCCATCCGGCCACATCGCGCGGATCTTGCGGATCGCGGGGTGTTTCGGGCTTGGCTTGGCGGGAGCGTCCTCCGGAACGTTGGGGGTGTGTGGGCATTTTGTCGGAGTCATGGAAGCGTGTGGTCATGGCGAGGATAAAAAAATTGGCGGTAGGCGGTTGCCACGGCTTGGCACCCAGGAAAATTTGACGTACTCTCTTGTTGGATTTTTGACGCATCGAGAGGGAACGGTCGGTCCCGACAGGCGGGAATGGCTGACCGGATCCATAAGGACATTCTGGTTCTTGACTCCGACCCATGGTAACCAAAAAGGCCAAGTTGACGACATCATGTACGGAATCATAGGAAAATCCCAGTGTATGCTGAAGTTGTTCAAAATGATCGAGCGGGTCGCTGCGGCCAACTCGACCATCTTGATACAGGGAGAAAGTGGCACCGGCAAGGAGTTGATTGCCAAAGCGGTGCATCATCTCTCCCCCAGGAAGGATCAGCCGTTGATTCCGGTCAACTGCGGGGCCATTCCCGAGGATCTCCTGGAATCCGAACTCTTCGGCCACATGCGTGGTTCGTTCACCGGCGCGGCCAACAACCGCATCGGTCGTTTCGAGCTGGCCAATGGCGGCACCTTGTTTCTGGACGAAATTGGCGACATGAGTCCCAAGCTCCAGGTCAAGATGTTGCGGGTGTTGCAGGAAAAGGTGGTGGAACCCGTAGGATCGGTCAAGCCGGTAAAGGTGGATGTGCGGGTGATCGCCGCCACCCACAAGGATCTTGAAAAAGAGGTGGCGGAGAAGCGGTTCCGCGAAGATCTGTTCTACCGTCTGAACGTGGTGCCGATCCATGTTCCGCCGCTGCGGGAGCGCAATGGCGACATTTTGTTGCTGGTCAATCATTTTCTGGAACGCTCCATCAAGATTCACGAGCGTCCCCGTGTGCTCATCGAGCGGGACATTCAGGAGATTTTCCAGAACTACTCCTGGCCCGGCAATGTCCGCGAGTTGGAAAACCTGATCGAACGGTTGACCATTCTGTCGGAAGGCACGGTGCTGTTCGACGATCTGCCTCCCAAGATCCGCCATCATGTGCCGGTTCCCTCGGCGCGGGTGGCGGAGGAGCGGGAGGTCGCGCCCAGGGGGGAGGCGTCGGAAATCGAACGCTCCGCTCTGGCGGCCCTGGCGGCGGATGGGGAGACGGACGGGGAGCTGGACCGGGATGGGGAAGGGGATGTCGAAACCGGACAGAGTGTGGAAGCGGTCAATCGTGCGATCGCCGCCTCCACCCAGGATCTGAGCCAGAAAATCCTCGAAGGTCTGGATTTCAACGGTGCGGTGGCGTCGTTCGAGAATCAGTTGATCCTCTCCGCGCTCGACAGCACGGGCTGGAACAAAAACAAGGCGGCGCGACTGCTGAATCTCAATCGCACCACCTTGGTGGAAAAGATCAAGAAAAAAGGACTGGAACGGCTGGAACGGGTTGAACAGGTCGAACGGATGGAGGAGTGACGTGGCCGCTCGGGTTTGGTTCTGCGGAATCGGAAAGAGGGCATCGGTCTGGCTGGTGCTGATCGGCGCGTTGGCGTTCTTGTGGGCGCCTGTGGATGCGCATGCTTTTTTCACCGTGCTCAAGTACAAAAGCGAGGACCAGGGCAAGCGGGAGATTCTGTCTTTCATGATTCCTCCCGGTTCCACCCGTCCCCACATCCGCATGGTGGACGCGGTGACCATGCGGCTGATCGTGCCCGGTGTGCTGGCGTTGCCGAACCATGAGTTGAAACTGGACCATTCCAAATGGATCAAGGATCTCAAGATGACCGACGTGCCGCGCGGCGAGGAGATGGGGTTGCAGTTGACCCTGGTCCTCAAGGATGCGAACGTCAATTATCGCGACTCGGTGGGCGAGCAGGATCCGGTGGACGGCTCCTTGTATCAACTGGAGTTCGATCCTCCGGTGCTGCCTTCGGGCACGGGACAGGGGCAGATTCTGGAAGGACGTGTCCTCGCCGGCCGGGATGGCACGTTGGTGTTGATCTCTCATACCGGCAACGGACAGCCTCAACCCACCCTGGATCTTGGTGCCCATGTGGCCAAGCTGGAATGGCCCGGCGCCGTCCTGGGAAAGACTTGGCGCGCCGTCTCTCCGGCGGGGCTGACGGAAAAGGTCAACGCCTATGAATTTCAGGGCAAGGCGGAGTTGGAGGTCACGCTGCACGAATCGGTGAGTCACGTCAATTTTCTGCATGATCCGGTGGCCGGGCTGTACATCATGGCCATCCGCGCCAAGGATGGCATCGGTCGTCAGGAGGAGGCGGAGAAGATTCTCACCCAGAGGCGCAAGGCCGTGACCGAAAAGCGGGCCTTTCCGTTGCGTCGCATCTCCAGCACCGGCTACGAACCCCAGCCCGACAACCGGATTCGCATCAACGAGCAGGAGATCGACGAGCTGCATTTTCTCGACAACGCCAGGGCTGCGGAGCGGGATCACCAGCATGCCAAGGCGCGGGGTTACCTCGACCGGTTGCTGGAACTGTTTCCCCTGACGAAGAATCGCGAGTTTCTGGATTTCTACAAATACGATCTGGCCCGGCAGATGGACTGGAAGCCGGGTTGGCTGTTGACCGAGTTGACCACGCTGATTGCCCGTTATCCCAACACGGCGGAGTATCCGGAGTTGCGTTTGGCCCAATTGGCGCTGCTCAACCGTTCGGGACAGTATCAGGAGGCTTCCGCCATTTTGATGGATCCCAATCTGCCACGGGAGAATCATCAAACCTGGCTGGAACGGGGGCGCACGGTCATGGGATTGATTCAATCCCGCGTCGCGCCGGAAGAGAATCTCAAGGCTGGCGAAGGGTATTTGAAAAAAGTCCTGGAACAGACTCGCGATCAGGGACCGGGAGCGGCCGAGGCGCATTTCCTGCTCGCCCGGCTGGCCCGGATGACCGGGGATCACGAGGGGGCCATTCGCATTCTCGACGCCATGCCCGCCGAGCAGCTCGCCCATATCGCCAATCATCCGGAACGGCTCATGGAGGTTGCGGATGTCTATTACAAGTTCCGTCGTTATCCGGATGCGGTGCGTTATTACGCCCAGGTGTTGAGCCACTATCCCACCCATGCCACCATCACGCCGTGGGCCTTGTTGCGGGCGGCGGAGTCGCATCGTCAGTTGGGACACGTCACCGACGCCACCCGTCTGTTCGAGCGGCTCAAGAAGGATCACGTCGACTCCGACGCCACGGTCTGGGGACGGATCTTTCAGTTGCAACTGGAGAAGGATCGGGACATCCACGACCGTCTCGACGAGTTGGACAAGATCCTTCAGGCTTTGGCCCTGCCCAAGGAGCAGGCGGAATCCTTCATGGAGCGGGTGCGCAAGCTGTTGGTGGAGACCAACCGTCATTGGGATGTCAAAAAGACCCTGGACCAGTTGGTGGCTCTCAAGAAGGAGTATCCCAAGATCGATGCCCAGGTGTGGGAGCGCATTCCCACCTTGCAAGAGAAGATGGAGCAGAATTTCAAGGATCGTCTGACCCGGCTCGACACCCTGATCCAGGAGATCGCCCTGCCCGAGGCGTTGGCCGAGGCTTACATGACCAAGGCGGAAATGCTTGGCGAGGCGGGACGGCACAAGGAGGTGTTGGAGACCTTGAATCAGCTCATGACCATCAGTTCCCGCGACAACATGGTGGCCCGTGCCCGGGAGATCAAGCGGTTGTACCTGATGGAGGGGATGGCCAAGGCGTTGGACAATGGACGGCCCGAATATGCCGCCATTCTGGCGGAGATTCACGGCGAGGACTGGCGGGAGGATCCTTCCTTCATTCCGGCCCGGATCCATCTGGCCGAAGCCCTGATGCGCATGGGTTTGCACGATGAGGCGTTGAAGCTGCTCAACGGGATTCAGAGCAACTCGGCGGTGGCTTTGACCCAGTTGGCCAACGCCTTGTCCCGGGAGAGTCTGCTGGATTCCGCGAGTCCGGGGAGTGGCGCGTCTGGACCGGTCAAGGTGAGTGCCAAAAGTGGCGGCAAGGAGCCTCCCACCACCCGTGACGCGGCCCGTGTCCGTCTGGACGAGGCGGCCCGACTGGTGCGCAAGAAGGATTGGGAAGGGGTGTTGCTGCTGCTGGACGGCGTGCCCGAGACGTTGTTCAATCCCAGCGACCGGGTGGAGCGGTGGCGGACTCTCGCCAAGGCCGAGGCCGGACTGGAGCGCTTTCCCCAGGCGGTGCAGCACATGGAGGATCTGTTGTTCGGGCGTCCCATGGGGGATGGCATGGATTATTACTGGTATGCCAGCGTTCTTCATCAATGGAAGGGCGATGAGCGGGCCTTGCCGGCTTTCCAGAGGGTGGCCACCGAGGCCCAGAACAAGGAGGTGCAGGCTTTGGCCCGCATTCGGATCGGTGACATTCTGCAACGCAAGGGGGATCTGAAGGGCGCCAAGGAGCAGTTTTCGGGGGTGCAGTCTCTGGCCCCGTCCACGCCCTGGTCCAAGGTTTCGTCCGAGAACGCCTCTCAACTGGGCATGGCCCTGGATGTCAATCCATGACCCAACCGCGTCGGGAACTTCTTTTGATCGGAGGGCGCAACGGGCCGGAACTCAACCGGTTCATCGCCCAACTGGGTGCGGCGGGTCTGGATACCACCCGTACCCCCAGCGTGGCCGAGGCCAAGGATCATCTGGCCCGCGCCCGTTTCAGTCTGGCTGTGGTCGCCATGGAGAGCGCTCCCGACTCCCTGGAACGGATTCGCGAATTGACGTTTCTGTTTCGCGGGTTGCCGGTGTTGGCGGTCGCCATTCGCGGCAGTGTCAGCGAGGCGCGGGAGGTGATCACCGCAGGCGCGGCGGATTATCTGCTGCTGCCGGTGGACGACGCCAAGGTGGCCAGTCTGATTCAGCATTTCGCGGATCAGTATTTCGATCCGGAGTTGGGTCGGGGACGCCGTTTCATCACCGCCGACGAGGGCATGCGTCATCTGTTGCAGCAGGTGCGGCGGGTGGCCCGTTCCATGGCCACGGTGTTGATCCAGGGGGAAAGCGGGACCGGCAAGGAGTTGATCGCCCGTTTCGTGCATCAGGTTTCCGACCGCAACCAGGGACCGTTCATCGCCATCAACTGTGCGGCGTTGCCGGAGAATCTTTTGGAGTCCGAACTGTTCGGGCATGCCAAGGGGGCTTTCACCGGCGCTCTCGCCGATCGCAAGGGCAAGTTTCTGCAAGCCAATGGTGGCGCGATCTTTCTGGATGAAATCTCCGAGATGTCCCTCAATCTGCAAGCCAAGCTGTTGCGGGTGTTGCAGGAGCGGGAGGTGGATCCTGTGGGGGGGCGCAGCGCCATTCCTTTGGATGTGCGGGTGATCGCCTCCACCAATCGGGATCTCAAGGCTTGGGCGCAGTCCGGGCGCTTCCGCGAGGATTTGTATTATCGGTTGAACGTGTTTCCGGTGCGTCTGCCTCCGTTGCGGCAGCGGCCCAAGGATATTCCGTTGTTGGCCGAGCATTTCCGCAAGCGTTTCGTCGAGGAGTTGGGACGCAATGCCGTTCCCTTTTCTCCGGAAGCCTTGGCGGCTTTGAATCGTTACGGTTGGCAGGGCAATGTCCGGGAGTTGGAGAATGTGATCCATCGGGCCTTGTTGATGGCCGAAGGGGAGGAGATCACCACGGCGGATCTGATGATCGACGTGCCGCCGTCTTCGCCTTTGGTGGTCGAGGCGTTTCTGGATGAGGCCGAGGAGCGCGAGGAGGCGTTGGAGGACGAGGGGGACGACGAGGGGAGCGCGCATGGGGATTTCCCCAGGCCCGAACTCGAAAACAGCGATCAGATTCGTCTGCCCGTGGGCACCACCGTGCGTCAGATGGAGGAGTTCTTGATCCATCGCACTCTGGACGAGGTGAAGGGCAACCGGACCCGTGCCGCCGAGTTGTTGGGCATTTCCATTCGCACCTTGCGTAACAAGTTGAATGAGTATGCGGCCCGTTGACCTCCTGTTTGGGTCCGGCAGACGGGTGACGGGGCACTGGAGTGTTCCGTTTCTGTTCGTTTGGTGTGTGCTGGTGATTCTGGGTGGATGTACGGATCCGGTGGAAGATCCGTTGCTGGTGACGTTGATCTCCAAGGATACCACGTTGGAGACTTTGCAGCGCTATGTGCGTCCCCGGTCTTACTGGACCGCCAAGGTCGAACTGTTGGAAAAAAGGGCCGAAGAGGCGCGGGTTGTGTTTCAGGGGCATCATGACGCGTATCGTACCGGTTTGTTGTCCCGGCGCGAGGCGGTGCAAAAGGCGGTGCAGGAGGCCAGAACCCAGAAGGGTGAGACCGACGAGGCTAGGCAGGAGGCCATTCAGAAACATCGTACCGCGTTGGCGCACTCCAGAGACGAGGCGCGGGAGGCGGGCCGGGAGTTGCGGGTGCGTCTGGCCCTGCTGCGCAAGGCGCGGGAACAACTCGAACGCGTCCGATGACTATTGAAAAAAAAGAGAGGGTCTGGGGGATTCTTCCCCCAGGGTTTTGACTTTGCTTTTAAAAAATAATAAATTTATTGTTTTGTAAAGATTAAAAGATTAAATTCCTGGGGAATGAATTCCCCAGACCCCTTCTTTTCTTTCAATGGTTTCTCTTGGTTCCGGCTTGGGGGGGATGGTGGTAGTTGTGGTGGATTACAGGTCCAGACCCTTCTTTTTGATCAGACGCACATTGTTGGCCCGATAGGTCTCGTTGCGCCCCGGATAGACCTCAAACTCGATATGATCCCCCGGACCCGGGACATGCTCAGGATCGGTCAACTCCGAAACGTGAATGTAAACGCTGTTGCGCTTGCACTTGGCGAAACCATACCCTTTTTCCGGAAAATAGACCGTCACCACCGCATGCTCAATGGCACCAATCACCAGATTCTCTCCAATGTCGGCCTGAACCGCGTGATTCTCCCCCTGCCGAATGACCTGTAAGGCAATCAATCCCTCGGTCTCGGAACCAGACCCGGCGGCAAATTCCACCAGATCGTCGGCCCGCATGTCGGAATACTGAACTTCCTGCGGCAGAATGAAAAAACGAATCGGCTTGCCGTCGTGATCCCGAATGGTGATGAAACCCGTGCCATCCTCCAGACAAGACTCCACCCGCCCCTGAAACCGACTCCCCAAGACCAGAACCGAACAGGCTTGAGGCCGCCCCTCCTTGCCGGGCTTGATGACGAACTGAACGTGATCGTTCTCAAAAACCGGGACTTGATGCACGACATAAGTCATGTGAAAATAGATTTCCTGGTACTCGTGATTTTCTGAATAATACTGAATAAATCCGAATCCCCGTTCCTTCTTGAAGGCCGAGACCTTGCCGAAATAGGCGCGTCCCTGGGCGGGTTCCTCCTCGACGAACGCGCGGGTCGATTCGATGGGAGAAGAGGCGATATACTCTCCGGGATTGGCTTGCCAGTGGATCGCGTAGCGTTTGGCCGGGGCGGTGACGCCAGGAATGCGAAAGGGAGGCATTTCCAGCAGATAATCGGCCAGAGGCCGGTTGACCAGCGCTCCGGCGCGGGAATGGATGGGGAAATCCTGGGAGACGATCGGCTCGGGATGGTGCAGCAGAATGGCGTGTCCCCGTGCCTGCTCGCACAACTGCAAGGCCATGTCGCAAGCCGGACCAAGAAAATCGATGCGTTTGCCTTCGGCCAGATGAAAGGCGAAAGCCTCTCCCGTGGCGATGCCGATGCCACAGGAGAGACCTTGCGCGGGATGGCGACGTTTGTCCTGAAGATATTCTTGCAGGTCGATGGCAACCTGAACCGCGTCACCGGGATGACGAAAGGCGCACATCACCCCGGAAGCCAGACATTTGACGAACTTGCCGCTGTGTCGGGTGGCGTGGGCGATGACAGCCGCATAAAAACCGGCGTGCAGTTCGGCCCACTCCTGGACAAGACGGCCATCCTTGTACTGTTCGGCGTTATGGATTCTGGCGCACAGGAAGGTCTTGATGACCACCGGTTCGAGGCCGCTCTCCCGCAGGTGGGTCATGTGCGACGCGCCTTGAGGATGATGACCGGTTCCACCGGCACGTCGCCGTGACCTTTATTGTTTCCGGTTTTGACGCCGGCAATCTTGTCCACGGTCTCCATGCCCGAGGTGACCCGACCGAATACCGCATAGCCGAAATCCCGCTTGCCGTGATTCAGAAAGGCGTTGTCCGCCAGATTGATGAAGAATTGCGACGTGGCGCTGTCCACCACCTGGGTGCGGGCCATGGCGATGGTGCCACGGGCGTTGGTCAGACCGTTGTCGGCTTCGTTCTTGATGGGGGCTTCGTTGGCCTTTTCCTTCATGTCCGGAGTCATGCCACCGCCTTGGACCATGAAGCCTGGGATGACCCGGTGAAAAACGAGTCCATCGTAGAATCCCGAGTCCACATAATTCAGGAAATTCTTGACGGTGAGAGGGGCTTTGGCCTCGTCGAGTTCGATAACGATGTCGCCGTGGTTCGTGGTCAGGGTCACCATGGGGTGTTGTGCTCCGGTTGTGGGTTTGGTTGGATTGCCGGCCGCCTGGGCCGTGCCGACCAACAGGGTTGTCAAAAGCAGAAGAGTGTAAAAAAATCGACGGGTCATGGTCAATGGATCCTTCCTGGTCTCTTTTGCGGTGAGAGAAAATTTCATTGTGGCTAATAAAAACCACAAATGGTTCCGGACGCAAGGCTTCAAACCGATCCGGACCACCCGCGCCGAAAAAAAAGCGTGTCGAGTCAAGCCACAGCCCGATCCGGTACCGGCAGGGAGATCCTTGCGGATCCATCGAGGGGGACTTTGCAAATCGTGTGATCAAAGTTTATACTGTCTTAAGGTACAACAAAAACGAGTGGAAAGACGAGTACGGTGGGTTGTATTGGAGCACGGCTTTCCTTAAGAAGTCCACGCGGTCAGGAGCGCGAGGATGAGTTCTGCATGGTCCCATCCGGTGGATCTTACCGATTCACAACGTCAGGCGATCACCGCGCTTCAGCGGAATACCACCTATTTGTGGAAATCTTTTGCAGCCTTGAACAAGGACAAGGATCCAAACAAGAATGGATTCACCTGTCCGATCCGCCAGGTCACCTATCAGAAAATTCGCAAGAGCCTGAATGAATTGTGCGAGGCCGGATTCTTTGAATTCAACCTGATTCACGAAAAATCAGGGGTCGAAGGCGCGGTGTTGCAGTTGGAAATCTCGGATGTCAGTGCCGCCTTCAAGAGTCTGATTCAGAATCTGCCCAAGGAAACCGACGTTGCCCCGTCGGAGGCGCCACCGGTCGTCGTGCCAGCCCGTCTGCGCAAGCCCCCGTCCACCAAACCCCTGACCCGCCCCCCCGTGTCCCCTGTCCGCTCCTTGCCGGTTTTCTTCAGGCCGTCCTGGTTTGCCATGTCCGGTCGGTTGTCCGGAAAACAGCTTTGGCTGCTCGGCTTGGGCCTGTTGTTGATTCTGGAGGGGGTGCGTTGGCAGGACGAATCCAAATCATCCGCCGCCGTCTCCCCGGTGGTTTTGTCGCGGACCGATCCCGTCATCCCTGTCGCCAAACTGGAATCCGCACCCGTCACACCGGCTCCGTCGATCGTGTTGGCGCAGGCGACGCTTGCCGAAGCGGTTGCCACCCCGGCTCCCGCTTCCCTTCCGGCTGCGATCCCGGCCAAGGCGCCTGACTCGGCCCCGGCTGCGATCCCGGCCAAGTCCCCGACTCCGGCTCCGGCCAAGGTGATTGATTCGGCCCCGGTTGCGATTCCGGCCAAGTCTCCGGCTCCGACTCCGACCCCGGCCCTGGCCCTGGCTCCGACCCCGACCCCGGCCAAGGTGATTGATTCGGCCCCGGCTCCGGCCAAGGCGCCTGATTCGGCCCCGGTTGCGATCCCGGCCAAGTCCCCGACCCCGGCTCCGGCCAAGGTGACTGATTCGGCCCCGGCTCCGGCCAAGGTGACTGATTCGGCGGTCCCGGCCCCGGCCAAGGTGACTGATTCGGCCCCGACCCCGGCTGCGACCCCGGCTGCGACCCCGGCTGCGACCCCGGCTGCGGCCCCGGCCCCGAAATCGGCGCTTCTCCCAACCCCGGCAACGCCCGCGCCTGCGGTTCCGCCCAGCCCGGCAGGTGCGACCGCCACGGAAGCCCCGGCTCCGATCCCGGCTCCGCAACCGGCTGAAACCGTCGCGGTCGTGTCCAGATCGGGGGGTGGGTCAGGGGGGGCGTCGGTGTCGCCTTCCGGTCCGGATGAGGTGTTGGACACGGCAACCCGGTTGTACGCTCCGGGAGTGTTTCACCATCGTCCCATTCAGTTTCCCGTGGATCCGGAGGAGAGTGCCGCCGATGCGCTTCCGCCCAGTCCCTCCACCCGCACGGTGGTGGTGGATCTGCCCAAACTCAATTTGCACTCCATGCCCTCCTTTCAGGGATCCTTGTTGAAGGTGTTGAATCAGGGGGTTGATCTCACCGTGCATTGGGGGGAAAATGGTTGGTTGCAGGTCACGGATTCGACCCATACCACCGGATGGGTGATGGCCTTCGCCACCCGCGATGCCACCACCCGGCAACGCATCACGGTGCGGGAGACTTTTGCTCCGGCTGTACCCAAACCACACCCCTGAAGCGTGATCGTTTCAGGTTTCCCTTGGCTGATTGCGCACCGCAGGTGATTGGATACCCATGAATCCTTCCGTCCGTACCGATACCACCGCACTCGCCGCGCAACTGGTGCGCGTTCCTTCCATCACGCCGGTGGATGCGGGATGTCTGGCCATTGTTCGGGAACGTCTGCAACAGGCCGGATTCACCGTGCATCCCTTGCGTTTCGGGGGAGTGGAAAATCTGTACGCCCGCATCGGCGTCACGGGCAGCAATCTGTGTCTGGCCGGGCATACCGATGTGGTCTCGCCGGGCAATCCTCTTCAGTGGCAATGTGATCCTTTTTCCGGCACCATCCTCGATGGACAACTGGTGGGACGGGGGGTGGCCGACATGAAGGGGGGAGTGGCGGCCATGATCGTGGCTGCCGAGCGGTTTTTGGCATCGCGTCCTGATTTTCGGCATTCGCTTTCTTTTCTGATCACCGGCGATGAAGAGGGGGAGGCCACCCAGGGCACCGTGAAGGTATTGGAATGGTTGCGGGAGCAAGGGGAGAGGTTGGATTTCTGTCTCGTGGGGGAGCCGACCAGTGACACGGTGCTGGGGGATCAATACAAGAATGGACGCCGTGGTTCGTTGAACGGGGAGATTCGTTTTCTGGGGCGGCAGGGACATGTGGCGCATCCCCATCTGGCCAACAATCCGATTCACCGGGCCATGCCGGTTTTGGCCCGATTGGCGGTTGTGCGTTTTGATGAAGGCAGTGTGGATTTTCCTCCCACATCCTTGCAATTGACCACCATCCATGCCGGGGATTCGACCACCAACAATGTCATTCCCAGTGTGTTGGTGGTGCGTTTCAACATCCGTTTCGGTACAGCCAGCACTCCGGAATCGTTGGAAAAGGCCATTCGGGAGGTGTTGTCGGCGGATGGTTGCGAGTATGAATTGTTTCTGGAGGTGTCGGGTTTGCCTTTCTTGACCCAAACCGGTTTGTTGGGGCATTGTCTGGAGGAGGCGACCCATGACATCCTCGGGATCACCCCGAGGCCGTCCACCGGAGGAGGCACGTCGGATGCCCGTTTCATCTCTCGCGACTGTCCCCAGACGTTGGAGTTGGGATTGGTGGGGAAAACCATTCACAAGGTCAATGAATCGGCCCCGGTCGCCGATCTGGAGGCGTTGAGCCGGGTCTATCAGCGGCTGATGGAGCGACTGTTCGACGCGCTGCCGTGACTATTGAAAAAAAAGAGAGGGTCTGGGAGATTCATCTCCCAGGGTTTTGATCTTTTTGACTTTAAAAATTAATAATTTTTTGTTTTTAGATTAATAATTTTATTATTTTTTAAAGTCAAAACCCTGGAGGATGAATCCTCCAGACCACCTCTTTTTTTTCAATTGTTTATCGCCATAGCAGTTTTTGGCCGGCTCCCAGAGACAGGCTATGCTCCATGGCGTCGCGCAACCAGAGGCGTCCCGCCGTCACCGCCTCCACCACCGACAACCCCTTGGCCAGACCCGCCGCGATGGCCGACGCCAACGTGCAACCGGTCCCGTGAAAACCTGGACCCGGCAGACGGCGATCCTGAAACAATCGACGCTCCGTCCCGGTTTCCAACCAGTCGCTGGCCATCTCTCCGTCCAGATGCCCCCCCTTGAGCAATACCGCTCCCGCGCCCATGCCCCGCAACTGCCGCGCCGCTGCCTGCATCTGGTCCATCGTGGTCACCGACCGACCGGTCAAGGCCGCCGCCTCCGGCAGATTGGGAGTCAACAGGGTGACGCGTGGCAGCAGCTCCTTTTGATAACTCTCCAGTCCACCGGGTTCGAGCAGAATTCCTCCCCCGGTCCCGGCCAATACCGGATCGGCCACCAGCGGGATATCCGGATATGCCGCCAGCAATCCCGCCACGGCACGGGTGATCTCGCCCGTGGCCAGCATGCCCAACTTGATGCAATCGGCGCCGATATCCTCCAGACAGGCCCGCATCTGCGCGATCACCAACTCCGCCGGCAGCGGCGCCACCCGAAAAACCGATCCGGTATCCTGGACCGTGATGGCCGTGATCGCCGTCATGCCATACACCCCCCATGCCGTCACCACTTTCAGATCCGCCTGGATTCCGGCCCCGGCCACCGGATCGGAACCGGCCACGATCAAGACCCGCGCCATGCTTGTCCGCTTGTCACCCGCCTTGAGGTGTGTTAATATTGCATGCTGTGGATTTTGATCGATTTTCAATGGACTATTCCCCCCATGTAAGGAAACAGGAACCGCCGCCATGCCAAAAGTGCTCATTTCCGACAAAATGTCCTCCGAAGCCGAAGCCGCCTTCAAAGCCCGTGGCGTGGAGGTGGATTATAAGCCGGGATTGAGTCCCGAGGAATTGAAATCGATCCTGCCCGCCTACGACGGCATCGCCATCCGTTCCGCCACCAAACTGACCGCCGAACTCATCGAAGCCGCCACCCATCTCAAGGTGATCGGACGCGCCGGCATCGGCGTGGACAACGTCAACATTCCCGCCGCCTCCAAGCGCGGGGTGATCGTGATGAACGCGCCTTTTGGCAACGCCACCACTACCGCCGAATTGACCGTGGCCCTGGCCCTGGCCGCAGCCCGTCACATTCCGGCGGCCACGGCCTCCACCCGTCTGGGCAAGTGGGAAAAGAACGGTTTCATGGGACGGGAGTTGGCGGGCAAGGTGTTGGGCATCATCGGCACGGGCAATATCGGTTCTTTGGTGGTGGATCGCTTTCTGGGCCTGAAAATGCGGGTGTTGGCGTTTGATCCTTTCATCAGCCATCAGCGGGCGGCGGATCTGGGGGTGACCTTGTGCCCCACCCTGGAGGAGTTCTGGCCCCAGATCGACGTGTTGACCGTACACACTCCCCTGATTCCCGCCACCCGTCACATCGTCAACGCCGACGCCTTCGAGCGCATGAAAAAGGGCGTGATCGTGGTCAACTGTGCCCGTGGCGGCATCATCGACGAAACCGCCCTGTATCACGCCTTGAAATCCGGCAAGGTGTTCGCCGCCGGTCTGGATGTGTTCGAGCAGGAACCTGCCAGGGAAAGCCCGCTGTTTGAACTCGACAACGTGGTGTTCACCCCCCATCTCGGCGCCTCGACCCATGAGGCCCAGGTCAAGGTGGCGGTGCAGATCGCCGAGCAGATCGCCGATTATCTTCTCAAAGGCACGGTCCAGAACGCCTTGAACATTCCGGCGGTTTCGGAAGGGGAGCTGTCCACGTTGCGTCCCTATCTGAATCTGGCGGACAAACTGGGTTCCACCCTGGGGCAGTTGACCGAGTCGGGAATCAAGCGCATCGAGGTGCTGTACGAAGGGGAGGTCTCCACCCTCAACCGCAAGCCCATCACCAACATGGTGCTCAACAGCCTGTTGAAACCCATGCTGGCCGGAGTCAATCTGGTCAACGCTCCTCTGCTGGCCGAGGAACGGGGCATCGAGGTGGTGGAGGCGGTGCGGCGTCACTCCCACAAGGGTTTCACCTCCGCGTTGGGCGTGACCATCACCACCGAAACCACGGAGCGTTGCATCACCGGCACGCTGCTGTATGGCAAGGAACCGCGCATCGTGGCCATGAGCAACATTCCCATCGAGGCCACTCCCGAGGGCAATCTGCTGTTCGTGGCCAACAACGACGCGCCCGGCTTGATCGGACGGGTGGGAACCATTCTGGGTGAGGCGCAGATCAATATCGCCAACTTCCATCTGGGCCGTCAGGATGTCGGCGGACGCGCCATTGCCTTCATCAATGTGGATCAGGATGTGCCACTGGAGGTGATGAAGCGCCTGGAAACCGTGCCCAACGTGCTGGAAGTGAAGCTGGTCCGCTATTAAACGGTCATGGCCACAGGTGGCCGCTCTCGCGCATGAAAGGTTTCGCAAGAAGGGGTAACATGCCGACAATCCTTGGGAGAGGGCGTGTTCCTTCATGGTGTTTTCCGGTCGCCGGGTGGCGACCGGAAAACAGGGGGCGGGAGAGAATCAGAATTCGCGCAGCAGTTCGTTGATGCCGGTTTTGGAGCGGGTGCGTTCGTCCACGGTTTTGACGATCACGGCGCAGTAGAGGTTGGGACCGGGTTCGCCGTTGGGCAGGGGTTTGCCGGGCATGGTGCCGGAGACCACCACCGAGTAGGGGGGGACATAACCCAGGTGGATTTCGCCGGTATTGCGGTCCACGATGCGGGTGGAAGCGCCCAGATAGACCCCCATGGAGATCACCGAGCCTGTGCCGACGATCACCCCTTCGGCCACTTCGGCGCGGGCGCCGATGAAGCAGTTGTCCTCGATGATCACCGGGTTGGCCTGGAGCGGTTCCAGCACGCCGCCGATGCCCACGCCGCCGGACAGATGGACGTTCTTGCCGATCTGGGCGCAGGAGCCCACCGTGGACCAGGTATCCACCATGGTGGCGGAATCCACATAGGCGCCGATGTTGATGTAGCAGGGCATCAAGACCGCCTTGGGGGCGATGAAGCAGCCCCGGCGGGCGATGGCCGAGGGCACCACCCGGATGCCCGCTGCGCGGAACTGTTTTTTCTTCCAGGTGGTGAATTTCAGCGGCACCTTGTCGAACCAGCGCGCGTCACCGGCGCGGATGGTGTCGTTGTCGTGGATCTTGAAATAAAGCAGCACCGCTTTTTTGACCCACTGGTTGACCATCCAGCCATGGGTGGCCCCTTCGGGAGCGGGGGTGTCGGCGGGAACGGGTTGGGCCACTCGCAACCGGCCCTGATCGAGGTCGTCGATGACGCCGAGAATGGTCTGACGCAAGGTGGCATCGCAGTCGGGACCGATGTTGGCGCGGTCTTCCCAGGCCGCTTCAATGATGGTTTGTGGATCGGACACGCAAGATCTCCTTGTGGCTGGAGGTGGATTTCAGGATTGAAGTTCCTTGGCGCAGGAGGCGATGCGCTGCATGGCTTCGCGGTTTTCTTCCACCGAGGCCACCAGGGCCACGCGCAGACACCCTTCTCCCGGATTGCCGGTGGCTCCGGGATGGGTGGCGTGTCCTGTGGAGCGGCTCAGATAGGCGCCTGGAAGCGTGGTCACATTGTAGCGGTCATAGAGGCGATGGGCAAAGCGTTCTCCGCCACCCGGCACCTGCAACCACAGATAGAAACCCGCGTCCGGTGCCCGAACCACCGGCAGAACCGGGGAGAGGATTTCAAGGGCGTCGGCGAGTTTCTGGCGATAGATGGCGCGGTTTGCTTCCACATGGGATTCGTCCTGCCAGGCGGCGATGGCGGCCCGCTGGATGAAAGGCGGGGTGGAGCATCCGGTATAGGTTCGGAGTTGCTGATATTTTTTCAAGATGTTCGGGTCTCCGGCCACGAATCCGCTGCGGGCGCCCGGCAGGTTGGAACGCTTGGACAAGGAGTGGAAGGCCACACAGCGTTGAAAATCCTTGCGTCCGGCGCGCCAGGCGGCCTGGAGGATGCCGGGAGGCGGGCTGTTGTACCAGATTTCCGAGTAGCACTCATCGGAGGCGATGACGAAATCGTGACGGTCCGCCAGTTGGAGGAGGGTTTGGAGCCGTTCCAGGGAGAAGGCGGCCCCGGTGGGGTTGGAGGGGGTACACAGATACAGCAGTTGCACCCGGTCGAGCAGGGCGGGGGGCAGGGCGCCGAAGTCGGGCAGGAAGCCTTCCGAGGCGCTGGCGTTCATGTAGATGGGTTCGGCATGGGCCATGATGGCGGCCCCTTCGTAGATCTGATAGAAGGGGTTGGGCATCAGGATGGCGGGTTTGCTCCGGTTTTTCGGCGCGGGATCGACCACGGCCTGGGCGATGGAGAACAGGGCCTCGCGGGTGCCGTTGACCGGCAACAGATGACGGTCCGGGTTCAAGGTGCCGGATGGGAGCTGAAAGCGGGTTTCGGTCCATTGACAGGCGGCCTGACGCAGCTCCGGCATGCCCTGGGTCGATGGGTAGCGGGAGACCTCGTGGAGCGAGTCGCGCATGGCGTCGAGCAGGAAAGGGGCCGGGGGATGTTTGGGTTCGCCGATGGACAGATTGATCGGCGACAGGCTGGACGACGTGACGTTGGCCAGCAGGACAGCCAGTTTTTCGAACGGGTAGGGTTCAAGCAGGTTCAGGAGTGGATTCATGGTCTTGAGCGTTCCAGGGTGAGGGTTTTTCTGGATTTGCGGTCGTAGACGTGTCCACGGATCCATTGGACCATATCGGCCCACATGGAGCCGATTTCCGTTGGGTTGGGCAGCACGCCCGCAAAGGGGAGTTCGATGGTGATGATGGGCAGCTTCTTCTGGATGCCCGCGAACCGTCCCAGGGAGCCGGGATAGGTGCCGAGCAGGGTCAGGTAAAGGGCGCCGAGCCGTTCCGGCGGGGTGGTGGGGGGACCGTCGAAGTCGAGCAGTCCGAAGGGGGCGTGCAATGAGACGATCACGTTGGGTCGAAACCGTTCGATCTCTTCGGCGACCCAGCGGGATTCGGGTTCGCTCAACGGGGCGGGTCCGGGATAGCGACGCGGATCGCTGTTGGTTTTGTTCATCCAGTAGTCGCGGCTTTCCCGTTGCCAGTCGGTGGTGGGAAAGTTGCGGTTGAGGTCCACGCCGTGGGCGTTGGTGCGCTGGGACACCTCCCGCAGCAGGCCGTCGGGATTGACCAGTGGGGCGATGCGCCAGTGGAACAGGCCGGAGTGGTGCGCGTCGAGGATCTCCATCCATTTGAACACGATGCTCACCGAGGAGTATTCATCCCCGTGGATGCCGCCCAGCAGCAGCACGCGGGCCTGGGGAGGACGACCGGATTGGGGCGGGTATTCCTTGATCAGGATGGGCAGACCGTTGACCGAATGGGCGCCGGTGGGTTGCAGGTGGAATTGTTGACAGGCGATGGGATCGACACTGCGCAGTTTGCCGCCGATTTTCGCGCACATCGCGTCCGCCGGGAGGGAGGGCGTGATTTTTTCTGTTTTCCTGGAGGGTTCGGGTGTACCATTCTCCTTGACGGCATCCAGAACGATGGCGTCCATGGCGTCATGGGAGGAGAGATTGGAAGGATCCTCGGCGTGGGCCGCACCCGGCGTCAGCCCCATCGGCACGCCTGTCAGCAGTCCCATCCCCAGCGCCAGAGGGAACAGTCGTCGCAAGGACGCGCGGGAACCGTGTCCGGTCTGGGGGCGGGGAACGGCCCGGTGATGGCTCGAATGCAAGGCTGGTGGCATGAGTGGCGAAGCGTTGGAGGAATCGGGACTCTTCTCATTCTTTGATACATAGGTCCGCTTTGTACTCCACACCAAGGATGCGCGTCAAAGCCAAATGCGCGCCGAAGGGGGAAGACGAAGCGATTTTCATCGATTTTTTCGTTGATGCGGGCAATGTGGCAAAATTATTGCTTGTTTAGCCGTCAGACAAGAGGTGCGCTCAGCAGTCAGCCGTGAGAGGACTGTGCGCCGTTGAGCTGAAACCTGAGTCGGCAGCGAACTACACCGTTCCAGCAAGTTGGAGTGGAGCATGGCCTTCGTGCCGAAAAGGGTGGTATGATACTCCAACGCAATGGCCATCACTCGGGTGACGAATGTTTGGACAAGACGATCTCATCGACCAAGGCATCGGACTTGAACACCATGGATAGACGGCGTTTTCTGAAATTCTTGACAGCAGGGACGATCGGAGCGCTTCCGTTCGGCCAGGAGGCGTGGGCTGCGGCGGCATCCTCCCGTTCCCCCGGCCCCTTGCCGAAATCCAAGGCCACTCCGGATTCGCGGGATGACGATCTGGACTCCTATCTGCACAAGGTGCGTTATTTCAACGAGGACCATCCCGATGACGTGTTCTTGAAGGAAGAACAACTCAATCTGCTGCTCTCTTCGGTCAAGCGTTTCGGTCGCATCCAGAAAATGGTGGGATTTGGCAATTTCTATCTGTTGGATTTCGATCAGGCGGTCTATATCGCCCGGACCCAGACCGAAGTCGGTCCGTTCTCGGTCGAGGAGCTCAACTTCCTCGAACAGTTGTTTTATGCCAGCGCCTCGGAATACGGCTTCTACGGGGAAAAACCGTTGCGCAATCTCACCGACCGCATCCCCATGCAAGAGGTGGTCAAGCTGCAAGGCACCGGAAACTATCTCTTCCGTGGCCAGCCCGAGGCGATCTACCAGCATCTGCGCAAGGAGTTGGGCGATCAGGTGGTGCTCACCTCCGGCGTGCGCAGCGTGATCAAGCAGTTCCTGCTCTTTCTCACCAAGGTCGCCGACAGCAATGGCAACCTGTCTCGCGCCTCCCGCTCCCTGGCCCCTCCGGGATACTCCTATCACGGGGTGAGCGATTTCGACGTGGGACAGGCCGGTCTGGGCGCGCTCAACTTCACCGAGCGTTTCGTCACCACACCGGTTTTCCGCCGTCTGCGGGATCTGGGCTATCTGCGCCTGCGCTATCCCCGCGACAACCTGTTGGGGGTGCGTTTTGAACCCTGGCACATCAAGGTGAATGTCCAAGGCGACGCCATCGGACGGATCTAGGTTTGGCTCCCGCCCGGCGCGGGTGGCCTGGATCGGTCTCGGGGGAAACCGGCGGGAGTCCGTGTCGCTCCTGTTGCGCGCGCTTCGGCGTCTTCGAGACCATCGGGGCGTGGAGCGGCTCGACATCTCTCCTTTCTACCTGACGCAACCGGTGGGACCGGTACAAAGCCAATCCTGGTTTGTCAACGCCGTGGCCGGGGTGGAAACACGCCTTGGACCGGCGGCCCTGCTCGCGCTTTTGTCCCGGATCGAAACCGCCTCGGGACGCAACCGCAAACGCGAAATCCAGGGAGGCCCCCGTTCCCTGGATCTGGATCTGCTGTTTTGTGGCCAGCGGGTGATGCGTACCCGCACCCTCGTGCTGCCCCATCCCCGTCTCCACCGGCGACGCTTCGTTTTGCAGCCTCTGGCCGATCTGGCTCCTGAGTGGATTCACCCCCGATTCGGTAAAACCATTGACACGCTGCTCCGGGAAGTCGATGATACGGCCCGGATCATCCCTTGGAGTGAATGGGCGCGGACTCCCGTCATCGATGAATCCTCAAGAGCCGCGACCCTGCCCGTTATCCCATGGATGCGTGTCATGCGGGGATTTGCGTCTGCCCCGTTTCAACCCAAACCTGGCGGGACGCCTGGATCACCTTAGCGTAGGGGACCGGGACGGACTTTCATGAAGCGATTTCTCTCGGCAATACATTCTCTTCTGGTTGCTCATCCGGCGCCGTTCCCGATCGTTCAAGCCCCGATCGTTCAGGCTCCGGCTGTTCACGCCCCGATCGTGCGCGTTCGCGCGTGGCTACCGGATGCCTGGAGCCTGCGTTGACGCCCCGCGTGACGGTCCCGGAACTGGGACGCATGAAACGCGAAGGGCGACGCATCGTCTGTGTGACCGCCTACGACTACACCTTCGCCCGTCTGTTCGAGCAGGCCGGCGTGGAGATCCTGCTGGTGGGAGACTCCCTGGGCATGGTGATCTTGGGCCATGAGACCACCTTGCCGGTCACGCTGGATCAGATGATCCACCACACCACGGCGGTGGTGCGGGGCGCTGCCCGCGCGCTGGTGGTGTGCGACATGCCGTTTGGGGTCTGTCACGGGCCGGGTCATGTGGTCATGGACGCGGCGGTGCGGGTGCTCAAGGAGAGCGGTTGCCACGCGGTCAAGCTCGAAGGCGGGGTGCGCATGGTCGAGACCATCCGGTTTCTGGCCGATCACCACATTCCGGTCATGGCCCATGTGGGTTTGACGCCCCAGTCGGTGCATGCCTTCGGCGGTTTCAAGGTGCAAGGACGCGGCGAGTCGGCGGATCGGGTGCTGGAGGATGCCCTGGCCGTGGAGCGCGCCGGGGCCTTCGCCGTGATCCTGGAGGGGATCCCTTCCGCCTTGGCCCAGACCATCAGCGCGCAACTCACCATTCCTTCCATCGGCATCGGCGCCGGTCCGGCCTGCGACGGGCAGGTGCTGGTGGGCTATGATCTGCTCGGGCTTTTCGACGGGGTGCGTCCCCGCTTCGTCAAGCGCTATCTGGAAGGAGGGCAGGGGATCGTCGAGGCCGTGGGCCGTTTTGTCGACGAGGTGCGCTCCGGTGCGTTTCCCGGTCCCGAACACGGCTTCGCCGCCTGATCGTGGCATCTGACCCGTCCATAGAGAACTAAAAAAAACAACATGATGGCACTTCTGACCGATTCGATGGCCCTGGCCCGGTGGCGCGACTCCTGTCGTCAGCGGGGCGGGGCCATTGGTTTTGTGCCCACCATGGGCGCGCTGCACGCAGGACATCTGGCGTTGATCCAGGCCGCGCGGCAACAGTGCGCCCATGTGGTGGCCTCGATTTTCGTCAATCCCACCCAGTTCGGTCCCAACGAGGATTTTTCCCGGTATCCCCGCACTCCGGAAGCGGATCGGGAACTGCTGGCCGGAGTCGGGTGTGACGCGGTGTACATGCCGGAGGTCGGGGAGATCTATCCCGAAGGTTTCCAGACCGCCATCCGGGTCGAACCGCTCACTCTGGACCTGTGTGGCCGGTCGAGGCCGGGTCATTTCGATGGCGTGGGGGTGGTGGTGACGATCCTGTTCAACCGGGTGCGGCCCGATGTGGCCTTTTTCGGATTGAAGGATTATCAGCAGTATCAGTTGATTCGGCGTCTGGTCGCGGATTTGGCCATGCCGTTGCGTGTGGTGGGTGTGCCCACGGTGCGGGAGGCGGACGGTTTGGCGTTGTCGAGCCGCAACCGTTATCTCGACGGGGAGGCCCGGGTACGGGCCACGGCGTTGTATCGGGGACTGCTGGCGGCCCGGCAGGCTTGGCGGGCCGGAGAGCGGCAGGTGGCGGTGTTGGAGCGTGTGGCCCGTGATGTGCTTGAGCGAGCCGGCATCGAGGCTGTGGACTATGTGGCGGTGCGCGAGGCGCAAACCTTGCGGGTGATCACGTCGTTCACGGAGTCGATGGCGGATCCGGTGATGCTGATGGCTGTTCGTGTGGGAGGCGCGCGTTTGATCGACAACATGGTGTTGTCACGCGAGGATGGAGCGGGATTGTCACTCTGAGCCATAAAGGGATTTGGAGGATGGAGATTACTCTTCTGAAGTGCAAGCTGCATCGGGCCACGGTCACCGAGACCCATGTGGACTACGAAGGTTCATGCGCCATCGATGAAACGTTGATGGAGCGTGCCGGATTGCGTGAATTCGAGCAGATTCATTTGTGGAACGTCACCAACGGGGAGCGGTTGACCACGTATGCCATTCGCGCCGCCCGTGACAGTGGCACCATTTCGGTCAACGGTTCGGCGGCCCACAAGGCCAGCAACGGGGATATTCTGATCATCGCCGCTTTTGCTGCCATGACTCCCGAGGAGGCGGATGAATTCGCGCCCACGTTGGTGTATGTGGATGCGGCCAATCGTGTGAAACAGGTGAGTCGTTCCCTGCCCGCGCAAGCCTGATCATCTTTCCCGCTTTCAAAAAAAGAGAAACCCTGGGGGATTCATTCACCAGGGTTTCTCTTTCTTCTTTCTTCTTTCTTCTTTCAAAACAGCATCACTTCTTCTCTTTTTCCTTCAACTCGTCGTCGATCACACTCTTGAACTTGTCGAAAGGCTGGGCGCCGACCACGCGCACGCCGTTGATGAAGAAGGTCGGCGTGCCTGTGACCCCCAACTTTTTGCCTTCGGTCAGATCGGTGGTGATGCGCGCGTTGTGCTTGCCGCTGTCCAAGCATTTGTCGAACGCCGCCTGGTCCAATCCCACACTTTTGGCCGCCTTTTTGAGATCCGCCACCTCCAGATTGGTCTTGTCTTCGAACAGCAGATCATGCATGGGCCAGAACTTGCCCTGATCCGCCGCGCACTGGGCCGCTTCCGAAGCCTTGGGGGCCTTGGTGTGGAACGGCAACGGATAATGCCGGAACACCATCCGCACTTTGTCGCCATAGGCTTCCTGCACCTTTTTCAAGGTGGCCTGGGCGCGACGGCAATACGGACACTCGAAGTCGGAAAACTCGATGATGGTGATCGGCGCCTTGGCGTCCCCCTTGGACAGATCCTCGGGTCCGGTCACCGTGAAACGCGGCGCCTTGAGCAGAATTTCCGGCTCGTATTGCTGCAACAGCTTGCTCAAGACCTTGCCTTCGGCCTCTTTCTTGGACTCGTCCAGCAGATGCTCTTTGACCTGCTCTTCCAGTCCGGTGCCGTTGTTGGGCAGTTGGTCCTTGTTCTTTTCGATGAAGGCCTTCACCTCGGCGTCGCTGGGGGCGGGCACGTTGCCCATCAGCTTCTCCACCACCTGCTCGGGCGCGATCTTCTCGGCTGCGCCTTTGACCGTGAGGATGTGTTCCAGCACCATCTCGCGGATTTTGGTCTCCCGCAACTCGTGAATCTTCACGGCCAGGGCGCGATCCACCTCCTCCAAAGAGAGCGCCCAACTGCCCACCTTGGCCACGGGTTCGGCCTGGACCCCCACCGGCGCCAGCAGCAGCAGACAGACCGCTCCCCAGGGCGCCAGGGTCCAACGCGGGTGGATACGACTTTTCAAGAGGTTCATTTCCGATAGATCTCCATGGCTCGTTGTTTGAATGCTTCCACCATCCGTTTGGACGCCTCCCCGAACAACGGTCCGAGGGTCAAGTCCAGCAGACGGTTTTTGAATGCGAATGAAATGAAAAAATCAATCCGCGTTCCCTCGGCGGCTGGCGAGAAACGCCATTCGCTCTCCAGGTCGCGGAAAGGGCCGGATACCAGTTGGATCGTGATGCGCTCGTTGGGCACGATCCGGTCTTCGGTGTGGAAGGTTTCGCGCAGTCCCTTGAAGGCGAAGGTCATCTCCGACATGAAACGATCTTCGCCCTCGTCGTACTTGCGGGATTTGACGATCCAGGGGATGAACTCGGGATAACGGTCCATGTCCGCGACCAGAGCGTACATTTGTTCCGGGGTGAAGGGAACCAGGGTGGTGGAGGAGTGTCGGGCCATGAGCGTCGGGGATCTTGGTTGGTTGGGGGGGATGGATTTAACGGTACACAATCGCCGCGCGGGTTTTGAAAGCCTCCAGCATGCGTCTGGAGGCTTCGGAAAAGACCGGTCCCATGATCATTTCCTTCATGCGGCTCTGAAAGCTGAAATCGATGAAAAAATCCACCCGTGTGCCTCTGGGGTCCGGCGCGAAGGTCCAGATGCTGGCCAGATATTTGAAAGGTCCATCCTTGAGATTGATTTCGATGCGCTTGTTGGGGTCCACGATGTCCAGGGTGCGGAAGGTCTCGCGGATGCCTTTGAAGGAAACGGTCATTTCAGCCATGAATTGCGTGGGGGTTCGGTCCCAGACCCGCGTGGAGGCGCACCAGGGCAGGAAATCCGGATAGCGTTCCACATCCACCACCAGGGCGTACATCTGTTCCGGGGAGAAACGGACCGTTTCAGTAATGCGTATGCGGGGCATGGTTTGACACCGATTTTCCGGGATCCGAGTTGTGGTTGCCGGGAGATTCCAATATGCTCGCTCCAGAAAAAATAAGAATGTCGTCAAAGCCGGATCACCGCGCCCGGTGACCCTGATTGCAGCCACCACCGTCAAGTATGACAACTCGGAGGCGTTATGAAAAGGAAATTCCCGTTCATCCAGCCACTCCTTGTGGAGCCGGGGAGGTGACCATGGTGACCCGACGCGATACGGATGGTCAATCCTGGCCCGAATCCGATGCCCTGCGCGCCAATCTGGCCCTCACGGCGGTGGAACAGGTGGTCATCGATCCCCGCCTGACTTTGTTGCTGGAAGTGGTCCAGGGGTTTGCCGGGATCCTCAAGGATCTGGAGCGGCTGCTGCGGGAACTCAACCATCCGTTTCGCAACTGGCTGTTGATTCTTCCGGAACTCAAGGGGTTCGTACTCAAGAACGCGATCCGCTACAGTGCTCATCCCCGTGGTCCGGAGTGTTTTTCCTTGTTCGGGGAGTTTTTCTTGCAGGCGGTGGAAGAGGTCAACAAGCCCGCCATCACCCGCATGGCCTTCGACGGACTCACCGCCTATCTGGAAAAACAGGCCAACCTGATCCCGCCGGAACGGTTTCCCGATTACGCCCCGGCCATGAACCGCATGCTCGCCCGACTGGCGGGACTCTCCACGGATCGTCTGCTGGTGCTCTCCCAGAGCCACCACCCCCTGCGACGCACCCTGATCCGGCTTTTGGAACGGGCGTTGGCCAGCGATCAGCCGGTCCCTTTTGATTCCGAACTGTGCCGGCTGTTGGCCATTCGTTCCTTGTCGGCCACCTATGATCTGTGGCTGGACCAGGCCGATCCCCTCTGGTACACCGTGCGGGGTCATCACGAGTGCGACGCCATTTCCCATCGCGCCCTGCGCATCGCCCGCGAGGAGCTGCACACCTTGTCCCGGGAGTCCCCGGACGCCTCCCTGATCGCCCGTCTGGCCCTGCTCCCCTCCTATCTCGACATCGTGCGCGGCTACCGGGAGGCGGCGGACGCCCTGGGACGGTTCCAGACCGGCGTCGAGCACACCACCGACTCCGAACAGCTCGCCGAAGGACGCAAGCTGCGTTTTCTGTTTCACATTCTGGAGACCGATGGCCTCTCCATGATCCACGAGGAGACCCTGCGGGAGATCAACCGCGCCCTGGCCCATCTGGTGGAACTCAAACAAAGCTACGAGGATTTGCGGGAGTCGTTTCTCAAGACCTTCGCCTTTCTCAAGGCCAATGTGGTCAAATATCCCCATACCGCCTTGCAGTGCATCGAGGCGCTGGGCATCGAGGTGTTCAAGCGCGACAACAGCCGTCTGGTGGAAGCCTTCCTGGAACAGGCGGTGCGCTTCGGATTCCAGTACCGTTCGGTCACCGGCGTGGGCAGCGACTGGCAGCCCATCTGCAATCCGGCCCACCTGAACAACATCCGCGTCTGGCTCAACCTGATCAACCTCAATCCCAAATGGTGTTCGACCCTGCTGTCGGCCTTGATCATCAATCTCAAGCTTTCCGGCACCTTGATCCGGGATACGGACCTGTTCCAGAAGGAGGTCACCCGTCTGCTCAACGGGGATGTGGCCCCGGTGTTCAATCTGGTCAAGCAGTTCGCCCGCCTGCTGCCGGTCTACTACAACGAAATCGGCGCCGAAGGCGAATTGCGGGATGTCTCCACCGAACTCGATGAGCTGTCCAAACGCCAGGATCGGCTGATCCATTTTTTGCGCAAGGCCTGCCACGTCGAAAGCACCAACCTGATGGTGGATCTGGTGCGGGCCATTCTCGACTTCTGGCGTTCCGGGGAGAAGTCGCGTCTGGCCGGACTGGTCTCCGCTCCGGCCCTGGAGGCGATCCAGGTGCCCGGCCCCTGGTTCGACGGGGTGCATCGGGTGACGCGACACCTCTTCGCGACCCTGGCCATCGAGGATCCCGCCAGCCTGCTCAACCTGCCCCTGGAGACCCTCGAACGCACCATCCGGGAGTTGACCGACGCCCCGGCGGGAGAGGGTCGCCGGGTGTTCCTGCTGATCCGGTTGTATCGTCTGCTCGATCACAAATACCATCCCAGCCGTCACGGGGTGCTGGCGCTGGTGCAAAAGGCCAAAGAGTCGGAAATCGCGGGCATGGAGTGGCTGGTGGAGGTGCTGGAGGCCGGGGAGACCCGGGACGACATCCGGCTCAACGCCCTGCTGGGGGCCATGGAATCCTTGAAACAGGTGATCCTGAGCCGGGAAACCTTTCCGGCCATGGAGGAGATCTATCAAAAACGCCATATCGCCGTGGATATCCCCTCGGTCTACGGACGGTATCAGGAACGCAAGTTCGACTCCCTGTCGTTGCTGTTCCGGCTGGAGGATCTGGCCAACGTCCACCTGGAACGGCTGGTGGAACGCATCCCGGAAGGGTTCATCACCCGGGCGGCCTTTTTCAGGATCGACAAGTACATGCAGTTCTACCTGCGCGCCTTGGAGCTGGACGGGGTCTCCTCGCGACGGCTGGAGAACCTGCGGGCCGTGCTGATGCGTTTTCTGGAGCTCAACCAGTTCTCCTTTCACCAGTATCTGGACATTTTCCGCAACTTCTCCGACGCCATCAAGGAGATCATCCACGCCTACTATGTGATCCACCACCGCGACAATCTGGCGGTGATCGTGCCCATGCTCCCGGATCTGGCCATGGTGCCCCGTTATGCCGCCTTGAGAGACGCGGAAGGCGCGGTCACCCTGGAACGGGTCACCGAATCCTTCATGCGCGACCTGATCGCCGAAACCTTCGGCTTGCAAACCTTCGACCGCTTCGTGTCGCGCATTCTGCGCATTCTGTCCCGCCAGGAGGGGAAGCTCCCCGGCGAGTTGATGAACAAGCTGATGACCTATGACCCGGCCAAGCTGTTCTGCCCCATCCACGATCCGGATCCACGGGTGCGGGATCTGATCCATCTGGGCAACAAGGGGTTCAATCTCACCGAATTGGCCGCCATGGATCTGCCGGTCCCCTCCGGCGTGATCACCACCACCGAATATTTCCGCTGTCGGGAGGTGGTGCGTGCGTACTCCCTGGCGGGTCGCGATTTCACCCAGCGGTTGCGGGAGAGGGTTGGCGCCATCGAAGAGGAGACCGGCCTGATCTTTGGCGGCGCGTGCAATCCGCTGCTGCTGTCGGTGCGCAGTGGCGCGTTGATCTCCATGCCGGGCATGATGCAGACCATCCACAACGTGGGCATCAACGAAGCCATCGTGCAGGGACTGGCCGACTGGTCGGGCAACGCCTTTTTCGCCTGGGACAACTATCGGCGGTTTGTCCAGTCCTGGAGCATGACCTTCGATGTCAACCGGGGTCTGTTCACCGACTTGATGCGGCAGGCCAAACGGCGCTGCGGGGTGCGCAAGAAACGGGAGTTCACCCCGGAACAGATGGCCGATCTGGCCCGCGACTACTATCGCACCGCGCGCCGCATCGGCATCGAGATCCCGGAAGACCCCTGGGAACAGTTGCAGGCCGCCATCAATCAGGTGATGGACTCCTGGAATCTCCCCAAGGCCAGAGAGTACCGGCGCATCATGAACATCTCCGACGACTGGGGGACCGCCGTGGTGCTGCAACGCATGGTCTACGGCAATTTGCACCGTCAATCCGGCTCCGGGGTGTTTTTCACCGCCCATCCCCACCGCAAACTCGACCGCGTGGTCTTGTGGGGGGATTACGCCACCGGAGATCAGGGGGAGGATATCGTGGGAGGACTGGTCTCCACGGACGCCATCTCCCTGGAACAGTGCCGTTATGATCGCCGGGATCCGGAAACCTGTCTGGAAACCCGATTCCCGGAGATTTATGACGCCTTGCGTTGCGCTGCGAGAAGGTTGATCCTCCAGAGGGGGTGGAACCATCAGGAAATGGAGTTTACATTTGATGGCCCGGGGGTGGAAAATCTCTTTTTCCTCCAGACGCGGGACATGGTGACCGCCAAGGGACGCAATGCGGTGCGGGCGGTGTTTCTGGACTCCCCGGAACTGCGTTCCAGTCTGCTGACCCAGGGGATCGGCGCCAGCGGCGGGGTGTTGTGCGGATTGGCGGTGTTCAACATGCAAGAGATCGTGCGCATGCGCGCCAAGGATCCGGATGCGCCTTTGATCCTGATCCGCTATGATACGGTGCCGGAGGATATCCGGGAAATCTCCACGGCGGATGGCCTGTTGACCGCCCGGGGAGGCCAGACCTCCCACGCGGCCATCGTCGCCGCCCGTCTGGAGAAGACCTGTGTGGTGGGATGTGAATTGTTGGTGGTGCGCGAATCCTCCAGCCGTTGCGAAATCGACGGCGAGGTCATTCAATATGGAGATCCCATCAGCATCGATGGCAACCGGGGTCTGTTGTACAAGGGCTGGCATCCGGTGGCCACGGTCTGGGCGGGTGATGTGGGTTTGTAAGTTCATTTCTATCAGGAGAATCTCGTCATGAAATTGGGTATCAATGGCATGGGTCGTATTGGCAAACTCTCCTTGTGGACCCATGTGGCGCGCAAGCGCTTTTCCGGAATCGTGGTCAATCTGGGCCGCGAAGTGGGCGCAAGTCTTCAGGATCTGGCGGAAACAGTCGAAAAGGACAGCACATATGGCCGGTTGACCCAGTATCTGCACGGCGTGCGCGGCCAGCGGGTGATCGAGAATCTCGACGAGGCCGCCGGAACCATGACCATCGACGGCGTGCCGGTCCGCTTTCTGCGCGCCGGACGCAATCCCCGAGAGATCGCCTGGCGGGAAAACGATGTGCAACTGGTGGTGGATTGCACCGGGGTGTTCATCGATCCCACCCGTTCTTTCGACGCGCCGGAAGGGGCGTTGCGGGGTCATTTGCAGGCGGGCGCGCGCAAGGTGGTGCTTTCCGCGCCCTTCAAGGTGAAAAGCCAGGGGCTCGGCATGCCCGAAGACGCCGTGACCACGGTGATGGGCATCAACGAAGAGACCTATGATCCCGCCCGCCACGTCCTGATTTCGGCGGCTTCGTGTACCACCACCTGTCTGTCGTTCATGATGAAGCCGATCCTGGATCACTTCGGAGTGGACCGGATCCTGTCCGCTTCCATGGTGACGGTCCACGCCTCCACCAGCAGTCAGACCGTGCTGGACGCGGTGCCGGCGGCCGGAGCCAAGGATCTGCGCAAAAGCCGCAGCATCATGAACAACATCATCCTGACCACCACCGGCGCGGCCAAGGCGCTGCGGCTGGTGTTGCCGGAAATGGGGGATGTGGGTTTCATGGCCGAATCGGTCCGCGTGCCCACCACCACCGGCTCCTTGACCATCCTCACCTTGAATCTCCAGTCCGAAAGCCGGGAGCGCCCCATCAACCGTTCCGACATCAACGGCATCTACCAGGAGGCCTCCCAGGGGGCCTACCGGAACTATCTGGCCTACTCGGAGATGCAAAACGTCTCCTCGGACATGATCGGCTTTCCCAAGGCGGCCACGGTGATCGAAGGGCAGGAGACCCATACCCGTACCGCCTTCATCCGCCTGAACCTGGATCGGGTGCCGGGGCTGTCGCCGGAGATCCTGGAAATGCTGGCCAGTCTGCCCCGGCATACCCTGGAAGCCCCGGTGACCCAGGTGGTGGTCTATGGATGGTATGACAACGAGCTGGGCAGCTATGCCAACATGCTGGGGGATCTGACCGATCACGTCGCCAGTCAGATGATTTGACGACCGGCAATGGCGCACTCACTATCATGAAGAGGGAGGGTTGATCATGGAAGCATCGCAAGGAGACACGGGCGAAACGGTGCCGGTGGAATTGGCGCCGATCATGCGGGGTGACGGGTCGTTGCGTTATGACATCGTGTGCGGCAAATCCCTGGAAGGGGTGTTGCCCGTCTCCTTGCATCAGGATCCCGCCGTGCGGGTGATGATGGAGTTGGCGGAACGGGGAATGTTTCATCCGTTGTGCGAGGTGTTCGGCAATATCGGACTGGATCGTTTCATCGAGGCCCGTCGTCTGCTCGGCGAGGCGGCCAAAGATCCCCGTCTGGCCGCCGGGCCTTTTGGTCCTTTCGTGAAACAGGCCCTGTTGCAGACCATGCAGGCCATGAAGGAGCGGGAACCCAAGGCGCGAGCCGCCGAACACCTGATCGCCCAGTCCGACGCGGTGGATCAACTCGCCCGGGAGATGCTCAGTCTGGAATCCCGTTGCACCCTGGCCGGGGAGTCCAGACGGCGTCAGCTTTCGTGTCGTCAGGAGTACTGGCGGCTGTGGGAGTTGGCATGGGCGGTGCGTATTTTCTCCTCCGAGGAGCGGGTGATCGAATCGTTGGAGCAGATGTACGGACGCTATCCCTGCCTGGAACTGCGCGAGGGAGAACGGCGCAAGTTGCAGCTTCCCGGCGGCTTGCGGGATCCCCGCTTGCAAGAAGAAGGCGCGGTGGAGTTGTGGTGAGGCGTGGTTTTCCGCGCTCTTGCCAGAGCGCGGAAAAATGACGGGGAGGGGGTGACGGGAAGGGATGGATCAACCGGCCGAAAGCGGGATCACTTCTCGTCGGCTGGCGGAACCACCGGGAAGCCGAACAGTTTCCACATCTGCATGCCTCCCCGGTAATAGAAGATCTTGTCGGCGGGATATTTCATCTCCACCAGACCCTGGATGGCGGCGTGGGATTGTCCGCACCAGGGACCGTTGCACCAGATGGCCAGTTTCTTCGCCTTGGTAAAATCCCAGCCACCCTCCCCCTGGACGGCTCCGGTTCGTTTCAGCGCGTTTTCGGTCTCGATGGGATTGGAGCCCAAAGAGGGGGTCAGTTCCGTGTAGGGGATGTTGATCGAACCGGGAATCACCCCCTGGGCGTGCCAGTCCGGGGTGCGGGCGTCGATCAGCAGACCGGTCCCTTTGTTGACCTCTTGCGTCATGAACTGGATCAGTTCCAGCTCGCCGATGGTCTTGACCCCGGGGGCCGTATCGATGGACTGAATGCAAAACGGCGGACAGTTGCGGGAGGTCTTGGCGAAGTCGGGTTCGATGACCGCGCGGGTGTCTTGGTTGCGCTGGACGGTGATCTGTTGTTTGCCGTGTTGAACCGTGAACTTGGCCAGATCCTTGGTGATGTTGACAGGCCCCGCCTTGCCTTCCCATGGGGAGACCAGCACCAGTGCCATAACCACGAACAGTAACTTCATGATGTGGGGCATGTTCATTTCTGGGCGTTTCCTTCTTGATGTTTGGAGTGCGGCAGGGTTGAGGGTCTGGTACCGGGTGTGCGTTTATCGAAAGATTATATGGTACCATCAGTTTGCTTGGATGCAATCAAAATTGATCGGTTTGCGCGATTTTCGTCAACACAAAGGTATGTTTCAGAATGGATGTTCCCAAAAGGGGAGGACTCGTTTCCGGTATTGGCGGTTTTGGGTCGGACCGCTTCGGGATTCGGGGTTTTTGGGCTGAAAGGCTGCCCGTGTCTTGCGGGAGGGGTTTGATGATGGATTGAGAATCATTTCGTTTTGTTGTGGGCCTGTGGTGTGTCAGAACCGTCTTATTTTTTTGAAGGATGATGGGGTCATGTCCAATCGTGCTGCCGACAATCCGGCGTTTTCCCGGGAAGGGATCGCCATGCAACCCGCCTCTCTGTCCATCTGGGACAGCAAGTATCGCCTGAAGAGCGCCAAAGGCGAGCCGGTGGACGCCTCTGTGGAGGAGACCTGGCAACGGGTGGCCGCGACCTTGGCCAGCGTGGAGAGTCCGGAGAGTCGCGACCGGTGGCAGGCGCAATTCCTCGACGCCTTGCGCCAGGGAGCGATTCCGGGAGGGCGGATCGTCTCCAACGCCGGCGCCGGCGCCCACAAGCCGGCCACCAGCACCATCAACTGCACCGTGTCCGGGACGGTCCGGGACTCCATGGTGGATATCCTCGACATGGTGCGGGAGGCGGGTTTGACCCTCAAGGCCGGATGCGGCATCGGTTATGAGTTTTCCACATTGCGTCCCCGGGGGGCCTATGTGGCCGGGGCCGGTTCCAGCACCTCGGGGCCGTTGTCGTTCATGGATATCTTCGATGCCATGTGCAAGACCATCTCCTCGGCGGGGGGGCGGCGGGGCGCGCAGATGGCCACCTTCGACATCTCCCATCCCGACGTGTTGGATTTTATCCGCGCCAAGCGCGAGGATGGCCGTTTGCGTCAGTTCAATCTCTCCTGTCTGATCACCGCGCCGTTCATCGAGGCGGTGAAGCAGGATCGGGAGTGGGATTTGGTCTTTCCAGCCAATCCCAGCGAACTGGAGGATCCCAAGGTGCAACTGGTCTATCGCCCCTGGCCGGTGACGGCGCCTCCCTACCGCACCAACGATCGCGGCGAGGTGGCCTGTCGGGTCTATCGTCGTCTGCCCGCCAGGCGGTTGTGGGATCTGATCATGACCTCCACCTACGACTACGCCGAACCGGGGTTCATTCTCATCGACAAGGTCAACGAGATGAACAACAACTGGTTTTGCGAGGAGATCCGTTCCACCAATCCCTGCGGTGAACAGCCTCTGCCGCCTCATGGGGCCTGTCTGCTGGGGTCGATCAATCTGACCCGCTTCGTGGATCATCCGTTCACCCCTCGGGCCGGGTTCGACTGGTCCCGGTTTCGGGAGGTGGTGCGGGTGTTCACGCGCATGCTCGACAACGTGGTGGAGCTGCACGGTCTGCCTTTGGCCCCCCAGGCCGCCGAAATCGCCCACAAGCGGCGTCACGGCATGGGTTTCATGGGATTGGGTTCGGCGATCGTGATGTTGAACCTGACTTATGGGGATGCGGCTTCGGTGCGTTTCACCGAGCAGGTGGCCCGCGAGATGGCCATCGTCGGTTGGGAGACCGGGGTGGAGCTGGCGTTGGAAAAGGGTCCGGCCCCGATCATGGAGGAGCTGTTCACCGTGGACGCGGTGATGATGGCCAAGCGTCCCCATATGGTCAAGGATGGCATCCGTGTGGGGGATCGGGTGCCGGGGCGGGTGTTGCTGGCCCAATACAGCCACTACATGGCCCAGTTTCCGGCGGCGTTGCGTCAGCGGATTGCCGAACACGGCTGTCGTTTCACCCATCACACCTCCATCGCTCCCACCGGGACCATCGCCTTGTCGCTGGGCAACAACTGCTCCAATGGCATCGAGCCGAGTTTCTCCCACAAATATTCCCGCAATGTGATTGTGGCGGGGAGAAAGACCAAGGAAAAGATCGATGTCTTCTCTTATGAGTTGTTGGCCTATCGCACCTTGATTCATCCGTTGGCGGATCCGTATGTCACCGACGAGGCGGCGCGACTGCCGGAGAATTTCGTGGATGCCAGCGCCATCGCGCCGGAGGATCATGTGGAGATCCAGGCCGCCGCCCAGAAATGGATCGATTCGTCCATCTCCAAGACCATCAACGTGCCGACGGATTTTCCTTTCGACCGTTTCAAGGATATCTATCTCAAAGCTTACGAGAGTGGCTTGAAGGGTTGCACCACGTTCCGGTTCAATCCCGAGGCGTTTCAGGGGGTTTTGGTCAAGAATCAGGATCTGGCCAACACCACTTATCGTTTCACCCTGGAAAACGGGGAGACCGTGGAACTTCGGGGGGATGAGGAGGTGGAGTACGACGGCGAACTGCACACCGCCGCCAATCTTTACGACGCCTTGAAGGAAGGCTATTACGGCAAGCTGTAGGTTGCACCCACTATTGAAAAAAAAGAGGGGGCCTGGGGGATTCATCCCCCAGGAATTTGATTTTAAAAACAAAAAAATTGAACTAAATTTTATTTTTAAAAAGATCAAGAAACCAAAATCCTGGGGAATTAATTCCCTAGACCTATTTTTTTCTCGATGATTTTGACTGCTATGGATCTTATATATGGATATAAGTTTTTCAAAACCCAGAATGAGTCGTGAGCTCAGTTGTGATGCGGAACTTCAAAGGAAGTATGGCAATCAAGCCAAAGTCATACGGCGACGTTTGGATTCTTTGTGTGCGGCAGACCATTTGGGCGAATTTACCCCTTATGAACGACCGGAACGGTGTCACGAGTTGAAGGGAGAACGACGTGGTACCTTTACCATGGATTTGATCCCTCCGTTTCGGCTGTGTTTCAAGCCGACTGATGAGGTTTTTTATGGATTGGAAGGTGGAATGGATTGGAAACAGGTAACGGCCATTGTCATCATCGGGGTGGAAGATACGCATTGAGCGAAATCGCGTGAAGACCGGAAGCAGTCTGTTTGCCAAGGTGCTTTTGTGATTGACCCCGGCTGCAAAGATCCTCATCATGGTATCTCCTGCACGTCGCGTGTTGGATTCTTCTTTCGAGTGGCGGATACACGAACGGAAATCCATTGAAGCTATGAAAAATCAATATATTCCAGATTCTTCGACCCATCCTGGGGAGGTGATTGCCGAGTACCTCGAATCCCGTGGCATGAGCCGTGTGGAGTTGGCCGAGCGTTCCGGCGTGGATCTTGCTGAGATTGACGGCATTCTGACGGGACAAGTGCCGGTCGATTCCTTGAAAGCGCTCCGTTTCGAGCCGATTCTGGGACGATCCGCCCGGTTCTGGTGCAATCTCCAGCTTCATCACGATGAAGCCTTGAAACGGCGCAACCGCGCCGGGATTGGAGAACAGGGCCAGAACATACCCGTCGCGGATGCCATTGTCGCGTGACGAGGAATCTTCGATGACAGTCAAGATCCAGAAAAAAATTGTCGGATTCGAGGTGGCGGGCAAAAAGAGCGAGGAGGCGGTTTCGACCCCGGCCCCCGCGCCCGAGCCGCAACCCGAACCCACCACTCAGGCCTCCAGGCCGGTGGCGGAGGTGATCCAGTTGCAACCGGTGTTGCGACGCCCGGAGGATCTGGAGGGGAGCACCTACAAGATCAAAACACCGCTGTTTGAACACGCTTTTTACGTGACCATCAACGATATCGTGGTCAACGGCAGAAGGCGCCCGTTCGAGATTTTCATCAATTCCAAGAACATGGACAACTTCGCCTGGATCGTGGCCCTGACCCGGGTGATGTCCGCCGTGTTCCGGCATGGGGGGGACGCCACGTTCCTGGTGGAGGAGATGCGTTCGGTCTTTGATCCCAGAGGTGGCTATTTCAAGCCCGGCGGCAAGTACATGCCCAGTCTGGTGGCGGAGATCGGCGAGTGCATCGAGCGCCATCTGATGAAAATCGGCATGATGCAACCCCCCGAGATCTCCCCGGAGTTGGCGGCCAAGCGTCAGGCCGTGGTGGAACGGGGTGGCTTGGGCAATGCCCAGTGTCCCAAATGCGGCCAGCTCTCCGTGACCCGTCTCGACGGCTGCGACACCTGTCTGGAGTGCGGCTATTCCAAGTGCGGGTGATCCGGCCTGGGATCGATGCTGTCGGTGGTGTCCGGGGGGAGGGCTGTCCCGCCGGTGCCACCGGAAAGGGAACGGTTGAGCTTGCCGCTCTGGAACCCCTCCAGATCCAGGGTGACGAACTGAAAACCGCTGGCGCGCACGATTCGACTCACCTGCTGACGCAAGCCCGCCTCCAACAGTCGGACCATCTCCGCTTCGGGGAGTTCGATGCGGGCGGTCTCTCCTTGCTTGCGCACCCGCAGCGTGGTGAATCCCAGAGCGCGCAGACCGGTTTCCGCCTGTTCCACCATGCGCAGGGACTCCACCCGGATCGGTTCGCCGTAGACGATCCGCGACGACAGACAAGGAGAGGCGGGTTTGTCCCAGGTCGCCAGCCCCTTTTCCTTGGAGAGCAGACGGATTTCCGCCTTGGTCAGTCCGGCTTCCAGCAGCGGGCTTGACACCCCGAAGCGTTTTTTGGCCTGCATGCCGGGCCGGTAATCGTTCAAGTCGTCGGTGGTGCTGCCGTCGAGAACGTGGGCATATCCTTCCTTTCTGGCCAGTTCGGTCAAGCGTCCAAACAGATCGCTCTTGCAGTGAAAACAACGATCCGGAGCGTTGCGCGCGAAGTTCGGATCGTTGATTTCGTCGCTGTCGATCAGCCGATGTTGAATCTTCCACTGTCGAACCAGATTCAAGACATCCGCCAGATCCCGCGCCGGCATGGTGGGGGAACGGGCCGTGACCGCCAGATGGACGACTCCCGCCTCCTGCACGGCCCGCACCAGAAAGGTGCTGTCCACCCCGCCGGAAAAAGCCACCAGGACCGTTTTCAGGGTTTTCAGGTGTTCCTGAAGGGCCAGATATTTGTGATGCGCGTGGTCGAAGGCGGATTCGGGCATGGCTGGACGCGGAAAGTGGTTGTTGGTGTGTGGATTAGGAGTGTACATCCGTTTGAGTGTACCCTATTTTTTCAGCCTGGGGAACAAGCCCGTGGCGGATCCTGGCATTCAGGAAGGACGCCGCGTGCCGGATCGTATCGTTGAGGAATCGAAAACCAAGGGAGAGCCGCATGAAAAAATGGCAGATGGGCTGGATGGTGTCGGGTCTGGTGTGGGGCATGGTCAACGGGGCCGGGGCCGGGGCCATGGAGTTGACCAGCGCGGATCTGGCGGACGGGGGGACTTTCGACCAGAAGTTCATTTTCAAGGGATTTGGCTGCGACGGCGGGAATGTCTCCCCGGCGCTGGCCTGGAAGGGCGCGCCCCCGGAGACCAAAAGTTTCGCCCTGCTGGTCCATGATCCAGACGCCCCCACGGGCGGGGCCGGATGGTGGCATTGGGTGGTGTATGACCTGCCGGCCTCGGTGACGGCTTTGCCCCAGGGGGCGGGCAAGGGGGATGGATCGGCCATGGTTCCGGGCGCCAAACAGGGTGGAACCGACTTCGGCGCGCCGGGTTGGGGCGGGCCTTGTCCGCCGGTGGGACACGGCAGCCATGCCTATCATTTCACCCTGCACGCCCTCAAGGTCGAAAAACTGGAAGCGCCTCCGGGTGCCAGCGCGTCGCTGGTGGGATTCCTGGTGAATGCCAACTCCCTGGCCCATGCCCGCTTGACGGGTCGCTACGGGCGCTAAGGGAGTTCTCGCAGGAGAAAGCGTGTCGCGTCGGGATGGATGACCCGACCAGCAGGCCGGTGGCACGGCTTTTTGGTCGGGTTTTGCGGGTTGGCTGGACGGTTGCCCTTTCGATAATGCGGCAAAGGGGTTACCATGATCCGCTGCACACGGTTTGTCCGGTGGTCTTTGGGACATCCACCGTGTCGGGCGGATGAGCAGGTTTTTGTTAATGGGTTGGCCGCGTTCGATGGAGACGCCGCGTCATGGCCGAAGACGCCGACAACGATTCCAAAACCGAAGACCCCACGGGCAAGCGGCTCGGGGATGCCCGCAACAAGGGGCAGGTGGCCAACTCCCGCGAGGTGGGGACCGCCTTGCTGCTGCTTGGCGCCACGGGTGTGTTTTATTTTCATGGCGGCGCCTTTTGGAACGCCTTGCAGGAGAAAATGCGTTTTTTTCTGGGAGGCGCCATCAGCGACGACCTCACCGAGCAGGGCGTTTCGGTGCTGTTGGATGGCATCATGCTGGGAATGCTGGTGGATATGGCCCCGTTTCTGTTGGTCTTCATTGGCATGGCCTTTTTCGGTTCGATGATCCAGCACGGATTTTTGTTCAGTCTGGAACCCCTGGCCCCCAAGTTTTCCAAGCTCAATCCCTGGAATGGGCTCAAGCGTCTGTTTTCCACCCGTTCGTTGGTGGACTTGTTCAAGTCCGTGCTCAAGATGTCCGTCATCTCCCTGGTGGTCTACCAGTCGATCAGCGGCAGTCTGCCGGAGATCATGGGCTGGACGGCCACCTCCATCGAGCAGGTGGTCACGGCGCTGGGAAACGACTCCCTGGCCGTGTTGTGGAAGGTGACTTTGGCTTTTCTGGCCTTTGCGCTGTTTGATTACATCTACCAGAAGTTCGAGCATACCAAGTCGTTGCGCATGACCAAGCAGGAGGTCAAAGACGAGCTCAAACAGATGGAAGGCGATCCGCTGGTCAAAAGCCGCATCCGTCAGATTCAGCGCGAGATGGCCCAGCGTCGCATGATGGCCGAAGTGCCCAAGGCGGATGTGGTGATCACCAACCCGACCCATGTGGCTGTGGCGTTGTTGTATCAGCAAGGCAAGATGGCCGCGCCCAAGCTGATCGCCAAAGGCCGGGGACGGGTGGCCGAACGGATTCGGGAAACGGCGCGGGGCAATCGGGTGCCGATTGTCCAGAATCCTCCCCTGGCGCGCACCTTGTTCAAGGATGTGGATCTGGATCGGGCGATTCCTCACGAACTGTTCAAGGCCGTGGCCGAGGTGCTGGCCTATGTGTACGGCTTGCGCGGGATGCGGCGGTGAGGCCGTCTGCGGCAGAAGCGATGACCGCTGAAACCTGTTATGCCCAGGCGCTCCGCTGGCTGGCCCGGCGCGGCTATGGAGAACAGGAGTTGGCCTGGAGGCTGAAAAGTCAGGGCGCCACCGCAGAGCAGATTGCCGCCGTGGTGGTGCGCTGTCGAGAGTTGGGGTATCTGAACGATCCGGCCTTCGCCGCCTCCCGGGTGCGGGTGCGGTTGGAACGGGGTTGGGGAGAGGGCAGGATCCGGGCCGAACTGCGCGCGCTGGGTCTGGATGAGGAGTTGGTGACTCAGGCGTTGCGCGAGTCCGACGCGCCAGCGGATCCGGTGTCGAGAGCCAGGCTCGCCTTGACCCGGCATTATGGCGCGGCGGGCGGATGGGAACGGTCGGATTTTCGGGAACGGCGCAGACGCTACGCGTTTCTGGCGCGGCGGGGATTTGATCCGGAGGTGATCCAGGCCGCCCTGGATGAAGTGACTGGTTGACTTTTCAGGATATCTTTTATCAAGCCCGCTCCGCTGGACGGCCCGGGCCGCATCGAGGTGATCATGACGGCTGATGACATTCGCGACCGTTTTGTGTCGTTTTTTCAAAGCAAGGGACATGAGGCGGTAACCTCCTCCAGTCTGGTGCCCGACAACGATCCCACCCTGCTGTTCACCAACGCGGGCATGAACCAGTTCAAGGGGGTGTTTCTCGGTCGGGAACGTCGTGTCAATCCCAGGGCGGTGAGTGTGCAAAAGTGCGTGCGCGCCGGGGGCAAACACAACGATCTGGAAAACGTGGGTCGCACCGCGCGTCATCACACCTTTTTCGAGATGCTGGGGAATTTCTCCTTCGGGGATTATTTCAAGGAACAGGCCATCCCCCTGGCCTGGGAGTTCGTGACCCGTGAACTGGGTCTGCCCCTCGAACGGCTGCTGGTGACGGTCTACGCCGAAGACCAGGAGGCCTACGACATCTGGCACGACACCCTCGGACTGCCCGCCGAGCGGATCATCCGCATCGCCACCAGCGACAATTTCTGGTCCATGGGGCCGACCGGGCCTTGCGGTCCGTGTTCCGAAATCTTTTATGATCATGGACCCGCCATTCCGGGTGGTCCGCCGGGCACCCCGGATCAGGACGGGGATCGCTTCGTGGAGATCTGGAATCTGGTCTTCATGCAATACGACCGCAGCGCCGACGGCACCCTGACCCCCTTGCCTCGACCCTGCATCGATACCGGAGCGGGCCTGGAACGGCTCGCCGTGGTGTTGCAGGGACGCACCAACAACTACGATTCGGATTTGTTCCAGCCTTTGATGCAGGCGGCGGCCCGCTGGACCGGACAGCCGGACGCGACCCGTGCCACGGACAGCGGGGGCGGGTTGTCCCGGGAGACCATCTCCTTGCAGGTGATCGCCGATCACATCCGGGCGGTGGGTTTTCTGATCGCCGACGGGGTGTTGCCCTCCAACGAGGGACGGGGGTATGTCTTGCGGCGCATCATGCGTCGGGCCATGCGCCATGGTCGGCTGTTGGGCATGGAGGAGCCGTTTCTGTTTCGTCTGGTGCCGACCTTGGTGGAGAAGATGGGTCGGGTCTATCCGGAACTGGTCGCCCAGCAACAGGCGATCGGCACGGTGGTGGAAAACGAAGAGCGTCGTTTTGTCACCACCCTGGGTTCCGGCATGAAGCTCCTGGATGGGGCGACCGCCACCCTCAAGGCCGGGGACCGTCTGGATGGAGAGGTGGTGTTCACCCTTTATGATACCTACGGTTTCCCGGTGGACCTGACCGCCGACATCCTGCGGGATCGGGATATCGAACTGGACATGGAAGGGTTCGAGCAGCGCATGGCCCGTCAGAAGGCCATGGCCCGGGCCGCCTGGTCCGGCTCCGGGGACGAGGGGATCGCGGCGGTCTATCACGAAATTCTGGCCGACGGGGGGGCGGTCTCCTTCGTGGGTTACGGGGACGAGAGCGCCACGGCGCGGGTGCGGGCGCTGGTGAGCGGACGGGGATTGGTGTTGTCCCTGAATGTCGGCGAGGAGGGGGGAGTGGTGTGTGATCAGACCCCCTTTTATGGCGAGTCCGGTGGACAGGTGGGGGATGCGGGCTGGATCGTGGCCGGGGAGACCCGTTGCGAGGTGACGGATACCCGTCGGCCGGTGGCGGAGCTGATCGTGCATCAGGTGCGGGTGGCCTCGGGCACCCTGGCGGTGGGGGATGCGGTCACCCTGACCGTGGACGCAACCCGGCGGCGCGCGGTGCGTTGGCACCATTCCGCCACCCATCTGCTGCACTGGGCGCTCAAGCAGGTGCTGGGCGAGCATGTGAAACAGGCCGGATCCCAGGTGGGAGCGGAGCGGTTGCGTTTCGACTTCTCCCACTATCAGGCCGTGACCCCCGAAGAGCTGGAGCGGGTCGAATCCCTGGTGAACGGGGCGATTCTGGACAACGCGGCCCAGGTCACGGAGGTGATGACCCCGGACGAGGCGATCCGCGCCGGAGCCATGGCGTTGTTCGGCGAGAAATACGGGGATCGGGTGCGGGTGGTACGGTTGGGACCGTCGTTGGAGTTGTGCGGCGGCACCCATGTGGCCCGCACCGGGGATATCGGCCTGATGCGCATCGTCTCCGAGGCGGCGGTGGCGGCGGGGGTGCGACGGTTGGAGGCGGTGTGCGGCGAGCGGGCCAGACAGAGTTTTCTGACGGATGCCCGGCTGTTGCAGCGGGTGGCGGGATTGTTGAAACTGCCCCCTGCCGAGGCGCTGGCGGGTGTGGAGAAACTCCTGACCCGGCGCGCCGAGTTGGAGCGGGAACTGGAGAAATCCAAATCCGCCCTGGCCGGTTCCACGGTGGACGAGTTGCTCGGTCGCGTCCGGGAAAAGGGGGGCCTGCGCTATCTGGTGGCCGGGGTTTCCGGGGTGGATGCCAAGGGGTTGCGGGATCTGGCGGATCGGATCCGGGACAAGCTCGGTTCCGGCGCGATCTTTCTGGGACTGCCCGAAGAGGGCAAGGTGAGCCTGTTGGCCGGGGTCACCAAGGATATGACGGGGCGTTGCAAGGCCGGAGAGTGGATGCAGGCCGTGGCTCCTGTGGTGGGTGGCAAGGGAGGAGGCCGTCCGGATATGGCGATGGGGGGCGGAACCCGTCCCGAGGCGCTCAATGAGGCATTGGCCGTGGCTGCGGCCTGGATCGAGGAGAAATTGGCATGAGCAAGGTGATTGGAGCCACCCAGTACGATTGTCCCCATTGTGGTGTGGCCATGCGGAAATGGGCTGCCGCCGGACATAATTTTTGTGGGGATGGGATGGGATTTGTCAGTGATTTCATGTTTGTCTGTTTCAACAACGAGTGCCCCATGTATGTGAAGGGGTGGAATTCGCTGTTCAACTCCATGGGCCGGGTCGGCTCGGTGCGGGCGTTTTACAATCCAGATGACGGCGACGAAGGGGTGTTGCCCGTGGCGCACAAGGATGCGATGCGCGGGGATATCATCGAGGATTGAATCATGAGGAGGCCGTTTGGCGATTGTCTATGACAGGCAATCGCCAGATGCGGGTTATCCGAGAAACCGTTCCTCCAGCAACTCCGCCGCGACCGTCGCCCCGTTGACCTCGGGGGCCGGGGGGGCCGGGTGTTGGAGCAGGGTGGCGAGTTGGTCGGTGAACGCGCCGGAGCGGAAGGCTTCCGGGGTGATTTCCGTGGCGCGGCCCTGTTGGGCGCACCACTGGGCGATGGGGAGTTCGTCGGGAAAGGTGCCCCGGCGCACATACAGAAACGGCACGCGATTGGCCGTGGCCGCGATGGCCATGCCATAACCGGGTTTGCTGACAATGGCCTCCACCGAGGCGGTCAGGTCTGCGAACGGCCATTCTGCCACCTGCGGCAAGGCGTGGAGATGGCGGGCGGCGTCCGCCGCGAGGGACTGGTCCACCAGCCAGTGATAATCGTTCTGGGTGGTCAGGGCGGCGATGGGCAGATTGTCTGCCGGAATGCCTCCCAGAGTGACCAGCACCAGGGGCCGGGAGTCGTCGGGGTCGATCTTGAGGGCCTGACGCAGCATGGCGGGGCGGCGGGTGCCCAAGGTGGTGATGGGCGGAATGGTGAGGGTTTCTGCGAACGGGTGAACCGGCAAGGCCGGAGTGATGCGCAGGGCCAGGGTGGTGAGCCGGTAGGCGGTCTGCATGGTGCGGGTCCACGCGGCGGCTTGCGGATCGTCCGGGGGATAGTAGGCCATCAGCACCTGATCCCAGGTGAGCGAGGTGAGGGCCACGGTGGGGATCCCCAGACACGTTCCCGCCTCCATGGGCAGATAGGGGACGTTGCCGACGATCAGGTCCGGTCGCCAGGATTCTAGGAGTTGTCGTTCCGCCTCCACCCGTTGGGACCAGTGATCGTGGAGGGCGCGGAGGGCGTGGGTGGTGCCGCTGAGGTCCACCCGCAGCGGATCGGGCTGGACCAGTCCCACATCCCGGTTGCGCGCATCGTGGGTGAAGGGATGCTGGAGGGCGTTGGCGATCAGTCGCTCCGGCACGCCGCCGGTGACATGAATCGTCAGATCGGGACGTCGTTCGATCAGCGCCCTGACCACCGGTCCCAGTTGCGCCCAATGTCCGAAACCGTGTCCGGAGACCGCGCACCAGACTCTTTTGCCTGTGTTCATGGGAGTTCGGGCCTTTTGGTTCAGGGGCGCGCATCGGGGGAGGATGGAGATGGATCGCGGGGATCCTGGGAGGCGTGCGGATGGTTTGGATGGGACAGGAGTTCCCCTTCGATGATCACCGAGGCCGGATCCGGAGAGGCGGAGGCGCTGTGATGAACCCGGCTTTTCAACTGCGTCAGGATCCAGCGGCGCAACGGCGCGCGGGTGAATGGCAGCGCCAGGGGCAGTGACACCAGATCGGTCAGATAGCCTGGAAAGATCAGCAGGATTCCGCCCATCAGCCGCATGGCCCCGTCGAGCAGGGTTTCGCCGGGCATCTTTCCCTGGTTCAGATGGTGTCGGGCGGCCATCAGCGTGCTGGTTCCGGCATGGCGGATCATCTGGACGCCCAGCAGGACGGAGGCCAGCATCGTCAGCAAGACCAGCCATCCCCCGATCACCTGACCCACCCAGATCAGCAGCCAGATCTCGACAAAGGGCAGAATCACGAACAACAGAATCGGGATGTGCTTCATAGTCGTATCCAGTTTTAAGAAAAGTGGGCCAAGGTCATAAGATGAGCTTTGGCAAAGAGGTGACAAGAGTACACCAGAAGGCGGTTTTGATGCCACGGCCGTCGGATTTTTTGCTGCATGTGCGAAATCGACAAGCAAGGCTTCGGAAACCGTTGAACCGGTCGCCAAGGTATGGTATTCAATCCTGCATTCGAGGCAATGCGATTTTTCCAACCAAATATTCAATAGTTTGAGGAACCAACGTGTTGAATTCCGCCTTGACCAAACGATACGCAACCGCCTTGGCGGATCTGGCCTCCGAAGAGAATCAATTGGGACCTGTTGGCGAGGATCTCGCACGTTTTGTGCAACTCCTGCAAGCCAACCCCGATCTGCGTCTGCTTCTCACCAGTCCCACAGCGGCCGCGCAGCACAAACACGCCGCACTGGATGCCTTCATCACCCATGCCGCCCCGGTCCGCATTCTGGGCAATTTTCTGAAGCTGCTTGTGGACAAGCGGCGCATGGAGCTGGTCGAGACCATTGCCGATGCCTATCATCAGGAAATGGAATCCCGTGGCGGACGCATCACCGTCGAACTCCAGTCGGCCACGCCCCTGGAAACCCACCACGCCGAGGATCTGCAAGCCACGCTTTCAAAATTGACGGGCAAAGAGGTCCGTCTGGAGAGCCGCGTGGATCCCGATCTTCTTGGCGGCATCGTAGTGCGAATCGGAAGCCTGATGATGGATTACTCCGTACGCAACCATTTGAACCGGCTAAAAGCACAATTGAGAGGATAACAGCCGATGCAGATCAGCGTCGCCGAAATCAGTGGAATCCTGAAAAAACAGATCGCCAACTACGGCATTGAGGCCGAAGTCTCCGAGGTGGGACAGGTGATCTCCGTGGGAGACGGTATCGCCCGTGTCCACGGACTCGACAAAGTCATGGCCAGCGAGATGGTCGTCTTCCAGGATGGCACGCAAGGCATGGCCCTCAATCTGGAAGAGGACAATGTTGGCGTCGTGATCTTTGGCGATGACCGCAACATCAAGGAAGGCAGCACGGTCAAGCGTACCCAGCGGATCGTGGACGTGCCCGTGGGCAAGGCGTTGCTGGGTCGGGTGGTCGATTCTCTCGGCGTGCCCATCGACGGCAAGGGGGCCATCGATACGCCGCATCGTTCCCTGGTCGAGGTGGTGGCGCCGGGTATCATTCCCCGGAAATCGGTTCACGAGCCCCTCTATACCGGCTTGAAGGCTCTCGACGCCCTGGTGCCCATCGGACGGGGACAGCGCGAATTGATCATCGGCGACCGCCAGACCGGCAAAACCGCCGTGGCCATCGACGCCATCATCAATCAGCAGCGTACCCATCAGACCGACAAACCGGTCTATTGTGTCTACGTGGCTATCGGCCAGAAGCGTTCCACCGTGGCCAAGGTGGTCAAAACTTTGGAAAAACACGGTGCCATGGCCTATACCATCGTGGTGGCCGCCACCGCGTCGGATCCGGCGCCCATGCAGTTCCTGGCACCCTATTCCGGGTGCGCCATGGGTGAATACTTCCGCGACAACGGCATGCACGCCCTGATCGTTTACGACGATCTGTCCAAACAGGCCGTGGCCTATCGTCAGATGTCCCTGATCCTGCGCCGTCCTCCGGGACGCGAGGCCTATCCGGGCGACGTGTTTTACATCCATTCGCGTCTGCTGGAACGGGCCTGCAAATTCAACGACGCCAATGGCGCCGGTTCTCTCACGGCCCTGCCCATCATCGAAACCCAGGGCGGCGACGTGTCGGCCTACATCCCGACCAACGTGATCTCCATCACCGATGGTCAGATCTTCTTGGAATCGGAACTTTTCTACTCCGGCATGCGGCCCGCCATCTCCGTGGGTCTGTCGGTGTCGCGTGTGGGTGGTTCGGCCCAGGTGAAAGCCACCAAGCAGGTGGCCGGTTCCTTGCGTCTCGATCTGGCCCAGTACCGGGAAATGGCCGCCTTCGCCCAGTTCGGCTCGGATCTCGACGCCTCCACCCAGAAGTTGCTGCACCGGGGTGAGCGGCTCATGGAACTGTTGAAACAACCCCAGTATCAGCCTCTCTCCATGGAAGAGCAGGCCGTGGTGCTGTTCGCCGGAACCCGTGGTCTGCTGGACGCGGTGGAGGTCAAAAAGATCTCGGAGGCAGAACAGGCCATCCTGGATCACATGCGCAATCAGCAGAAGGCCATCCTGGACACCATCAAAAAGGAGGAGAAACTCTCCAAGGAGATGGAAGAGAACCTGACCTCGGTCCTGACCGGCTGTATCGCCGGGTTCGTGGAACGGGCGCGGGTCTGACACGATAAAGGGGCGGGCGCATGGCCAATCTTAAAAGTCTCCGCAACCGGATCCGGTCGGTCAACAACACCCGGCAGATCACCAAGGCCATGAAAATGGTCTCGGCTGCCAAGCTGCGCCGTTCCCAGGAACGGGCGCTGGCCACCCGACCCTACAGCATCCGTATCCGCGCCATGATCCAGGGTTTGGCAACCTTGATTCCGGCGGAAAACGCCCCGCCACTGCTCGCCCGTCCTCCGGAAGGGCCGCGCAAGATCCTGTTGGTGATCTATACGGCGGACCGTGGATTGTGCGGCAGCTTCAACAGCAGCATCATCCGGGCCACCCGTGCCCGGATCTCCCAACTCACGCAGCAGGGACACACCGTCTCTTTGACGTTCGTTGGCCGCAAGGCCCACGATGTCTTGAAGCGTCAGTACGGCGCCTTGACCCGGGATGTCCATGTCGGATTGACCCGTCAACTCACCTTCGAGTCGGCGGAACGGATCGTGGCCAATAAACTGCTCGCGGATTTCGAGGCCGGTCTGTTCGACGAGTGCCATCTGCTTTACAACGCCTTCAAGTCGGCCATGACTCAGGAACTCACCTGGCGGCAGCTCATCCCGGCCCCGGTGGATCCCGTCGTCGCCTCCGACGGGGAAGAGGTGGTCGCCAGTCCCCTCTTCGAACCCGATGAGGAGACCGTCCTGGCCGCTCTGCTGCCCCGCAACATCGCGGTGCAGGTGTTTCAGGCCCTGGCCGAATCCAATGCCGCCGAACACGCCGCCCGCATGACCGCCATGGACAATGCCGTGCGTAACGCCGGAGAAATGTTGAAAAAACTCAGTATCAAATACAACAGAACGCGCCAGGCCGCCATCACCACCGAACTGATGGAAATTATCGGCGGGTCTGAATCTTTGAAGGGATGATTATCCAGCATACTCCCACCGCGACCGCGACGGACGGCGCGGGCACGGCGATCCATTCAAGCGCAAGACGGAGCGATCAATGAGCAAAAATGTAGGACGGGTGATTCAGGTTGTCGGGCCAGTGGTGGATGTGCGCTTCGACGGCGAACTTCCATCCATTCTCAACGCCCTGCACATGGAGCGTGAGAAGGAAGGTCGTCTGGTGTTGGAAGTCTCCCAGCATTTGGGCGAAAACACGGTCCGTACCATCTCCATGCACTCCACCGACGGCATGGTGCGCGGTCAGGAAGTGGTGGACACCGGTGCTCCGATCCAGGTTCCGGTCGGCGAGGCCACCTTGGGCCGCATCATGAACGTGGTGGGCGATCCCCAGGATCAGCTTGGTCCGATCCAGACCCAGCAGACCTTCTCCATGCACCGTGCGGCGCCCACCTTTGCCGAACAGTCCACCGAGTCCGAAATTCTCGAAACCGGCATCAAGGTGGTGGATCTCCTCGCCCCCTACGCCAAGGGTGGCAAGATCGGTCTCTTCGGCGGCGCGGGCGTGGGCAAGACCGTGTTGATCATGGAGTTGATCAACAACGTGGCCATGGGGCATGGTGGCTATTCGGTCTTCGCCGGGGTGGGCGAGCGGACCCGCGAGGGCAATGACCTCTACCACGAAATGATCGCCTCCAAGGTGATCGATCCCCACGACTACAAAAATTCCAAGGCTGCCCTGGTCTACGGCCAGATGAACGAACCCCCCGGAGCCCGCGCCCGCGTCGCCCTCACCGGATTGACTGTGGCCGAATATTTCCGTGACGTGGCCAAGCAGGACGTGTTGCTGTTCATCGACAACATTTTCCGTTTCACCCAGGCCGGTTCCGAAGTGTCGGCCCTGCTGGGTCGCATCCCCTCGGCCGTGGGATATCAACCCACCCTGGCCACGGACATGGGCGCCTTGCAAGAACGGATCACCTCCACCACCAGTGGTTCCATCACCTCGGTGCAGGCCATCTATGTGCCAGCGGACGACTTGACCGACCCGGCCCCGGCCACCGCGTTCTCCCATCTGGACGCCACCACCGTGCTCTCCCGTCAGATCGCCGAAATCGGCATCTATCCGGCGGTGGATCCGTTGGACTCCACCTCGCGGATGCTCGATCCCCAGGTGGTGGGACTGGAACACTACACCGTCGCCCGCGAAGTGCAACGCGTGCTGCAAACCTATAAATCCCTCCAGGACATCATCGCCATCCTGGGCATGGATGAACTCTCCGAAGAAGACAAGCTCACCGTGTTCCGGGCGCGCAAGATCCAACGTTTTCTGTCCCAGTCGTTTCACGTCGCCGAGGCCTTCACCGGTCAGAAAGGGGTGTATGTCCCCCTCAAGGAGACGGTCCGGGGCTTCAAGGAGATCATCGAAGGCAAACACGATGCGCTGCCCGAGGCCGCCTTCTACATGGTGGGCGACATCGACAGCGCCATCGAGAAAGGCCGTCGCTTGGCCAAGCAGTAAGAGGGAGACTCCATGTCTATCGTCATTCAAATGGAACTCGTCACCCCGGAGGCGCTGCTGCACTCCGAGGAGTCCATGCTGGTCACCGCTCCGGGAACCGAGGGATATTTCGGGGTCATGGCGGGTCACGCTCCGTTCGTGACCCTGCTCAAGCCCGGCATTCTCACCGTGGGCGAGGGGGATGACGCCAAGCATTTTGTCGTGGCGGGAGGGTTTGTCGAGGTCATGCCCGACAAGATGACCATCCTCACCGAACGGGCGCTCTCCCGCGAGCAGGTCTCCCAGCAACAAGTCAAGATCGAGCGCAACGAGGTCCAGACCCAGTTGTCCGCTGCGGGATTGGAGGAGCCAGCCATCGCCTATTGGCAATCCCGTCTCGCTTTCGTCGAAGCCTGTCAGGAACTCCTCAACAGGCAGAAGGCCTAGCCCCCCTGTCCCTCACGCAAGTTGACAACAACAGGGGAGCATGGTGTCCATGAACCGTTGTACCGTTTTGGTGTTGGCCGCAGGTCAGGGAACCCGGATGCGTTCCCGTCTGCCCAAGGTGCTGCATCCTTTGGCTGGCCGTCCCTTGTTGTGGCACATCTTGCAGGCCGTGCGTGGTCTTCGGCCCGAACGCATCGTGGTGGTCACCGGTTTCCAGGCCGAGGCGGTGGAACAGAGTCTGGCCGCCCCGGATCTCCACTGGGTGCGGCAATACGAACGCAAGGGCACCGGACACGCCGTCCAGTGCGCCCTGCCCATGTTGCAGGGGTTGACCGGTGAACTGTTGATCCTCAATGGCGATCACCCCCTGATCACCACCCCGATTCTGGAAAAACTGTTGCATCATCACCGGGAGCAGGGCGTGGCGCTGACGGTGCTCTCCACGCTGCTGGACAATCCGAGCGGATACGGACGCGTGGTCCGGAATGCGCAGGGAGAGATCCTGCGCATCGTCGAGCACAAGGACGCCACGGCCGAAGAGCGTGCCCTCCGCGAGGTCAACAGCGGGTTTTATTGCGTCTCGTTGGATCGTCTCCCCGCCTGGGTCGGCGCGCTCGGCAATCAAAACGCCCAGAACGAATACTATCTGCCGGACATCCTGCCCATGGCCATCGCTTCCGGTGGCGCGTCGGCGTTGCGGTTTGAAGATGCCCAGGCGTTGTCCGGCGTCAACGATCGCGCCCAGCTTGCTCAACTGGAACGGGTTTACCGGGATCGGCGCATCGTCCACTGGATGAATCAGGGGGTCTCCTTCGTGGATCCGGATTCGTGTTGGGTGGCTGCGGATGTGGTGATCGGCATGGATACGGTCATCGAACCCCATGTGATTCTGGGGCCGGGAACCGCTGTGGGGGAAGGGTGCGCCATTGGCCCGTATTGCCACATCCAGGAGAGCGTGATCGGGGCCGATTGTCGCATTCTGCCCTTTTCCCATCTGGATGGCGCCGAAATCGAGGCCGATTGCGACATCGGTCCGTATGCCCGGTTGCGACCCGGAAGCCGTCTGGCCCGCAAGGTCAAGGTGGGAAATTTTTGCGAAATCAAGAAGTCCACCATCGGCGCCGGTTCCAAGGTCAACCATTTGAGCTACATCGGCGATGCCCAGGTGGGCAGCGGGGTCAATGTCGGCGCGGGCACCATCACCTGCAATTACGACGGGGTGCATAAACATCGCACCGTGATCGGCGATCATGTGTTCGTGGGATCGGATGTGCAGTTCGTGGCGCCGGTGCAGGTGGGAACCGGGGCCACCATCGGCGCGGGCACCACGGTGACCAAGGATGTGCCAGCCGATTCCCTGGCCATCTCGCGTTCCCACCAGACCCACGTCATGGGCTGGTCGGAAAAGAGAAAGCCCCGTTCCTGATACGGTTTTTTGTGAGACGTTTGAAAAATAAAGAGGGGGTTCCCCTCTTTTTTTATTCATGGATGGATGTTTCGACAGGGGAGAGATTCCATGTGCGGCATTATCGGTGTCATTGGTGAACGCAACGCCACGCCCATTCTGGTGGAAGGTCTCAAACGGCTGGAGTATCGGGGTTACGACTCGGCGGGCATCGCCATCTTGAGTCGCGATGGGGAGATTCAGATCACCCGCTCCAAAGGCAAGCTGGTCCATCTGGAAACCCGACTGGCGGAGACCCCCCGGACCGGTCTGGTGGGCATCGGTCATACCCGTTGGGCCACCCACGGCCCGCCCACGGAACAAAACGCCCATCCCCACATCTCCCGCCGCACCGCCGTGGTGCATAACGGCATCATCGAGAACTATCAGGAGTTGCGGCGCGAATTGACCGCTCAGGGGGTGGTGTTCTCCTCGGATACCGATACCGAGGTGATTCCCCATCTGATCGATCAGGAACTGGACCGGGGCCTGCAACCGGCCGATGCGGTGCGTGCCGCCATTCGCCGGTTGCAAGGGGCCTATGCCCTGGGCATCCTGATTCGGGGATGCGACCTGCTGATTGCGGTGCGTCGCGGCAGTCCGTTGATTCTGGGGGTCGGGGAGGGGGAGAACTTCATCGCCTCCGACGCCACCCCGCTGGTCCCTTACACCCGTCGCATGATCTATCTGAACGACGACGATCTGGCGGTGTTGACCCGCACGTCGGTTCGGATCACCGATCTGAACGGGGTGCAGGTGGATCGGGCGGTCAAGCTGTCGCATGTGAGCGCGGATCTGACCGACAAGTGGCCCTATCGCCACTTCATGCAAAAAGAGATCTTTGAACAGCCCACCGTGCTCGGGGAGACCCTCAAGGGGCTGATCAACGCGGCGGATCAACAGGTGGATCTGCACGACCTGGACGGGGAACTGGATCTGAGCGCGGTGAAGGCGGTCAACATCATCGCCTGCGGCACCTCCTATCATTCCGGCATGGTGGCCGGATACTGGATCGAGCGGCTCGCCCGTCTGCCGGTGACGGTCAACATCGCCTCCGAATTCCGTTATCGGGAACCCCCGTCTTTGCCGGACGCGGTGACCGTGGTCATCTCCCAAAGCGGCGAGACCGCCGATACCCTGGCGGCGTTGCGGTTCTGCCGGGCCCAGGGACAAAAGGTGCTGGCCATCGTCAACGTACCCGAATCCTCCATCGCCCGGGAGGCCGACGGCGTGCTGTATACCCAGGCCGGTCCGGAGATCGGTGTGGCCTCCACCAAGGCGTTCACCACGCAATTGATGGTGCTGGCCTGTCTGTCTTTGGCGTTGGCCAAGGCTCAGGGGTGTCTGGATCGGGAGGAGGAGCAAAAGAGTGTCGAGGAGTTGATGCGGATTCCGGCCCGGCTGGAACAGGTGCTGCTCCACGACGCGTTCTTGCATCGCATTGCCGGTCGGTTCATGAATGCCAAGGGATTCTTGTTCATGGGGCGGGGCACCTGTTACCCCATCGCGTTGGAAGGGGCCCTGAAACTCAAGGAAATCTCCTATATCCACGCCGAAGGTTACGCCGCCGGCGAAATGAAACATGGTCCCATCGCCCTGATCGACGCCCATCTGCCGGTGGTCGCCGTGGCGCCGAGGGATCCGCTGTTCGACAAGCTGGTGAGCAATCTGGAAGAGGCGCGGGCCAGAGGCGGGCGTCTGGTGGTGATCACCGGCACCACCGGTCCCGAGGAGACCCCGTTCAAGGCCGATTATGTCGTTTCCATGCCCGAGTGCGGCATGTTGGCCGCACCGATTCTGTATGTGGTGCCGTTGCAGCTTTTGGCCTATCACATCGCGGTTTTGAAGGGGACCGACGTGGATCAACCCCGCAATCTGGCCAAGAGCGTGACCGTGGAGTAAGGCAGGATCCGCGATTTAAAAAAACGCGCGCGCCACGATCCGATCAGGGGATCTGGCGCGCGCGTTTTTTTTTGTTCCCCTCCCCTCACTGAAACACCCGGCTGACCATGTAACGAAATCCGCTGGTTTTCTTGAGGCCTTGATACCATCCGGCTCCTTGCAGGCGGGCGTAGAGGGCATTGTCGGCCAGCAGGGTCCAGATGGAGAATTTTTCAAGCTTGCGGGCCAGGGTGATTTCCCACATCAGCCCTTTGAACCATCCATGACGCATGCGCATGCGGGATGAGAAATAAAACGGCCACATCAGGATGCGCTTGTAGAGGGGCCATTCCCGCCACTGGCGTTTGTTGGCCAGTTTGGCTAGGTAGTGGGCGTTCTGGGCGATGTCCAGGTACCTTGGATCGATCCAGGGATAGTTCAACCCTAAATCCGCGAACCCTTCCGCCAGTCCCCGGTTGTCCGGGTCTTCGTAGCGGGCCACCCATCCTTCCAGACTGTCGGGGGAGGCGTAGCCCATCTGGACGATCTGGTTGTACAGCTCTCCCCCCGGATAGATGCGATAGTAGTGGGGGCCGACGATTTCCGCCGAGGGCAGCACGTCGTAGATCCATTCCACCATGGCCAGGGTCTGTTTGTAGTCTTCGAGGGTTTCGCCAGGCATGCCGATCAGGAAGTTGGTCACCAGCGAGACTTCCGGCACACGGGTGAACGCCTGGATGGTGGTGTGGATGCTTTGCAGCTTGATGCCTTTCTTGATGGCCTTGAGCATCCGTTCGGAACCCGATTCAAAACCGAACTTGAGACATTCGCAGCCGATTCCCGCCAGTTCCCGCAACAGCGGTTCGCCGATATAGTTCTTGTGAAAGTAGTTGGCGCGGCACAGCGCCCGCCAGCGGAAATCGAATCCCCCCTCCCGATACAGTCGGATCATTTCCAGCACGCGTTTTTTGTCGGAGAAGAAGTTTTCGTCCCGGAAATAGAGGGTCTTGATGCCGTAGGTCTGTTTCAGGACGCGGATCTCCTCCATGATCTCGGGCATGGGGCGTTCTTCTTTTTTCAGGCCGCAGATGGAGTTGAAGCAGAAGGAACACTTGTAGGAACAGCCGCGACCGGCGAACACCTGGATGTATTCGGAAAAGGTCTCCTGGATGCGTGCGTCCAGGAGTTCATAGGCGGTATCGCAGAATCCGGCGGGTGGCGCGGCCGGATTGCGGATCAGTTCGCCGTTTCTTTTGTGGATCAGACCGGGCACCCGCAGCAGGTCGGTGCGTTCGCTGGACAATTCCCGCAGCAAGGCGGCGGTGGCGTTCTCCCCTTCGCCGTAGACCACGGAATCGATGTTGGGATAGGCGCAGGTCTGTTCCGGACAGAGCATGGCATGGGGACCACCCACCACCACATGGCAGGAGGGCTTTTCCGCCTTGATCGTATCCACCACGGTTTTCAGCCACGGGGTATCGATGGACATCGCCCCCACCCCCACCACATCCACCCGGGGCAGCAGGGCCAGCGTCTGACGCATGGCCGCAGCGGCGCCGTCCAGGGAGGCGTCGATCAGCCGCACGTCGCACCCTTCCACCCGTTTGAGGTGGCTGGCCACATTGAGAATGCCCCAGGGATAGTTGTTGCGGGTGCGGTATTCGGGATTGAGCAGCAGTATATCCATGGTTATGTTCTCCGTCGCAGGAGGGAAGGCTTGAGGTCAGACACCCAATTCCGCCAGCATTTCATGGGAGTATCCCCGATAATCGCATTGCGAGCAAGTGGACCTTACGCCCCGTTGGCCCTCCAGCAGGGCCAGGCGCAACCGGTCGTAGGGGCTGGAAAGCCAGATTTCCGGCAGGGTTTGCTGGTTCAGGTCTCCCAGAGGCTCCTGGAACAGCAGGTCGTCGCAACACAGGGTCACCAGTCCGGCGGGATTGATGGCCAGTTGTTCAAAGGGGCGCAGACAGGGCAGATTCAAGGGAGCGGGCAGGGGATCCCGGTTGGGAGAGCTGCCGGCCCGGGTGTTGAGGTGTTCTTCCTGCTTGCGCAAGGAGACGATCACCCGCCGGAAATGGTGGTTGCGCTCAAAGTGACCCTTGAAGCGGCGGCTGGCTTCCAGTTCTTTCAGGATGCGGGCCACATTGGGACGGTGTTCCCCTTTGGCGAAGGCTTCGGCGTCCCGGTAATCGTTGATGTAGAGCATGTCCAGACCGGCGTCGAACAGGTCGATGATCTTGTCCATGGAGAGAATGGTGCCGTTGGATTTCAGCTCCAGATAGGCCAAAGGCAGCGCCTTTCTCGCCCGGCGCAGCCAGTCCGTGATGCGTTTGTCCATGAGGGGTTCGTTGTTGTTGTACAAGGAGAGACGGTTGACAAACTTCCATTGGACCAGTTCCCCCAGGATCTTGTCGAACAGGGTTTCGCTCATCAGCAGATCCGGTCGGGGATCCCGACCCACCGACGCCAGACAAAAAGAGCAGTGGCCGGTGCAGCGGGAGCGGGTCTCCAACTGGATGATGCGGGGTTGAAAGGACTCCTGCCGTTGCGTCCGCTCTTGGAGCAGGGCGATCGCCTGCTCCAGGGCTGCGTTGGCGCGTGGGGTGGCGGCTTGGGAACGGAACAGCTTGCGCAGTTTTTGCAACATGGCCGGGCTCTTTCAAGGCGAGAGGTGGCGTGTGGTGTCCCGTTGGCGAAGGGAGTGGCGTGTGTTGGGTCAAACCAGGGGGGAGCCTCCCTGGCGTGTCACGGTCTCAAAGCGGCCCCCCACAGTGTGGTCATGATGCCGTCTGTGATGCATGATGACAAGGCGGCATTGTCGTGGACCACCACTTTATGATGACAAGGCAGCCTTGTCATGGACCACCACTTTGTTGCGTCCGGTGGTTTTGGCCTGATACAAGGCCAGATCGGCCCGTTCCATGGTGTGGGCGATGGCTTCGCCGGCGTGGCGGTAGGCGATGCCGCAACTGATGGTGATGGTGCGTTCGTGCATGGGGACTTCGAAGATGAGTTGCGACACCCGCACCCGGATCCGTTCCGCCACCGTGAGGCAAACATGTTCCGGGGCGCCGATGAGAAAGATCACGAACTCCTCTCCTCCCAGCCGCACCGGCACATCCACACTGCGGATGCTGTCGATGAGGATGTTGGCCACCTTTTTCAAGGTGACATCCCCCATGGCGTGACCATAGGTGTCGTTGACCGACTTGAAATGGTCGATGTCGAAGGCCAGCAGGGCAATGGAGGCGTGGGGATCCCGGTCGTGGACGCGACAGAGCCGGGTCATCGCCTCTTGCATGTAATAGCGGGTGAACAGTCCGGTCAAAGGATCCCGGATGGAACGTTCGTAGGCTTTTTTCTTTTCCAGGTCCATGAGGTGCAGGATGATCTCCCGCTCCACGGCCACCCCCAGGGGAATGCTCAACTGGGTGAGGATATTGGCCATTTCGTCATCGATCACCAGTTTTTCCGCCAGCCGGAACAGCACCACGGCCTGCACCAGGTCGTTCTGGGGCGAAAAGAGAGGCAGGATCAATCCCTGTTCGATGGGTTCCCGGCTTGGCGCGAGGGAGCTGCCGGGATAGGGGGCCACCAGATAGGGGCCGACGTGATCCTGTTGCCAGTGATGGCGCGACATGCCCAGAAAAACCCGACACTCGGCCGGAATCGTGGCCACCAGGGTGCCTCGATAGTTGTTTTCCGGGGCCAGATACAGGGTATCCCCGGATTCCGTCTGGGCGTAGAACTCCAGTCCGATCACCGGGATCAAGGGTTTGGCCAGCTCCAGAATGCGATTGGCCACTTCGCTGAAGTCCCGCTGGACCATCAGGGTTTGCATCATCTCGCGCAGCATGCGGTTGAGATTGGACAGCCGCTGAAAGTTGGAATTGGTGCGGGTGAGCAGAAACAGGCCACAATCCAGATTCTTGAGACGGTCGAAGACAAAAGCGACCAGATGTTCGGGAATCAAGGAGCCGTGCTGGGGGGCGATCAGGCGGATGGGCAGGGTTTCCAGGTTGGCTAGGCCGTGGCGCAGGATCTCCTGGCTGGGCATGTAGTGCTCGTGAAAGAACTGGATCGCCTCGAAGGCCCGTTCGTCCTGGGCGAACAAAGGGGTATCCTTGGACAATCCCCCGAACAGATCGCTGGAAAACAGGGTGCCGGTGGCCGGATCGAAGGTGCAGAACGCGCCGCTGAAGTGCAGATACGGGGTGAACACGAATTGCAGCAGCCGTCCCCCCAGATCCAGTTGCCAGCCCATCTCCTCCACGCACACCAGGGGCAGGTGTTGGAGTCCGAGGTGTTTGATCAGGGCGTTGGCGCGCCAGTGGCTGAGAATCACCGCGTCGTCGCGGGTGATCAGGGTGTCGAGATGGGGCAGAATGCCGGTGATGTCCGGATCCTGATGGTGACAGATGATGTAGCGGATCGCGGAGAGGGGCACCACCTCCTGGATCTTTCGCAACGTGGTCGGAAAGGTGAGTACCGAGCCGGGATCCAGCAGCACCGATTGATCCCCATGCTCGATCAGATAGGGATGGCATTGGAAGGGATCATCGTCAAAATGATGGCCCACCCACCAGACATGATCGGCGACTAAGATGGCGTGTTCCAGCGCCGGTGTGTCGGGTTCACGGGGTGGCAGGATGCGAGATGAAGTCTGCGGAATCGACATGTGATCCCCGTGGGCTGATGGTCGTTCTTGAAAAACCGGCACCGACTGTGCGCCTGTGATCCAATCTGCGGATAATGTGCCATGTGGGACGACAGGAATTCAATGTTTTTAAAGTTTGTTTTACAGATTTTTCGGTGTGGGAGAGGCGCCGGGTTGCAGGATGACGTGTCGGGCCAGAATCGGCGGGTGGAAGCGCGGGGGCAGGTGGTCCCAGATCAAAGCATCGACGCGAAAGGGCAGTTGGCTCTCCTCGCAGGCTTCGATCAGGCGGGAGACGGCATCGTATTGTTCCGGCTGGGCAAAGAGGATCAAATCCAGATCGGAGTGGGGTCGGGCTCGGTTCTGGACCCGGGAGCCGTGGGCCCAGACCTCGACGCCGGGCAGATGCTGCGCCAGCAGACTCAACAGCAAGGTGCGCTGGTCGTGGGTCAGATCCAGGCGGGGTGCGGTGCTGGTGGTCATCTCCAGGTTTGTCTGCTTAGGGTCTGGTAAAGCCGGATGGCATCCCGCAGGAACGGTTCGGTCAGGGTGAGGGCGTGTTGGGCCTTGGTATCACTGTAATCGAGCTGTCTTTCCAGATGGGTCAGCGCGAGGCGGAATTTTTCATAGTCGATCATCCCGCCTCCTCCAGGTCGGGAATCCAGGGGCGCAGTTGTTCCAGCGGGATGGCGCCGTGGCGCAACAGCGTGGCCCGGTTTGCGGTGATTTTGAGCAGGGTGGAAGGGAGGGCGTCGGGGCGGATGGCGCCGTCGAGGACTCGCATCCCCTCGGAACGCCAGATCTCCCGCACCTCTTGGGAGGTGGCCGGGGGAGGCTCTCCGGCGCGGTTGGCGCTGGTGGAGATGAGGGGACCACGCCACAGGGCGAGCAGTTCTTGCACCACCGGGGCCGGCGAGTGACGCACCGCCACAGATCCACTGCCTCCGGTGATGGGGTCGGGCAGACCGGGACGCGCCGGCAGCACCAGGGTCAGGGGGCCGGGCCAGAATCGGGCCATGAGGGAACGCGCCAACGGGGAGGGGGGGGCCACCAGGGAATCCAGATCCTCTTGTCTGGCCACCAGCAGGATGAAGCCCTTGTCCGTGGGGCGGGCCTTCAGGCGGGTCAGACGGGCCACGGCTTCCGGGTGCCAAGGGTCGGCTGCCAGACCGAACAGGGTTTCGGTGGGCAGACCGATCACCTCTCCTTGGTGCAAGGCGGCGATGGCGTCGAGCATGGCGCGACCTGATGGCGTGATGAGATTGGAAGTTTTATGTTTGAAAGTTCTATGTTTGGAAGTCAAAGTCCTGGGGGATGAATCCCCCAGGCCCCCTCTTTTTTTTCAATAATGGATTTCCTTCAGGCGGTTTTGCAAGGCGTCGTGTTTGGCGGTCACTTCGGCGGCCATTTGATTTTTGAAAGCCTGATAGCGTTCCGCCAGAACCGGATCGGAGAGGGCCAGAATCCGCGCCGCCAGCAGGGCCGCGTTTTTGGCGCCGGCCTTGCCGATGGCCATGGTGGCCACCGGGATGCCTCCGGGCATCTGCACCGTGGCCAGCAGTGCGTCCATGCCTTGCAGTTCCGTGGCCGACAGGGGCACGCCGATCACCGGCAGATCGGTGATGGAGGCCACCACCCCGGCCAGATGGGCGGCGGCTCCGGCCCCGACGATCAACACCCGCACCCCCCGTTGAGAGGCGGAATGGGCGTAGTCGTGGGTGCGTTCCGGGGTGCGGTGGGCGGAGGTGACGCTCATTTCAAACGGAATGCCGAAGTCGCGCAGCACCTTGCCCGCCTCCTTCATCACCTCCCAGTCCGAGTCGGACCCCATCAGAATGCCCACCAGGGGGGTAGTCGCTGCGTTCATGTTTTTTGTGTTGCCCTCACGCTTGCTGTTCCCGGGCCACGGCCCGATAGCCAATGTCATTGCGGAACTGCACCCCTTTCCAGGAGATTCTCCGCACCACCTCATAGGCCCGGCGTTGGGCCTCGGCCACGCCTTGTCCCAGGGCCGTGACCCCCAGCACCCGTCCTCCGGCGGTGACCACCTGGTTGTTGTCCAGGCGGGTGCCGGCGTGAAAGACCATGCTGTCGGCGGAGGCGCCAGCCAACCCGGCGGCCTGATCCAGTCCCAGGATCGCATCGCCTTTGGGATAGTGGCCCGGATAGCCGTCCGCCGCCATGACCACGCACAAGGCGGCGCGGGGATCCCAGTCGATGGCCATGCCGGCCAGGGATCCGGTGGCGCACGCCATCAGGAAGGGCACGATGTCCGAACGCATGCGCATCAGCAGCGGCTGACACTCCGGGTCGCCGAAGCGCACGTTGTATTCCAGGGTTTGCAGGTCGTCCCCGTCGATCATCAGGCCCGCGTAGAGGATCCCCCGGTAGGGATAGCCCTCGGCGGCCATGGCCCGCACCGTGGGCAGGATGATTTCCTCCACCGCCCGGTTCACCAGGGCGTCGGTCAAGGCCGGGGCCGGGGAGTAGGCCCCCATGCCGCCGGTGTTGGGACCGGTATCGCCATCCCGGATCGCCTTGTGGTCCTGGGCGCCTGCCAAAGGGATCACCCGTTCCCCGTCCACGAAGGCCAGCAGCGACGCCTCTTCCCCCCGCAGGAATCCTTCCACCACCATTTCGTCGCCGGCGGATCCGAACTCCCGCTGGATCATGATGCGCTCCAGGGCCTCTTTGGCCTCTGCCAGGGTCTGGCAGACGATCGCTCCCTTGCCTGCGGCCAGACCCGAGGTCTTGAGCACGATGGGCGCGCCTTGTGCCTGGATATAGGCCCAGGCCGCTTCCGGATCCCGGAAGGTGCGATAGGCGGCGGTGGGAATGGCGTGACGGGCGAGCAGATCCTTCATGAAGGCCTTGGAACCTTCCAGGGCCGCCGCCGCCTTGGAAGGGCCGAAGGCCGCGATGCCCACCGCGTGCAGCAAGTCGGCCAATCCCAGGGTCAAGGGGGCTTCGGGGCCGATCACCACCAGATCGATGGCCTGATCCACAGCGAAGGCCACCAGGGTCTCCAGGGCGTCGGCCTGGATGTTCACGCAGGTCGCGTGGGCCGCGATGCCCGGATTGCCCGGCGCGCACCAGATGGTTTCCACCAGCGGGGATTGGGCGATTTTCCACGCCAGGGCGTGCTCCCTGCCACCACTACCGACCAGCAACACCTTCATGCCCATGATTCGGCCCTCTTCTCGGTTGGAACGCCTCCCGCGTGCTATTTTGGCAGCGGCGTTGGGGAGTGGATCTGAAATTGAAGCAAAATCAATCCAGGAAGTCCAGTCTTTGTTTTCAGGCGCTGCCGGTTTCTCCGGGTTCGCCGGTTTCTCCGGGTTCGGTTGCGCCGCTGACCGGGGGCAGGGGATCCGTGGTGTCGTCCAGCGGGAGCTTGAAGGCCAGATTGATCGCCTGATACACCTGGGAACGACGGATCGGCTTGGGCAGGATCTGGATCTCCGGGGGATCGCCGGGCACGCGCAGATCGTCGCCGCCGAACAGCAGAATCGGTGCCGTGGCCATGCCGGGAATGGCCCGCAGACGTCGGGTCTCCTCCACGCCGCCGGTGGGGGAGAGGGAGCAGTCCAGGCAGATCAGATCGAACTCCGCCGGGCCGGTCTCTTCGGCCATGGCCTCCACCACCTGACACTGACTGGCCTCGATCACCTCCATGCCCCGTGCCAGCAGCAGTTTTTTCAGGATCAATCGGTTGACCGGATGTTTGCCCGCCACCAGCGCCTTGCGACCCGGCAGGAAACTGGCCGGAGTCAGGCTCGGATCCACCAGGGCGGGCAGATCCTGTCTGGGGATTTCCAAAGGCAAGGTGATGACGAACAGGCTGCCTTCGTTCACCCGGCTGGAGACGCGGATGTTGCCGCCCATCAGTTCGATGATGCGCTTGGTGATGGCCAATCCCAGTCCGGAGCCGCCGTAGGGGCGGGACAAGGAGGAGTCGGCCTGGGTGAAGGGATCGAAAATGGTGGTGTGCAGCTCTTCCGGAATGCCGATGCCGGTGTCGGCGATGGTGACGATGATGGTCCCCCCATCCGCCGGAGCCGGGGCCGGATCCACGCTCAGGCTTACCTTGCCGTGCGGGGTGAACTTGATGGCATTGCCCAGCAGATGCAGCAACGCGTGTCGCAGCCGCACCGGATCCCCCCGCAACCGGGCCGGGGCGTCCGGGTGGATGCGGCAGGAGAACTCCAGGGATTTGGCGCGGGCTTCGGCGATCACCATGGCCGCCGCCCCTTCCACCAGTCCCCGCAGCTCGAACATCTGCTTTTCGAGGATGAATTGTTTGGTGTCCACGCGGGAGATGTCCAGCAGGTCGTCGATCATCACCGTGAGGCGATCCGCGCCGGTGAGCACCTCCTTGAGGTATTTGCGCTGCGTCTTGTTGAGTTCGCCGCAGGTTTTCTCCAGCACCAGATTGGCGCAGCCGATGATGGTGTTCAACGGGGTGCGCAGTTCGTGACTGATGTTGGCCATGAAGTCGTTTTTGACCTGAATGGCCGCTTCGGCGGCGGCCCGGGCCTGTTCCAGGGCCTTTTCCATCTCGATGCGCAAGGAGACATCCTCCTTGATGGCCACATAGTGGGTGGTGCCCAGCTCCCGGTCGTGAATGGTGGAGATGGCGTTCAATTCCCAATAGGTGGTGCCGTCCTTGCGCCGGTTGTGGAGTTCCCCGCGCCACACTTGCCCGGCGGAGATGGTCTCCCAGAGGTTTTTGTAGGTGGTCGCCGGGGTCTTGCCGGATTTCAGGAAGCCCGGATCCCGCCCCAGGCTCTCTTCGGACGCATAACCGGTCAGCACCGTGAACTGGGGATTGACGTATTCGATCAGCCCCTGGGGATTGGTGATCATCACCGCAGCCGGGCTTTGTTCCACGGCGCGGGAGAGCTTGCGGATGGCGCTTTCGATGCGTTTGCGCTCTTCGAGTTCGGTTTTGAGGGTGTCGCGAGTGGAGATGATCTCTTCGGTGAACTGCACGAAGCGGGTGCGCAGGGTTTGCAGTTCATCTTGATGCGGATGGGTGTCGCGGGTTTTGGAGTCCAGGACGTTGCGGGAGAAATCCACGATGTCGCGGGTGATCTGTTCGATGTTGCGGGTGATCCAGAGCATGATCAGCAGACAGGAGATGATCAGGGCCGCTGCGGTGATGAAGCGTTGACGCCGTTCGGTGGACAGGATCGAACGCAACAGGGATTCCAGGGTTTCGGTGGACTCCAGGGTGACCAGTTGCAACAGCAGATCCGAAGAGCCGTAATCGAAGAACGAATGACCCGAGACCAGAAACTGTTCCGAGGTCTTGGCCAAAGGCACCCCGGACGGGAGCACATCCGGTTGATTGCTGGCGATGATGGTCTGATTCTCTCCTTCCAGCAGGGCCACCAGACCGGTATAGCGTCCCACCGGACCTTGAAAACGGGAGAGGAATTCATCGTTCAGCGGCGCGGCCAGCATGAGGGTGGCCTTGGGTTCTCCCTGTTTGTCGAGGACCGTCTCCGAGGTGATCAGATAGGGGGCGTCGGCGATGGCGGTGAGAAAGGTCTGATTGTGGCTCAGTTCCATGAGCAGCGGCGTGGGTTCCAGCAGGGCTGGCGGCGGTGGAGCGGTCTGTCCCTGATAGATCTCCCGCACCGTGCCGTTTTGATCCAGCAGCAATAGAATCGGCAAGGGAGTGAATCCCCGCAACACCGAGGCCCGGGGCAGCCACGAGGGGGGGCGGTCGTGGTGGAGCAGACGGGGGACCGATTCATCCCCGGTGGACCATTCGGCGATGTAGTCGAGGAAGTTCTTCTGGGCGGCCAGCAGCCGGACCGATTGATGATAGGCGCGGATATGGTTGTCGAAGAGGATCCGGTTGGCCGAGGCCTTCTCCCCGAGGACTGCGGAGAGCCGGGATTGGAAAATGGCGCGCAGATGGTCGGTTTGGATGACATCCAGGAGGTTCCAGGTGGCGGTGGCCACCAGGACCGTGGCCACGAGGGCCTTCCAGGTCAAAGGGATTCGGTTGAGCATCGAAAACCGTCACGCCGTCGTCAAGTCCGAATCACGACCACCCGTTTTGAATCTTGATCTTTAAGGTCGGGTGGTCGTGATCTGCGATAAGAATGCCCTTGGGTGTTACTTCGTTTCCGGTTGGATCGTGGGATTGGAAGCATCCGCCCGGCCCGAGGGATTGGTGAACTGGTCGTTGAGGTTTTGCACATACGTATCGGTGTGTTTGAGCACCTTTTCGATGCGCATCTGGGCCAGTCTGCCCCATCCGGCGGGTTGGGCGTGGAGCAGGGGACGCAGGGGATGGGTGTTCTTGCGGAAAGCGTTGCGGACGTACTCCTGCAAGTCGGTTTCCGGAATCTCTTTGCCAAGGCGTCTGATCAGCAGATTGGCGGTGAACTTGCGCAGCATCAGGTGCAAGAAGCCCACCGTGGAGACCCCGGCCACCGCCAGGGTGCCCGCCACCACCTGGATCCAGGTGGGCTGGGTGGCCCAGGCGTTGATGTCGAGCCAGGAGTGGACCGGCAGTCCGGCGGAGATCAAGGCGGTGACCCCCATGGCCAGCAGACCGATCAGCACCGCGTCCAGCACCAGGGTGTATTTGCGCCAGCGTTGCAGCAGACTCCGGGTCAAGGGGGCGACCTGATTCATCATGAGTTTGGCGGTGTGTTCCAGCACGCCGATGATGCGATAGACCCGTTCCACCTCCACGCGCCGGATGCGCTCGTCGATTTCGATCATGTCCTCGGCGCGTTTGTTTTCGTAGCGGGCCTTGAGGGTGGCGTCTTCGATGGGCATGGCGGCGTCGAGGTTGTAGATCTGATAGAAATGTCCGGCGGTCAGACCCGACTGGGCCAGGGAGCGCTGCCAGGCGGCGGTGACGTCTTCCAGGTTGTCTTCCCGCACCGTGCAGTCCACCTGGTTGAGGATGAACAGAAACTTGTTGGAATCGGAACGGTTGATGGTATTCTTGACCAGATGGTCCAGGGTGTCTTTCATGGCGCCGGGTTCCGGATGGCGGGCGTCGAAGAAGACCAGCACCAGATCCGACAGGTTCATGATGTGTTCGGTGATGCGCAGGGTGGAGGTGCGCTGGGCGTCGGCGTCGAAGCCGGGGGAGTCGATCAGGATCTTGCCCCGCAGTTTTTCGGTCATGCAGGTTTTGAGTTGCAGATAGGCGTCGATGCGTTTGCCTTCGCCTTTGACCACGTGTTCGATCTGCTGGCTGATCTGGTAGAAGGGAAAACGGGGATCGGCGTCCAGGGCCAGTCCGGGCAGGGTGCGCACCTGTTCTTCCTTGCTGTAGCAGATCACCGTGAACTTGTCGTCCACCGCCTGATTGCCGGTGCGCTGGAGCTTCTGACCAACGAAACTGTTGATGAAACTTGATTTTCCGGAAGAGAAAGTCCCCAGGATCGACACCATCGGCCACCAGGGCACACGGGTGGCGAACGAGTCGTCCCGGCTGATCAGTCCCATGCGATAGGCCACCTTGTCCAGTTCCCGGAAGCTTTGCACCACCTGAAGCAGCACCGGGTTTTCCTGTTGGAGGTGGGATTCGAGACTGTTGAGGCGGCGATCCACCTGACTGCTGGCATTGTTGAACATGAACCCACTCCGACCCGAAATGATTAAGTGACGCCAAAGGCTTCGTCCATGGTAACATGCCCCTCGAAACCGCAAGCGATGCGGGAGGGGGGACGCGCTGGATATTCTCGTTTTGTATTTGTAGAACAAAACAGGGAGAAAAGCCATGGTTGCCAACACATTGACCCCGCGTTGCCCTCCCGCCGCGCGGGATGGGGCGTTTTCATGGCGGGCATGGCCTACGGGGGTGGTTGGGTGGCCTTGGCGCCGGGTGTCGCGGTAAATTTTTTCACGTCGGTTGACACGGCTGGCGGGGAACTTCATAGTTTCTTTTCATGTCACAAGCATCAGAGGAATCTCTTTCCTGCAATTCAAGGAGTGAACGAACGTGAAAATGACGGGCGCGCAAATCGTCATTCAAACCCTGTTGGATTTGGGGGTCGATACCCTGTTCGGCTACCCCGGCGGGACCGTATTGTACATCTATGACGAATTGTATAAAAACAAACACCGCATCCATCACTATCTCACCCGCCACGAGCAGGGCGCGGTCCACGCCGCCGACGGCTACGCGCGGGTTACCGGACGGGTGGGGGTGGCCATCGTCACCTCGGGCCCCGGAGCCACCAACGCCGTCACCGGTCTGGCCACGGCCCACATGGACTCCATTCCCTTGTTGTGCATCTCCGGACAGGTGCCGGTGGCCCTCATCGGCAACGACGCCTTCCAGGAGGCGGATACCGTGGGCATCACCCGCTCCTGCACCAAGCACAACTTTCTGGTGCGGGATGTCAACGATCTGGCGCGGGTGCTGCGGGAGGCCCACTACATCGCCCGCACCGGTCGTCCCGGTCCGGTGCTGGTGGACATCCCCAAGGACGTGACCGTGGCCGAGGCGGAATATGTCCACTCCGCCGCCGAACCGAAAATCCGTTCCTATCGTCCCACCCAGATCGGTCACATCGGCCAGATCCGCCGGGGCGCGCGTCTGCTCCAACAGGCCAAAAAGCCGGTTTTGTACGTGGGCGGCGGCGCGGTGTTGTCCGATGCATCTGAAGAGTTGTTCCATCTGGTGGAAGGGCTGGGATTCCCGGTCACCAACACCCTGATGGGCCTCGGTTCCTTCCCGGCGGCGGATGACCGTTTCATCGGCATGCTGGGCATGCATGGCACCTACGAAGCCAACATGGCGGTCTCCCACTGCGACCTGCTGGTGGCCATCGGCGCCCGCTTCGACGATCGGGTGACCGGCAAGATTTCGGTCTTCGCGCCTCATGCCACCATCATCCACATCGACGTGGATCCCACCTCCATCTCCAAGAACGTCAAGGTGGATCTGCCCATCGTGGGAGATGTCAAACAGGTGCTCGGCCAACTCAACGAACTGGTCCACGCACCGGAATTCCAGGCCGCCAGACCGGATGTCTCCGATTGGTGGGAGGAGATCAACGGCTGGCGCAAGCGCGAGTGTCTGCGCTACATCCAGGGGCCGGAGGTGATCGAGCCGCAGTATGTGCTGCAATGTCTGCACACCATCACCAAGGGCGAAGCCATCATCGCCACCGACGTGGGACAGCATCAGATGTGGGCCGCCCAGTTCTACGGCTTCCAGAAGCCACGGCGCTGGCTCACCTCCGGCGGACTGGGCACCATGGGGTATGGTCTGCCCGCCGGCATGGGCGCCCAGGTGGCCATGCCCGACGCCCAGGTGGTGGTGATCACCGGCGAAGGCTCTCTCCAGATGAACATCCAGGAGTTCGCCACCTGCCTCCAGTATCACCTGCCCGTGAAGGTGGTGATCTTGAACAATGGCTATCTGGGCATGGTGCGCCAGTGGCAGGAGTTCTTCTATCAACGCCGCTACGCCGAGTCCGACATGGACGTGACCCCGGATTTCGTCAAGCTGGCCGAAGCCTACGGCGCGCTGGGTCTGCGTTGCGACAAGGTGGCCGACGTGAACGCCACCTTGGAAAAGGGACTGGCGTATCCGGGTACCGTGATCATGGACTTCCATGTCAACCGGGAGGCCAACGTCTATCCCATGGTGCCCGCCGGGGCGGGGTTGAGTGAGATGATCTTGATTTAAGGGGATGCAAGCTTTTATCCAGGGTCTGGAGTGCGCGGGGCGTTTGCCCCTTCCGAACTTCAGATCCTGGTCAGAAGCTGCGCGACCGAAAGGCGGGATTGGTGAGAAGTCGTGTTTCTTAGATTTCTAATACCCGATGGCAGCGGGAGTGGGCCATTGAGAGTGGTATGATTGAACAGGGAATGTTACTGTCGGTTGGAATATGTCGAGAGATATGCGAATGAATAATATTTATAAGTCAAACAATAATAAGGTGCCAACCGATTTTGCCACGGAGGGTGCTTTGAAAGATGCTGGTTTCGAGCCAATCCAGAGTTCAGAAGATTGGCCAAGAATTGCAAGGACGAAACAGGCGTTGCTGAAGAAATGGACGAACTCGATCGGATTTCCAACGTGCATTAAAAACGTAATTGAAAAATCTGTTTTGAATAATTATCAATATCATTCTGCTGTCGTTAAATATAAGATTGGCTTGGGATCTGAAGGAACACAACCAGAAGTTGATCTCCTGGTTCTTGCTAATAAAAAGAATTCAACGAAAGAGTCAATTGTTATTGTTGTTGTGTTGGATGATGGGAAGGATATGGAGATTGTCCAGGATTGGTTGTCTAAACAAAATGATAATCAAAACAATGAATCTCGAACTGATCGGCTTGAAAAGTTGTATGAATCTCTTGATCAGAAGATTGTAGACAAAAATGATCAATCGATCCGATATTTATTGTTGCATAGAACAGCTTCTGCATTAATCGAGGCTGAAAGATTTGAGGCTTCTTCTGCTGTGGTGCTGATTCATTCGTTCAGTCAATCCAATAAGCATTTTGAAGATTTTAACACATTTCTCGATCCTTTTAATAAGCAGACAAATAATGTTGTTTATGTTGGAAAGCGCAAAGACATTGATCTTTATCTGGCCTGGGTGACCGAGGAACCGGAATTTTTGTAGTGTTAGGTTTTTTTGGATTGATGAGGTTTTTCAACTTTTCCGTTGACATTGTACCAACAGGGCATCCTGTTTTATGATGGCGTTAAACCAGTAAAATTTGCCAGGAGAGCGCGATGCGCCACGTCATTTCAGCATTGGTGGAAAACGAAGCCGGAGTCTTGTCGCGGGTGGTGGGGTTGTTCTCCGCGCGGGGATTCAACATCGAGACCTTGACCGTGGCCCCGGTCGGGGATGGGGAGACTTCCCGCATCACTTTGGTCACGCGGGGCGAGGATGGGATCATCGAGCAGATCTTGAAGCAGCTCAACAAACTGGTGCCGGTGATCCAGGTCGCGGATTTGACCGAAGGGCCGCATGTGGAACGGGAACTGATGCTCGTCAAGGTGGCCACGGATCGGGATACCCGGGCCGAGGTGTTGCGCATCGCCGATATCTTTCGTTCCCGGGTGGTGGATGCCACCACGTCTTCTTTCATGATCGAGGTCACCGGCGACAGCGGCAAGCTGGATGCCTGTCTGGCCTTGTTGACCCCCCTGGGGGTGACGGAAATGGTGCGTACCGGGCTGGTCGCCTTGTCCCGGGGAGAAAAAGGCATGGTCAATAAAGCGAGCCATCCTTGAATCGGAGCGGATTTGCCGCCATCATAGCGGGTTTCGGGTCGTGGCGCGTGCGCGCGCTTGAGAACTTAACATCCATCAGGAAAGCATCCATGAAAGTCTATTACGACAGTGACGCCGATTTGAACGAGATCCGCTCCCGCAAGGTGGCGGTCATCGGTTACGGCTCCCAGGGCCATGCCCACTCCCAGAACCTCAAGGACTCCGGGGTGGATGTCACCGTGGGTTTGCGGAGCGGTTCTTCTTCCTGGGCCAAGGCCGAAGCCGCCGGTTTGAAGGTCAAGGAGGTCTCCGAGGCCGTGGCCGGAGCCGACGTGGTGATGATTCTGGTTCCGGACGAGCATCAGGCTCGTGTCTGGCGCGAAGAGGTCGCTCCCCGTCTCAAGACCGGCGCCGCGCTGGTGTTTGCCCATGGTTTCAACATTCATTTCGGTCAGATCGATCCGCCCAAGGGTGTGGATGTGTTTCTGGTGGCCCCGAAAGGCCCCGGCCATCTGGTGCGCGCCGAATACCTGAAAGGCGGCGGGGTGCCCAGTCTCATCGCCATTCATCAAGACGCCACCGGCAAGGCCAAGGCCATTGCGTTGGCTTATGCCTCGGCCAATGGCGGCGGGCGGGCGGGGATCATCGAGACTTCGTTCCGCGAAGAGACCGAAACCGATCTGTTCGGTGAACAGGCGGTGTTGTGCGGGGGGGTCACCGCTTTGATCCAGGCCGGTTTCGAGACTTTGGTGGAAGCGGGTTACGCCCCGGAGATGGCCTATTTCGAGTGTCTGCACGAAACCAAGCTGATCGTGGATTTGATCTACGAAGGCGGCATCGCCAATATGCGTTATTCCATCTCCAACACCGCCGAGTATGGGGATTTGACCCGTGGTCCACGGGTGGTGGATGAGCGGACCAAACAGGAGATGAAAAAGATTCTCGACGAGATCCAGACCGGTGAATTCGCCCGCGAGTGGATTGTGGAGAACATGGCGGGTCGGCCCCGTTTTCAGGCGTTGCGTCGGCGTGGGACCGAACACCAGATCGAGCAGGTGGGCGCGGGTCTGCGTGACATGATGCCCTGGATCCGCAAGGGCAAACTGGTGGACAAGTCCAGAAACTAAGGACCACTGGTAAAAAAAAAGAGAGGGGTCTGGGGGGATTCATCCCCCCAGGACTTTGTCTTTCGTCTTTTAAAAACAAAAAAATCAATTTCAATTTGTTTTTAAAAGCAAAAAAATCAAAACCCTGGGGGATGAATCCCCCAGACCCCCTCTTTTCTTTCAATAGTTTGGGCAATATCGAGGAGATCGTTATGGCGATGCGTTCGCCGGTGGCCAAGGAAGGTCTGCCGTTTATCGGGATATTCGTACTGGTGGCCCTGGCCGGAACCGCCTGGCTGCCCTATCGTCCCCTCCAGGCCGTGTTGTGGATTCTGGCCGGGTGGTGCGTGTGGTTCTTCCGGGATCCGGAACGGCAAACCCCCAGCGGGGATGGTCTGGTGATCGCCCCGGCGGATGGCAAGGTGGTGGCCATCGAAGAGACCATCGCGCCGTTGTCGGGATTGCCGGCGCGCAAGTTTTCGATCTTCATGAATGTCTTCAGCGTGCATGTGAACCGCTTTCCCATCGCGGGTCGGGTGGAACAGGTGGCCTATCATCCGGGCAAGTTCCTGAACGCGGCGTTGGACAAGGCCTCGGTGGAAAACGAGCGCATGGAGGTGTGTGTGGTGACCGCCGCAGGGGAACGAATTTCGTTCGTGCAGGTGGCGGGTCTGGTGGCCCGGCGCATTGTCTGCTACCTCAAACCCGGAGACGCCATGCCGGCGGGACAACGGTTCGGACTGATCCGTTTCGGTTCGCGGGTGGATGTCTATCTGCCGCTTTCGGCCCGGATCGAACCGGTTCTGGGGGACCAGACCCGTGCCGGGGAGACGGTGATCGCCCGGTTGTAAACTTTGTCTTTTTGGCAACGTGATCCGTGGGGAGCATAGCGAACGTGAGCGAAATCAAAACCACCCCCCCCCAGAAAAAAGGGGCCTTCATCTTTCCGTGTCTGTTGACCACCGGCGGGATGTTTTTCGGGTTTTACGCCATCATGGCGGCCTTGACCGGGGATTATTATTATGGAGCCTTGGCCATTCTGGTGGCCGGGGTGTTCGATGGTCTGGACGGTCGCGTGGCGCGGGCCATGAACGCCACTTCGGCGTTCGGCAAGGAGTACGACAGTCTGGCGGATTTCATGTCCTTCGGCATCGCGCCGGCGGTGCTGATTCACCAGTGGGCCTTGACGCCGTTTTCACGGGTGGGCTGGGCCGGGGCGTTTTTGTTCGCGGTGTGCGGGGCGCTGCGTCTGGCGCGCTTCAATGTGCAAAAATCCGCGCCCGACGAGGAGGTGGCCAAACGCTACTTCCAGGGTCTGCCCATTCCGGCCGCCGCCGGGGTGCTGGCGGCCACGGTGCTGTTTTATGTGGAACTGGGCATCGCGCCCCAGGATCGGGCTGCGGCGGGAATCTCCGATTTCTGGCGTTGGCTGCCGCTGTTTCTGGTCTACGCGTTGGGCATCCTGATGGTGAGCGGCATCCGCTTCCGCAGCTTCAAGGAGTTCAATTGGCATCGCAAACGGCCTTTCCTGGCGCTGGTGGCCGTGGTGGTGTTCATCACCGTGCTCACCATTCACATGGCGGCGACCCTGTTCGTGGTGGGATGGGCCTATCTGCTCTCTTCGTACTCCAGCCATCGGGAGTACCGCAGACTGCTGGCCCAGGGGCAGGAGGAGGAGGAGGACGAGGTTCAGGAGTTCACCGAGTAGTCCTCTTTGCAACTAAAGAGGTCTGCCCCGCGAGTCGCATGGAGTGACGAGACATGTCCGAAAAAGTTTTCATCTTCGATACTACCCTGCGGGATGGAGAACAGTCTCCCGGCGCCTCGATGAACGCGGAGGAGAAGCTTCGGGTCGCCCGGCAGTTGGAACGCCTCAAGGTGGATGTGATCGAGGCCGGTTTTCCCATCTCTTCGCCGGGCAACTTCGAGGCGGTGCGCATGGTGGCGCGGGAGGTGCGGGAGTGCTCGGTGGCCGGTCTGGCGCGGGCCAGAAACGAGGATATCGATCGGGCCTGGGAGGCGCTGCGCGAAGGGGTCGATCCCCGCATTCATCTGTTCATCGCCACCAGTCCTATCCACATGCAGCACAAACTCGGCATGACCCCGGATCAGGTGGTGGAGGCTGCGGTGGCCGGAGTGCGCCGCGCCGCCCGCTACACCGCCAATGTGGAGTGGTCCGCCGAGGACGCGGGTCGCTCGGAGATGGATTTTCTCTGTCGCATCGTCGAGGCGGTGATTGACGCCGGAGCCACCACCGTCAACATCCCGGACACCGTGGGCTATACCCTGCCCCACGAATTTGGCGAACGGATCCAGCAACTCATGTCGCGGGTGCCCAATGTCCACCGGGCGATCATCTCGGTGCATTGTCACAACGATCTGGGATTGGCCACCGCCAACTCCCTGTCCGCCATCCGTCACGGCGCCCGTCAGGTGGAGTGTACCATCAACGGACTCGGCGAACGGGCTGGCAACGCCGCCTTGGAAGAGGTGGTCATGGCCCTGCGCACCCGGCGGGACATCATGCCGTATCACACCGATGTGGTCACCGAAGAGATCACCGCCGCCTCCCGTCTGATCTCCCGCACCACCGGTTTTCCCATCCAGCCCAACAAGGCCATCGTCGGCGCCAACGCCTTTGCCCACGAGTCCGGCATCCATCAGGCGGGCATGCTCAAGGACGCCTCCACCTACGAAATCATGACTCCGGCTTCCGTGGGTCTGGCCACCAACCGGCTGGTGCTGGGCAAACATTCCGGTCGTCACGCCTTCACCGAGCGGTTGCGGGAGATGGGGTATCAACTCCCGGACTCCCAGATCGAACGGATCATGCAACGCTTCAAGGATCTGGCCGACAAGAAGAAAACCTTGTTCGACGACGACATCCGCGCCTTGGTGGATGACGAGGTGGTGCGGGACGCGGATCCTTACAAGCTGATTCGTCTGCACGTGGCTTCGGGCACCGAGGATACCCCGGTGGCGGCGGCGGAGATCCAGATCCATGGCCAGACCCAGCGGGGGGCCGGTTGGGGCGAAGGGGCGATCCACGCGGTTTTCAACGCCATTGTCCATCTGGTGCCGGGTGCCGATCAGGTGCGTCTGCAACGCTACGAGGTGCGGGCCATCACCGGCGGCATCGACGCCCAGGCCGACGTGATCGTCAACATGGAACGCGATGAACGCTCGGTGCAGGGACGCGGAGTCAACAACGATGTGGTGGTGGCCTCGGCCCTGGCCTTTTTGAACGCTTTGGCCAAACTGGCCCGCAAACCGACCGAAACCCGTCAGGGAGTCTGATTCTACCGGGGAACTCGTGCTTGTGAGTTCCACGGTCGGGGGGTGAGGGGGGGCTCCCCCCATCATGCAAATTTACCGGGGAACTCGTGCTTGTGGAGTTCCACGGTCGGGGGGTGAGGGGGGGCTCCCCCCATCATGCAAATTTACCGGGGAACTCGTGCTTGTGGAGTTCCACGGTCGGGGGGTGAGGGGGGTCTCCCCCCATCATGCAAATTTGGATCGGATTGGCATGCGGTTTGAATGTTTGGCATGAGGTTTGAATGTAAAGAAATACAACGGGCAAAGCGGATGACCCATCCTTCCCGGACCAACTGAAATCCTGCATACGTCACTGGGAGGAGCGTACATGACCGTTCGTCGCCTGGAAAAATCCGATAAGAGCGCGGCTGGTGTAGCGGTTGCCAAGGCAAAAGTTTCCACTCACGGCGTGCCCGGGGCAAATTTTTCCAAATCCCTGGCAGCGGCGGCGGGCATTCAGGAAGCGATTCCGCTGTTGGCCACGCTGGGGGTCTCCTCCGGCGCCGAACGGGGACCGACCACCCATCAGCGTCGCGATCAACTGGATCAGATGGGGGAACTCCTCGACACCCTGGAGGCTCTGGGTCGGGAACTGCTCTCCGACACCCTGCCCGAATCGGAAGAGACCCGCCAGCGCCTCAAGGAAACCCGCGATCAGGCCCTGTATTCCCTCTCCAACGCCCCGGAAACCGGCACCGAACGAGAAATGCTGCACAGAACGGCGGTTCTGGCAACAGTGGAACTGGCGAAAACCGATCGGGGGGATTATAAATAGTCGCGCGGCGTTCCGAACCGGTGGGAGCCGCGACCCCCCTTGAGTCAGCGCGGGGTTGACTTGCCCTTCTTTGCTCGTGGTCGTGCCATCTCATGTCTTTGGATCTGATTCGCAATTTTTCCATCATAGCCCACATCGATCATGGAAAAAGTACCCTGGCCGACCGGTTGATCGAGTTCACCGGCGCCATGGACGCCCGTGACATGACCTCCCAGGTTCTCGACAGCATGGACCTGGAACGGGAACGGGGTATCACCATCAAGGCCCAGTCCATGCGACTGAATTATCGGGGCCAGGATGGACGCACCTATGTGTTCAATTTCATCGACACCCCCGGCCATGTGGACTTCTCCTACGAGGTGTCGCGTTCGTTGTCGGCCTGCGAGGGGGTGTTGCTGGTGGTGGACGCGGCCCAGGGAGTGGAGGCCCAGACCCTGGCCAATGTCTACATGGCCCTGGATCACGATCTGGCGGTGGTGCCGGTCCTCAACAAGATCGATCTGCCCTCCGCCGAACCGGAAAAGGTGCGCAAGCAGATCGAGGATGTCATCGGTCTGGACGCCTCCGACGCCATTCTCGCCTCGGCCAAAAGCGGCATCGGCATCGGCGATATCTTAGAAGCCGTGATCGCCCGCATTCCGCCTCCCAAAGGGGATCCCAACGCCCCCCTCAAAGCCCTGATCGTCGATTCCTGGTATGATAATTTCCTGGGTGTGGTGTCGCTGGTGCGCATTGTCGATGGCAAGCTCTCCACCGAACCCTCCTGCCGCACCCGGCGCATCCGCCTGATGAGTACCGGCATGGAGTATCCGCTGGATCGGGTCGGCATCTTCACCCCCCGCCTGACCGAAACCCCGAGCCTGTCCGCCGGGGAGGTGGGTTGGGTGGTGGCCGGCATCAAAGAGGTGGCCATGGCGCGGGTGGGAGATACCATCACCGACGCTGGACGACCCGCCACGGAGTTGCTGCCCGGCTTCAAGGAGATCAAGCCCCTGGTGTTCGCGGGACTGTATCCCACCACCTCCTCGGACTATGTGCTGTTGAAGGAGTCCTTGGAAAAACTCTCCCTGAACGACTCTTCCATCGTCTTTGAAACCGAAAGCTCCCCGGCTTTGGGGTTTGGCATGCGTTGCGGCTTTCTGGGCATGCTCCACATGGAGATCGTCCAGGAACGGCTGGAACGGGAGTTCAATCTTGATCTGGTCACCACCGCGCCCACGGTGGTCTATCAGGCCTACCTCACCGATGGCACCATGCTGGAGGTGCATAACCCTTCCGCGCTGCCCCCGCCCAACAAGCTCGATCATCTGGAAGAACCTTTCATCCTGGCCTCGATCCTGGCGCCGCCGGAGTACGTCGGGCCTTTGATGCAACTGTGCGCCGATCGCCGGGGCACGCAGCGGGATATCCAGTACATCTCCGACTCCCGCGCCATGTTGCGCTACGAGATGCCGATGAACGAGGTGGCCTTGGACTTCTTCGATCGGCTCAAGTCGGTGTCGCGGGGATACGCCTCGCTGGATTACGAGTTTCTGGAGTACCGGGTCGGGGAACTGGTGAAACTGGATATCCTGATCAACGGGGATCCGGTGGATGCCTTGTCGGTGATTGTGCATCGGGACAAGAGCATGGCGCGCGGCCGGGATCTGGTGAAGAAAATGCGCGAATTGATCCATCGCCAGATGTTCGAGGTGGCCATTCAGGCGGCCATCGGCACCAAGGTGGTGGCGCGGGAGACGGTGCAGGCGTTGCGCAAGAACGTGACCGCCAAGTGTTACGGCGGCGACATCACCCGCAAGCGCAAGCTGCTGGAAAAACAAAAGGCCGGCAAGAAACGCATGAAACAGATCGGTCGGGTGGAGATTCCCCAGGAGGCCTTCCTGGCGGTCTTGAAAGTGGAATGAGGGAGGGCTTGATCCGGTGGTGAATCGTCATCCATGGCGTCGGAAACATCTCTGGCATGGGGTGTTGTTCGTGATTGCCGCCATTTTCGTGTTGGGCAACACGGTCTCCATGGGGGCCTATGCCATGCCCGAGGCTTCCCACTCCTGGGGTGGTGTCGTCGCCTTGGGGCTGTTGAGCATGGGTGTGTTTCTGCTCGTCAAGGGGGAAGGCTTCCTCGAAGGCGGCAGCGTGGCCGCCGAATACTACGAAGCCATCGCCATGGCTGTGGCCATCGCCTTCATGGTGCGCACCTTCGTGGTGGAACCCTTCAAGATTCCCTCCGGCTCCATGATTCCCACGTTGCTGGTAGGGGATTATCTGTTCGTCAACAAGTTGGCCTACGGCTATCGGATTCCGTTCACCCACACGCGCGTTTTGATGCCCGGCGCTCCGAAACGGGGTGAGGTCGTGGTGTTCGAGTATCCCAAGGATCCCACCAAAGACTACATCAAGCGCATCATCGCCCTGCCCGGAGACCGGGTTTCCTATCGGGAAAAGCGTTTGTTCGTCAACGGGAAACTGGTGGCCCAGCAGTTGGAGGGCAACTACAACTACGTCAACGAGGCCGAACAGTGGGTGGAGGCCCAGCGTCTGCTGGAACACCTGGGAGAGCAGCCCCATTCCATTTTGTTGCGTCCCTATGCCAACCTGGATCAGGTCACCGACGAGTTGATTCCCCCGGATCACTATTTCGTCATGGGGGACAACCGGGACAACAGCAACGACAGTCGGTATTGGGGATTGGTTCCGGCCCATCGTCTGGTGGGGCGGGCCGTGGCGTTTTTCTGGTCCTGGGACCGCACCGAAAACAAACCCCGCTGGGAGCGGGTGGGTCAAATGATCCGCTGACGGGATGAGCGCATGAACACAGCCTATCCGGGAACCCGGCCCGATTCCGGGGGATTCATGGTGAAACCAGCCTATCCGGGAACCCGGCCCGATTCCGGGGGATTCATGGTGAAACTGATCGTGATTCTGGCGGTGGTCGGTGTGGCCATGACCCTGGTCTCCCGGATCGGCACCACGCTTTACGACTATTATCTGATGCGTGATCTGGCCAACCGGGTGGTGAAGGATTACGCCAAACTGCCGGTGGAAGAGGTGAAACGTCGGATCGATTATGAAATGAATCGTTCCCGTCTGCCCGCCGACGCCTTCACCCTGACCCGGACGCCCCGGGGGTATCGGGTGCGGGTGGAGATGAGCATTCCTTTGGGTCTTGCGTATGGCGATGAGGAGTTCGCCGTGCCGGGATACGAGGAGTGGAACCTGACCTATCAGTCGGAATCGTGACGGGTGAGCGGGACTTCCCTGAATGCCGAGGAATTGAACGCGTGGTTCGTCGCCGGGTTTGATCACGTTTTTGCGGATCTTTCCTTGTTGCGGCTGGCGTTGACCCATCGTTCCGTGGCCCAGGACGAGCCGGATGGTTCCCGGGTTTTGGGGGACGAAGACGGGTTGCCGGGTGGCCACAACGAACGGTTGGAGTTTCTCGGGGACGCGGTGCTGGATCTGGCGGTCTCCGAATTGTTGTATCACCGTTTTCCGGACTCTCCGGAAGGGGAGCTTTCCCATTGGCGGGCGTCGCTGGTCAATACCGGGGCGTTGGGGGCGATGGGGCAGGAGTTGGGATTGGGAGCCCGTCTGCGTCTGGGCCGGGGAGAGTCCTTGAGCGGTGGTCGGGAGAAACCCTCGATTCTGGGCAACTGCATCGAGGCGATTTTAGGGGCGGTCTTTCTGGACGGGGGCTGGTTGGCGGTGGAACGGGTGGCCAAACGGCTGTTCGGGGCGCGCATGGACCGTTTTTCGCCGGGAGGAGAGTGCAAGGATTTCAAGACCGCCTTGCAGGAGCGGTTGCAGGCCACCGGACGTCCCTTGCCGCGTTATGAGCTGGTGGAACTCTCCGGCGCGCCGCACGAGCGGTTGTTCTGGGTGGATTGTCAGGTGGATGAGGCGCGGATTCGCGGGCGGGGCCAGGGGCCAAGCAAGCGTCGCGCCGAGCAGGAGGCCGCGCGTGCGGTCATGGAAATCATGGATCAGGCTGTCGGGAAGGAGTGTCTGGATTGAGTGTGCGTGAGTCATCCACGGGTGGTGTGAACGACGGGGCGTTGTCGCCGGGCGTGTCGGACTCGGCGGAGCCGACCTGTTTTCGTTCCGGTTATATTGCCATCGCCGGTCGTCCGAATACGGGAAAATCCACCTTCTTGAACCGGGTGCTGGGTCGCAAGGCGGCCATTGTCACGCCCAAGGCCCAGACCACGCGCAGTCGGGTGTTGGGGGTGTGCGAGCGCGACGGGGCGCAGTTGATTTTTCTGGATACGCCGGGCATTCACGAGCCGGGTCGTCTGCTGCTCAATCGGGTGATGGTGCGCGCCGCCTATGACGCGTGCAGCGAAGCGGATGTGATCTTGTATTTCGTCGAGGCCACCACGGGACTGACCAGCGAGGATCGCGAGATTCTCAACCGTTTGGGTTCCGCCCGGGTGATTCTGGTGTTCAACAAGGTGGATCGGGTGTTGACCGGACAGCTCATGGAGCGTCTGGCTGCGGTCACGGCGTTGGCCGAGGAGCGCATTGCCGAGGTGGTGCCGATTTCGGCCATGACGGGTCGCAATGTGGAGCGTCTGCTGAAGCTGTTGCCGGATTTTCTGCCGGAAGGCCCGCGTTATTTTCCCGCCGGTCAATGGACCGATCAGTCGGAGGATTTCATCATCGCCGAGGTGATCCGGGAAAAGTTGTTCATGCAGTTGCGTCAGGAACTCCCTTATGCCCTGGCGGTGCGGGTGGTGACCTGGGAGCGGCGGCCCGCTCCTTCCGAGGTGCGGGATCTGGAGGCGTTGATCATCGTGGCGCGGGAGTCCCAGAAGGGGATCGTCATCGGTCACCGGGGGGAGGGGCTCAAGCGGGTGGGCGCGTTGGCCCGCAAGGAGCTGGAAGCCATGTTCGGCGGTCCGATTTTCATGCAGTTGCAGGTGCGGGTGGAAAGAGAGTGGAGCGGGGATCCCCGCGTATTGGCGGACCTGGGGTATGTGGACCCGGATGACCCGGATGAGGATCGGAGATAACGCGCTGGCGTTGCGGCGTTTGCCGTTTCGCGACACCTCCTGGATCGTGACCCTGCTGATGCCGGGATATGGCCTGATTCCGGCCATGGCCCGGGGCGCGCGGCGGGGAGGACGGGATGGCGCGCGCGCGGCGTTTTCCGGGTTTCATCTGCTGGAAGTGGAGTTGCGCGCCCGTGGGCCCGAGGCCATGGGCACGGTCAGTCGGGTGGAAATCGTCCGGGCGCGGCATCATCTGCCTTTCATGGCTGCGGCGGCTGCGGCGGCGCAACTGCTCATCGAGGTGGTGCATCGTTTCGGCATGCCGGGTGATCCGGGCGACGGGGCGGTGTTTCATGGTCTTGACAGCGCGTTGGATGCCCTGGATGCCGGGGTGGATCCCCTGGTTGTGGTGGCGGGTTCCTTGGGGCGTTTGCTTGGTCTGTTTGGTCACGGCTGGCGTGCGGGTGATTGTGTCGGGTGTGGTCGTCGGGAGGATTTGCGTTATTTTTCCGTGCGTCGGGGTGGGGTGGTGTGCGCGTCTTGTGGTTTTCCCCATGCCCAGCGGTTGCCCGAGGTGACATCGGCGGTGCTTGGGGCCATGAACGATCGGGCCTGGCCTCCGGCCATGGTTGGACTGTCCCGGAATGAATTGACGCTTTTGTATCGGTTGGGCATGGCGGGTTTGACCCGGATCGACCCGCGCGCTTTGGCCGCCGAGGCGCCGTTTCGACGTTTGATGGATCTGGCGGATTGAAAAAAAAGCGGGGGTCTGGGGGATTCTTCCCCCAGGGTTTTGACTTTAAAAAACATAAAATTTTATCTTCTTAGAATATTTATGTTTTTAGAATATTTTTAATGGGATGTTTTGTGTTTTTAAAGTCCCAAGGGCTTCGCCCTTGGATCCCACCAGGGGCCAATGGCCCCTGGACCCCGTTAGTGAAACAACGCATTATTTTCAGGAGTGAAGATCGATGATCGACAGGGCGTTGTTGGAGATTCTGGTCTGTCCCCAATGCAAGGGAAGTCTGGAGTATGACGCAAAAGCCGCAGAACTGATCTGCAAGGCCGATCGCATGGCGTTTCCGATCCGGGAGGGGATTCCGGTGATGCTGGTGGACGAGGCGCGCCACCTGGAATAAAACGGGCCTGCGTGTTTGGACTGACGCGATCGTCATGTCAACCGGGTCGGATCAACCGGGCTGACCGGAGGTGAAAAGAGAAGGGGAACGATCCAGAAACGCCAGCCGCTGTTCCAGCCAACTGCGGTTGTGTTGCAGTTCCATGGTCACCCGCAGGGCGAACAAAGGCAGGGAGAGGGCGGCGCGGTTCAGTTTGACCGCGTCTTTTTCCGTGCAGACCAGGGCGTGGGCGCCGGAGGATTGGGCCAGGGCGCTGAGATGGCGCAGGGTGTCGGGAGTGAAGGGGTGATGGTCCGGGAAGGGATGGAAACCGGTCAGCCGGACAGGAAGCGCGTGCAGGGCGCGCTGGAATCCTTCCGGGGTGCCGATGCCGCAAAAGGCCAGCACCGGTCCGGTCAGAGCGTCGAGAGGACGGGCGGGGCCGTCGGGATGGATGGGAATCCAGGCGGAAGGACGGTGGATGGCGGTCAGCAGGGGTTTGTCGGGAAAACGGTGTGTCAGGGCGTTCAGGGTGGCGCGGGTGGCGTCGGGATCGTCGGCGCGGGTGAGGATGATGCCGTCGCAACGATGCAGGGCCGAGGGAAACTCGCGCAGAATGCCGCCGGGCAATACCCGACCATTGCCAAAGGGACGACGGGCGTCGAGCAGCACCAGATCCAGATCCCGGTCCACATCGAGGCGGTGAAAGCCGTCGTCCATGAGGATTAGATTGCAGCCGAATTGTTCCAGCGCGTGGCGGATCAGGGCGGGACGGTCGGCGCCGGTGAGGATCGCGACGCCGGGCAGGGCGTGGGCCAACAGGACCGCCTCGTCGGCGGCCATGGGTGGCGCCAGTCGAATGCCCTCCGGGTCGGCGACCACGGTCACGCGTGAGCGGGAGTGCTGTCGGTAGCCACGGCTGACCACGGCGATGCGGCGACCGGTGGCGCTCAGGTGTTGGGCGAGCCAGCAGACCATGGGGGTTTTGCCGGTGCCGCCCACCGTGAGATTGCCGACGCTGATCACCGGACAGGGCGCGCGTAGAGATGAGAGGTGATGGTGACGGTGCAGCCGGGCCTTGAGGAGCTGGACTCCCCCCAGCAGCGCGCCGACTCCGGCCAGTCCGGAAAGGAGCAGCCGGGCTGTCGGGGATTCGGGCGGTTGCGCGCCGGTGAGCCAGGGGAGCAGACGTTGCATGGGGATCTAAGGGTCCATGACCTGCTGGATGGCGTCGAGGGTGCGCTGCACGGCTCCGGTATTGGCCGGGATCACGGAGCGGGCCGCCGCGCCCATCTGCTGGCGGCGCTGGGGATTTTCCAGCAGACTGGTCACCTGGGTCTGGAGTTCGGCGGGGGTGTCGATGCGGAGTGCGCCGCCGGTCTGTTGCATCTGCGCGGCGATCTCGCGGAAATTGAACACATGGGGTCCAAATACCACCGGCAGACCCCAGGCGGCGGCTTCGAGCATGTTCTGTCCCCCTTTGGGCACCAGCGTGCCGCCGATGAACACCAGTTGCCCCCAGCGATACAATCCGTTCAGCCAGCCGATTTCATCCACCAGCAGCAACGGCGCCTCCCAGTTTCCCTGGATCGTAGAAAAGCGTTGCAGCCGCAACCCGCGTTGCCGGGCCAGCTCTTCGATGGCCGCGCAGCGTTCCGGATGGCGCGGCACCAGGATCAGCCGTGGGGAGAGCGGATGGCGTTGCAGTTGATGATGCAGCTCCAGCAGAATCTCCTCTTCTCCCGGATGGGTGCTGGCGCCGATCCAGACCGGTTGTTCCGGCACGGGCAGCCGGGTGGTCAATTGCTGTAGCCGGTTTGGATCCGGGGGTTGCATGGCCTGATCGTATTTGAGATTGCCGGTGACCACCACCCGTGTCGGATCGGCGCCCATGGCGATCAGGCGCTGGGCGTCCGGGGCGGATTGCATGAGAAACAGGCGGCCATCGGCCAGCAGCCGTCGGGTCAGGGCGCGGATGGCGTGATACCGTCGGAAGGAGCGCGGGGAGATGCGGCCATTGACCACAAAGATCGGGACGCCGCGTTGGGCCAGCACCCGGAAGAGTCCGGGCCACAATTCGGTCTCCATGACCACCAGCATGCGTGGCCGGATGGCGTTGACCACCGGATGAATGCAGATCGGCAGATCGATGGGCAGATAGTGACAGGCCGTGGCGGCGGGCAGGTGTTCTCTGGCCACCTGCTGGCCGGTGCGGGTGACCGTGGAGACCACCAGTTCGTGATCGGGAAAGCGTTGCATCAGGGTGGCGGCCAGTTCCCGCGCCGCCATCACCTCGCCCACCGAGACGGCGTGCAGCCAGATTCGGGGTTTTGTGGTATCTTTCTTGCTTGTTTCCGCAGGGAGTATTCCCAGACGCGGCAGAACGGTTCCCCGGTATTTGGAGGTGGTGAAATAACGCCAGATCCATACCGGAAGTGTCAGAATCATGACGAGCGTCAGCAGGGCGTGATAAAGGGTGTGCATGATTTTTTCAAAAAGCCAAAGGTGGCGGTGGGCCATCCACCATGGAGACCGTCCCCGCGCAACCATATACCACGTCGGCCCAAGCCGGATCGAGTGATGATGGCGTGACTGGTTGAAATAATGGTCCGGATTGTTTATGATTCTGTATAGAATAGGCGTTTCTTCCCAAGAATGAGCGGGTTTCCGTTCCATGGATCCCAACAAAGGGTCGCGCATGATGAAGCAAGCATGGATGATCGGTGGCATCGTGTCCCTGGCTCTGGTGATGGGCGGATGCAAGACGGGCGAGATGGTCTCCGGCCATCCAGGCCCGACGGACAAGGCTTCCATGGCGGCCGCCCACCAGGCCCTGGCCGAGGAGTCCTCGACCCTGGCCCGGCAACGGGAGGGGGATGCCCTCAAGTCCGCCGACAAGCCCGCCAACCCGTCTGCCGACAAGCCCGCCGACAAGTCCGCCGACAAGTCCGGTGCCAAAGGGGATTCCAAACCGGAAGCGTTCCCAGGCTGGGACCGCGCCAGTCGGGAGATCGACCGCGACGCCCGGCGTCTGTCCAATGCGTCGCCGGATCATGACCTGCATGGCCGCGTGGTCAGCGAGACCCGGGGACTCGGGGCGCGCAACGATCAAATGCGCTCCCTGGAACAGGTGGCGCCTCCGGTGCTGCCCGCTCCGGTGCTGCCCAAATACGACCGTCTTTCCGACATCATGGTCTCTTTGGAAATGGACAAGGTGGATGCCCGTCAGGCGTTGCGCGCCCTGGCCAGACAGGCCAACCTGAACCTGATGCTCGATCCCGCCGTGCTCGAAGAGGCGCCGCTGATCACGGTCAGTTTCCAAAAGGTCTCCGCCGCCACGGTGCTGCGGGAGGTGTTGCGTCTGGCGGATCTCCACGGGGTGATCGAGGACAACCTGTTGCGGGTCGAACCGTTCCAGGAGGTGGTCATTCCTTTGAACTTCCTGGAAACCAATGTCACCTCCACCTTTGAATCGGGTGGGGATGTGCTGGGCGCGGCGGCCTTGACCGGCATCGGTGGCGCGGGCGCCGCCGCTCCAGCCGCCGGGACCGGGCTGAAGGGCGGTTTTTCTATGACCGGGGGCGCCAAGGGCACCAATCCCTACGACCCCATCGAAACGACCCTGAAAACCCTGGTGGGCGAGAAAAAAGGCACCTACCAGATCAACCGTCAGACCGGAACTCTCTATATCCGGGCCAAACCTTCGGCGGTCAAGTCCGCCACCGATCTGGTGCAGCGCTACAAGGAGATTCTGGGCCGTCAGATCCTGATCGAGGCGCGCATGCTGGAGGTGCAGTTGAGCGACGCGTATCAGGCCGGCATCAACTGGGCCTTGTTGCGCACCAATCTGGCGTTGACCAGCGGCATCACCCAGACCATTTCCACTTTGGGTGCCGGGGATGGGGTGATCGTGAATGATGCGGGTACGATTATTCGCAACGATCCGTTTTCAGCATCTGCGAGTCGCTATCTAAAGGTGGGCATTCCCACCAGTTCCACCTCCGGAACCACCAGCGCTGTGGGCAGCCAGGGCGCCAAGTCCGCCGGTCTGGGATTGACCCTGGGGGGATCCCACGGTCTGGCCTTCATCGATCTTTTGAAGCAGTTCGGCGACGTGCGCACCCTGTCCAATCCCACCATCCGCGCCCGTCACGGTCAGCCTGCCATGATCAGCGTGGGCCAGTCCAGCAACTATGTGCAACAGACCAAAGTGACCGCCGCCACCGTGGCCGGGGCCGCGCCCACCACCGAGGTGACCACCGCCACCCTGTTCGACGGGGTGATGATGGGTGTGGTGCCGTTCATCTCCACGGATGGCAAGATCACCTTGTCCATCCATCCGATTCAAAGCTCGCTGGTGTCCGGCACGTTGGATGCCAAGAAATTCGGGGCCTCCGAGGTCTCGTTGCCCCAGGTGAATCTGAAAGAGATCAGCACCCTGCTGGAACTTCAGGACCGGGATACGGTGCTGCTGGGCGGTCTGATCGACAAAACCGCCGCCAAGTATCGCACCGGCACGCCCGTGCTTTCGGATCTGCCGTTGCTGGGTCGGCTGTTCACCCATGACCAGGAGAACGAAACCACCCGGGAGTTGGTCATCATGCTGCGGGTGACCATCCTGTGAGCGTGATTTATCAAGCCCTGCGCAACCGGAAACGGGCGGAAGCGGTCACCATGATTCCCCAGTCCGATGGCGAAGCCGGAGGGATGGAGGGGGATGAGTCGTCGGCAGGGGGTGAGCCTGGACGGTTGGCCCAGTGGTTCGAGCGGTTCTCTTCCTGGTTTATCGAAGCCTCGTTGCCGGTGCGCACGGCGGTGGTGGCGTTGCCGGTGGTGGTGGTGGCCGGGATCGGGGGCGGGGTCTATTGGACCTTCTTTTCCGCCGCTGAACTCAAGCCCCCGTCCACGGCGGACGCCAAGACGGCGGCTGCCGCCAGCCAGAATCCCACGGAGGCCAAAGCCGGAGCCAAGAGCGCCATCGACGAGGAGTTGTTCGCCGGAGCCACGCCCGACGGGGCAGCGGAAGCCTCGGCTTTGAGCGAGGGTGTGGCCGGGACGCCCGTCGATCCCAAACAAGAAGAGTTCTCCGAAGAGAAATTTCTGGCCATCTTCGCCGATTCCGCCCTTCCGGAAGGGTCAGAGAGCCCGGTCGGCAAGCCCGCCGCCAAGGGCGTCAGCCCCGGCGCCGAGCCGGCTCCGCTGATGGTGACCCGGGAGGAAGAGCGACTCGCCCTGTCCCAGTCCCAGTCCCAGTCCCAGTCCCAGTCCCAGTCCCAGTCCCAGTCCCAGTCCCAGTCCCAGTCCCAGTCGCGTCGGGCCGCGCCGCCGGCCGAACCGGCGGTGGCGCCCGAGGTGCTGGAGAACCGCGAGCGGGATGTGGCGCGGGTGGTGGCGGAGTTGAAACTGGCCATGGGGCGCGACGACGCCCGATCGGTCCACGCGCTGTTCGTCAAGCTGGCCAAGGCCAAGGCCGGGGGCGAGACCGATCCGTTCGTGCTCAACATGCGGGCCTATTGGGAGGTGGCCAAGGGTCGTTACGATCGGGCCGAAACCTATCTCAAGCAGGTTCTGGAGCGTCGCAAGGACGATCTGGAGGCCGGATTGAACATGGCGGTGGTGGAGATGCGCACCCAGCGGAGCGCGGAAGCCCGCGAGCGGTTGTACGGCCTGTCGAGACTCCATCCCGGTGACCCCCGCATTGGGGAAATGCTGCGCCATTTGCGTTGATGCGCCCCATGACCGCTTCCCGCAAGCCGGCCAACGCCTCGCCCAATCCCCAACCCGAAAGCTGGGATGATGTCGCCAAACTGGTGACCATGGCCAAGGAGAGCGAGGCTTATTTGCGCTTTCTGGGGCTCAAGCGCAATCCGTTTCCGGTGGCGCCGGATGCGGAGGTGTTTTTTCTGCCGACCCGCATCGATACCCTGATTACCGAAGTTCTGCATTGCATCCATACCCGCAAGGGATTCCTGATGATCACCGGCGAGGTGGGTCTGGGCAAGACCACGGTCAGCCGTCGGATTTTGCGCACCCTGGACGAAACCCGTGTGGAGACCGCTTTGGTCTTCAACACCTTCATTCAAGGGACCGCGCTGCTGGAGGAGATCAACCGGGACTTCGGCATCGCGGTCGAAGGCAAAACCGGTCCCCAGGAGCAGATGGCGGCCTTGAACCGGTTTCTGATCGACCGCTACTCTGCCGGGATCAACTGCGCCATCGTCATCGACGATGCCCAGAATCTCACCCTGGAGAGTCTGGAGATGGTGCGGATGATCTCCAACCTGGAAGATCACGCTGAAAAGCTGGTGCAGATTCTTCTCGTGGGTCAGCCGGAGCTGGAAACCAAACTCGACGCCCACGAACTGCGACAGCTCAAGAGCCGGATCGTGGTGCATGCCCGCATGCGTCCTTATGATCTGGAGGAGTTGAAGCGCTATGTCGCCTTCAAGCTCACCTCGTCGGGTTCGGCCGGGGGGGTGACGATTCCCGACTCCTCGTATCGGCTGTTGCACGCCTTGACCGGGGGCAATCCCCGTCGGCTCAACAATCTGATGGATCGGTGTCTGTACGGACTGTTCGCCTATAATACCATGCGGCTGAGTCGGCGTTTGATCCTGGAAGTGGCCCGCGAGCTAAACATGAGCCGTCCTACGCGGAACTGGATGCGTTGGGGCGGGCGGGTGGCGTTCAGCGCGCTGGCCGTGGCGGGAATGGCCGTGGCGGTCATGGCTTGGCGGGGGGCGGGGAGTTCCGGGGGGGAGGTCGCGCAGGTGCGGCTGGCGCAAGAGAAGGTGGAAGCGGAGCTGGCCCGTGCCCGGTCGGAGCGGGAGCGGGCAGCGGTCGAGCTGGAGCAGGCGCGGGCGGCGCGGGAGTCGGCGGCGTCGGAGCTGCTCAAGGCGCGGGCCGAAAGCGAGAAGGCGCGGGAGTCGGTGGCGCAGGCTCAGGTGGTGGAGGCCAAGGCGTTGACCCAGGTGGCCAATGCCCGCGAGCTTTCCCAGGTGGAAGCCGAGGCGCGCCGGAAGGCCTTGAGCGAGGCGCGCGAGGCCCGGGAGGCGGCGGAGTCTGCCGCGACCCGCGCCGAGGGGGCGTTGGCGGAGGCCCGGAGTCGTGCCGAGAGCCAAGCCAAGGCGTTGACCGAGGCCACGGAGGCCAAGCGCAAGGCCGAAGCGGAAGCGGCGGAGGCCAATCGTCGTCTGGTGGAGTCGCAAGCCGAGGCCGAGGCGCGCGGCAAGGCGCTGGTCACGGCGACCGAGGCGCGTCAGGCGGCGGAAGCCAGCGCCAAAAGCGCCCGGGAGGCGGCGGACAAGGCCCGTCAGGAGGCCGAAGTCCGCGCGGCTCACTCCGAAGAGGAGAAGAAGGCGTTGACCGTGGCCCAGGGCGCGCGGGAGCGGGCGGAAAAAGAGGCGCAGACGGCCCGTCAGGAGGCCGAGGCGGCCTTGCAGCGCATCGAGGCGTTGCGTGTGGAGTCGGAAAAGGCGCAAGCGGCGGCCAAGGCCGAAGCCGAGGCCAAGCTGAAGCGGGCCGAAGAGGGGCAGCGTGAGGCTGAGGCGCAGGTCAGCCGGGTGCGGGAGGAGGCATCCCGGGAGTTGGCGCGGGTGCGAGCCGAGCAGGAGAAGAGCGGTCAGGAGCTGGAAAAAGGCAAGGCCGAGGCGCAGCGGGTGTTGAACGAGGCGTTGGCGGGGCGCAAGCGGGCGGAAGAGGAGGCGCGCAAGGCCCGCGAGGAGTCGGAGCGGGGTATCCAGGCCATCGAGCAGACGCGCCATCTGGATCAGGTCAGCCGCGAGCAGGCGTTGCAGCAGGCCAGGAGCGCTCACGCCAAGGCCGTGGAGGAGCGGGAGGCGGAAGCGGTCAAGGCGGGCGCGCTGGTGGCCAAAGCCGAGGCCGAGGCCAAAAAACGCGCTCAGGCCATGGATGCGTTGAATCAGGCGCGCGCGCAGGCGGAAGACGGGGCCAAAGAGACGGAGGCCCGTGCCCGCAAGGCCATGGAGGAGGCGATTCAGGCCCGGGAGCGGGTGGCCCAGGATGTGGAACTGGCGCGGGTGGAGGCGGAGAAGGCCAAACAGGAGCTGCGCATCGCCCGTGAGCGCATTGCCGAGCTGTCGGCTGCGGGACGCGGCGAGGGGCGGGAGTCCGGGGAGAGCGGGAGTGTCGGCCCCGAGGTGAAACGGTTTCTGGCGGCCAGTGGTCTGGGGGAGTACGAAGGGATGTTCGCCCGGGGGCTGGCCGACGGCTGGCTGGATGGGGTGGCGCGGCGGGTGGAAGAGGAGAAGGGCTTGCATCTGGTCTCCTTGGCGGTGTTGCCGGCGGGCGTGGAGAAGAAATATCCGGTCTTGACCCATGGCGGCAAGCGGCTGTTGTTCTGGCAGCCGGATATGGTCGTCAAGTCGTTTTATTATGATCATTCCGGGCCGGAGGTGCGGGCCTTGCAAGAGCAGTTGAGCCGGGTGGGATTGTATTCGGATCCTTCCGACGGCATTGTCGGACGCAAGACCCTGAGTGCCGTGACCCAGTTTCAAAAGCAGCGCCATCTGCCGGTCACCGGTTATCCGGATATCGCCACGCTGTTTGTGTTGAGTCACGAGCAGGGGAGCGCGTCGCCGGCACGCTCTCCGGAGAAGTCCGCCGCCTCTGCGCCCGTGCGGGAGAAACCCGTGCGGGAGAGTGCCCGGGAACCCGTGCGGGAGAGTGCCCGGGAACCCGTGCGGGAGAGTGCCCGGGAACCCGTGCGGGAGAGTGCCCGGGAACCCGTGCGGGAGAGTGCCCGGGAACCCGTGCGGGAGAGGGAGAAAGGGGGGGCGCCGGTCCGGGGGATCTGGGTGATTCAGTTGGCCAGTGTGCGCACCGAAGTCGAGGCGGAACGGGTCCGCAAAGGGTTTGCCGACCAGGGGGTGGAGACGCTGGTGGCCAATATTTCCCGACCGGATGGCCGTACCTGGTTTGCGTTGCGCACGCCACCCGTGGAGGACCGGGGGCAGGCGGAACAGCTCCTGCGGGAGATGGAGTTGAAATTCGGTCTGAAAGGGATGATCATGGGCGTGTCGTCCGCGTCGCGGCGGTAGGGGACCATCGGCAATGGCGGGCAGGTTCGAGGAGAGGTGAGCAATGGCCGAAGCGGAAAAAGTCACGAAACAGATTGGTGAACTCCTGAAGGAAAAAGGGCTGATCATCGATTCCCACATCGAGCTGGCCCTGCAAGACCAGAAGGTGACACGGGAACGGGTGGGTGAAATCCTCGAACGGCTGGGTTTCATCTCCCAGTACGACATCGCCACCACCATCGCCGATCAGGACGGACGCAAGTATGTGGATGTGGACCAGAAACGGCCCTCCCCGGAGAGTCTGCGCCTGTTCAACATTCAAGCCTGCATGGCCCACAAGTTTCTGCCCTATTTCAATGACGCCAAAGAGGTGATCGTGGTCACCTACTCCGACGACGTGGACGGGCTGGAAAAATTCATCGCCCGCGCCACCGGTCTGAGACCCCGGGTGCGCCAGGGCGAAAAGAGCAAGATCATCAACGCCATCCAGTATTATTATTACTTTCTGGAAAACCCGGTGGAACGGCTCATCCAAAAGGAGATCCAGCTCCTTTCGGCGGACCGGGACGGGGTGCGTTCCCTGGATTCGTTCGTGAATCATCTGTTGCAGTTGGCGGTCAAGGCGCGGGCCTCCGACATCCACATCCGCCCCATGGACATGTCCATCAGCGTGGCCTTCCGGGTGGACGGCGTGCTGCGCGCCCAGTTCGCCCTGCCGTTGACCTTCAAACGCCTCACCTCCACTCTCAAGATGAAAGCCGGCATGGACATCTCCGAGCAGCGTCTTCCCCAGGACGGCAGCTTCTCCGAGATGATCTTGAACAATCAGTTCGATTTCCGCGTCTCTTCCACGGTCTGTCCCTACGGCGAGAATCTGGTGCTGCGTCTGTTGCCCGCCAAGGGCGACTTCATGGGCATGCGCCAGTTGGGGGTGTTCGACGAGGATCTGGATCTGATGACCGAAATCTTCAACGAACCCTTTGGCATCGTGCTGTTGACCGGTCCTACGGGTTCCGGCAAGACCACCACCTTGTATGCGGCGGTGCGTCGTCTCAACCTCACGGAAAAAAACATCCTCACCGTCGAAAACCCCATCGAGTACCGCATTCCTCTCATTCGTCAGACCCAGATCAACGTCAAGGCCGGTTACACCTTTGCCAGTGCCATTCGTTATTTTCTGCGTCATGACCCGGATGTGATCCTGGTGGGTGAAATCCGTGACACCGAAACCGCCCAGACCGCCGTTTCCGCCTCGGAAACCGGCCATCTGGTGCTGTCCACCCTGCATACCAACACCGCCCTGGGCGCCATTCCCCGGTTGCGTTCGTTGGGCATTCCCAACTTCATGCTGGCCGACTCCCTGGTGGGGGTGGTGAGCCAGCGGTTGGTGCGCAAGATCTGTCCCGGCTGCAAGGAGGAGTACCAGCCGTCTTCCGAAGAGCTGGCCTATCTGCGCGATCCGGAAATCAAAACTTTGTGGCGGGGCCGGGGCTGCGAGGATTGCCATCAGAGCGGTTATATGGGGCGGACCCTGATCTATGAGATTTTGCGTTCCAACCGGGAGCTGGCGGGCATGATCGGTCGGGATGTGGATGTGGATACCATGGAAGAGGCCGCCATCAGGCATGGCTATCGGACCATTTTCCATTGCGCCTCCCGCAAGGTGAAACTCGGTCAGACCACGGTCAAGGAAGTGGTTCGGGTGTTGGGACACTAAAAGCGGGAGCAAGGCGGGCATGGCCTATTTTCATTACAAGCTGATCGCCAAGGAAGGCGTGATTCGCGGCGGATTGATCCATCTGCCCTTCGACAGTCCCCTCTCCGCCACCTCCTACCTGGAACGCAAAGGGGGCGCGGTGATCTTCGCCCGGGCGCTGCATCCGGTGGTGGGCACGCTTTACGGCATTCTGGAACGCTTCTTCGAAACCAAGGTGGATGTGGCCACCATGGCCGAAGCCCTCAACAACGTGGCCATCATGCTCAAGTCCGGCATTCCGGTGGTGGCCGCCATCCAGGACGCCATGGCCGACAACGAAAATCCCACCCTCGCCAAACTGGGACAGGATCTGGTCAGCCGCATCCACTCCGGGGCCAGTCTGTCGGAGGCCGCCAAAAGCTGGAGCCGCTTCTTTCCGGATACCACCTTGTTTCTGATGCGCATCGGCGAAGAGACCGGCTCGCTGGATCGCACCATCAAGGATGCCTCCTTGCACATGATCAAGGTGGACAAGATCTTTCGGGAGACCAAGAGTGCCTTGATGTATCCGGCGTTCATGTTTACCGCCATCTTCGGCGCCATGGCGTTCTGGCTGTATTTCGTGGTGCCGATGATGCTGCCTTTGTTGCAGGCCACGGGCAAGGAACTGCCCGCGCTCACCCGAGGCATCATCGGGGCGGCGGACTTCCTGCGCGATTATCTGGGATCCATCGCGTTGGGAATGTTCGTGTTTTCCGTCACGTTCAAGACCCTGATGCGAAAGGTCTACATCTTTCGACGCAAGGTCCATGGCCTCATGCTGTGGCTGCCGATCATCAGCCGGATCATCAACGCCTCCAATCTGGCCTTCATCACCGAATACTTCAGTCTGCTGCTCAATGCCGGCGTGGATGTGATCAAGAGCATCGACATCCTGGGAGGGTCGCTGGGCAACGAGGTCTACAAGGAAAAGATGCTGGAGGTGCGCGCCGGTCTGATCAATGGTCTGGGACTGCGCGTCTCTTTCGCCGACGCCAAGATCTTTCCGCCCTTCGTGGTGCGCATGATCGGCATCGGCGAGGTCAGCGGCGCGTTGTCCGCCCAGTTGGACTTCGCCGCCGAAGAGTATGGCCGACGCCTGGACGACACCGTCAAGACCCTGGGCAAAAGCATCGAGCCCATCGCCCTGGTGTTGGGAGGCGGCATGTTCGTGGTGCTGCTTTTGGGCATGTTCATGCCGTTGTACAGCATGGTGGGATGAGTCGGGAGTGCGACAAAAAAATATCATCCCGAAAAAGATTGTGTTATCCTGCAACCATCCGTCGCAATCCTCCGCATCCGTACGCAACCGGCAAAGCCAACTTCGACCCGGAAACCGTCTTGAAGCGGATTTCTGTCGCGGCAGGATGGTTTCATTCCATCGCCAAGGATCGCATGACCATGCATGACACGATATCCCCGGTTCGCAAGCGGAGCGGCGGGTTTTCGATGATCGAATTGTCGATCGTCATGATCATCATCGGCCTGATCATCGCGGGCGGCATCACCGCCTACACCCCCTCCATGCGTCAGGCGCTGAAAAACAAGAACGAAACCATCGTTCGGCATGCCGTGGAAGCCCTGGTCGGTTACGGGGGGGCGCATAAATACCTGCCTTCTTCCATCGCCAATACGGGCGTGATCAACAGCGTGCAAGACGCGCAGATGAGTACCTTGCAATACGCCTACGACACCAACCTGACCACCGCCAACACGGTGTGCAATCGCGACAGCACCAATCTGACCGTCCAGGTCTTGAAGTCCGATGGCAGCGTCAATTTTTCGGTCAGCAATGTGGCGTTCGTGATCTGGAGCATGGGGTACGACGGGGCCACCAGCAACGCCAAGACCACCGGCGCCATCGCGGCGGCGACCACCTATTCGATTCCCTTGTATCAAGAAGGCACCACCAGTGACGATCTGGTGGGCTGGGCCACCATGTCGGAACTGAAAGCCGCCGCCGGGTGCGGAGGCAGTTCGTTGAAGATTCTGGCTTCGTCCCTGCCGGTGGGCAGCGTGGGTTCCACCTATGGCACCGTGACCTTCACCCCGGATGGCGGGCTCGCGCCGTATTACTGGTGTGTCGAGTTCCCGGATGCCACCCGATCCGCCAAGCTGACCTTCACCGCCACCGCAGGCGTCACCCCTGAAACCGCGTTTGGTGTTTGCACCGATCCTGCGTCGGTGGGCAGCACCTTGACCATGACCGGCAATGCGGTTTTTGCCTCGACGGATCAGGGGGGGCCGTATGATTTTGTGGTGTATCTCAAGGATGCCAATGCCTACAAGGTCAGTCGCCGGTTCAGTCTGCATGTCAACCAGTAGGATCCGGGCCGGTTCGGAAACCGGCGCGTCTGGTGTTCGGATTGTGGTTGCGGAGTGGTCATGAATACTGAAAAATCCGCCGGTTTCAGTCTGGTTGGCATGGCGTTGTTCATGATGGTGGTGGCCATCGGCGTCTCCACGTTGAGCCTGATGGCTCCCAACATCGAGACCATCGGGCGGGAAAAAACGGTCGCGGCGTTGCGCGCCAACAAGAGCGCCTTGATCGGTTACGCCACCGCCAATGGCCGCTTGCCGAATGCCACCGAGTTTGGCTCGGTGGTTCCCAACCCGCTCGACGGGTACCAGAATACCATTCAATACGCCTTTGACAGCCGTCTGGTCACGACCGGCGCGGTGTGCGCCACGCCTTCCGCTTATCTGTCGGTGGACAGCTTGAGCAGTGTCGCCTTGGTGATCTGGAGCCAGGGCCGCAATGGCCAGGTCAACAACGCCACCACCACACCCGACAAGAGCGCCGGCGCCATGGCCGCCTCCACCACCTTTCCCAATAGCGTGTACAGCAACAATGGCACCCCGAACGACATCACCGATGATACGGACGATCTGCTGGAGTGGGTGACGCTGGATGAGTTGAAGAAATATTTTGGCTGTCAAGATCTGGAAGCCAGCACCACTCTGTTTATGGTGGCGAATGCCCTGCCGGTCGGCTTTGAGCTGGAAACCTATGGAACCTTCACCTTTACCGCCCAGGGTGGCAGCGGTTCCGGTTATCAGTGGTGTGTGGAAAGCAGTGCGATTGCAAGCGGCTTGTTGAATGGCGATCTCTCCTTTGCGTCTCCCGCTTCCGTGGCGGTGGTGGGGAGTGGCGCGTGCGGTTCAGCGTTCGTATCGGACAGTTCGACCACGTTGACCATGACAGCCGCTTCCGAGTTTGATCTGGGGGATGGCAGTGCCACCGGGACATCCCATGAGATCCGGATTTATCTCAAGGATGGCGTGGGGAATAGCGTCAATCGTTTGTTTCCGTTGACGGTGAGAAGCGGCATGGTGTCGATGGGCAAGAGTTATGCGTCCGAGTATCTGTCAACGGCCACATCGACGGCGACCGGAGATGACATCTATACCGCTCAATTGACCGGAACCGCCAATATCGGTGTGTCATGGTCTCAGGATTCCCGTTTTTCGGATAACGGGGATGGATCGATCACCGACAATCTGACCGGATTGAGTTGGTTGCAAAATGCGAATTGTTGGGGCAACCTGAACTGGATTGAGGCTTTGGACCAGGTGACCGCCTTGAACAGTCGCACAGCCGGCTACAATTGCACCACCTCACCCACGTACACCGGCACCGCGACCGATTGGCGCCTGCCCAATCGACGCGAGTTGAGCAGCCTGCTGCATATGGGACGATACTCACCCGCCATTCCCGTGCCTACAAGCGGATTGCCCGCGCCGGAAAATGTGCAGAATGACTGGTACTGGACCAGTACTTCCTATGCCATCAGTCAACCCGTGAACAATGCCTGGGCCGTGAATCTGGATAGTGCCGCGATTGCCAGTGCCAGCAAATCGCAGTCTTATGATGTGTGGCCGGTCAGGGGTGGTCAGTGACAAGGGGGTGACGCATGAGGCGACCTGTTGCAGCCGCAGCTTTTTTGATGGTGGGATGGTCAGGCTTTTTGGGCCTGATTGCCGAGGCGTGCGCATCCAGCGCTCTGATTCCCAGGACCGGTCAGACGGTTGGATATGACAATACGCGCAGCGGTGAAGATGGGGATTTGCAAAAAGGCGTGGCATGGCCAACCACCCGTTTCAGTGATCGGGGGGATGGCAGTGTCGTGGATAAACTGACCGGTTTGATGTGGTTGAAGAACGCCAATTGCTGGGGTTCCATGCAGTGGTCGGCGGCATTGACCCAAATCGTTGCGTTTAATACCACGCGCTCCACCAACAACTGTTCCAGCGATACCTACACGGGCAGTTACACCGATTGGCGTCTGCCCTCGCGTCTGGAACTGGAAAGTCTGTTGGATCTGGGCAATACCAGCGTGCCGTTGCAGACCGGACATCCCTTCGTCTCTTTGCAAGCGGACAAATATTGGACCAGCACCCCGTTGGCCAGCGACACGACCAAGGCCTGGTATGTGGATTTTACCGCCGGCACGGTTGATTCCAACCGCAAGGCCCCTCCTGGCCAGGGTCAGGGTCAAAGTGGCGTGAGCAATCTGTATGTCTGGCCGGTGCGCGGGGGGCAGTGATTCGGCCACGTGCGGTCAGGGTGTGGGTGTGGGTGTGGGGGTCGGAGGCGTCGTTTCCGGCAGATGAATCAATCCCTGGTTCCAGAAGCGCGGGGCGAAAGCGCGTTTGGGATAGACCTGGGTGAAGTGGAGTTTGTCGTCTTGCAAGCGGGTGATCTGGGGGAACAGGCTCCAGCCCAAGACCGAGACGAGCGTCAGGCCGGTCAGGACCAGGGTCCAGGCCTGGGACCGGGAGGGTGTTGCCGGAGTGGGGAAAGGGGCCGGAGCGGAGAGCTGCGAGGCATGAGAATGGCCCGTGGTCGCGCGTTGATGCAGACCCAGCATCATGCCGAAGACCAGGGCGCCCGCCACCTGACTGAGGGGCATCACCAGCAGTCCGCACACCTGGGCATGGGTGATGCCGGCCACGAACGAACCGGTCAGGGCGATGCGGGTATGGTGCAGGATCGGTGAGGTGACCGACTCCTCTTTCACCTGTTCTACAGACGACCGGAACCATCCCCGCCAGCCCCAGACCGTGATCACCGCAAAGGCCACAAAGGCCGGCATGCCCCATTCCGCCAGGATCTGCATCGTGAGGTTGTGGGGATGCGCGGCGATCTTGAAGGGGTAGTACCAGGCATAGTGCTGAGGCCCGATGCCCAGCCAGGGATTCTCGACGGCCATCTGCCACGCGGCGGCCCACAGTTTCAGCCGGGCGGGATCGTGCAACCGCAGCAGGGTTTCACTGGTGTTGGTGGGGGTCAGAACCTCAAATAAAATGATATAAATAATGGATCCGACCAGCAGGGAACGCCATTGGAAATGCAGCCAGGGCAGAGCCTGTTGGCGAAACATCACCCAAAGGAGTACACAGGCCACGGTCATGGCCATCAACACCCCTCTGCCGCCGGTGAACATCCACCAGGACCACCACAGGGCGCTTGGCAGATGGAGTGCCCATTTCCAGCGTCCCAGGCGTGCGGACCAGAAGAGATAGGGCAGCGCGAGCAGGGGAAAGGTCCAGGTCTGGAACTGGTTGAAAAAACGCAGGCTGACAAAGCGGGAAAAGAATTTGGCCGGGTCGAGCATGAACTTCATGTATTCGAGAAAATAGAAAAAATCATCCAGCAACATCAGGCTGATCCAGGTGCAGACCGCCATCACCATGACCGCGACCCAGACCACGGCCTGTTCGCCATGGGTGCGCAGGTGGGCGGCGATGCCCAGGGTGAGCATGGCCAGCAGCAGCAGCAGGGAGACCTCCTGGAGGGCCGCCCGGGGAGACAGGGAGAACCACGCGGAGAGAAGGCCGCACAGGAAGAAAAACGCGGTCAAGATTTTCAGGCGACCGGGGATCGCGTTCAAGACCTCAAGCCATTGGGCGCGGAAGGTCGGCGCGAGGGTCAAAAGCACGCCGCACGCCAGCAGAATCAACTCGAAGAATCGTTGCTCGTCGTAGGCGGAAAGCTGGATATCCGGGATGAGATTGTAATGGGGGGTGATGAGCCAATACCCTGCAATCCACCACAGCAGAGGCAGGGTTATGAGCGATTGCAGGATTTTTGACATGGTGTCAGGATTCGATGCGTTCGAGTTCTCAGCCATAAAAAAAGCGGATTCCCGCAGGCTCGGGAATCCGCTTGATGGGTGCAAACGATCCGACGGTGATCAGGTCGCGCTTTGAGTGACCACAGGCACGTTGAAGGTCACCTTGAGCGAGGTCGTGGAAACCGTGACCGAGGTGGCGGAGTTGGTGAGAGCGTTCTTGAACACACCCATCAATTCCTGCGATTCGTCGGCGGTGAGGCTGGCCAGCGTGAATTCGATGGTCAGGACACCCGTGGCATAGCTGGGGGAGCCAGTGGCCTTGGAGATGGTGCCGGCACCGAAGCTGTAGACGGGTCTGAGGTCGGCGTTGGTGCCCCATCCGGCTGTGCCTGTGCCCTGGTAGTAATTGATGGCGTTTTGGATCCAGGGGTTGAGATATTGCTGATAGGCTTTCGTGGCCTCGCCTTTTCTCATGGTTGTCTTGCCCACGGCGATGGCGGAGACGATCAGGCCGATGATGACCAGGACGATGGCCATTTCCACGAGGGAAAAGCCTTCTTCTTTGCGTTGCCGGAGGGCGGCGCGAATGCTGTTCATTCTGAGACTCCTTGATGGTGCGGATGGGGTTCTGTGTTGTCCAAATGCAAGAAAAGAACAGGAAACTAAATTGTTTGTTAAATGGCCCCCTATTGTCAACATAAAAATTTCGCCCATGAAAAACATGCAAAATGATTCAATTGTTCCTGTTTAGACGTTCCTGGTATCGATTCGGTTCCAAGCAAGAAGCGTTCCTGATTGATTCGGGGTTGTTTTTTTGTCTGTCTGTTTGAAGACATGGCATCGGTATTGCTTTTTTTCCGCTTTTATCAGAAGATAATGGGATTGCCGAGCGCTTTCGCCATATTTTTGCCGTCTTGGGAGTCGTGTCATTGAACGCCTTGCAATCGATGCTTGCCGTGTTGGGACGATCGTTTTATTTGGTCGTGTCCCTGGGAATCCTGATCGGCATGCCCTATAGCGGGCATCTGGCCTGGAGTGCCTATCATGATCATGTTGTGGCCAGCGAGCGTCTGGAGGAGGCCAAACGGGTCCGGGCGGAGCTGGATCGTCAGTTGGAAAAGATCCAGGAATACCGGAAATTCTCCACCGAGGTGAAGGGATTCGTCAAATCGGCGGAAGAGAATCGCATCGATGAGCGTCAGGGGTGGTCCAGTTACGCGGTGGACATCAAGGAAAAACTGATCACCGTGAGCGAATTGCGCGCCCTGCTGCTCAACGCCGGTCCCTCTTCGCGTTTTTATTTCAAGCCCAGGAAGCTGGAGATCACCTCTTTGTTCGCCAAGGAGGGGTTGCCGCCGCGTATCGTGACGCTGTTGACCACCAAGACCGCCACCGGAGCCGCCGCGCCCGCCACCCCGCCACCGGTTCCCGGTGAGAAGGTGCTGCTTTCTTTGACCGGTCACTATCTGGTCTTTCCACGGAGTTGAGCGGTGGCGTGGCGGGTGTCAAATCGTCGTCGTCCTGACGGCCAGGGACGCCGACCGGATTGGGAAGGGGCTAACCGGATGAAAACGCGATGAAAAAATCCTTGTTGGACGAATGGATCGTGGAATTGGATGGGGCCACCCATCTGATGCGTCGTCGATCCGCCGAACCTTTGGAAGAGATGTCCACGGTCAAGGGAAACAAGTGGATCTTGAGCGATTTTGGTGGGGCCGTTCCCCGTTTCATGACGGTCGAGGCGCCGGTGAAGTACGCCGAAATCGTGACCCAGCGACGCCTCCTGGAAAGCGGTGACAGCGAAGAACACGCCCGCATCTGCACCCACTGGAAACGTGGTCGGGGCAAGACCTCCACCGAATTGTTCTTCACTGTGGTGGAAGGCGAACTCTACAGCGCCTACGAAGACCGGGCGCATGACGATCCGGATCATCATCTGCTTTTTTCCGTCAACGCCTTGCTGTACGCCTGTCTGCGCGCCTTTTCCAAAAAGCAGACCGTGGTGGTGCTGTTCGAGCATGACCGCCATGTGGATCTGCTGGTGGGCCGTTCCGGTCAGGTGCTGGCCTCCAGTCGGGTCTCCAGCTATGGCAATACCCAAGAGGCCAAGGAGAATCAGGCCGAAACCGTGGGGCAGGAGATTCGCGCCCTGTTTGCCGATCTTCAGGGCAAACCCGAACTGATCGTCCATTTCAACTGGCTGATCGGGGTGGCAGAGGAGGACGCCTCTTTGACTTCCCACTCCAGTTTGTCCGGCAAGACCGGCTTCTCCGCCTTCGGACAGACCCGCGAAGCCTCCGCATCCGCCACGGCCACAGGTTGGATGGGCGGCGGCGAGTCCTCCTCCCTGAGCAAGGAGCAGTCCAGGCTGATGTCCGTGGAGTGGGGACACAAGCTGGCCAAGAGTTTCAATATCCCGTTCAAACCCTTGAAGCCGCGTCTGTTCGAAACGAAGGACAACGGTTTCGTGGTCACCTCCATCCCGGAGGTGCTGAATCATCTGGCGGTCTCCGACTCCTCCTCTCCGACCCTGGACCGGGTGCGCTATCAGGCGCAACGTCTGCTGCCCTGGGTCACCTTTGGCGCTTTGCTGATGGTGGCCGGTCTGTATCTCGGCGCGTTGGCCTTGCAGCGTCAGGCCAACCTGCTGACCGAAGAGGCCAATCAACTCACCGATATCAAGACCATGGCCAGCCTGAAGGTCGATCCTCTGGATCCGGGCTATCAAAAGATGGTCGCGTTTGCCGACAATCTGAATCGGCTCAAGGCCGCGCCCTCCTTGCAAGGCGTGCTCAACGATGTCTCCGGATCCCTCAAGGGTAGAATCGAGTTCGATCAGGTGTTGGTGGAGTACGATGATCGTTCCAAAGTCCAGTTGACCCTCAAGGGCCGCATCAAGGAGGGATTCCCGCAGGCCAGTTTGGATCATGAGGCCTTCATCGCCGGATTGACCAGCCGCAGTTATCGGGTGATCAAGAGCGATTTTGCCACCGATGTCGCCGAATTGCAGTTCACCCTCAAACTGGAGAGGGAGTAGGCTACCATGAAAGCAAAACAGATGGGTCTGGTTTCCATGACCCTGGCCCTGTCGGCGCTGCTGGCCACCGGGGGATATCTCTCCTGGCTGATCTGGCAACCCGTGGTCAAGCCGATCGTATTGCCCGGCGTTGCCCTCAAGAGCAAAGAGACGGTCCCGGTGGTGGATGACAAGGTCAGAGCCGACATCCGGACCTTGATGCCGGAACTCGATCAGTTGCGGGTTCCGCCCTCTCAGGTTCCGGGCCACGTGGCCATGGAAATGCTGGGTTATTCCAGTCAGCACGTGGCGTCGGATCAGGCCATTTCCAACCGTCCCGAAGAGGATCTGGGCAGCCATGTGGTCTCCATGGCCTATGTGTCCGGGCCGGACCGCTTTGCCGTGATCGATGGGGAGATGTATCAGGAAGGCGACGAGCTCAAAGGAGAATCCGGAGCCAAGGTCCGCACCATCACCACCGAAAAGGTTTTGATCGCCGGTCGTTCCATTCGTCAATGGGTCAAGGTGTTCAACCCGGTGCAGGTGGAAAAGAAGAAGGAAGAGAAAAAAGAGGAGAAAGAGGAGAAAAAAGAGGAGAAGAAAGAGGAGAAGAAAGGCCCCGCCGCTCCGGTCGCCACCACCAATGTGAGTGAGGCGTTGCAGATGCTCAAGAACTACTCCGACGTGATGAATGCCCTGAAAGGACCGGGCCAATAAGCGATGTGGTGAGGCAACGGGACATGGGGCTAGAGTGAAAGTTTGAAAGTTGCGAGAAGTTGTGGAATGTGTCAAAAAGGCCGGGAGTATAACCTCCCGGCCTTTTTTGTCGGGTTTTGGGGCGGAGGGAATCAGGGGGTTTGGCTGGCCTGATTGCCGGGGGTGGCTGTCTGTTTGACCGGAGAGACCGTCTGTTTGACCGGGGTGATCGGCTGTTTTTTGTCCCGGATCTCCTTGAACTTCTGCACGATCTCTTCGAGTTGTTTGACCAGAGAGGTTCCTTTGCGTATCTGTTCCGGGGTCATGTCCTGGGTGATCAGGGTGATGTTGCGTTTGGCGTCCTTGTCCTTCTGGGCTGCGGCCAGGGTATAGAGGGCAAAGGCCATGGGGGTGTTGCGTTTGACGCCCCGGCCCTCTTCGTACATCCAGGCCAGATTTTTCTGGGAGCGGGCATCCCCCCGCAAGGTGGCCTTTTGATACCATTTGGCCGCCTCGTTGAGATTGACCGCCACCCCCTTGCCCTCCTCGTGCATCCAGCCCATGCTGCTCAAGGCTCCGGTATGACCACGGGTGGCTGATTTGCGGTACCATTCGATGGCCTTGGTATAATCCTGTTTGACCCCTTCGCCGTTTTCAAACATGGCCCCCAGATGATACTGGGCATCCGGGTGGTCCTGGGCTGCGGCCTTTTGGAACCATTGCAACGCCTGATCCGTATCCTTGGGGCTGCCCAGACCAAAGCGGTAGTGGGTGCCCAGACCGTTCTGGGCTTCGGCGTTGCCCTGTTTGGCGGCCATTTCGAACATGCGGGTGGCTTCCTGGAAGTTCTGATCCACCCCTTTGCCGGATCGGTACATCTCGGCCAGGATCAGTTGCGCCGTGAGGTTGCCCTGATCCGCCGCCTTGCGGTACCACTTGAAGGATTGAATGCCATCCTGCCGGATGCCCGCGCCGCGCTCGAAGAGAATCGCCAAGTGCAGTTGGGCTTCCGGGTGTTCCAGGTTGGCCGCCTTGAAGATCCAGCGGGCTGCCTCCTTGGGATTTTTTTCGACTCCTGTGCCTTTGGTCAGCAGTTGGGCATACTGGAACTGGGCTTCGGCCACCCCTTTCTGGGCCGCGTTGAGCAGCCACTGGGCCGCCTTGGACGGATCGGCCTGGGTGCCTTGTCCCGACAGAAAGAACATCCCGGCCTTGAATTGGGCATCCGCCACCCCCTTGTCGGAGGCCGCCAGATACCAGGTCAGGGCGGTTTGATCGTTTTTGGGCATGCCCGCGCCGGTTTCGTGGGCCACGCCCATTTTGTACTGGGAGTGGGCCTCGCCTTGTTTGGCGGCTTTTTCATGCCATTCCATGGCCCTGGCGGCATCGGCCTTGACTCCGTGGCCGCTTTCCAGGGCTGCGGCCAGACGGGCCTGGGCCTTGGCATGTCCCTGCTGGGCGGCCTGTTCGTAATACTCCACGGCCTTCTCTTCGTTTTTGGGCACCCCGTTGCCTGCGGCATACGCCGAGGCCAGCTCGAACCGGGACGGGGCGTCTCCCAGTTTGGCGGCCTGTCGATACCAGTTCAGGGCCACGGTGAGATCCTGGGGCAAGCCATCCCCTTTCAGATGGCGTTCGGCCATTTCCCGCATGGCGGTCATGTCGCCCTGTTCGGCTTTGGCCTGGAGCGCGGCCATGGCCTGGGCCTGGATTTCCGCCTGGGTGAGCACCGGCGGACCCGCAGCCTGACTGATCAGGCTCCAGGCCCCATAGCCCACTCCCCCCAACGTCAGCAGCATCACCCCGATGACGGCGGCCTTGAGTTTGGGCTCCTTGGGGAGCTTGCTCATCAGCCATTCCATGCCGTGCAGTTCTTCGTCCGGCAGGACCACCGCCACCGATTTCAGCCACTCCTGGATGGTCTTGGGACGGTCGGTCTCCACCACCGCCAGGGCCACGTCGATGGCCTTGAGCAGCGATTCCGAATAGCGTCCGATGCCCACCTCCACGGCCGCGACCAGGGGATCGGGCTGATTGCGCATGATGGCGTTGCTGCGTTGCGGCGCTCCCACCGGCTTGCGACCGCTGATGATCCGGTACATCACCGCGCCCATGGCGTAGATGTCGGTCCAGGGCCCCTGACGGCTGGCATCCTCGAAATACTGCTCCATGGGGGCGTAGCTCGGGGTGAGCATGGCGGTCATGTTGTCCCCGGCATCGGTCTTGCGCGCCGAACCGAAATCCAGCAGCACCGGCGTGCCATCTTTTTTGCGAATGAAGATGTTGTCCGGCTTGATGTCGCGATGGATGATGTTTTCCGCGTGCAGCGCCTGAAGCCCTTGCAGCAGTGGCATGACGATCTTGAGGAGTTCCGGTTCCTCCAGGGTTTTTTTCGCCTTGAGCACCGAGCCGAGGGATTCGCCCTCCTCGAACTCCATGGCCATATAGGCGGAGTTGGCCTCTTCGAAGAAGGTGGCCACCCGCACCAGCGCCGGATGTTTGAAGCGGGCCAGGGTGCGGGCTTCGTTGAGGAAACGTTCCCGACCCTTGATGAACTGTTCCTCCTGATCCGGTCCCTTGGGATGGATGCCTCCGTCGGCGCCACGGCTGGCCAGTTGGGTGGGCAGATACTCCTTGATGGCCACGAAGTTGTTGAGTCGGGTATCCTTGGCCCGATAGGTCAGACCGAATCCGCCTTGACCCAGCACCTGCTCGATCCGGTACCACATGAGCATGTGACCGATGGGCAGGGCGTCGGAGTTGGTCGGTTCGCGGACACGGAGGGTGGCTTCGGTGGCGCTGTCGCCATCTGGATCCAGTTGGGTGATGGTGGGCAGGGAGGTGTTTTCATCGCCGTAGTTCAAAGGCGCGCGGGTATAGCCTTCCTGGGTGGCGGACGAGGTGAACGACGTGGTGACGGGGGATGTGGCCATGACCGTGGCCTCGTCGTCCGGGGTGGCGGAGGAGCGGGGCGGCGCCAGACAGGTGGCCTCGTCGTCGTGGTCCAGCGGGCGGGGCGGCGCCAGACAGGTGGCTTCGTCGTCGTCGAACGCCAGGGTCGGGGGCGGAGACGGGCGGGTAGTGGATTCGATGTCAAATTTGTAGCGGGACGGTGGCGCCGGAGTGGCCGATTCGTCGTGGAACGGGAACATCGAAGGCGGTGCCAGACAGGTGGCCTCGTCGTCCGGATCGAAGCTCGGGGGGGCGGAGGGTTCTTCCTGGAGTCGCAACGTTGTTCCGGCAGGGGTCGGAGCGGGTGCGTCCTCGTCGTCGAGGGGTTGGAATTCCAGAGAGAACGCACTGGATTTTCCTTCCTTTCCGCGTTGTTGCGCATCATCATCCGCGTCGCGGGGCGCCAAGGAAAGTCCGGCAAAAAGATCACTCACAGTGGTTCTCCTGTCGATCGGCAATTTCTGGAACGAAATGTGAAACAAAGCCTGATCCATGGGGCATGGGGGCAGGTTTGTCATGCACATCAACAACTATGCCATAATTTGATCGCCAGGGCCATGAAAATGAACCCGTCGCGTTGTCGAAATCCGCGCCGAGATGCGGCGTGAGGGGTGGAAACCGGATCGGTCGGGATCCGGCGGCGGTGATCGGGCTTCGCGGTGATTGGGCTTCCATGAGGAGAGACGAGCATGATATTCTGTCGAATTTTTCAAGGTGTGAACGGTCCTTGTCGGGGAAGGTGTCCATGAAACAGACATGGTGGCAACGGGTGTGGCCGCTGATCAAACTGGGGGCGAGCGCCACCCTGATCGGCTTGCTGTGGTATCAGGGCAAACTGGATTTCTCCGCGTTGTGGCTGCTCTCCTCTTCTCCCTGGACCATCGTGTTGGCGGTTTTGTTCAGCACCGCCAGTTACAGTCTGGGGGCTTTGCGTTGGATCGTGCTGTTGCGTTCCCAGCGGATTGTGTTGCCTCTGATCTGGGGACACAAGGTGACCTATTTGAGTCTGTACTGCAATCTGGTCCTGCCCGGTGGCGGCATGGCCGGTGACGCGATCCGTCTGGCCCAGGTCATCCGCGTGGCGCCGCAGCAGCGGCTGGAGGGGTTTCTTTCGCTGTTCGTGGACCGGGCGGTGGGACTGTATGGCATGCTGTTCATCGCCTTGTTGGCGATCCTGTCCAATCCTGACGTGGTGACCGACATCGGACCGTTGCGTCTGATGGCCGGAGTGGTCCTGGGCGCGGTGCTGGGGATTCCGGTGGGCGCGGTGGTGTTTTACCATCTGTTGCACTTTTTGACGGAAAAGGCCTGGTTTGTCCGTTTGCTGGCTTCCGGTGGTCGTTTTGGCGCGTTGCTCGGACGGTTGATGGATATCGTGCGTCTGTATCGCAACGCCCTGCCACAGCTGCTGCTGGCCTTGCTGCTCACCGTGCTGTTGCAAGGCTTGCTTCTGTCCGGACTGGTGCTGGTGGCCGTCTCCATGGAGTTGGGCAGCTTGACCCCGTTGGATTACACCTTCGCCACCCCCTGGGCGTGGATGGCCAATTTCCTCCCCTTGACGCCGGGCGGCATCGGCGTGGGGGAGGCGACCTTCGATCAGGTGTGCCGCTGGCTGGAATCCACTCCCTCGGGCGCGCCTTATGGCACCATTTTCCTGATGTACCGCCTGTTGAGCATGCTGGGCAGCTTTCCCGGCCTGGTGATTTTCTTTTTCGATCGCAAGGAGGTTCAGGCTGTGGTGCGGGAACCTGAAAACGGATTCTGAAACGTTGTGACGTTCCGGTTTGCCTGTGGGAGAGTGGCGATGCGTGGTTTACAGTTTTCGCAGTGGTCGATTCTGGCCAAGATCTTGTTCATTTCCTGCCTCAGCGTGCTGATGCTGCTGTTGATCGTGTTTTTTTATTTCATTCCGGGCATTCAGGCGCGGATCATCGACGAGAAGAAGGCGGGCGTCCAGCATGTGGTGGAGGTGGCGCACGGGGTGGTGAGCGTGTTTCACCAGGAGTACAAGCAGGGGATCTTGGAAGAGGAACAGGCCAAGAAACTGGCCCGGGAAGCCTTGAGACGGATTCGTTATCGGGAAAAGGAGTACTTCTGGATCAACGATACCCAACCGGTGATGGTGATGCATCCCAACTTTCCGGAACTGGAAGGCAAATCCCTGGAGGATCATGTCGATCCCCATGGCAAGCGGCTGTTCAAGGAGTTCGTGGATGTGGTGACCCGCAAGGGGCAGGGGTTCGTGGAGTATCACTGGCCCAGGCCGGGCGGCAAGGAGCCGTTGCCCAAGATGTCGTTTGTCAAGGGGTTTGCCCCCTGGGGATGGGTGATCGGCAGCGGCATCTACATGGATGATGTGGTCACCGAGATCCGGGAGTTGCGGGTGATTTCCATCAGCGGCGCCACGGTGTTCGCGGTGTTGACCTTGTTGCTGGCGTGGCTGGTGGGACGCGGGATCACCCATCGGTTGAGCAAGGTGATCGTGGGCCTCAAGGAGATCGCCAGCGGCAATGGCAATGTGGATTTGCACAAGCGCATCGCCATCACCTCCATCGACGAGATCGGGGTCTTGTCAAACGAGTTCAACGGGTTGATGGAGTCCATCGCCCGCCTGAACCACTTCAAGAAGGTGATCGAGGAGGATGACACCCTGGAAGATGTCTATACCCGCTTGTGGGAGACCTTCCACGGCGCCTTGAATCTGACCCAGTGTCTGATCTACGAAGTCGATGTGATGAACCATACCCTGAAGGTGGTCTATCCGGTGGATGCCGAGAATCAGATTCTGCCCTGCAATCCCGAGATTCTGGTCAACTGCGAGCTGTGCAAGGCCAAAAAGACCGGGCGTGAGGTCGCCTCCATGGATTTTCCCCGCATCTGTCGTCATTTTCTGTGGTTTGAGAGCCATGAGCATGTCTGTCTGCCCATGTCCATCGGGGGCGGGACCGTGGGACTGGTGCAGTTCATCATGGAAAAGGTCGAAACCCATGCCGAACGGCAAAGCCGGATCGATGGGGTGTTCAAGGCCGGGCAGTATCTCAAGGAGTCGCTGCCGGTGATCGAGTCCAAACGTCTGTTGCAGACCCTGCGGGAGTCGGCCTTACGGGATCCGTTGACAGGCCTGCACAACCGACGTTTTTTGCAAGAGTGCATCGATGGCATCTGCTTCGGGGCCATGCGACGCCACAAGAGTCTGGGGGTGTTGATGTGCGACATGGACCATTTCAAGCAGGTCAACGACACCTATGGTCACGGAGCGGGGGACGCGGTGCTGAAAACCCTGGCCAAGCTGCTGCGGAGTCACGTGCGGGGGACGGATCTGGTGATCCGGTTCGGCGGCGAGGAGTTTTTGATCGTGCTGGTGGATATCGATCCGGGCGAAACCGGGCAGATTGCCGAAAAATTGTTGTCGAGCGTGGCGGCGTGCGAATTCCGGATCAGCGATGGGCGGATTTTGCGCAAGACCGTGAGCATCGGCTACGGGGAGTTTCCGGGAGATTCGGATCAGTTCTGGAATGTGTTGAAATCCGCCGACGTGGCGTTGTACCACTCCAAGACCATGGGCCGCAACCGGGCCACCCGGGTCGATTCCCGCATGCTGATGGCCGCCGACCAGGTGGAGCCGCCGGAAGAGGGGGAAAAACCGGTGAGCCGTTGACCCGGCCATTGTCGCCTTCCCGGCTCCCTTGAGGGACGGGGAGGCGGGAGAAAGGGGAGGGATGCGGCGGAGTCGGAGTCGATTCGTTCACGGCAGCAGACGGGGAATCAGGGTTTGGACCGCCTGTCGCCAATCCGCCGGTTCGATCCCCAGACGGGTGGCGATCCGTTGACAGTCGAGGCGGGAGTTGGCGGGCCGACGCGCCGGAGTGGGATATTCGGCGGTGGGGATTCCCCGGATTTCTCGCACCGCCAGCGGGATCCGTTGCCGGGCCTGTGCGACGATGAACGTGGCGAATTCGTGCCAGGAGACCGCCGGTGCTCCGCAATAGTGATAGGTTCCCCACTCCTGGAATGCGGGTTGCGTGGCGATGCGGCGGGCCAGTGTCAGCAGCGTGCGGGCGATGGCGTCGGCGGGGGTGGGGCCGCCCCACTGATCCTGGACCACGGCCAGGGTCTCTTTCTCCTGGGCCAGTCGCAGTATGGTCTTGACGAAATTCTTGCCGTGCAAGCCGAACACCCAACTGACGCGCACAATGAGATGACGGGACCACAGGGCGCGAATCGCCTCTTCGCCGTCGTGTTTGCTCTGCCCGTAGACCCCGAGGGGAGCGGCGGCATCGGTTTCGGTGTAGGGGGTGGCGCGGCTGCCGTCGAAGACGTAATCCGTGGACAGATGAATCAACGGACACGCGATGGCGGCGCAGGCGGCGGCCAGATGGGCCGCCCCGTCGCGGTTGACCGCGAACGCCCGGGCGGCCTGGCTTTCGGCCAGATCCACGGCGGTGAAGGCTGCGGCGTTGAGGGTGACCGTGGGGCGGAAGGCGTTCACGGCCGCGCGCACCGCCTGGGGATCGGTGATGTCCAGGGCGGCGCGGTCCAGGGCCAGCAGGGACCAATCGGAATGGCGGGCCAAGGCGGCAATGTCTTGACCGACCTGACCCTGGGCACCGGTGAGCAGCAGTTTCATGGGGGCGCTTTCCTTGGAAAGTGGAGGGAGTGCGGAGACTATTAAAACGGTTTCCGGGACAAAAGAAAAGCCTGTTGCCTCGGGTGGTTTCCGGAAGCTTTGGGGCCGTGTCGGGAGCGGGGGAAAAGACTTGAGCCGGAGTGGAACGGGGTGTTAGATTGACCCGAAATCCAAGCGCATGGACCCGGTTGTGGGAGCGACAAAGATGTCAGCAGTACGGAAAGAAGGGGATCAACCGGCACGGATTCTGGTGGTCAAATCCCGATATCTGGGGGATGTGCTGTTGACGGGTCCACTGTTTTCCACTCTCCGGAAGAATTTCCAGGAGTGTCGGATCAGCGTGCTGGTCAAAGCCGGCACCGAATCCATTCTGGCGGGCCATCCGCATGTCCACGAGGTGTTGACCTTTCCCGAACGGGAAGCCGGAGAGTCTCTCGGCGCCTATGGGCGGCGTCATTGGCGCTGGTGGCGGGCGTTGCGGGCGCGGCGGTTCGACTGGTCGATCAACACCACCGACGGGGATCGGGGCCACATCGTGGGGTTTGTCAGCGGAGCCGGGGTGCGCATCGGTTTCTTGCGGGTGGACCGGGAGCGGTGGTGGCGGCGTTTCTTGTTGACCCATCCCATCGCCCATCATGTCGGCCCCCGGCACGCCGTGTTGCGGCATCTGGACCTGATCACCTGGCACAGCCGGATCCGGGAGTTGGATACCCGTGTGTATAACGCTGTGTTGGCTCAGGATCTGTCCACGGTCCGGGAGATGTTGCTGGCGCGGGGATGGGATGGGGTCAAGCCTGTGGTGCAGATCCATCCCACCGCCCGCTGGCGTTTCAAGAGCTGGACCGCCACCGGCATGGCCCAGGTGATCGACTGGTTGCACGAGCGCGGGTGCGTGGTGGTGGTGACCGGGAGCGCGGCAGCGGAGGAGATGGCCAATATCGCCGCGATCGTCGGCTTGTGTCGGCGGCCTCCGGTGGATCTGGGGGGATGTTTGACGGTCAAGCAGGTGGTGGCCTTGACCGCGTTGTGTCGGCTGTATCTGGGGGTCGATACGGCCATGATGCACATCGCCGCCAGTCTGGATGTGCCGGTGTTGGCGTTGTTTGGTCCGAGCATGCCGTTCGAGTGGGGACCGTGGCCCAACGGATGGGACTCCTTGACCCGCAATCCCTACGGCAGACAGGGGATCCAGCAGAGCGGACCCCATCGGATCGTGCAGAAGGATTGGCCGTGTGTGCCGTGTCACGGGCGCGGCTGCAACGACAGCCATGTGAGCGACTGTCTGGAAAAGCTGGACAGCGCGGAAGTCATCGCCGTGCTGCAAGGGTTTCTGCCGGGCGAGGTCGCATGAGCGTCTCTTTGATCGTGACCACTTACAATCAGGAAGCCTTTCTGAAGGCGGTTTTGTCCAGCGCCTTGCGTCAGACCCGGTTGCCGGATGAGATCATCGTGGCCGACGATGGCTCCGGGCCGCAGACCGGCGCGCTGGTGCAAGCCTTTCAGGAGCGGGCCGTGGTGCCGGTGGTCCACGCCTGGCAGGAGGACCGGGGATTCCGCGCCGCCCGTTGTCGCAATCTGGCCCTGGCTCGCGCTCGCGGGGAGTATGTGATTGTGATCGACGGGGACATGATTCTCGATGCCCGTTTCGTGGCCGATCATCTCCAGATGGCCCGGCAAGGCCAGTTCATTCAAGGATCGCGCATCCTGTTGAGTCCGGAGTGTACACAAGAAATCCTAAGAACCGATCCGGCCCGGATTCCCTTCTGGACACCGGGCCTGAGTGGGCGTCACAAGGCGTTGCGTTTCGGATGGCTGTCGGGGCTGTTGTCCCGGAAGACCCGCTCGTTGCGCGGCATTCGCACCTGCAATTTCTCGTTTTGGAAACAAGACGCCATCGCGATCAACGGATTCAACGAGGCCATGGAGGGGTGGGGCCGGGAGGACAGCGAATTCGCCGCCAGATTGATCAACAACGGGGGATGGTGCCGCAAGATGGTATTCAAGGGGGTGGGGTATCATCTGCATCATCCGTTGGCGTCACGGGAGCAGGTGGCGGCGAACGACGACATCCTGCGACAGACCATCGATGAAAAACGGGTGTTCTGCTCCCAGGGGCTGAACCGGCATCTGTCGGGCGCGGGGTGTCAGGAGCGGAGCGCGGGGGGGGAGGCCGGTTCGTCATGACTGTGGCGTTTCCCGCGCACCCCTGGGCGGTCCGGAGTTTTTTGCTGTTGGGGGTGTCGCTGCCTTTTTCCACGTCGCTGACCACGATCTCTTCCTATGCGACCCTGGTGTTGCTCCTGTTGAGCGGGGGATGGCGGGAACGCCGGGCGGCCTTCGGCGCCAGTCGGGTGGCCTGGGCGTTGCTGCTGCTGTTTGCGCTGCTGGGGCTGGGGGTTTTTTATGGCGAGTTGACCCTGGCCGAGGCGGGCCGGGTGTTTTGGAAGTATCACTATCTGCTGCTGGCGGTGTTGTTGTTGCCGTTTTTTGCCGATGAGCGCGTCCGCATGCTGGGCGTGCGTCTGTTTCTGGTGGCGATGAGCGGGGTGGTGGCGTTGTCGGTGATCGCCCAGGTGTGGGCCGGAAGGGTCCATCCCGACTCGGTTTTTTATCCGTTGTTGCGTCCGGACAATCCGGGCTTGTTGAAAAGCTACATCTCCACCAGCCTGATGATGTCGTTTTATGTGTTCGTGCTGGCGCATCACGCCTTCCGGTTCCGGCAAGGGCGTTGGGTCGGCGTGGCGCTGGCCGGACTGGGCATGCAGTATATTCTGTATTTTTCGCCGGGACGTTCCGGCTACGTGTTGTTGATGGTGCTGCTGTTCGTGTTCGCCGCGCAGGTGACCCCCCGACGGTATCTTCTGCCGGTGTTCGCGGCGGTGGGCGCTGTGCTGGTGGTGGTCCTGTCCACCTCGGCCACCATCCAGCAACGCCTCGACGCCGCTGTGCTCGATTACCGGTTGATGCAGGACAAAAGCCACGAAAATTCCATCGGCGCCCGCTACGACTATTTCGTCAACGGTCTGGCGCTGATCCGGGAAAAACCGGTTGCAGGCGGAGGCACCGGCTCGGTGCTGGTCCGTTATACCCGGCTGCAACAGAGTCGCGTCGCGCAAGAGGGGCTGCAACCGCCCGTGGCGCCGGGCGCGGTCCGGGCCAGCACCACCCAGCCGACCAGCAATCTCCACAACCAGTATCTGGAGTTCGGGGTGCAGGTGGGCCTGATGGGCGTGATGGCCCTGGTTTGGGTGTGGGTTGCGCAGTGGCAGGCCAGTTGCAAGCAGGATGGATTCTTCAGGGATCTGTCACAGGGGTTTGTCGTGCTGTTTGCGGTGGGGTGTTTGATCAACTCCATGTTGATGGATTTTACCGAGCGGTACTTTTTCACCTATTTCACGGTGGTGCTGTTTGCCAACACCGTGGAGGCGAAAGAGGCATCGCCTTGATCGTATCTTGGAAAGAGTGATGCCGCATGACGCTTCCGATCAGTGTCCAGGTTCTGACCCTCAACAGCGCCCGCCATCTGCGGGCCTGCCTGGAATCGGTGCGTGGTTTCGATGAGGTGATCCTGTGCGACAACGGTTCCACGGACGACACCCTGGAGATCGCCCGGAGTTTCGCCAATGTGCGTGTCATGCACAGCCCCTTCATCGGTTTTGGCCCCCTGCGTCGTCTGGCGACCGCACAGGCCGGACACGATTGGATCCTGGCCTTGGACAGCGACGAACAGTTGTCGGCGGAGGCGTGTCAGGAGATTGTCGCCCTGCACGCCAGCCTGAATCCCCAGACCCTTTATGCGCTGCCCCGCCGCAACCGCTATCGGGGGCAGGTGATCCGCTGTTGCGGCTGGCATCCGGATTACGTGAGCCGCCTGTTTCACCGTCGGGTCACGACTTACAGCGCCGCTTTGGTACACGAAAGCGTGATCCTCCAACCCGGCATGCGGGTGGTGAAGCTGCGGCAGGTGATCCATCACGACTCCTTCGATGGGGTCTCCGGCTTGATCGACAAGATGCAGCGTTATTCGGACCTGTATGCCCGTCAGTATGCGGGCAAACGTCACGCGTCGGTGCCGATGGTCGTTTTAAAAACTTTTGTCGCATTCATCAAGAACTATATAATACAGGGAGGCATCCTGGATGGTGCCAACGGATTTCTGATTTCGGTTTCCAATGCCACTGGCGTGTTTTTCAAATACATGAAATTGCGTGAACTCAATTCACAGTTGTCGTTGCGCTCAACCCGGGAAGAATGACCCCTCCATGAATGCCAAGCTCAAGTTGTCCCCGTCGGTCCAGGCCCATCCGGATCAGGACGTGATTCGACGGTTGTACGCGTATACCCGCCCGTATCTGCGTTACTGGTCGGTGGCGATCGTGTGCATGATCCTGGTCTCCGGACTCACGGCGTTGCAGGCGTATCTGATCAAACCCGCCTTGGACAAGATCTTCATCGAGAAGGACTATTTTTATTTCACCTATCTGCCCTGGGTGATCGCGGCGGTCTTCTTGTTGAAGGGGATCTGTTATTATTTCTATGAATATTATCTGGAACGGGTCGGTCAGAGCATTGTGCGGGATATCCGCATGAAGATTTTCGAGCATCTGCACCGTCAGTCCCTCTCTTTCCACTATCAATACTCGACCGGAGAGTTGATTTCGCGCATTCTCAATGATGTCTCCTTGATCCAGGCGAGCATTTCGTCGGCGTCGGTTGGGCTGGTCAAGAACGTGTTCCAGATTATCGGACTGGTGGGTTTGATCTATTATCTGGACTGGCAGTTGGCGATTTTTTGTTCCGGATTCATCGTGGTGGCTTTCATGCCGGTGATTTTTTTCAGCCGCATCCACCGCCGTCTGAACAACCGGTTGCAAGAGATCATGGCCCACATGACCGCCGTGTTGCACGAATCCTTGCTCGGCAGTTTGATCATCCAGGCGTTCTGTATGGAACGGTTTGAAATCGAACGGTTCTCGCGGGTGCTGAAAGACAATTTTCAGGTGACCATCCAGGATACCAAAACCCGCAAGCTCTCCCACGCGGTGATGGAGCAGATCGGCGGCATCGGCATCATCGCCATCATCGTCTACGGCGGCAGTCGGGTGATTGCCGGGGAGTCTTCCACCGGGACGTTTTTTTCGTTTCTGACTGCGTTGGTGATGACCTATGAGCCGATCAAGGGGATCACCAAAATCAACAGCATGATCCAGCAGGGACTGGCGGCGGCCACGCGGGTGTTCTGGTTGCTCGACTGTGAGCCGGAGATTCAAAACCGGCCCGACGCCACGCCTTTGCCGCCGTTTGCGGGTGAGATTCGCTTCGAGAATGTCTGGTTTCGTTATCTGCAATCCGAGGCGGATGTGTTGCAGGGGGTGGATTTTACCCTGAAAAAGGGTCAGAAGATCGCCATCGTCGGGCCGAGCGGCAGCGGCAAGACCACCCTGGCCAATCTGTTGCCCCGTTTTGTCGAAGGCACCCAGGGCAGTATTCGTTTCGATGGTCACGACATCCGGGAGGTCACGCTGGAGAGTCTGCGTTCCCAGATTGCCGTGGTGACCCAGAACACGGTGTTGTTCAACGACACCATCAGCAACAACATCGCCTACGGCCTGCCGGACTGTCCCAGGGAACGCATTCGTCACGCGGCCAGACAGGCCAACGCCCTGGAGTTCATCGAGGCGTTGCCCCAGGGGTTCGATACCCAGATCGGGGAGTCCGGCATTCGTCTTTCCGGGGGTCAGCGTCAGCGGTTGGCGGTGGCGCGGGCCTTCATGAAGGATGCCCCGATTCTGATTCTGGATGAGGCCACCTCGGCCCTCGACACCGTGTCGGAACGGGCGGTGCAGGATGCCATCGACCAGTTGATGTCGGGGCGCACCGTGATCATCATCGCCCATCGCCTGATCACGGTGGAGCGGGCCGATCACATTCTGCTGCTCAAGCATGGCCGCATCGTGGAAAGCGGCACCCATGCCGAGTTGCTTACCCGCAAGGATGGGGAGTATCGCAAGCTGATCGGCAAGGAGTTGGTGGAAGAAGGAGTACCACTGCTGGCCGATCCGTCTCAAAATTGATGGGGTCCAGGGGCCATTGGCCCCTGGTGGGATCCAAGGGCGAAGCCCTTGGGACTTTAAAAACATAAAATTATAATAAATTTAAAATTAAAATTTTATGTTTTTAAAGTCAAAACCCTGGGGGATGAATCCCTCAGACCCCTTCTTTTTTTTCAAAAGTTTACATGCCAAGCTGCTCTGTGACAGTCTGCCACACCTGTTGCGGGGTCAAGGCGCGCATGCAGCCGTTTGGTTGCTCTTTCAGCGGGCAGACCCGTTGACGGCAGGGAGCCAGGGGACAGGGGCCGCACAGCCGGGTCACGTGACGCCCCACGATGCCGATGCGCTCCGTGGGGGTGGGGCCGTACAGGCCGATGGTGGGGGTGGCCAGGGCTGCGGCCAGATGGGCCGGACCGGTATCCGTGGCCACCACGGCTTGGGCTGCGGCCAGTCGGGCCGCCAGTTGTTCCAGGGTCAAAGGCGGCAACGACCGACAGGCGGAAGGGGCCGCCCGGGCGATCTCTTCGGCCCGCTGGCGTTCCGTCGCGTTGCCCCAGGGCAGCTCGACGCGCATGCCCGCCTGACTGGCCAGCCGGGCCAGTTCCTGCCAGTGGGCCACGGGCCACAGCTTGGAGACCCAGGTGGTGCCGTGCAAAAAGACCAGCGTGGGCCCGTCGGCGTGGATGTCGCTGGAGACGAAGCGGGCCGCCTCCAACCCGAAATCCGCTGGCCCGTGCGGTGGCGGCAGCTTGAGGGCGGCGGCGAACAGGCGTCTCAACCGCTCCGTGGCGTGCAGCGCCACCGGCACCGTGTGGGTCCGGTCGTACAGGAGCGCAGCCCACGGTTCGCGGGCCGAGGCCCGATCCAGTCCATGCCGGGTGCCGTGGGCCATGCGGGCCATCAGCGCGCTTTTGATCAATCCCTGGGCGTCCAGAATGGTTTCGAAAGATTGACCCCGCAGGGCGCGCCAAAAGGCTTCCGGCTCCCCGGAGCGCAGCGCCTGCCACACGCCGCCCCGCCAGCGTCGCCACGCCACGGGAATCACCTGTTCCACCTGGGGCGACCAGGCGGGAATCCGGGCGAAGGCCTCTTCCACCACCCAGTGGACCCGGACCTCTGGACGATGGCGCCGCAGGTCGTTGAGGGCCGGCAGGGTGTGCAGCACATCCCCGAAGGAGGAGGTCTTGACCAAAAGCAGCTTCATCGCGGGGTCTGCAACAAGCGCATGATCCGTGGCGACGGGGGCGTCGGAGCGGGATTGGCGTGGATCGCCTCTTCGGGACGCCACAAGGTACCATCGGGACGGGCGCGCCAACGGGCGTGCAGCCAGTTGTACTGTTCGGCGTATTCGTGGACCCAGGCGGTGAAGGCGGCGTTGATCCGGGTGGTGAGGGTCTGGATGGGGGGCTCTCCAGAGCCGGCGCTGTGGGGGTCGATGGCTTGACCCACCCGGAAGATGGCCTGACCCATCCCATGGCGAGTGGCGATGATCGGCACCAAAGGCATGTTGAATTTCAAGGCGAGCCGGGCCGCTCCCGGCGGACATTGGGCCTCGACCCCCAGAAATGGCGCGGTGACGCCGCCATCCCGGGTGTTGATGTCGGTCATGAACCCCAACACCTTGCGTTCCTGGCAGGCCCGGACGATGGCGCGGGTGTCCTGCCGGGAGAGCCACTCCACCCCGTAGCCGGCGCGCATCTTCATGAAGCTTTGTTCGCTTAAGGGGTTGCTGGCGTGACGGTAGAGAATGGTCGCCTTTCCCACATGTCCTGCCAGCCGTTTCAGTCCCGGTTCCCAGCAGCCCACATGCACCCCCACCACGATCACCCCTCGGCCCTGCTCGCAGGCCGCGTGCAGCCGTTCGACCCCTGTGTCGCGGAAGGTGATCTCGTGTACCCGGATCGCCTCCATGTGGCTGTAGAAGATGTTTTCAAAGGCGAGCGCGGCCAGTCGTTCCCGCTGCTCCGGGGTGAGGGTCTGGCCGTAGACCAAGGCGAGATTGGCGTTGGCCCAGGCCCATTCCGAGCGCAGCAGACGTTGGGCCAGCCGGGATACGCCTTTGGCCTTGCGATAGGCGGCGTTCAGATCCCCCTGGCGGATCCAGGCCAGGAGGCTTTCGAGCAGCAGCCATTCGACGCGGTGGCGAAAGCGGGGACGGGACATGCGCTACAGGGCCTCCAGGACCATGCGGGGCGTGATCGCTTCCAGGCAGCGGGCCTGGGGGCCGTCGGGGCAGTGGCGTTTGAAGCAGGGGGCGCAGGGCAGACCCAGGGAGACAATCCGCAAGCGTCCTCCCAGAGGCGGGGTGTGACCCGGATCCGAAGAGCCGAAAATGGCCACGCCGGGACGATCCAGGGCGGCGGCCACATGCATGAGGCCGGAGTCGTTGGTTACCACCGCCTCGGCCAGGGCCAGCAGATCCACGGCCTGCTCCAGGGGGATTTTTCCCGCCAGATTGAGGGCGCGGGGACCGAGGCCGGACAGGATCTCCTCTCCCAGGGTCTGTTCCTTGCCCGAGCCGAGCACCACCACCCGCCATCCTTCCCGGAGGCGGGTCTGGGCCAGGGCGGCGAAGTGGCGCGCGGGCCAGCGTTTGGCCGGACCGTATTCGGCGCCGGGACACAAAGCCAGCAGCGGTCCCTGGCTTGCGGGGTCGTATCGTTGGAGGAGGGCGGCTCCGGCTTGCGGTGTCGCCACCAGGGCGGGCAGGGGGATGGCGTCGGGAAAGGGGGTGCCCGGCGGCAATCCCAGGGCCACGAAGCGGTCCACGGTGCGTTTCAGTCTGGTTTTGTCCAGCGGGCGGATATCGTTGAGCACTCCCCAGCGCCACTCTCCCAGAAAACCGGTGCGCAGCGGAATGGCGGCAAACCAGGGCAGCAGCGCGGACTTGAGGGAGTTGGGTAGTAGAATGGCCTGTCGGTAGCCTCCCCGCAGACTTTTGCCCAGCCGGAAACGGGTGGCCAGGGCCAGTTCGCCGTGTGCGGCGGGCAGGGCGATGCCCTGGCGGATTTCCGGCATGCGGCTGACCAGGGGCAGGGTCCAGGCCGGGGCCACCAGATCGATGGGGGTGTGGGGGTGATGGTGTCGCAGGGTTTTGAACAGCGCCTGCGCCATCACCATGTCCCCCACCCAGGAGGGACCGATCACCAGGATCGCCCCGTCGGTGTTCATGGGGTGGCGCTCGCCCTGGCGCGCACGAAGGTCTGGATGCCCTCTTCCAAAGAGTCGAAGGGGGCGTCGTAACCCACGGCCCGCAGGTGGGTGATGTCGGCTTCGGTGAAGCTTTGATATTTGGTTTTCAGCACCTCGGGCATCGGCACGTATTCGATGCGGCCCTGGCCTAAGGCGTCGATCAGACCCCTGGCCACATCGTTGAAGCTGCGGCTTTTGCCGGTGCCCACATTGAAGATCCCCTGGATGCTGCCGCTGTCGGCCAGAAACAGATTCACCTTGACCGCGTCGGCCACATGCACGAAGTCGCGCCGCTGCTCCCCGTCCCCATAGCCGCCGCTGCCGGTGAACAGCTTGACCACGCCTTGGGTGAGGATCTGGTGGTGCATCTGATGGATCATCGAGGCCATGCGTCCCTTGTGATCTTCACGGGGGCCGTAGACGTTGAAATAGCGCAATCCGGCCACGGCCATGGTGGTGCGGGAGAGCAGTCGTTGCACATAGCGGTCGAACAGCAGCTTGGAATAGCCATAGACATTGAGGGGTTTTTCGTTGTCCGGGTGTTCGGCGAAGGTGACGGAGGCCCCGTAGGTGGCGGCGCTGGAGGCGTAGATGAAGGGGGTGTTTTGTTCCAGGGCGAAGTGGAGCAGTTCCTTGGAGTAGGTGAAATTGTTGTCCATCATGTAGCGGCCATCGTACTCCATGGTGTCGGAGCAGGCCCCCTGATGAAAAACGCCCCGCACCCGGGCGTTGCGGAATCGTCCGGCCCGCAGATGGTCGCGGAATTCGGTCAGATCCATGTAGTCTGCGATCTCCAGATCACGCAGATTCAGGAATTTGTCTCCCTGTTTCAGGTCATCGACCACTAAGATGTTGCTGTCGCCCCTGCGATTGAGGGTGGCCACGAGATTGGCGCCGATGAAGCCCGCGCCTCCGGTCACGATATACATGGTTTCAGCTCGCTTTCTTGGGTGGATTGAATGTGATGCAGAATGGTGCTGCTGCTGCGTCCCGGTTCCAGAGGGATCAATGCCACCCGTCCTCCCCAGGATTTGACCGCGTCTCCGCCCACTACTTGCTCTTCGGTGTAGTCCGCTCCCTTGGCGATCACGTCCGGACGCAACAGATGGATCAGTTCCAGCGGGGTGGGTTCGTCGAACAGCATGATCAGGTCCACCGAGGCCAGCGCCGCCAGCACCCGCGCCCGATCCTCCTGGTCGATCACCGGACGGCTCGGGCCTTTGATGGTCTGGACCGAACGGTCGGTGTTCAACCCCACGATCAGGCGGTTGCCCAGGTTGCGGGCTTTTTCCAGATAGGTGACGTGTCCGGCGTGCAGCAGATCGAAACAGCCATTGGTGAAGACGATCCGTTCGCCTTTCTGCCGCCACGCCTCGACCCGCGACAGGGCGATTTCCGGCGTACAGATCTTGTCGGCCTGGGCCAGGGCCGCGTGGGAGGAGAGCGCGGCCAGCAGTTCATCCCGGTGGATGGGCGAGGTGCCCACCTTGCCCACCACCACCCCGGCGGCCAGATTGGCCAGATGCAAGGCGTCCAGACGGGAGAATCCGGCGGTCAGTCCCGCAGCCAGCACCGCGATCACCGCGTCTCCGGCGCCGGAGACATCGAACACCTCGCGGGCCGTGGCCGGAATCCGTACCGGCGGGCCTTTGCCTTCCAGCAAGGCGATGCCCAGCTCGCTCAAGGTGACGGCCAGAAAATCGGCTTCGATGCGTTGACGCAGCGTTTCGCCGGCGGCCAGCAGGGGTTCCAGTTCGCCGATGGCCATGGGAATGGCCTCCGCCAGCTCGCGCCGGTTGGGGGTGAGGGTGGTGGCGCCCCGGTATTTGTCGTAGTGCATGCCCTTGGGATCCACCAGCACCGGCACCTCGATGGAGCGGGCCGCCTGGATGATCGCCTGACAGACCGGTTCGGCCAGGGTGCCCTTGCCGTAGTCCGACAGAATCACCGCCTTGGGGCGGGGTTCTTTGAGGAGTTGTTCCATGACATGGGAGACGAAGGTGGTCCAGACCTCCTCGGAGACCGGATCGGTCTGTTCCAGGTCCAGACGCAGCATCTGTTGCCGTCCGCCGATGACGCGGGTCTTGGCGATGGTGGGGCGGTTGGGCAGGGCGTGGATCGCCTCGGTGGTGACTCCGGCCTGCTGGAGCAGCGTCTTGAGCAGCGCTCCGTCCGCGTCTTCCCCCACCCAGCCGCAGATGCGGGGGGTGAGCCCGAGATTGGCCAGATTGACCGCCACATGGGCCGCCCCTCCGCACCGGGAGGTCTCCCGGAGGATCTTGACCACCGGCACCGGCGCTTCGGGGGAGATGCGGGAGACCTCCCCCCAGATGTAGCGGTCCAGAATCAGGTCGCCGGCCACCAGCACGGATTGGCCATGAAAACCGGCGTTCAGGGTCTGTTGTACGGTGGCGCGATCTTGAAACATGACCTGTGGGCCTTGTGGGTCGGGTGAGAGGTGGATGGGTGGGGATGGCCGGAGATGGCCGATGGATTACAGGGCGATCTTTTTTCGGTTTTGCAGACTGATGCGCACGAAGGCGAGCAGAATGCCCAGCAGAATGCCTCCCATGACGCCGATCAACACGATCTGGGTCCGTTTGGGCCAGATTGGCAGTTCTGGCACCACGGCCGGATCCAGCACCTTGAAGGCGTATTCGTGATGTCGATTGGCCAGCATCACTTTTTTGATCTGGTTTTCCAGCAGCGAGGCGATCACCTGTTTGAGTTCCACGATGGTGGTTTTGGCCAACTCCTTGTTGAGGTACTCCATGTTGCGTTTGGTGTCCTCGATAGCCAGGGTGCGCAGATACAGGTTGATCCGCTCCACCAGCAGGTTGGCCCAGCGGGCGGTCTGTTCGCGATCGGTCCATTCGACGGACAGGGTGATCAGTCCGGATTTTTTCTCTTCGCTGATCTTGAGAATTTGGGTCTTGAATAAGGTGACGCCCTTGAACAGGGTGGGTGGCCGGGTGGAGTCGTGCCACTCCTGTTTGGAGGCGTCCCACTGGTCGCTGAACAAAACGGGCAGCAGCTTTTCGTCCTGGATGAACTCCCCGATGAAGATCCGGGATTTGAGTTTGGCCAGGGCCGCCTCTTTGGAGGTGTCTCCGGATCCCATGCTCAGGCCGGCCATGGCGGCCAATCCGCCCAGTTGCGCCAGAGTGCCTCCCCCTTTTTTGCCATCCTCGCTGACGGGTTCCAGCAGGATCTCGGACTGGTAGAGACGGGGAGTGATCAAGGCATAAGTCAAGGTGGCGACGAGGCAGAGCAGGGTTGCCGCCAGTATCACCCATTTTTGGTTCAAGAGGTTGCGCAGCAGATCATCCAGGGTTAAAGGTTGCGCTTCGATCGGCTGGTTGGGTGTGGGCAGGGCCGGAAGCGGGGGTGCGGATGGTTGGGTGGGTGTCATGGTGTTGGCCGCCGCGTGCGTCGAGGATGGATGAAAGAGTGGTGGACCCGTGGATGGTTTTCGCTCAGGCAGATTTACCGCATTGGCTCTCAAAAGGCAATCTCAAGCGTGCGATAAACGCATCCACCACCGCGTCCGGGGTCTGGGGGGCGATGCCGGTGGTCTGGATCCAGCGGTCCGAATTCAAGGAGATGTCCAAGGGCCAGCGCTCCTGGAATCCCAGATCGTTGATGCCGCATGTCGTATGATCCGGGTCCGGCATGGCGGGATCGGCCTCTCGCAGCCGCGCGGCGAACAGTTCGAACAGCCCGGCCATCGACACCGCCACCGGTCCTCCCAGATGCCAGGTGCCGCTTTGGCCCGATTGTGTGAGCGTGATCATGCCTTCGATCACATCTTCCACCCGCACCGGGGAGAAGATCCGGTCCGTGGCGCTGCGGATGGGGGTGCGGCGCTGGATGGCCTGCCACCAGTGGGCCAGCAGGGAGGATCCTTGCGGATCGCTGTCGTAGACCTTGGGCAGACGGATCAGGGTGTGGGGCGCGTCGGTGGCGTGCAGGAATTGTTCGATGTGGTGTTTCTGACGGCCATACTGCACCAGGGGGGCCGGCGGGTTGGACTCGTCGTAGTGGCCTTTGTGACCGTCGAACACCACGTCCGAGGAGGTGAACAGGGGATGGATGCCCTGTTGCAGACAGGCCCGGATCACGGATTGCACCGCGTGGATGTTGATGGGGTCCGTGCCGGCGGGATCTTTCGAGCAGGCATCCACCCGGGTGGCCCCCATCAGGAGAATGGCGGTGGAAAAAGGACCATGGGCCGCCAGCCACTCTTCGGGATGGGTGGTGAGCGGATCGAAGGCCACGCTGCCGGGAAACGGATGGGCGTGATGGGTGGCCACGGCCCGTTCATGGCCCAGCCGGGCGAACAGTTGGCGTCCGATGTAGCCCGAACCGCCGACAATCAGGATTTTTTTGGACATGATCTACTCGAAATAGATGAATTCGGCGTCGCCGTCATAACCGCACCGGTCGAACCACCATTGCCACTCCTCCGGGGTGAAAAAGCTTTCGCAGGTCAATTGCCAGTAGAGCAGATTGGCCTTTTCCCGTTCGTTGCGGTAGGACTCCACCACGATCAGCTTGTGTTGTCTGCCCACCCGCTGAATCTCCCGCAGGGCTTGATCAAGCTGAGGGGCGTAGAGATTGTGCAAGGTGGTGAGGGAGAAGACCAGATCGAAGCTGTGATCCGCATAGGGCAGGGCCGTGGCGTTGCCCAGGGTCAGATGGGGTGTGAGTTCCGGTTTGGCGTGCTTGAGGGCGTAGGGCGAGAGATCCAGCCCGGCCACGGCGATGCCGGGCACGGCGCGGGTGAATTCATACAACAGATGACCCTTGCCGCATCCCACATCCAGCACCCGGCTTTCCGGGGTGAGTCCGTAGTGGGCGGCCATGCGTTGGGCCACCGGCAGCCAGCGGCCATCGTAGCGGTAGCCCCCATAGCCATACTGGCGGGGACCATCCCAGTACTCCGCGCCCCACTGTTTGGCGATGGTGGCGCATGCGGCCTTGTCGTGTTCCACCACCCGCGCCACATAATCCCTTTGGGCGCGGGTGTGCAGCGGCGTGATGAAGTTCTGAATGGCCACGGTTGACGTTGACGCTCCACAAGCAGACGGTTGATGATCAGGTTTTTCTTAGACGAACCACCCGTGTTCCGGGTCGATGGACAGATAATCCAGAATCGCCAGATTCTTGCCATGGGCCACGCAATGATGGCCGCACTCTTGCGCGGGATTCAGGCCGAACAGCCGCTGGCGGTTCTCGGCGGAAAACCAGAAGTCGGTAAAGGTGCGCTTCCGGATGGAGCCGAGGCGTCCGCTGGCGCGGTAGGCCTTGTCCTGACAGGTGTAGACCTGACAATCCGCGCCGATCACGGTGAGAAACGGCAAGAATGGACAGAAAGTATAGGCTTTGTCAAAGCGCTCTTCCAGTTCGTGGTAGTGGTTGATGAGGCTGAAACGGTGGTCGTTCAGGGTCTGGGCCGCGCGGATTTGCTCTTGGACCTGACGGGAGAAATCGGCGTGATAGCGGTTGTTGCCAGCGCCGTCGTTGGCCACCACCACGCCGGAGAGCTTGACGTGATTGGCTCCGGCCTCCTTGAGCAGGGCGCATACCTGGGGCAGATGGAGATGGTTTTCTTCGGTGACGATGAAACTCACCCCCAGCACACAGCGGGTGTCTCGGGCCGTGAAGGCGGCGATGTTGTCCAGCAGTTGGGTGAAGGGATCCCCTTTGAGTCCTCTGGCCTTGGCGTAACTGGCGTCGTCCCAGCCGTCCATGGAGATGCGCACCCAGGTGGCGTGCCGGGCCAGGGCATCGGCCATGCGTCCCTTGAGATTGGCGCCGTTGGTGAGGGTGGCCACCCGGATGCCCCCGGCGGCCAGTCGTTCCACTACCTCGGGCAGCGGTTTGTAGAGCAGCGGCTCCCCCCCGCCGGAAAAGGTGATCGCCTTGACCCCCAGGGTGATGAACTCCTCGACCAGATCGAACATCTTTTCCGGCGGAATGGCGTCGGATTCCACCATCTCCTCGCCCAGAGCGAGGTTGTCCACCTTGTAGGCGCAGTACCAGCAGTTGTGGTTGCAGCGGTTGGTGGGCTTGATGCGCACATGGACCGGAGCCACCACCCGCCGTTCCTTCACGGCGGCCAGATGTTCCTGGAAGCGCAAGAATTTCAGATTGCTGTACAAGACGCTCATGGTTGACTTCCGATCCCGGTGTCCAGGGCCAGGGCGACCCGTCGGGCGATGGATTCCGCATCCAGGCCCAACGCCGCCAGATGGGCCTCTTGCGAGCCGTAGTGATGGGGGAAACAGTCCGGCAGTCCCAGCCGCAACAGGCGTGGACCGGGATAGGGCCCCTGATCCGCCAGCCGTTCCGCCACCGCCGACCCCAGACCGCCCACTAAGGAGTGTTCTTCCAGGGTGACCAGCAGGGGAAAGGTCCGGGCCGCGTTGCAGATCAGGGTGTCGTCCAGTGGCTTGACCGTGTGCAGATGCGCCACGCCGCAGGAGATGTGGTGTTGTTCCAGGATCAAGGCGGCCTCCAAGGCCCGTTGCGCCATCACCCCGGTGGTGATCAGGAGCGCCTGGTCTCCGGGGCGCAAGGTGATCCCCTGGCCCAGGGTCACCGGCATCGTTTCCGGAAAGACCACCCGGTCCCCCCCCTTGGCCAGACGGATGTAGATCGGGCCGGGATGGTGCAGGGTCTGGGCCATGCAGGCGCGCATCTGGAGGGCGTCGCAGGGGGCGAGCACGGTCATGTGGGGCTGGGCGCGCATCAAGGCCAGATCGTCGGTGGCCAGATGGGTCGGCCCCAAAGGGGCGTAGACCAGACCGCCGCCATTGCCGATCAGCCGCACCGGCAGATGGTGCAGACAGACATCGATGGTGATCTGCTCCAGACAGCGCCGGGTGAGGAAACTGGCGATGGTGTTGACATAGGGAATGAATCCTTCCATGGCCAGTCCCGCCGCCATGCCGATCAGGTTTTGTTCGGCGATTCCCTCCATGAAAAACCGTTCCGGGAAGGTGTCCCGAAAGGCTTGCAGCGTGCCGACCCCCAGGTCGGACCCCAGAAAGATCACCCGTTCGTCTTGCTGCGCGAGCTGGAATACCGCGTCAAGAGAGCTTTTGCGCATGTCAGGGGGTCTCCAGTGCCTGCCGCATGGCGGAAAACAGGGGGGCGGGGATGCGGGATTTATGATGCCACTCCGGGTTGTGTTCGGCTTCCGGAATGCCTTTGCCCTTGACCGTGTGGGCGATGATGGCCGTGGGCCGTCCGGGTTCGGGGGGCGTGGACAAGGTGGTGCGCAAGGCGGCGACATCGTGCCCGTCCACCTCCCGGGTGGTGAAGCCAAAGGCGCGCCATTTGTCGACCAGGGGTTCCAGATCCAGCACCTCGCGCGTCGGGCCGTAGGATTGCATCTTGTTGTAATCCACCACGGCGGTCAGGGCGTCGAGCCGGTGTTTGGTTGCGGTCATGGCCGCCTCCCACACCGAGCCTTCGTTGATCTCCCCGTCTCCCATGACCACCACCACCCGGTGGGAGCGTGCCTGCAACCGGGCCGCCAGCGCTTGACCCACGCCGATGGACAGGCCATGTCCCAAAGAACCGGTGGAGGCCTCCACTCCTGGAATTTTGCCCCGTTCCGGATGCCCGCCCAGAAAGGAGTCGAAACGGCAGAAGGTGTCCAGGGCTTCCACGGGAAAGAATCCCTTGTCGGCCAGCAGGGCGTAAAGGGCCAGACAGCCGTGACCCTTGCTTAAAATGCAGCGGTCCCGCTCCGGCCACTGCGGCTGATCGGGACGGTAACGCAGAATGTCGTCGTAGAGCACCCGCAGGATCTCGATCAGGGAGAGCGCCGGGCCGGGATGGCCTCGACCGCCTTGTTCCATGGCCCGCAACACCAGCAGACGCAACCGGCGGGAGCGTTCGTCCAGGAGCATGGGAGGCTTGGAAAGGAGAGGGGTGGAATCACGCATTTTTTAAAGAGGCTCCAAAGTGTCCAGCAGGGCCGTGGCCTTGGCCAGTTGACGGGCGCAGACCTGATCCGGGTCGGTTTCGCCTGTGGCCAGGGCGCGTCGTTCCCAGCCGTCGCGGGCGAATTCGTTCAACACGATCATGCACCAGCACAGCCCGATCAGGGGGCGGTAAAGGGCGTGGCGCAGGGCGAAGGTGTCATCCGCGCCATACAGCCGTTGCATGCCGGCGGCAAAACGCGCGCCCAGGTCCGCACCCGACCGGGCACAATGCATAGCAAGATTCATTCCTGGATGCATCTGAAAGTCCCAACTCAGCTTGACCGGATCGTCCCAGCCGAAATATTCAAAATCCAGAAAGACAAGGCGTCCATCCGCCTGGCGCAGGGCGTTGTGAAATCCGAAATCCGATGGGCTCAACAGCCGACAGGCGCGGGGCCGTTCCGCTTCGCTCTCCAGGCCGTGGCGTTTGAAAGCCGTGATCGAGCGGTCGAGAATGCGGGTCATGGCAGGCAGAAACCGACCCCGCATCCAGGCTTCCAGTTCGGGATGGGAGTCGGCGGCGGCTTGTCGCAGGCGTTCAGTCCGGGCATGCACCTGACGCAGCAGCATCCCCGGAGACAGACACGCCCCGGAGGCCGGAGGAATGGCCTCGGTTCCCGGCGCCTCCCCCAGAGCCGCCAGGGCCGCGATGAACGCCAAGGCCTGATCCAGGTCGTCGGTGGAGGGGGTCTGGATCTGTTCGCCGTCGATCCACTCCAGCGCTGTGAGTCCGGATGCCTCCTCCCAGGCCACCAGACGGGGGATGGGCAGCGGGGGATGGTCGGCGAAAAAGGTCAGGGCGACGCGTTCGGTCTTCTGGCGGTCCCGTGGATCTTCCGGCTGGCGGGTGTGGTGTTTGAGCGCCAGGGTGCGCGTCGGGGTGGTGATGCGATACAGCCGGTTGTTGCCCCCGCGCCGGATCGGCTCCCAGGTCAGCAGCGGCTCTTTGAGCAACTGTTCCACGGCAACGCGGGGCAGTCCGGGGGTCATGGCGGGGATCCCAGCAGCGCGGCTTCGAGGGCGTTCCAGGAGGCGAACACCGGATGGTCGAAGTCGTGACCATGGGCGCCGGTCGGATCCAGGAGCAGTCGGTTGGTCGTGGCGGGAAATTCCGGCTCGGCGAACAGTTCCGGCAGATCGTCGATGAAGTGATCACAGCGCAACTGCGCGATCCGTTCGGCTTTTTCGGCGCGGGTGTCGGCGAAGTGCAGATGCTCCGGGTTCACGGCGAAGCGGTGCGGGTCGAAGAGTCCCTGCCGGGTCATCCACGCCGTGGCCAGGAGGCGCAGATCGTGGCGTTGGGCTTGGTCTTGGCGGGCGAAACGGGTTTTGTGGCTGACGATGAAGACGGTCGCGCGACGCTCTTTGGCCCGCAGCAGAAACGATCCGGCCCCGGCCCGCAAGGGCGCGGCGTGCAACCAGGGACCATACAGGGCGGCCTGAAGATGTTGCCATTTGCTTTCGCCATCGTCCAGAGCGCGTATGCGTTGGCGGATGGTGTTTTTGTCGGTCGGACATGGCGCGTCGGCGTCGAACCATCCCTGTTCCCGCACCAGTCGGGTCAGCAGGGTATCCATGTCGGTCAGGGTGTTGTCGAAATCAATCCCGATGCGCACGTGGACCCTCTTTCCACCCGAATGATTCTTTCCTATTGCAGGGGTCCGGGGACCGGCACGGTCCCCGGTAGGGGTTTGGGGACGAACTCCCCACGGTTCTGATTATACAAAGATCACGATAATGTTCAAATAAAAGCCACATGTTCCGGCGGGTGCAGATGACGCCACAACACCCGGTTGATGCCGTGATGACGACAGGTGGGAGGGCAGGCCGTGCGGGGATCCTGCTCCCAGCTCAGACGGATGCGCAGGGGTTGGGCTGCGGGCCACAGGGTGGCGAACGTCTCCTGGTTCAAGTCGCCGCAGATCGATTCCGGTCCGGCGCCGGGATCCGAGCAGCTTCGCACCTTGGCGTCGGCGGTCACCAAGGCGATGAACGGCAGACCCAGGCAGCGGGCATACTCCCGAGGTTCGGGTGTCGTCGGAGCGGGCAGACGCTCCCGGAACAGCACCCGGATGCCGGTGGGACGTTGTGACTCCTCCAATCGGCGCCAGGGGTCCGAGGCGGTGAGCAGGGTCATGCGCAGACCGCGTTCGCTCCCCAGGCGCAACGCCTCCAGGGTGTCGGGATGGTGCAACGGCTCTCCGGGTCCGGCGATCAGCACACTGCCGATCCCCAGCGCGCCCAACTCCCGGATGAGATTCAAGTAGTGTGCTCCGGGCAGGGGGGGATCCTTCGGGTTGGGCGCAAGCGGATGGATCTCCACCAGCAGCGGCGCGAAGGGTTGATCCAGTTCCCACTGGCGCAGGGCGTCCAAATGGTGAAACAGGGTGAAGCCGTCCAGAGTCAAAGCGTCCATGGTGTGTGATTTCCGAGTGTGTTTCAGACCAGATCCGGATGTTCCGGCGGATGGGAAAGCTTCCACAAGAAGCGGTTGATCTCGTGCAGGCGGCAATTGGGCATGCACACCGCGTCCAGATCCGGGATGGAGCAGACGTGTGCCTCCACCTGGCGCCGACCGGCTCCACTCCACAACGTGGCGAACGAGGTGTCGTGGATGTTGCCGTAACAAAAAGCCGGATTGCCCAGATGGGGACCACAGGCATAAACATCCCCATTGGCCACGATCTCGGCAAAAAAGGGCAGGGCCTGGCAGCGTTGGTACTCCCGGGGGGCCTGCCATTCCAACGCCCCCAGTCGGACCGTGGCGTGAAAGTTCGCGTCGTTGAGTTGCAAAATGGTGAGCAGTTCTGCGATGGGCGGCGGGGTTTCCAGCTCGAAGGGGTTGTTGGGGTGGCGGTTGAACTGCTTGACGGCGAAATAGCTCACCCCGATGGCCTTCATGCGTTCGGCCAGGGCGATCACCGTCGCGGCGCTTTGTCCCAGATAGACAAACTGCACCCCGATGGCCACCGGCAGTCCCAGAGCGCGCTTGACCTGGGCCGCATGGGTCAGGTTGTTCATCACCAGATCGAACTGGCGTGGCGACACCCGGTGATGGAGGGCATAATCCTCCCGGGAGACCCCGTTGATGCTCCAGCGCACCCAGGAGAGCCAGGGCAGAATCCGATCCGCCACGGCGGGCAGCAGTCGCGCGCCGTTGGTGTTCAGCGCCTGTTCGAACCCCATGCCTCCAGCATGCACGATGATATCGGGCAAGCCCTTGTGAATCAACGGCTCCCCTTCGCCGGAATAAAACAGGGACTTGGTTCCCATGGCCGCCAATTCGTCGAGAATGACCCGAAAGCGCTCCATGTCCAGATAGGTGCCGTTGCGGTCCAGATATTCATAGGCGCAGAAGTCGCACCGGTGGTTGCACAGGTTGGTGGGACTCACTTCCACCAGAATCGGTGGCACGAACCCGCCCTGTTTCCACGCCAGCAGCTCCTTGACGTGAAAGGTGAGCTTGGTGCCATCCAGTTGCAGTTCCGCCATGGTCTTTCAGGTCTCTTTGGAGGCATGGGGGGTCGATGGGATCCACGTTAAATGAGGTGGAGAGTGTCAGAAAAAGATGCAATTTTTGAGCCGTATTATTTTTTGCGCGCGTCGTGGTGTTGGATGACTCCTCACCTGTTTTATCTGGACAACCACCATGCCGCCATGTGGAGGTCCGCTTCCGAATCGATATCCAGGGAGCGTTCCGGGGGCATGATGCATGCCAGGGTTTGGGCGTCCACAAAGCGTCCGGAGTGGCGCAACCAGGTGGTGTTGGCCACGTAGACCGCCCCGTTGAGCCGATGGACCGGCGGCAGGGACTGACGGTTCGAGAGCGTGGCGTCGCCGGGCAGCACCGGGCGCATGGTTCCGGACGGGGCGACGTGAAACATCCAGTGGGGGCTTTTGTCCACCTGGGTGACGGTGACGGCGCTGTGGGCGTTGTGTTCCACGCACAGCCGCAGACAGGCGGTGATGTCTTGCGGGGTGCGCAGCGGCGAGGTGGGTTGCAGCCAGACCAGAAAATCATACCGCTCCGGTAACGTGGCGAGCAGATGCAAGGCCACGTCGATGGCGCGGGTCTCGTCTCCGGCCAGGGCCATGGGACGGGGAAAGGGCACCTCGCATCCCCACTGGCGGGCGGTGGCCATGATCTCTTCATCTTCGGAAGAGAGGATCACACGGTCGATCTGAGGACAGGCCAGGGCGGCTTCGATGGTCCAGGCCAGCAGCGGTTTGCCACCCAACGGTCGGATATTCTTGCGGATGACCCCCTTGGAGCCTCCTCTGGCCGGAATGACCGCCAGTACCGTAGCTTCTTGCATCATGGTGTTTCCTCCTCCCGGTCGATCCCTTCATCCACGTGATAATCCCGTGTGGCGATTCGTCCCAGCCATTGCCAGTAGACCATGGGAGAGACTCCCGCGCCAGGGCGCTTGACCCCCAGATTGGTGGCAGTGAACCGCTCTCCCCGGCGGATCGGAACCAGGGCCACCAGACTTTTGCGGGCCACCGCACGGTTTTTCAACTCCGCAGCCATCGGGATCTTGCGGCCATGACCCAGGGCCGACTCCACGACCCGGATGGCTTCAATCATGCGGGTCAGTTCCTCGGGTTCCAAAGAGGCGTGATGGTCCGGACCCGGCAAGGAGCGGTCCAGGGTGAAATGTTTTTCGATCACCCGCGCGCCGCGCGCCGCAGCCGCAATGGGAATGGTCATGCCCGACGTATGGTCGGAATAGCCCACCGGCAGCCCAAAGGCGTGGCGCAGGGTGTCCATGGCCCGCAGGTTGACCTCGGCAAAGGGGGCCGGATATTCGGTGGTGCAGTGGAGCAGGGTAACCCGTTCGCCCAACACCTGCTGACCGGCTGCAGAGGCGAAAACGTGGGCGAATGCGGCCACGGACGGAGCCTCGGCAGGATGCAGCATGCCGAAGGCCAATGCTCCGAGAGCGGTTTCGATCTCCCCCAGGGTGGACATGCCGGTGGAAAGCAGCACCCGACAGCCGCTCGCCCCCACCTGAAGCAAAAACGGTCCGTTGGTCACCTCCCCGGAAGAGATTTTCAGGGTGTCGAGTTTCATCGGTCCCACCAGAAAATCCAGGCTGGTGGCGTCGAAAGGGGTGGAGAGAAATTCGATCCCCCTTTTCAGACAGTGGGCTTGCAAGTGGACATGGCTGCGGTGATCCAGTTCCAGTTGCCGGATCATGGCCAGTTGGGAGGCGTCGGGATCGGTTCTTTGCCGTTGATACTCCGCCTTTGGCGCGTGACGGCTCACCAGTTCCTCGGCGCGAAAGGTCTGAAACTTGACCGCGTTCGCGCCCGCGTCGGCGGCGGCATCCACCAGTCGCAAGGCCAGATCCAGTTGGCCGTTGTGATTGACTCCGGCTTCGGCGATGACGGTGATGGGGGAGAGTGGGGTGGTCATGGTGTGGTGATGTGTCCGCATGGTGGGTGAAAAAATCCTTTCTTCAACAGCTCCCCCGGATGCGACAGATCCAGGCTTTCCAGAATGTCGGCCACGCGGGTCGCGGTGTGGCCGTCGCCGTAGGGGTTGACCAGATCGGCCATGGATTCCCGAAACGCTTCCGACCGGGCCTGTTCCAGGGCGGCGCGGATCGCGGCGGGGTTACAGGGACAATCGATGACGTTGGCGGGTTTGATCCGTCCACCCTGCCGGTCGCCGATGTTGACCACCGGCAGCCGAAACGAGGCGGCCTCCAGAATGCCGCTCGACGAGTTGCCGATCATCACCCCGGCGTGACGCATGGCGCTTAAATAGCCCCGCTGCCCCAGGCTTTTGACCAGATGAAAGCGTTCGGGATGGGCGCGACAGTGATGCTCGATGGCCTGAAAGATCGCTTCGCCTCCGGCGTCGGCGTTGGGCATGGTGATCAGGGTGGTCAGATCCGTGGCGGCCAGGGCGGCCAGGATCGTTGTGACGTGTTGGCTCGCGGCGGTGTGATCGTCGAGGGTCACCGGGTGATAGGTCATCAACGCCACCGGGCGACGGGCGAAATCCACCCCCGCATGGGCCGACAGGGCCTGGAGATCCATCGGCGGAGTCTGGAGGATCGCATCGATGCCCAAGGCGCCCACCACATGCACCCGGTCCGGATGCTCCCCCATGGACAGGATCACGCGGGCATACTCGGGCAGGGCGGGAAAATGGAAGGTCGCCATCTTGGTGATGGTGTGGCGGATGACATCATCGAGGGCGCCGAGGGTGGTCTCTCCACCATGCAGATGGGCGATGGGAATCTTGTGCAATACCGCCGCCATGCACACCGCCCAGAGTTCATACCGGTCGCCGAGCACCACCACCAGATCCGGCCTGTGTTGGCGGAAATGGTCCGAAAATCCCGCCAATCCCGTGGCCACGGCCTGACAGACGCCGTGTTCGGAGTCGTTTTCCGGATTCATGGCCATGGGGGTGACGGCGTGGCCATCGGCCTGGATCAAACGGATGGTCTCCCCTTGCGCCACGGAAAGATGGCCGCCCGTGGCCACGAGTTGCACGGCGCATCTCCTGCGGCGCGTGAGTTCCCGGATCAAAGGTTCGAGCAGGCCATAATCGGCCCGGCCCGTGGTGACGAGGGTGATGTGCAAGGGGGAGGCTCCTTTACCAAGGCGGTGTTTGGGGTTGTATGCATATTTTGTGCCGTTTATGGTTGAATGGGGTGTGGTAAGAGGGTGAAATAATGATGCGTATTATGAAAAAATTAGATTTTTGTTTACCGTGTCAAATGGTTGTGTGTTTTATTTGTGTTTTATTTTTTGTGTTGTTTTATTGAATATTTATTCAGAATCGATAAAATATTTTTTATACTGATTATGTGGACATATGGTTATTTTTTTGTATTTCTTGTCTATTATGTTGATTTTTTGCGGTTTTGCTAGACTGTTGATTTCTGGTTGCAAGAAAAGATTTTACATGGGTTCTGGATTGTGCTTTAATGGCACAAATGATCATTGTGAAACTGGGAGTGATTTGTAGCAGTCCGAATTTCTTGTTTTCTTTTTTGGTGTTCGGAGAATGGTAATGTACAAAATGTTCTCGTGTGATGATATTAAGTTGCTCGGCTATGATTCTTGCGATGTAAAGCATGAGGATGAATTTGGTGTTATTTTTTCTGTGACAGGGAGTGTGGGGCTTTCAAGTGTAACAGATTTGTTTATTAGTATAAAATCAAAATGTATAATAGAAAATGCAAAGAATCTTGAGATTATTTCGAAGAGGTATTTAAATAAGATTAATAATGTTTTTATTGTTACTCAGTCAACTGGTATTTCTGTTGAGAGATTAAAAGAGATTTTTCATAGAAAAATTTATATACATGACGATCTTATATGGGAAAAAATACAAGAACTATTTAGCGAGTATAACGAAAATATTAGAAGGAGTGTTGCGCAAGAAAAATTCTACATTCCTCCCCGAATTGAATCTAATGATGATAATGACAATAAAATTAAATTGGATCAGGAGTTGATAAAAATCTTATCAAACAATAAAAGCATGCTTGAGGTTGATCGTTCTTTAAAAAAAGTTTTTATTGTCAATGCTCCTGCTGCCGTTGGCAAAACAACACTCTTTAGAAAGATAACGTACAATCTTTCTGGCATGATAACAAAGACAAGGCTGATTCCAATATATCTGGAATCAGCCTATTGGAAAGATGTTAATTTTAAGTCTGTTAATGGATTATGGGAGATTATAAATCATGCCATTAATCAGATATGCTTGTTTCAAATTTCTGAAGATGTTTTTGAGTATTGCTTGAAGGCCGGTCACGTGTGCTTTATTTTTGATGGTTTTGATGAATTGTGTGAGAATAGTGAAGGAATGATTCAGCCTTCAGAAGTTCTGATGAAATTATATAGTATTGTGAGTGATAGTAATGCTAAGATTCTTTTGAGTAGTCGCACAATGTATTGGCAGTCTGCTATTAGCAGAATTAATGATGGTGATAGCAAGTTTTATGATATTAGTCTTGCATCCTTTAATAAGCAGCAAGCAACTCAATATTTAAAGAAGGCTGTTGCGGCTGAGGATTACAGCAAGGCGTTAATGTTTTATGGGAAATTAATTTCATTTAATAAACCGACAACAAAAGGTGGTCCAAGGTCTCAATTTGTTAATTTGCCGATATGTGTAAGTATGATAGCTGAATATGTTAATAGTGGTGGTATTTATGGGGATGATTTGGATGGGGAGCCATCTGTTTGGAGTATTTTAAACATGATGTGCGAGCGGGAGAAGGTTAGGCAAGGCCTTTTGTGTTCTTCAGAGCAACAACTTGTTAATTTTACAGATATCGCAATGTATGTTGTGGAAGATTCTGTATTAAGTAATGAGTTCTCTGAAGAAGTTGTTCTAATTTCTGGTTTTGATGAGGAAGATGTTTGTAAAATGTCTGATCATGTGTTGTTAATCAAACAGCAATCAGGTATGTATAGGTTTAAATGGAGTTTTCTTCAGTCGTGTTTTGTTGCAAGATATGTGTATGACGTGCTCATTAATGTCAGAAAGAATAATTTTTACAAGATAGAATCAATTGTTAGGCATGTCGACGGTAATGTTTGTGAACATATTTTAGAGATGTTTGGGAACGAGTTTCCTGAGGTTGGTCTGGTTGCCTATTATAATTGGGGAGCTTCGAGACAATACAAGAATGATAATAAATCAATAATCTTTAAATTATTGAATTTGTATTATATAGGCAACAATTTATTGTCAAAGAAAGAAAAGACGCATAAAATTATGTCTCATCTTGGCGTTGTTGATTCTTTTAATGGTGAAATTGTTGGTTTGACGGTCGATGGTGAAATGGCAGATCTTGATATTTCAAATTTGACGTTTGTCAGGTGTGTTTTTATCAATCTAACCATTAATAGAAGTTATGCCAATGAGAACACTGTGTTTAAGTCATGTATATTTAGAAATGGAATCACAATAGACATTAATAATAATTGTGGGTGGAGTAAGGTGCAGATCATTGATTGTGATTTGGATGAGGCTACACGGATGTCTTTGTATAGATTATTAGATAATAAAGATCGGTCAAGGGAAAATATTCATAATATTGTTATACAATTAATCGAAGAGGCTCTGCGTAAATTCTGGGTAAATGGAAGAGCAAAGAGCGTTGAGAAGGGAAATATTATACGTGGTGGTTTTGACAGGTTGCCTCATCATGGTGAGGTTATTGACCAAATGTGTAAATCAAAAATCATTTCGCCGGTTTCAATAAGTGGCACAACTGATGGTGGTTATGTGTTAAATAGAGAGAGTATGTATGATGTTCAGAAATTTATAGATGCCAGACAGTTAATGGGATCTGTAAAAAAAATGCATGATAGCTTGATTGAAAAATTAAAGTGACTGCTCCAACACCTCCCACCTCCGGTACGCCTCCTCCAACGCCTCTTCCACCTCCCCCAGGCGCGTCTGATCGGCTGTCAGGCGTTCCGGGGGGTGGCGGTAGTAGGTGGGGTCGGCCATGGTTGCGTGGAGTTGGCGTTGTTCGGACTCCAGGGATTCGATGCGGGCCGGGAGTTGTTCCAGTTCCCGCCGCTCCTTGAAGGAGAGTCCCGCCGGTTTTTTGGGCGGAGGGGGTGGTTTGGGGGTGGATTTTTTGATGGCGGTGCGGGCTTCCACCAGCGGCGCGGGTGGGGGCGGGCGTTGGGACAGCCAGTCGTCGTAGCCGCCGGCGTATTCGCGGATTTCTCCCCGTTCTCCCTCGAAGACCAGACAACTGGTCACCACATTGTTGAGAAACGCCCGGTCGTGGCTCACTAAAAGCAACGTGCCGGTGTATTGGGCCAGCAGTTCTTCCAGTAGATCCAGGGTGTCGGAGTCCAGATCGTTGGTGGGTTCGTCCATGACCAGGATGTTGGCGGGATTCAGGAAAAGCTTGGCCAGCAGCAACCGGTTGCGCTCCCCGCCCGACAGGATCTTGACCGGAGAACGCGCCCGGGCCGGCGGAAAGAGAAAGTCTTGCAGATAGCTGATGATGTGGCGATTCTGTCCCCCGAAGCTCACCATCTCCCGCCCATTGGCCACGTTGTCGGCCACGGTTTTCTCCTCTTCGAGTCCGGCTCTCAACTGGTCGAAATAGGCCACCTCCAGGTTGGTGCCCAGGTGAATGTTGCCGGAAGCGGGAGTCAGCCGACCCAACAACAGATTCAGCAGCGTGGTCTTGCCGCAGCCGTTGGGGCCGATGATGCCGATCTTGTCTCCCCGTTGCACCACGGTGGACAGACGCTGAATGTAGAAGACCTCATCATAGGCGTAGCTCACCTCTTCGGCCACGACCACCAGTTTGCCGGAGCGTTCCGCCAATTCGGCGCGCATGCGTACCCGGCCTTCCAGTTCTCGTCGGGCGCGGCGTTCGGCGCGCATCTTTTCCAGGGAGCGTACCCGACCTTCGTTGCGGGTGCGGCGCGCCTTGATTCCTTGACGGATCCACACCTCCTCCTGGGCCAGCCGTTTGTCGAACAGGGCGTTGCTGGTGGCTTCCGACTCCAGGGCCGCCTCCTTGCGTTGTTGATAGATTTGATAGCTGCCCGGCCAGTCGGTGAGGCGGCCCCGGTCCAACTCCAGAATGCGGGTGGCCAGACGATCCACGAACATGCGGTCATGGGTGATGAACAGCAGCGCTCCCCGATAGGCTTTGAGGATCCCTTCCAACTGCTCGATGGTGGCCAGGTCCAGATGGTTGGTGGGTTCGTCCAGCAGCAGCACGTCCGCCTGGGCCGCGAGGGCGCGGGCCAGCAGCACCCGACGCTTGAGTCCGCCGGAAAGCTCCGCGAACGGCTGATCCGGCTGCAAGCCCAACTGGGCCAGAATCTCTTCGAGGCTCGCGGCCAGTCGGGGACTGTCGACATCGTGGACCAGGGATGGATCCGGGGTGGCCACCTCCCGGACGGTTCCGGCGATCAGGCCCGGCACCTCCTGATCCAGGCTGGCGACGGTGATCCCCTTGGAGCGCACCACCTCGCCTTCGTCGGGTTGCACGGTGCCGGTCAGCAGACGCAACAGGGTGGATTTCCCCGATCCGTTGCGACCCACCAGACAGACCCGCTCTCCTTTGTCCATGAAGAACGCCGCGTCCTCCAGAACCGGAGGACCACCGAACGATACCTTCACATGGTGTGTGCCGATCAAAGCCATATTCTTTTTTGGAAACCTTTTCTGAAAGGGGCGTGAATCGGCTATGATACGCGAAGTTTGAGGGTTGGAAAATTTTTTTTGATGGTTTGTTTCGGAATAAGGAGAATCCGCATGCTTCAGATTCTTGTCCGGTGCGGTCGGGATGGGAGTCGGGTCCGCTGTTGCGATCCTGTGGCCGTGGTGTGGCGCGTCTGATGGAGACCTTGGCCTTTTGGATCCTGGCGGGGTTGGCATGGGCGTGGCATGCCTCCATGCGGGCCAGGGAGTTGGCGCTGGACGAGGCCCGCTACGCGTGTGTGGCCAATGCGGTGCGGTGGCTGGATGATACCGTGTCGCTTCAGTCCATGGGGCTGCAACGGGATGAACAGGGTCGTTGGCGGGTACGGCGCATCTACGGCTTTCGTTATCTGGAGGCCGACCATCTGATCCGCGAAGGGGTGGTGATGCTGCTCGGGAGAGAGGTGCAGGGGGTGTTGCTGGATACCTCGCGGCTGGATTCGTGATGCTGGCGGATGGATTTCGATGGCCAAACCGGAACAAGTTTGGCAGTATGGGGCAAACGTTTAACGAATCTTTTTTGGTAACGAGGGCAGACATGCGCGTTCCGATCGTGGGAGAAAAAATCTCCTGGCTGAAGGGATTTTTTCTGTTTTATCTGTTTTTTCTGGTCGTCTTCTTCGCGGCGGCTCCATTCTTGACCTTGTGGTTGTATTCCGAGACCAGCGTCACCCGTACCTTGTTGCCCCAGTTGATCGGTTTTTGCATGCAGGGTGGTTTTCTGGTGGTGCTGTTCGCTTTTTACGAAAAGCGCGCCACGGTGGATACCCGGCGGGCCTGGAAATACACCTTGCGCCGTTTCATGGCGCCGTTTGTGGATGCCTGTCTGCCGGATGCGTCTGTGTCTGCGGGGGGGCGGGGAGAGTTGTTGCCGTCGCCGGAGATGGTGCGGATGGGGATCGAGACCTTGCGGGTTCAGGGTTTGAGTCAGGAGCGGTCCATGGAGCTGCAACGGATTGCCCGTGATACCCTGGTGGCCATGCAGGCGTTGTCGGTGGTGGCGGCGCAGATCGATCACGCCCATCTGGAGTCCTGGATGAGCATGTCGCGCTTGTTGCGTCTCGTGGAGCAGGGGGCGGATCCAGAGGCGTTGATGAGCGCGAGCGTGGCGATTCTGGAAGAGGTGGTGCAATTCGATGAGCGGTTTTTTATGTGATCCGGGCGTGTCGATGCATGGCATGAGGGACGTGTGCGTGTCTTGGGAGTGATGGCAAGTGGGCATGACAGGGTCATTCGGCAGCGTGGCGCGGTGGTTGGGAGTCGGAGTGGCGGTGGTTGTCGCCGGGGTGGCGGGCGGATGGCCATGGGGTCTGGCGGTGGTGGTGGCGGGGGCGGGCTGGTGGATGGGACACCGTGCCGGATCGTCCCCGGTGGCGGAACTGGAAGCCGGGCTGGTCCGGGCGCGTCTGGATCGGGAGGAGTCGGCGCGTCTGCTGGAGCGACGGGTGGAACAGCAGGTGGAACAGCAGGTGGAGCGGCGCACGGCGGAGTTGGTCGCCGAGCGGGATCGGGCCTTGGCGGAAAGCCATGCCAAAAGTGAATTTCTGGCGATCATGAGCCACGAGATCCGCACGCCGATGAATGTGGTGCTGGGCATGTTGGAGTTGTTGCGGGAGGCCTCTTTGGATCACGACCGCAAGGAGCAGGTGCGGCTGGCGTATGGATCGGGCAAGACGCTGTTGGCGTTGATCGACAATGTGCTGGACTACTCCAAGATGGAGGCGGATCGACTGGTTCTGGACGAGGTGGATTTCGATTTGCGTGCTTTGGTGGACGAATCCGCGTTGACCCTGGCCACCCTGGCCCACACCAAGGAGATCGAGCTGACACCTTTCTTTCCGCATGGCATGCATACGGCGGTGCGGGGGGATGTGAACCGTTTGCGACAGATTTTCACCAATTTATTGGGCAATGCCATCAAGTTCACCCCGGAGCGCGGCAGTGTGGAGTTGCATGGCGGACCGGTCGGGCCGACGGAAGGGGGGCGGACCGAGTATCTGTTCGAGGTGCGGGATACGGGACCGGGGGTGCCGGAGGAGGAGCGGGAGCGGATTTTCGATCTGTTCGCCCGCGCCGAGGGACATCGGAGTCTGATTCCGGGAACCGGGTTGGGATTGGCCATCAGCCGGCAGTTGGTGGAGCGGATGGGGGGGGAGATCGGGGTGGATGGGAATCCTTATGCCCCGTCCGGGAGCGTGTTTCATTTCACCATTCGTTTGAACCGTCAGCCGGAGGCGGTGGAGGAGGATCTGGGGCGTGGGGTGTTCCGGAATCTGCGGGTGCTGGGCGTGGAGATCGACGGGTTGCAGCGGCTGTTCTTGGAGGATGTGTTCGAGCTGTTCGGTTCCCGGTTGGATTTCGTGGCCGAGGCGGAAACCGCGTTGGAGGTGTTGCGTCGTTCCAAGGGGGATGGGCATCCGTATGATCTGGTGCTGTTGAACCAGAAGCCGGGACAGGATTGCCGCATCGCCTGCCGCGCCTTGCGGGATGTGGAGTCCTCCTGGAAATTCATTCTGTTGACCGATCTGCTGGATCAGGGATGGGATCACGCCAGCGAGTTGCCGGGGGTGGCCATCTGTCTGAAGAAACCGGTGAACGCGGAACGTTTGCGTTCGGCCATCGAATGGTTGTCCAGCGCCCAGGATGGTCAGTCGTGCAGCGCTTCTTATCCGGCGCGGCGTGAGCCGGATCCGGAGCGTTACGACGCGCGGGTGCTGGTGGTGGATGATCATCCGGCCAATCTGACCGTGGCCCGTGGCATGCTGGTGCGGTTGGGGTGCGAGGCCGCCCGTGTGGTGGGGGCCAGGGATGGTCGGGAGGGAGTGGAGCGCTTCATCGAGCAGGATTTTGATCTGGTGTTGATGGATTGCCAGATGCCGGGCATGGATGGTTACGAGGCGAGCCGCCTGATCCGGCAATGGGAGCGCGAGCGGGAGTTGAATCCGGTTCCGATTGTGGCGTTCACGGCCAATGTCACCTCCGGCAGTCGTCTGCGGGGGGAGGTGGTGGGCATGAACGATTTTCTCTCCAAGCCGGTCACCCTGGGGGAGTTGAAGGGGGTTTTGGAGCGTTATCTGACGCCTGTGCCGGTGAAGGTCGCGAGTGCGCCGCTGGTGGACGCGGTGATGCCGGTGGGCGCGGTGGCGGAGAAAACCGATCTGGAGATTTTGCTGGGGGCCATGGATTCCATTGGTTTGCCAGAGGAGGATTTCCGCGATGTGGCCGGACTGCTGGTCAATCAGATTCCGGAGTTGCTGGAGAGTCTGGAGCGGGATCTGCGTCTCGGGGAGCACGAGACCGCCCGCGCCACGGCTCATGTGCTCAAGGGCAGCATGGCCAACACCATTTTTCCCCAGTTGCAGCCGCATACCCGGCAGTTGCACGAATGCATCAAGGCGCAGAAATGGCTTGACGCCGGACAGGCGTTGAATCAGGTGCGTCTGCATTTCGCGCCGGTGCGCAAGGCTCTCGACGCCTTTTTGAATCAGCCGGAACAGTCCGCAGGGTGAAAGATCGATCCGGGAGAGACGGTGCGCGCCATGGGGGCGTAAGCCGCCTGATGATGATCGCCTGGTGAGAATCGTCTGATCGGTCCGCCAAGGTGCCAGATCGGTCCGGGAGAGACGGTGCGCGTCATGGAGGCGTGAACCGCCTGATGGATGATGCCGGATGGATGATCGTCCGATTCTGACCGGTGTATGTGTTCTGGCGTCGCGGATGGGCAATCTTGCGTGGAGGGTGTGATCATCGGGACGCGATCACCCGCGTGCCGGGATCGGCAGCGGGGGTGTGAGGCGGGGGATCAGAAGAAAAGCAGGCGCAGACCGTCGAACATCACCCAGGTGGCCAAGGCCCACAGAGCGATCAGCGCCCCCATCAGCGCCTTTTCCATCCAGAAGATGAAGCGGGTGGTCAGGGTGGCGGGAGGAGGGGTCGGACGCAAGGAGGCCGGATTGGCGTCGGCCTGGGAAACCGCCGGGGCTGCCACCAGTTCGGAGAGCAGACCGAGGAGGCGGGTTTTGAAGGAACGGGTCGGAACCACGGTGGCGGCGCGGATTTTCTTGAGCAGCGGCCAGCTTTCCGGGTCGATGATGTTGCCGTTGGTGAGTACGAGTCTCATGGAGTGATCTCCCTGGTCTATATGGGTCGTTTATGGTTGGGATGTATCCTAATTCATGCCGCAGTGCAAAATCAACAAAAAAATATCAGAAAGAAAATTTTGTTCGGCAATATTTTTTCTATCATTGCGATTCTCTCTTTCTTTAAGGTGCGTCTTTGCCAGCGGCTGGCTGCTTCGGGACATGGGATGTGAACGATGACGATTCACGATGCGGATGGGGTGGCGACTTCCAGCGGCTGGCGACGGCTGATCCTGCCCATGCTGGCGGCGGTGATGAGCGGGATCATTCTCGTGGTGGATTATTTGCTGCCGGTCGGTTCCGCCGATGGGGTGCTGTATCTGGGCGTGATTCTGCTCGGGTGGTGGATGCGGGGCGGCAGGGCGACCATCGTCACGTTGGCGTTGTTTACCTCGTTGCTGGTGGGATTGGGCTATCTGTTGTCGTCGGGGAGCGCGGCGCCGGTGTGGCTGGCGTTGCTCAACCGTTTTTATTCCCTGTTCGCCATCTGGAGCGTGGCGGTGATCTTGATCATCGCCAAACGTACCATGGCCTCCCTGGAACGCCAGACCATCGAGATGCAGAAGCTTTCCGTGGCCGTGGAACAGGGACCGGCGGCGGTGATCATCACCGATGCGGAGGGCACCATCGAGTATGTCAACGCCCGTTTCACCGAGTTGACCGGTTATGCCCGTGAGGCGTTGATCGGTCAACCCGACGGCCTGACCCGCTTCGGCATGCAAGACGCCATCGTGTCGGGATCCGGAGCATGTCGGTGGTTGTCGCCGGATCAGCCCTGGCGGGGAGAGTTGGTCAACCGCAAGCAGTCCGGCGAGCCTTACTGGTCGTCGGTGGCTGTGGGTCGGGTGTACCACCCCAAGGGAGGGATTCGTCACTATATCGGCGTGCAGGAGGATATCACCCGCCGTCGCGTCGGCGAAAGACGCATGACCCAGGTCAACCGGGCCTTGAGAAGCCGTCTGCGTTTTTCCGAGATTCTCTCCGTGGCCTCCGAAGAGGCGGCGGCGCTGGAGCAGCTTTGCCGGGTGATGGTCGAAGAGACCGGTTATCGTCTCGCCTGGGTGGGGTTGGCGGAGACCGGTCCGGATCAGCAGGTCAGGCCGGTGGCCAGCCATGGGTTCGATGCCGGTTATGCCGAGGATCTGGAAATCTCCTGGTCTCCGGTTCCGCTGGGCCATGGTCCCACCGGAACCGCCATTCGCACCGGTCGTCCCAGCATTGCCCGCGACCTCCGGCAGGACGACACCTTCATCCCCTGGAGGGAGCGGGCGCTCCGGCAGGGATTTCATTCCAGCATCGCCCTGCCTTTGAAGATTCACGGGGTGACCATCGGGGCGCTCAATCTGTACGCCCCCCAACCTGACGCTTTCGATGACACCGAAATCGAACTGTTGAGCGAGCTGGCCGGGCAGATGTCCGCAGGGATGCGTCATCTCCGGGAGCAGGCGGAACAGCGTCGTCTGGAGCAGGCGTTGCAAATCAACGAGCGTCGCTATCGGGCCTTGTTCAACACCATGACCAGCGGGGTGGCCGTTTACGAGGCGGTTGACGATGGGGAGGACTTCATCGTCAAGGAGATGAATCAGGCCGGGGTGCGCATCAGCAACGCCGACCCCCAGCGGGTGATCGGCAGACGGGTCACCGAGGTGTTTCCGGGGGTGCGCGAGTTCGGGCTGTTCGCTGTTTTTCAGCAGGTCCATCGAAGCGGAGAGGTGGTCTATCATCCGGTGAGTTATTATCAGGATGAATACCATCAGGGCTGGATGGAGAACTTCGTCTATCGTCTGGATTCCGGCGAGGTGGTGGCGGTCTACAACGACCTGACGGAAAAAAGACGCGCCGAAGGTCAGGCGCGTCTGGCCCAAGCCTCTTTGGAGAACACCAGCGACATGGTGTTCTGGATCCATCCCGACGGTCATTTTCTGCGGGTGAACCAGTCGGTGGTGGACCGGCTCGGCTTCGAGCGCGAGGCGTTGATGGCCATGACCGCCTCGGATCTGAATCCCGAACATCCCGAACATCTGTGGCCGCTGCATTGGCGCGAGTTGAAGGCGCGGCGCACTTTGGTGTTTGAAACCGAGATCCTCACGCAATCCGGGGCGGGGTTGCCGGTGGAGATCAGCGCCAACTACATGGAGTTCGAGGAGCGGGAATACAATCTGGCCATCGTGCGCGAGATCGGGGACCGGGTGCGGGCCGAGGCGACCTTGCGGGAGTCGGAACTCCTGATGCGGGATCTGTACGAAAACGCGCCGGTGGCCTTTTTGTCCGTGGACGCGGGCAACGGAAGGATTCTGCGGGGCAATCGCGCGGCTGCGGAGATGTTCGGATATGATTTTTCCAGGCCGAATGGCGTGAATTTCGCGGCGTTGGCGGCGGATCCTGCGGTGGCGTTTCTGCTGTCCGGGCCGATCGAGCGGGATCGGGAGGTGTGTTTGAAGCGGCATGACGGGGAGATCTTGTGGGCCAGTCTGTCGGTCTCCCCCAAGATCGATGAATCGGGCCGGATCGTGGAGCATCGTTTGATTCTGCTGGATCAGACCGAACGCCGCCAGGTGGAGGAGACCTTGCGTCAGTTTGCCGCCATCGTGGCGGCCTCCAGGGATCATATGGCCTTTCTGGGGCAAGATTATGTGTATCGCGCGGTCAACAACAGCTATTTGAGCAGTCATGGGTTGCGTCGTCACGAGATCGTGGGCCATTCGGTGCAGGAGTTGCTGGGAGATGAGACCTTTGGGCGTATTCGGGGAAATCTGGAGCGTTGTCTGAAAGGGGAATCGATCAATTTTCAGGCGTGGTTTGAATTTTCGGTGGCGGGGCGTCGCTGGATGGATGTCTCCTACTTTCCCCATGTGCGGCGGGATGGAGGGGTGGAGGGGATCGTGGTGGTCTCGCGGGACAACACCGACCGGAAATTGATGGAAGACGAACTGCGGCGCAGCGAAGAGCAGGCCCGTCTGGCCAATCGGGCCAAGGGGGAGTTTCTGGCCAACATGAGCCATGAGATCCGCACGCCGATGAACGCCATCATCGGCATGAGCTATCTGGCCTTGCAGACCGATCTGAGCGCCAAGCAGCGGGGCTATCTGGAGAAGATCCGTGCGGCGTCGGATGCTTTGTTGCGCATCATCAACGACATTCTGGACTTCTCCAAGATCGACGCGGGCAAGCTGGAACTGGAGATCATGCCGTTTGATCTGTGTCAGGTGCTGGAACGGGTCACGGACGGGGCGCTCGCCAAGGCCCGGCTGAAAAAAGGGATCGAGGTGCTGGTGTCGGTGCCGGTGGAGGTGCCTCGGGAGCTGAAAGGGGATGCGGTGCGCCTGGGACAGGTGTTGGGCAATCTTTGCGACAACGCCGTCAAGTTCACCGAACAAGGGGAGGTGGTGTTGGCGGTCGAGCGGATCGCCTCGGATGCCCATTGGGTGGAGCTGGAGTTTTCGGTGCGCGACAGCGGCATCGGTTTTGATCCGGGTCAGGTGGAGCGGCTGTTGCAACCGTTTCAGCAGGCCGACACCTCCACCACCCGCAAATACGGGGGTACGGGACTGGGGCTGGCCATCTGCCGCAATCTGGTGGAGATGATGGGAGGGGTGTTTTCCATTCACAGCACGCCGGGCAAGGGGAGCCGCTTCTCCTTCAACGTCCGTTTTGATCGGGTGCGCGGGGTTGGCGCGAAGCGCTTTCAGTTGCCCGGGGATCTGTGGGGTCGGCGGGTGCTGGTGGTGGATGACAACCGGGTGTCGCGGGAGATTCTGTGTGGCCTGTTGACCACCTTGCATTTTGTCAACGAGGCGGTGGAGTCCGGCGAGGAGGCGATCCGGGTGTTGCGGCAGGCGGCGGCGGAAGGGGCGCCCGTGGAGTTGGTGCTGCTGGACTGGGCCATGCCGAAGATGGATGGGGTGCAGACCGCGCGCTGCATCCTCGCCGATGACGCCATTCCGGCGACTCCGGCGATCATCATGGTATCGGCTTTCGAGCGCGAGATGGTCATGGGGGCGGTGGAGGAGTTGGGCATTCGCAGTTATGTCCACAAGCCGGTAACCCCGTCCGCCCTGTTCGATGCCATCATGGAGCGGTTCGGCAAGGCGGTGGTGCGGGCATTGGCCGGGTCGCGGCGGCTTGACCCGCTGGGGGTGGAGCGTTTGCGTGGCAGACGGGTTTTGGTGGTGGACGACCTGGAAGACAACGTGACTTTGGTCCAGGAGATTCTGGAAAGGCGGGGCATGGAGGTGGTGGTGGCCTGCAACGGTCGGCAGGCTGTGGAGGTGGTGTGCGCCGCTGCGTCCGGATATTTCCAGGTGGTGTTGATGGATGTGCAGATGCCGGTCATGGATGGGCTGGAGGCCGCCCGTCGTCTGTCGGTGCGCGCCGGATCCCCACCCATCGTGGCCATGAGCGCCAGTGTCATGGTGCCGGATGTGGAGGCCTGTCTGGCCGCCGGCATGCGGGATCATTTGGCCAAGCCCATCGAGGTGGGTTTGTTGCTCTCCAAGATGGTGCAGTGGAGCGATGTCGCTGTGGTGGGTTCTTCCTAGGAGGAGGGACGGATCGATTCGGAGGAGCGGTCTGGGCTTGATGCGGAGGGACGGATCGATTCGGAGGCGCGGCTTGGACTGGATGCGGAGGGACGGATCGATTCGGAGGCGCGGCCCGGGCTTGATGCGGAGGAGCGGCGCGGCGACGCTTCCGCCGCATCGCTTCGTCCGTCCATCGACCGGGAGCGCGGGTTGGCCCGTTGCGAGGGTGATGCGGAGCTGTATGACCGCCTGGTGGGCCATTTCGCGCGGGAGTTCGCCAACGCGGCGGAGTCCATCCAGGCGTGTGTGGATCACGAGGAGTGGGACGAGGCCTTGCGTTATGCCCACAAGCTCAAGGGGGCGGCGGCCAACATCGACGCCGGGGAGTTGGCCGGTCTGGCGGGCAGCCTGGAGCTTGCCTTGAAAGGCGGCGGGGAGTCCGGCCCGCTGGCCACCTCCGTGATGTCGGCCCTGCGCGCGGCGTTGGAGCGGGTTTTGGCGGAAGCCGGATCCGCGTGCGCAACCCAACCGGATGCCGCCTGTGGTGCGGCGTCAATGCCGTGGATCGATAAAAAAAACGTGTTGCAATTGGCGCGGGAATTGGGCATGTTGTTGGAAAAGAGGGATATCCGATGCGACGCACAATTCGAGTTGCTGCGGCAAGGACTGATTGCATTTCCCGAATTTACAGAGAGTCTGGCCCGATTGCATGTCCATCTTGACCGGTTGGAGATCCAGCAGGCCCGCACGAGGCTCGATGCGCTGATTCAGCAGTTGGACATCTGAAAGAAAAGGAGTTTCGCCATGGACAGGACCGGATCCATGCCTACTGTGCTGGTGGTGGACGATTCTCCGGATAATATCCGTTTGTTGGGCAATATCCTGGTGCGGGATTATCGGGTATTGTTTGCCACCGGTGGCCGCGAAGCCATGGACAGCGCCCTGGCCAATCTGCCGGATCTGGTTTTGTTGGACGTGATGATGCCCGAAATCGACGGGTATGCCGTCTGTGCGTGGTTGCGCGCCCAGGAGTCCACCCGGGGCATTCCGGTGATTCTGGTCACGGCGATGAACGATATCGAGGCCGAAACCCAGGGATTCGAAGCCGGAGCCGTGGATTTTCTCACCAAGCCGGTCAATCCGGCTGCGGTGCGCGCCCGGGTGGCGGCCCATCTGTCTCTCAAGCAGCAGCGCGACGCGCTGGAAAAGTCCAATGCCTTGCTGCAAGACGAGATCCATCAACGCAAACGCCTGGAAACCCAACTGCGCGAGCAGGCGGAGTTCGACGCTCTGACCGG
>JADGBT010000049.1 GCA_015231375.1 Magnetococcales bacterium | reverse complement strand
CTTCTTGCTTCCCGCCCATCTGTCCCAGTGCCATCTCTCCCTCCTGTCAGGTTCAATGGCAACAGTATACCAGATGATTTATATTTTATCAACAGACTGCCAGGCCCCGGGCATCCCGGAACCTGGCGGTTTGGTCTTTCTTATTGCCCTTCGCCGATTCTCTGGGAGAGGGCGGCCTTGATGAAGTCGTCCAGGTCGCCATCAAGGACCGCGTCCGCCGCGCCTTTTTCCACGCCGGTGCGCAGGTCTTTCACCATGCGGTAGGGGTGGAGGACATAGGAGCGGATCTGGCGACCCCAGCCGATTTCGCTTTTGGAGTCGTTGACCTGTTTGGCCTCTTCGGCCCGTTTGTCGAGTTCGAGTTGATACAGACGGGCCTTGAGCATGCTGAAGGCTTCGTCCTTGTTGCGGTGCTGGGAGCGGCCATTCTGGCACTGCACCACGATCCCGGTGGGAAAGTGGGTGATGCGGATCGCCGAGCTGGTCTTGTTGACGTGCTGACCCCCGGCCCCGGAGGCCCGGAAGGTGTCGATGCGCAGATCCTTGTCTTCGATCTCCACCTGGATGCTGTCGTCGATCTCGGGGTAGACATAGACCGATGAAAACGACGTATGCCGTCGCGCCGAAGCGTCGAACGGACTGATGCGCACCAGTCGATGCACCCCGCTTTCGGTTTTCAGGCGACCATAGGCGAACTCCCCTTCGACCCGCAAGGAGACGGATTTGCATCCGGCCTCGTCGCCGGGCTGGTAGTCGTTCATCTCCACTTTCAGGCCGTGGGACTCGCACCAGCGCAGATACATGCGCAACAGCATTTCCGCCCAGTCCTGGGACTCGGTGCCTCCGGCGCCGGGATGGATCTCCAGGAAGGCGTTGTTGATGTCCGCCTCCCCCGACAGCATGCGCGCCAACTCCAACGCCTCGACCCGTTCCAGCATGGACACGGATTGTTTGGCCACATCGGACAGCAGTTCTTCCTCCTGCTCTTCCAGGGCCATGGCGTGCAACTCTTTGGCGTCTTGCAGTTCGCGCTCCAGATGGTCCCATTCGCCGATGGTCTTTTCCAGAAGGCTTTTTTCCCGCATCACCTCTTTGGCCCGGGCGGGCTGGTTCCAAAGGGCGGGATCCTCGGAAAAAGAGACCAGCTCTTCCAGGCGTTTCTTGCCGTGATCGTAGTTAAAGATGCCCCCTTAGGAGAACCAATTTCTCCCAAATCGCGTCGAAGTTTTTTTGTATGTTTTCATCCATGGTTTTTGGGTGCTCCGGGTGATATTGGGCGTGACGAGTAGGATCGGGTCAGAATAGCACAACGCGGCATCAGGCGTCACGGTTTGAGTTGGCCGGTTGCGTGTGGTCGGGTCGGGACTGTGTGAGGCCGCTACGGTCTGCCGGTTTTCATCAGGCGTTGTCTTGGGCGAAATAACGGGATTCGATCCAGCCGCACAGGATGTGTCCCACCAGAATGTGACACTCCTGGATGCGGGCCGTCACCTTGGACGGGATGCAGATGCAGTCGCACAGGGTTTTCATCCGTCCCCCTTCTTGTCCGGTGAGTCCCACCATGGCGATGCCCAGGCGTTGACCCGCTTCGATGGCGGCCAGAATGTTGGGGCTGTTGCCGCTGGTGGTGATGGGGATGAACAGGTCTTCCGGTCGGGCGATGGCGTGCAGTTCCCGGGCGAAGACCTGTTCGTAACCGTAATCGTTGCCGATGGCGCTGATCGCGGAGTTGTTGGTTCCCAGAGCCAGGGAGGGCAGGGGCGCCCGGTCGATCTGGAAACGGGCGGTCAGTTCGGCGGACAGATGCTGGGCGTCGGCGAAGCTGCCGCCATTGCCCGCGAACAGAATCTTGCCCCCGGAACGCAGGGAGCGCAGACATTTTTCGGCCAGGGTCTCGATTTGGGCCAGAAGGTGGGGATCGTTCAGCACGGCCTGTTTGACCGCGATGGACTCCTCGATGAGTTGGCGGATTTCAGAGGTCATGGCGGAAGCCTGAAGGCGGAAGTTGCCGCGCTCCTTGTGTCGCCAGGAGCGCAGGGTGGCGTTTGTGTGCAACAGGTCGGGGATCCGGTGCGGTGCGTGGTCACGGATCGAACACCAGCTTGGCCACCTGGGGATATTTTTGCACGAAGTGGACCGTGAATCCTTCGCGGATGTGGTCCGGCACCTCTTCGTAGCTTTTCCGGCAGGCTTCCGGCATGATCAATTCCCGGATGCCCACGCGCCGGGCGGCGATCACCTTTTCGCGTATGCCGCCCACGGCCAGCACCTGACCCGTCAGGGTGATTTCGCCGGTCATGGCCAGACGGCGGTTGATGGGTTGGTTCTTGGCCAGCGACAACATGGCCGTGGCCATGGTGATGCCCGCCGAAGGGCCATCCTTGGGGGTGGCCCCTTCGGGAACATGCAGATGGACCGGGTGATGGGTGAGCAGTTTGGGATCGGCCCCCAGGCTGACACAGTTGGACGAGATATAGCTCAAGGCGATGTGGGCCGACTCCTTCATCACGTCTCCCAGGGCGCCGGTCAGGGTGAGGCCGGGTTTTTCGCCGCCGGGGTTGATGGCTTCCACATCCAGGGTGGCCCCGCCCATGGCGGTCCAGGCCAGTCCCGTCACCACGCCGATGCCGTGGAAGGGCTGTTCGTCGCGGAATCCCGGTTTGCCGAGGAAGGTTTCCACCTGATCCTTGCCCACCCGGATCGGGATGGTGGCGTTTTCTTCCAGGATTTTCACCGCAGCCTTGCGGACGATGGCGGAAATCTTTTGTTCCAGACGGCGCACCCCCGCCTCCCGGGCGTAACCGTCCACGATCACCCGCACCGCGTCGTTGCTGATGCGCAACTGGGAGTATTGCATGCCGTTTTTTTCGTACTGCTTGGGAATCAGGTGGTTGCGGGCGATTTTGATTTTTTCTTCGGTGATGTAACCCGACAGGCGGATCACCTCCATGCGGTCCAGCAGGGGCTGGGGGATGGTGTCCAACTGGTTGGCGGTGCAGATGAACAGAATCTTGGACAGATCGAAACGCACATCCAGGTAGTGATCGAGGAATTCGTTGTTTTGTTCCGGATCCAGCACCTCCAGCAGGGCCGAGGCCGGGTCGCCATGATAGCTGGCGCCGATCTTGTCCACCTCGTCGAGCATGATGATGGGATTGGCCGACTCGGTGCGCCGCAAGGCCTGGATCATTTTTCCGGGCATGGCGCCCACATAGGTGCGGCGATGGCCTTTGATCTCCGCTTCGTCGCGCATGCCTCCCACCGAGAACCGAAAGAATTTCCGACCCACGGCCCGGGCCACGGAACGGCCGATGGAGGTTTTTCCCACGCCCGGCGGACCCACCAGCAGGATGATCGATCCTCCGATCTCCCCTTTGAGCTTGCCCACGGCCAGGAATTCTAAGATGCGTTCCTTCACGTCGTTGAGGGCGTCGTGATCCTTGTTGAGCACCTGACGGGCGCGGCTGATATCCAGTTTGTCCTTGGTGTGGACCCCCCAGGGGAGGCTGGTCAACCAGTCCACGTAGTTGCGGGTGACCCCGTATTCCGAAGAGCCGGTCTCCAGGATGGAGAGTTTGTCCAACTCCTCTTCGATGCGTTTTTTGGGTTCGTCCGCCAGGGTCAATTTTTGTAGACGATCCCGGAACCGCTCCATGTCGGCGGTGCGGTCGTCTTTGGTGATGCCCAGCTCTTTTTGAATCTCCTTGAGCTGTTCGCGCAGGAAGAACTGGCGTTGATTCTTCGAGATGCCCTCTTCCACCTGCCGGGAGATTTTGTCTTGCAGCTTGACCATTTCCAGCTCTTTTTTCAGCAGAGCCAGCACTTTTTCCAGCCGTTCCCGGATGTTGAGGGTCTCCAGGACCTCTTGCAGCTCTTCGCGTTTGGAACTGGTCATGGAGGCCACGAAGTCCGCCAGACGATCCGGTTCCCCGAAGTTGTGGCGCGACAGGAACATCTTGACTTGTTCTTGATACAGGGAATCGAATTTCAGGATCTCCTTCAAGGCGCTGATCACCGCCATGGTGTAGGGCTTGAGGGCGTCCAGATCCAGATTGAGTGAGAGTTTGTCGTGATGGACCACCCGGGCGATGATCGGCGGACCGGGCTGGACGATCTCCATGATTTCAAAGCGGGAGATGCCTTCGGCCAGCAGTTTGATCTGCTTGTCCTCTTCGTTGATGGCCGCCTCCATGATGCGGGCCACGGCCCCGAAGCGGTACAACTGGCCGGAATCGAACACCTCGTCTCCGTCTTCGGCGTGGCTCAAGACGATGCCGAACATTTTGCCCGGAGAGTGCAGGGCGTATTTGATGGTGTCGTAGTAGGGGGAGCCTTCCACCTGGATGGGGGTGAGCATGCCGGGAAAGAACGGGCGTCCTCCCAAAGGATAGATCACCAGTTCCGAAGGCAGCAGATCCTCGACCCGCGCGGGTGGGGAGGCGTCGGATTTGTCGTCAGGCTTGTTGCCGATCATCTCCTCCAGCGGCGGTTGCGCGGCGTCCACCGTGGACGCCGAGGGAAAGCTGGGATCGTCGTTTTTGGGTTGGTCGTCGGCCATGGTTCATCCCTGTCCACCGGGAAAATGGATCGGTTTGAGTGAATTGGGTTTCTTGCGCAACAAAACCGGATTTGAATGCTTCAAGGGGATTATATGGGATCCGTAGGGCGCGGATGCAACCGGCAAATGCCATTTTTTGGCAAATCCCAGGATTTTTTTCATCCGCGCCGCATTGTTGCCGGAATCAGGCGTTGGAACATCCGCCCATGGGGTTGGGGGTGAAGGATTGACCGCATCCGCAGGAGCTGGCGGCATTGGGGTTGCGGATGACGAACTGGGCGCCGGAGAGGTCTTCCACGTAATCGACTTCGGCGCCGGCCAGATAGTTGAGGGAGGTGGGATCCACCAGCACTTTGGCGCCGTGGGATTCGACCAGAAGATCGGCCTCTTCCTGGGTGTCATCGAAGGTGAAGCCGTACTTGAAACCGGAACAGCCGCCGCCGGACACGAAGATGCGCAGTTTGGTTTCCGGGTTGTTCTCTTCTTGCAGCAAGGCGCTCAATTTGTTGGCGGCGCTGGGCGTGAGGGTGATGGACATGGCGTGGGTGGACTCCTTGGGTGTGAAGGTTGGGACATCAGGGTCGCTGAAAGTTCATGAGGCAAGTGTGCGGAATTTGCATGGAATCTGATTTTTTCGCGTTGAAAACCGAAACGGAAGAGAGGATAATGGATCCATGTTGGAATATCAATCAATTGGATCGTGAATTCTCGGGTTTTGCTCCCATTGGATGGAAAAAAATGGATCTGGGCCGTGAATCGTCCCTGACGGATGCGTCACAAGGCGCGTCTTGTGATGCGGATGGGCTATTGCTGAAATTGCCCGCGCGCGCGACCATTCGCGAAGTCGCGTCCGTGCGTGAGAGCCTGCTGGATCTGATGGGTCGGCATGCGCGGGTGGTGCTGGACTGCTCCGACGTGGCGCAGACCGATCTGTCCATGGTTCAACTGATCATCGCCGCCCGGCGTTCGACCGGTGGTGACGCGCTTGCCTTGGATGTGGTGCTGCCCTCGATGGGCGTCATGGCCGAACAGATCCGACTGGGGGGCCTGGAACACGAATTCAAGGAACTGTGGAACGCCTGATGACAAAAACGATTCTCTGTGTCGATGATTCCGCTAGCATGCGGCAGACCATCAAATTGACGCTGGCCGTGCGGGGATATCGGATCATCGAGGCGGTGGACGGTCTCGACGGTCTGGGAAAAGCCGAAAACACCACGGTCGATCTGGTGATCACCGATCTCAACATGCCCCGCATGGGTGGACTGGAGTTCATCGACGCCTTGCGTCAGATGTCGGAATACAAGGGGGTTCCGATCCTTTTCGTCACCACCGAAAGCGACGAGGCGTTGCGCGCCCGCGCCAAAGAGGCCGGGGCCACGGGTTGGCTCACCAAGCCGTTCGCGCCGGAAGTGCTCCTCAAAGTGACCCGGCGGTTATTGGCATGAACATTCTCTCCGGCGATCCCTCCGACATTTTCCGTCAGGAGGCCGACGAGCTGTTCGTCCAGCTCGAAACCGCGCTGCTCGACCTGGAAACCGCTCCGGGGGACAAGGAGACCATCGCTTCGGCCTTTCGCGCCCTGCACACCATCAAGGGTTCCGGGGCGATGTTCGGGTTCGAGGCTCTGGCCAAATTCGCCCACCATGTGGAAACGGTGTTCGACCGGGTGCGCAATGGGGATGTTCTGGTCACGCCCGCCCTGGTCGGCGTCACCCTGGAGGCCAGAGACCACATGCGGCGGCTGATCGATGCGCCGGGTCAGGTGTCTGCCGGGTCCGGTGACGCCATTCTGGCGCATCTCGACCGGGTGGTGAGTGGTCAGGAGAATCCGGTCTGCGCGCGGGCCGCCTCTCCCGTGGAGCGTTTTATCCCGTCTTCGCCACCACCGCCGTCTGCCAAGGTTTCTCCCGCTTCCAGTGGCTACCGCGTTCGTTTCACCCTGCCGACCAACGCCTTTGTCCTGGGAACCAATCCGGTCACGATGATCCGTGAAATGCTGGAGATGGGTACTGGCACGGTCCGCTGCGACGCCTCGGAGGTGCCGGGACTGGATGGCCTGGATCCGGAACAGTGTTATCTGCGCTGGGAGCTTGAACTGTTCACCGGGCAGTCGATGGAGGCCATCGAGGATGTCTTTTTGTTCATCCGCAACGAAACCCAATTGACGATCGAGCCGTTTTCGGTCGCGCCGGTTCCAGCGTTGGATCTTCCGCTGGAACCTTTGCGGGAACTTCCGGTTGTCGATTCCGGGTCTGCTTCGTCCCTGCCGACATCCTCTCCTTCTCCCGCCGCCTCTGCCCAATCCGGCAAGCCGCCGCCCATCGAAAGCGTGATCAAGGTCAACTCCGACCGCATCAACGGTTTGATGAACCAGGTGGGCGAACTGGTGATCGTGCAATCCCGTCTCAAACAGATCGCTCATTCCAGCACCGAGGAGTTGTCGGTTGTTTCGTTGCGGGCCGTGGTCGAGGAGATGGGGCGTCTGGTCTCGGAGTTGCGCGAGACCACCAAGGGAATTCGCATGGTGCCCATCGGTTCGCTGTTCAGCCGGTTTCGTCGGGTGGTGCGGGATCTCTCCCGGGAGTTGGGAAAACAGGTGCGTCTGGATACCCGTGGAGAGGAGACGGAACTCGACAAAACCATGGTCGAAAGCTTAAACGATCCTTTGGTGCATCTGATCCGCAACGCCATGGATCACGGCATCGAGTCTTCCGAGGCGCGGCTGGCCGCCGGGAAATCCGTCGAGGGCACCCTGCTTCTGACCGCCACCCATGTGGGGGGACAGGTGCTGATCACCGTGGATGACGATGGCAAGGGGTTGAACCTGGAACGCATCCGGGCCAAGGCCGAGGAACGTGGTCTGCTGGCTCCCGGAGCCGAAATCTCCGACGGGGATCTGGCCCAGTTGATTTTTCATCCCGGTTTTTCCACGGCCCAGGCGGTGACCGGCATCTCTGGTCGCGGCGTGGGCATGGATGTGGTGAAGAAAAGCATCGACGCGCTGCGTGGCAGCGTGGAGGTGTTCAGTCAGACCGGCGAGGGGTGCCGCGTGGTGCTGCGTCTGCCGCTGACCCTGGCCATCATCGATGGTTTGCTGCTCAAGGTGGGGGAGGAGCGCTACATCGTGCCGTTGTCCAATGTGGACGCCATCGTGGAGTTGGCGGATGCCATGGTGGAGCATTCCGGGGGGGACGGGAACCATTTCCTTTTTATCCGCGACGAACTGGTGCCTTTTCTGCACCTGCGGGATCTGTTCGCGGTGGTGGGCGAACCCCCTCCCCATGAAAAGGTGGTGATCGTGGTGGTGGGCAAGCGGCGGGTCGGGTTGGTGGTGGATCAGATTCTGGGAGACCATCAGACCGTGATCAAATCGTTGAGTCGCGTTCACGCCGACGTGAAATCCTTTTCCGGTGCCACCATTCTGGGCGATGGCCGGGTGGCCTTGATCCTGGAGATCGATCACCTGATCGAGTTCGGACAGCATCGGGAAGAGCGTTTGCGCGAGGCGCTGCATCCGTCGGGTAGGAGAGTGGGTCATGAAATCCTCGTCCGATAGTCTCAAAAGCCTGATCATCGGGGTGGCCGGGGATCTGTTCGCCATTCCGGTGCATGTGGTGTGCGACATTCTCGATCTGTTGCCGGTCACCGGCGTGCCCACGGCCCGTCCGTTCGTCAACGGCCTGATCAATGTGCGGGGTCGGGTGGTGCCGTTGATGGATCTGGGCATGAAGATCGGTCTGTCTGGCGCCACCACCACGCCGGACAGCCGTTTCGTGGTCATCGAGCAAGAGATCGATGGCGAAGAGACGCTGGTGGCGTTGCGGGCCGACAAGGTGCATGAGGTGGCGGAGTTCGAGTTGGTGATGTCCGAGGAGATTCCGCGCATCGGCATGCGTTGTCGTGCGGAGTTCATCCGCGCCGTGGGGCGGCGTCAGGGTCGGTTTGTGATGGTTTTGGATCTGGAACGGGTCTTCGCCTCGGACTGATCCGGCGAAGGATGCAATGTTAAAACCAAGAGGACGAGGGTAACCCGATGCGTGTTTTGATCAAGTTCAAACTGGCTGGGGCGTTTCTGGTATTGATTCTGATGGCGGCCGCCATCGCCGGGGTGGGTCTGTGGCGTCTCGGCAACCTCAATCAGGCGACCTATGAACTGGTGAGCGTGCAATCCGTGGCGCGATCCCACGTCAATCAGTTGTTGTTGCGCTCTGCTCAATACTCCCGACGGGAACGGGATGTCATCATCGCCCCCACGGACGAGTCCAAGGCCGATTTCGTCGAACAGATGAAAAAGATCAATCTGGAGATGGAGGAGTATATTCACAAGCTGCCTCCGCTCTTGAACGACAAGACCCGCCCCAAGCTGGACATGTTCGTGGCAACCTGGAAGAAATATATCGAGGTATCCGAGCAGGTGCGGAAAATGAGCCTGCAAAACAGCAACAACAAGGCCCGCAATCTGTCGATGGGTGAGGGGCGCAAGGCGGCGGAAGCGATACTCGCCTCCCTGAATGCGATTCTTGCCTTGAAAATGGATCCCAAAAGCGCATCGTCTGGTCAGGAGTTGATCCTGTCCAGTCGGATTCTCGCCAATGTGTTGATGATTCACCGCGCGGAGAAAAACATCATTCTTCTGGACAGCGAGCAGGATATTGCCAAGCAGATGCGGGATGTCGATGGGTGGCGTGAGGAGATCCGGCAATATCTGACCGAATTGCGTCCGTTGCTCAAGGGAGACCAGGCCCACCTGTATGACAGCATGGCGGATAATTATCGAAAGTTTGATCAGATTGCCGAGCAGGTGCGCATCGTTGGCGCCATCAACAGTGACATCAAGGCGTTTGTGTTGCTCAGTGGCGAGGGGCAGACGTCGCGGGTGGCGGCGGAAAACAGTCTGAACGAGTTGATCGCCCAGGTGCGAGAAGATGCCAAAGCGGTGGAGGCGCATGCGGAAGAGAGTTACCAAAGCGCCCGTGTGGTCATGATCATGTTGCTGATTGTCGCGCTGATCCTCTCCCTTCTGGTGGGTTCCTGGATCTCTTCGACCATCAGCACCAATTTGCGTCGGGCGGTGGCTTTGGCCAACGCCGTGGCCAAAGGGGATCTGTCCAGCAATATCACCGCCACCACCAACGACGAAATGCAGGATCTGATTACCGCGCTCAATCTCATGTCGGCCAATCTCAAGGTGACCGCCGGTCTGGCCGACGAGATTGCCAAGGGCAATCTGACCGTCAAGCCTAGCCGTTTGTCCGAGCAGGATGTGCTGGGCATCGCCCTGGAAACCATGGTGGAGCGGTTGCGTACGGTGGTCACCGACGCCTTCACCGCCTCCAGCGCGGTTTCCATGGGCAGCCAGCAGTTGGCGGCCAGTTCCGAGCAGTTGAGCCAGGGGGCCAGCGAACAGGCGGCTTCGGCGGAGGAGGCCTCCTCGTCCATGGAACAAATGGCCTCCAACATCAAACAGAACGCCGAAAACGCCGGTCAGACCGAGCGTATCGCCGCCAAGGCGTCCGACAGCGCCCAGCAGAGCGGCGAAGCGGTCGCCAAGGCGGTATCGGCCATGCAGACCATTGCCGAGAAGATCACCATCGTGCAAGAGATTGCCCGTCAGACCGATCTGTTGGCTCTCAACGCCGCAGTCGAGGCGGCCCGCGCCGGAGAGCATGGCAAGGGCTTCGCGGTGGTGGCCAGCGAGGTGCGCAAATTGGCCGAACGCAGCCAGACCGCCGCCGCCGAGATTGGTGCCTTGTCCACCAACACCCTCAAGGTGGCGCAGGCCGCTGGCGACATGCTGACCCGTCTGGTGCCGGACATCAAGAAAACCGCCGCGCTCGTGGAGGAGATCTCCTCGGCCTGTCGCGAGCAGGATATCGGAGCCTCTCAGATCAACAGCGCCATTCAGCAGTTGGACAAGGTGATCCAGATGAATGCCGCCGCCGCCGAACAGATGTCCACCACCTCCGAGGAGTTGACCGGGCAGGCCGAACAGTTGCAACACACCATCTCCTATTTTCATCTGGATGAGAGCAGTCGCATTCCCGCGTCCATCCCGACAGGCTGGATGCATCGACCCGAAAGGGCGTTGCCCGCGCCGGGCCGTCCGAGTGGTCGGAGAGGGGGAGGCAAGGATCAGGGGCGTAAATTGTTGTCATCGGGGAGTGGCAAGTCCAAGGGATACACGCTGGATCTCGACGATGACGATGAACACTTCCAGAAATATTGAGTCTGGCCACCGGGTTTCTTTCTTGGGGAGGGACGCATGAAGGCCGCCGGTCTGGATGCCTTGACGCACAGTTATGTCACCCTGGGCATCGACCAGGACGTGTTCGCGGTGAGTGTGACCCTGGTGCGTGAAATTCTCGATTGTCAGACCATTGCCCGTCTGCCCCACGCTCCGCCTTATCTGTTGGGGATCATCGATGTGCGGGGATTGACGGTTCCGGTGATCGATCTGCGGCGCAAGCTGGGCTTCGCGCAGGGAGAGTCCACCTTCGCCAGTCGCATTCTGGTGCTGGAATTTCCGGTCAGGGAGCGGCGCATCGTGTTGGGGTTGCAATGCGACCGGGTGTTTGACGTCGCCGAACTGGCGACCGTGGACCTGGAATCCGCCCCGGATGTGGGCGTGGCCTGGAAATCGGAGTACATCCGCGCCATCGGTCGCTGGCGTAACGGTTTCGTGATCATTTTCGACATGGAACGGCTGTTCACCAGTGATGAATTCGCCTATCTGGACGGGTTGCTGTGATGGAGTCGAAACCGGCTGGCAAGAAAATCCGGGTGCTGATCGTCGATGATTCGGCCAGTGTGCGGGTGACTTTGACCGAGATCCTCAATTCGGATCCGGAGATCGTGGTCATGGGCGCGGCGGCGGATCCTTACGCGGCGGCGGCGATCATTCAGAACGAAGTGCCGGATGTCATCACCCTGGACATTGAAATGCCCCGCATGGATGGCCTCGCGTTTCTGCGCAAGTTGATGGCCCAGCGGCCCTTGCCGGTGGTGATGTGTTCCTCGCTGGTCTCGGAAGGCTCCCAGGCGTTGATGGATGCCCTGGACGCGGGTGCCATCGAGGCGATTCTCAAACCCAAACTCGGCTCTCGTCAATATCTGCTGGATTATCGGGTGCGCATCTGCGAGGCGGTGAAAGCGGCGGCGGTGGCCAAGGTTTTGCCCCGTCGCGTGCGTCCGTCCTATCAGGTGCAGCCCAAGTTGAGCGCCGATGTGATGCTGCCTCCGCCATCGGAACGTCCGGTACGGGCCAACACCGAAAGAATCATCTGCATCGGGGCTTCGACGGGTGGAACCGAGGCGTTGCGCGTGCTGCTGGAGGAGCTGCCCGATGATGCGCCGGGTGTGGTGGTGGTGCAGCATATGCCCGAATCCTTCACCGCCAGTTTCGCCAGGCGTTTGGACTCGTTGTGCCGCGTGGAGGTCAAGGAGGCTGTAGACGGGGATTGGGTGATGAATGGTCGGGTGTTGATCGCTCCGGGCAATGATCACATGTTGCTGCATCGCAGCGGTTCCCGTTATCGGGTCGAGGTGCGGGAGGGGCCTTTGGTCTCGCGTCATCGTCCGTCGGTGGATGTACTGTTTCGTTCGGCGGCGCGGGTGGCCGGGGCCAATGCCGTGGGGGTGATCCTGACCGGCATGGGGGATGACGGCGCCCAGGGCATGTTGGAGATGCGTCAGGCTGGTGCCTTTACCATCGCCGAGGATGAGTCCACCTGTGTGGTGTTCGGCATGCCCAAAGAGGCGATTCGTCGTGGCGCGGCCCAGGCGGTTTTCCCCCTCGATCGGATCGCCGGGGAGGTGCTGAAGCGATGCGGCTGAAGCGGATATGAGTGAAGAAAACTTCCGTATCGTGGTGATCGACGACAGCCGCAGTGTCCTGACCTTGCTGGCGTGCCTGATTCAAACCGTGGACCACTGCGAACCGATTCCGTTCACCGATCCCCATCAGGCGTTGGCTTGGTGCGCCAGGGAGGAGGCGGATCTGGTGATCGTCGATTACATCATGCCGGTGATGAACGGTTTGGGATTCATCGAGGCGTTTCGCGCCCTGCCGGACCGGGGAGAGATTCCCATTGTCATGGTGACCGGTTCGGATGCCCAGACCGTGCGTTACATGGCGTTGCAGGAAGGGGCCACCGATTTTCTCAACAAGCCCATCGATAACGTGGAGTTCGTCACCCGGTTGCGCAATCTGCTGGTGATGCGTCAGCACTTCAAGGAGACCCGCAAGCGCGCCGAGATTCTGCGTCAGGCCAAGGAGGAGGTGGATCGGGCTTTCGGCGAATTGCGCATCACCCACGCCGAGCTGGAAAAAACCCGCGACAGTCTCGCCGAAGCCTTCGGGGTGATCGAGGAGAGCATCCTTTACGCCAGCAACATTCAGCGTTCGATTCTGCCCAATCCGGAGATTCTGATCCGGATTTTCGAGGATCATTTCATTTTCTGGGATCCCCGTGACATGGTGGGAGGGGATATCTACTGGTGCCGACCCTGGGGGGATGGCGTGCTGTTCGCCCTGGGGGATTGCACGGGCCATGGCGTGCCTGGAGCCTTCATGACCCTGATCGTCACCGGCGCTTTTGATCGGGCGTGCAGCGAGATTCCTCCCGGTGAACTGGGTCGGCTGTTGTCCCGAACCCATCAGTTGGTGCAGATCACCTTGAAACAGGATACCGCTTTGGGCGAGTCGGATGACGGCATGGAACTGGGGCTGTGTTACCTGACCCAAGGCCAGACCCGCTTGCAGTATGCCGGTGCCCGTTTTTCGTTGTTTGTCTGTCCGGCGGGGAGCGCGCCTTTCGAGGTGAAGGGGGACAAGAAGGGCATCGGTTATCGTCGGGTGCCGTTTGTCCAGGAGTTCGCCCAGGTGGATGTGGAGGTGATGCCGGACACGCGTTATTATATGAGTTCGGACGGGTTGATCGATCAGGTGGGCAGCGCCGTGCGTCGAGGGTTTGGCAAGGTGCGTCTGCTGGAGTTGCTGGGTCGGCTGGGCGAAAAGGCCATGGAAGAACAAAAGGCGATCATTCGCAAACATCTTTTGGAGCATCAGGGCGAAGAGTCGCGGCGTGACGATGTGTCGGTGGTGGGGTTCCGTTTGCGTATGGATCCCATGGGCCGTGAAACGGATGCGATCAGGGGCGAGGCGTGACAATGGAACCCAGGGAAATCTTGCGGCTGCGTCAGGACATGATTCAGGGTGGTGTGCTGTTTTATTATTGTGGTTATGTGACGGAAAAGGTGTTGGCCGCCATCGGCGATACGGTGATGGACAAGCTGGAGCTGGACCATACCGAACGTCCGGTGGCTCGTGGTCTGTTCAGTCTGTTTGTCGAGCAGGTGCAAAACATCATCCGCTACTCTGCCGAAAATCAGGCAGGGTGTGTGGATGAGCGTCCGGTGGATCTGCGTCACGGCATGCTGGCCGTGGGGCGGGGCGCGGAAGGACACTATGTGTTGAGCGCCAACGCCATCAAGCGTCGGGATGTGGAGCGGTTGCGTCAGGGACTCGATCACATCCGGGGTCTGGACCGGATGGGACTCAAGGCCATGCACAAAGAGATCCTGAAAGGCCTGGTGCCGGAAGGCAGCAAGGGGGCCGGGGTCGGTTTTGTGGATATCGCCCGGATGGCTTCCCGGGGGTTTGAATTCGATTTCCTGGAAATCGATCAGGAACTCTCCTATTTTGTCTTGAAAGCTCACTTATAAGGGACTGGAGTCGTTTATGGAACACATCAAGCTGGAGCCTACCAAGCGTTCCCCGGGCATCGATTTCGATTTTGCCTCCGGGATCTTCTCCATGTCCGGGGAGTCTTACCCGGAGGATGTCAACAAGTTTTTCGGGCCGTTGATCGGTCAGTTGAAGGGGTATCTGAGTGCTGCCCGGGGGGCCACCATTCGGTTCAGTTTTGATCTGATCTATTTCAACAGCACCACGGCCAAGGTCGTCATGGGACTGTTCGAGATGCTCGACGAGGCCGCCGAGGCGGGCAATACGGTCACCATCACCTGGTTTTTCGCGGCGGACGATTCCAACATGGAGGAGTTGGGAGAGGAGTTCTCCGAGGATCTGGAGCACGCCAGCTTTGAGATGGTGCCCAAGGCGTGATTCCAGGGCGAATGGCGCCACCGCGTGCTGGCCCTGATTGGCGGGAGGAACCGGATGGTCGGTCTTGTTCCCGGGCAGGGTCGGGGATGAATCCATAGCCTTGGAATGCGTTGCGGTGCCTGTCTTGGGATCTTCGTTGCGGTGCCTGCGTTGATTTTTTGTGTCGGCGCGGGTCATGGCGGCGTCCCGGGCGCGGTCTGGATGAGGGTGTCGAACAGTTCGGCCAACCGTTTGGCCTGGATGCGCCGGGAGTAGCCGGAGACGATGGCGCGGTCTGGCAGTTGCGCCTCGCCGGCGCGCAGTTGTTGGAGAAAATGCATCAGGATCGGGAGGATGATCGATTCGTCTTCCAGGGGAATGATGGTGTCCAGGCCCGCTTCGCGCAAGATGCGCGCCGAGTCTCCCTGTTCGCCGGTCAAGGCGAGGATGGGGCGGTGGGCGCGCAGGTATTCGAACAGCTTGGCCGGAATCAGATGGTTGAAGCCCTCCCCCTGGAACAGCAGCAGCCCATCGGCCTGGAACATCTCCTGGATGGCCTCCAGATAGGGCAGGGCGGGGGCGGTGGAGACGATATCGTGCAAGGCCCGCTTGCGGATCATGGCGTTGATGATCGCGTCGTGACTGGTGGCTCTGAGAACGATCCGCAGACCGATCCGCTCCGGGCTGTTCTCTTCCGCAGAGCCGATCCGCCCCTGTTTGCGCAACAGAGCCAACACGTTGAGCAACGGACCGGGATTGCGCTCCTCCTTTCCGGTATACAGCGTGCCGCCGTGGACCAGGGTGAGGGGTCCATGGGGGTTGGGGGGGGTGCGGGTCAGATGGTCGAAACGTCGGAAGGTCTTTTCGTCGAATCCGTTGGGCAGCATCACCCATTTTTCCGGGGCCGGATCCGGATGACGGGTGGTCAGAAACCGTTTCAGGCCCGGCGTGCTGACCACGACCCGGGTGCAGCGTTGCACGGTTGTGCGTTCCAGATTGCGGAAGGTCTTTTGCAACAGGGGATCGGTCGGGTATTGACCGGTCACCAGAGGATCCCGCAGGTCCGCCACCCAGGGCAGGCCGGTGAGGCGGTGCAGGGTGTGGGCGATCATCAGGGTGGTGGGGATGGGGTAGGTGCTCCAGATCACCTGGGGACGGTGCCGCAGGATCAGATACAACCCCCAGGCGACCGCGCCCGGATACCAACTGGCCCAGCGATCCGGCCACGCGGTCAGGCGGGAATAGCGACCCCGAATCGCCAGATGGCGTCCCGCGTCCAGGGCCATGACCCGCTGCACCAGAATATCCGGTGGAATCTCTTCGAGTTGGGCGGGATCGATCTTTTCATGGGCCATGGCGCGCGTGGTCAGGATCATGGGTTCCCAGCCGAACTCCGGCAGATCGCGGGAGAAACTCAAGGTGCGATGGGTTCCGCTCGCCAAGGCCGGAGGATAGTGAAAAGCCACCATCAAGACACGTTTATGCACTGTTTTGATCCTTTCGCCGTGGGATGGAAAGTGCCGTCCGGATCCCGGAGGGGGCGTGCGACCGTATGAAACCGTTCACGGGGCCGTTCCTGGGGCCGTTGCCGGTGTTGCGATGATGATCTTGCTTTCTTGCCACAACGCCTCCAGTTCGTCCAGGGAGGCATCCGTGGGGGTGCGGTCGTTTTCGCGTAGTCGGCTCTCCATGTGCCGGAAACGGGCCTGAACCTTGCGCGTGGCCCGGCGCAGGGCCATCTCCGGGTTGATGCGGTAGTGCCCGGCCAGATTGACGATGGTCAGCAGCAGATCTCCCAGTTCCTCTTCCCGGTTGTCCGGGGTCGGGGCGACCCGCAGTTCTTCCAGTTCCTCCCGGACCTTTTCCATCACCCCTTCCGGGCCATCCCAGTCGAAACCCACCTGGGACATCTTGCGTTGCACCTTGGCCGCCCACAACAGGGCGGGAAGATGGCTGTTCACGTCGTCGAACAGGGAGGGCGGTCCCTGGGTGGCCGATTTTTCCTGGCGTTTGATCTCCTCCCACTGGCTCACCACCTGTTCCGGTTGATGCAAGGTCTCCCCGTCCGGGGCGAAGACGTGGGGATGGCGTCGGGTCATCTTGTCCACGATGCCGGTGATCACGTCGGAAAGGGTGAAGGCGCCTTCTTCTGCGGCGATGCGGCTGTGAAACACCACATGAAACAACAAATCCCCCAGTTCATCTTTCCAGGAGGCGGTATTGTGGGTTTCCACCGCCTCTGCCACCTCGTAGGCCTCCTCGATGGTATAGGGCAGCAGGGATTGCGGGGTTTGTTTGCGATCCCAGGGGCAGCCTTCGGGTCCGCGCAGCCGGGCCATCAGGGTTTCCAGAGCGGTCATGGCGGTTGAGGCTGAGTTGTGTTTTTCGATCATTATCGTACCTTTGGGAGACGCCAGGGAGTCAACTTTGCCCGTTGCCGGGTAGCAACTGCCACGGTTCCGACGCCGGATTCGCGTGGAAGGCGGAGAGAGGGCCGGTTCTAACCCTGCGCAGACTCACGGAAAAGGCTTTGGAATGAAGAGGATTGGATGGTGTGGCACAGCAGTTGCTTAATGGAAACCGAAGCGTGAAATGTCTGTTATGAATCGAATCGGGTCGTTTGATCATTGGGAGCGTATCATCCATGGACAGTGGAATTTATGCCGCGGTAAACGGTGCCTTGCGTACCGAAATGCGTCTCGACGTGCTGGCGAACAATTTGGCCAACGTCAACACCAACGGGTTCAAGGAAGGCAACATCACCTTTGAATCCTATATGACCAAACCCGGCCTGGAGCAACATCCTCAGCCTGGTGATGCCTTCATGGGTCACAAAGGGCCGATGGAATTGCCATATCCCTTTATCAACCCCGCGTCAAGCGCTTACAGCATGTCCTATCCGGCGGCGCCGAGTACCACGACCGATACCACCCAGGGCGCGCTCAAAGGAACCGGCAATCCACTGGACGTGGCCATCGATGGGGAGGGTTATTTCGTGATCGAGACCCCGGAAGGCAGACGTTATACCCGAGACGGTTCGTTCCAGATCAACGAGCAGGGCGAAATGGTGACCAAGGATGGTTATGCGGTGCTGGGCAACGGCGGCGCTCCGTTGAATATCGGAACCCAGGGCGTTGAAATCAGTCAGGATGGCACCTTGGCCAGTCCGGCGGGTCAGTTGGGACAACTGTTGCGGGTGGGATTGCCCAAGGACGCCTTGAAGCGGACCGGGCACAATCTGTATTCCGCCCCTCCCGGCAGCGAAAGCGCGTTGACCGGCGCGCGTGGCGGGTTCAAGCAGGGATTCCTGGAGGCTTCCAATACCAACACCGTGCGCGGCATGACTCAGATGATCGAGGCCAACCGCAATTTCGAGAACTATCTGAAGATCATCCAGACCCTGGATGGCATCGACGGACAGGCCAACCAGATCGGTCACCTGAACGGATAGTGGATTCAGATTCAGTCATTTCATTGAAAAGAGATCAAGGAGAATCATGCTATGATGCGTGCATTGTGGACCTCGGCCACCGGGATGTCCGCCCAGGAGCGCAGTATCGATGTGATCGCCAACAACCTGGCCAATGTGAACACCTCGGGATTCAAGCACTCCCGCACCCATTTTCAGGATCTGCTCTACGCCAACATGCGTCCGGCGGGCAGCGAGACCTCGGACACCGGCACCCAGGTTCCGGTGGGCATCCAGTTGGGACATGGCGTCAAGGTGGTGGCCGTGGCCAAGGAGTTCAGCCAGGGCAGCGCGGTTCCCACCAGCGAAGCCCCGTTCAACGTGGACATGATGATCAGCGGTCAGGGGTTCTTTCAGATCGAGCTGCCCAATGGCGATGTCGCCTATACCCGTGACGGTCACTTCGAGATCAACAAGGATGGCAACATCGTCACCTCCGACGGGTATCCGTTGAAAGGCGGCGCCGTGGGCGTGGACCCCACCCAGCATACCGGAGTCACCATCGAAGGGGGGGGATCGATCGGATTTTCGACCACCGGCAATCCTGGTTTTGTGGCCGGGCAGGGTCAGATCGAATTGGCGCGTTTTGTGAACCCATCGGGATTGACGGCCCTCGGCAACAACCTGTTCGTCGAGAGCGCCTCGTCCGGCACGCCGCAGGTGGCCAAGCCCGACACCGAAGGCATGGGGTCGTTGCGTCAACATGTGCTGGAGCAGTCGAACGTCAATATGGTGACTGAAATGGTGGACATGATCGCCACGCAACGGGCCTACGAGATCGGCACCAAGGCGATTCAGACCGCAGACAACATGTTGAGTCAGGTGGCGCAACTGAAGCGTTGACGGGATTGATCGGGTTTGATCGCGAGAGGGCATGACCATGGCCGCTGAAGCACGGGTGAGCAGGACACGGTGGGTATCGGGGCTGTTGGTGGGCCTGATGACCATCTCCGCGTCCTGGTCCGTTCAGGCCCAGGTCTTGCAACGTTCCGATGTGATCCGGGAAAGCGAGCAGCGGATCAAGGCCCTGCTCGACGAAGAGAATGGCGGCATTCGGCTCGAACGGGTTTTCTTCCGCGACGAGTTGAGTCTGCCCGACGGGAAGGTGACCTGGAAAGTGGTCCCTCCGGCCGACGAATGGCGCTCTGGACGGCAGAACGTGCCGGTGGAGGTGTCGGTCAACGGCACGGTGGCGACGGTCATTCAGGTGGCGGTCACCTTGAAGCAGTCGTTTCGTTATCTGGTGTTGCGGCGGCCTCTGAAACGGGGGGCCGTGGTCACGGACGCGGACTTGAGGTGGGAAGAGAACGAGTTGGATCGTCCTCCGGTGGGATTGGTGGAAGATCCCAAACAGGTGGTGGGGCAGGCGGTCACGCGCCAGATTCAGGCCAACCGCCCGTTGCAGTCCGATTGGTTTTCGGCGCCGCAGGTGGTGGCGCGGGGGGAGCGGATCCAGGTGGCGGCGGTCCGGGGAGCCTTGCGGATCGAAACCACGGCGGTGGCCCAGTCGGCCGGACGGATGGGGGAGGTGATCGTGTTGGAAAATCCCACCAGTCGCAAGCGGTTCGATGCCCGCGTGACCGGTCCGGGACGGGCGGAAGTGGCGTGGTGAGGTTGACTCTTGGGTGGGAGTGGATGCAATGAATGGACTGGCTAAAATGATTCTCCTGTTGCCGGTGCTGCCGATCGCGGTGAGCGGTTGCGGCATGACACGGGCCACGGAACGTCCTCCGGCGCCCATTGCCATCGTGCAGCCCACGCCGCCTGAAACCCTGACCCCCAAAAAAGGATCGATCTGGCAGAGTACCGATCGCAACACCTTGTTTTTGGACAACAAGGCGCGCAACGTAGGCGATGTGGTCACGGTGAAGATTCTGGAGAACGCCAAGGCGGAAAAAGATGCCACCACCGAGTTGACCCGGAATAATGGCAACAATTTCAATGTCGGTGGCGCGCTGGATATGACCACGCTGCTCAAATCCAAAACGCCTCTCAACTCCTTGAACGCCACCAGCAACAACACCTTCACCGGGGAAGGGAACACCACCCGCGAAAGCAAGTTTTCGGCTACGGTGTCGTGTGTCGTGACCCAGGTGCTGGCCAACGGCAATCTGCGCATCGAGGGGCGTCGGGATATCACCCTGAATCACGAAAATCAGTTCATCGTCTTGTCCGGGGTGATCCGGCCTGAAGACATCGGGGCCGACAATGCCGTGACCTCGGCCCAGATCGCCGATGCCCGCATCGAGTTCTCCGGAGACGGGGATATCGACGATCAGCAGCGTCCCAGTTGGCTGGGTCGTTTCTTGTCCACCGTTAACGTTCTGTGACGTTCATGAAAAGCTATCGCCGCAGCCCGAAATGGATCCTGGCCCTGTTGATCGCGGCTCCGGGTCTGGTCTACGTTCCGCCGGTGGAGTCCGCCCGTCTCAAGGATGTGGTGGAGATCGAAGGGGTGCGGGACAACCCGTTGACCGGATTCGGTCTGGTGGTGGGTCTCAACGGCAGTGGAGATACCAGCGCGTCCTTTACCAACCAGTCCTTGAAGATGATGCTGGAAAGAATGGGCATCTCCGTGGAGCAGGGGGTCAAGGTCAAGAACGTGGCTGCGGTGATGGTGACTTCCACCTTGCCGCCGTTCGCCCGTCAGGGCAGTCGTCTGGATGTGACCCTCTCGTCGCTGGGGGATTCCAAGAGCCTCAATGGCGGCACCTTGATTCTCACCCCGCTGAAAGGCGCGGATGGCCGCATCTACGCCGTGGCTCAGGGGCCGCTGGTGGTGGGTGGCTTCTCCGCCGAGGGGGGTGGGGCGTCGGTGCAGAAGAATCATCCCACGGTGGGCCGGATCGCAGGCGGCGCCACAGTGGAAAAAGAGATCGATTTCGAACTCAACAAGGAACAGCAATTGCAGCTTTCCTTGCGCAACCCCGACTTCACCACCGCCAACCGCATCGTGCAGTCGATCAACGACGTGTTCGGCAAGCCATTGGCGCTGGCCAAGGACTCGGGCACCATCACCTTGACGGTCCCGCCGGATTATCAGGGCAAGGTGGTGAATTTCGTCTCCCGTCTGGAGTCGGTGCAGGTGGATCCGGATCAGCGGGCGCGGATCGTGGTCAACGAGCGCACCGGCACCATCGTGATGGGCGAGAATGTGCGGGTTTCCACCGTGGCTCTGGCGCATGGCGGGTTGAGCATCAAGATCAAGGAGTCCCCGCAGGTCAGTCAGCCCAACGCCCTTTCCCAGGGCGCGACCGTGGTGACCCCCAATACGAACCTGACCGCCACGGAAAAAGATGCCAGAGTGCTGGAAATGGCGGAAGGCGTCACCCTGGGGGATCTGGTGCGCGGCCTGAACGGCCTGGGCGTGACCCCCCGTGATCTGATCGCCATTTTGCAATCCATCAAGGCCGCTGGCGCCTTGCAGGCGGATCTGGAGATTCTATGAGCAGCATCGGTTCCAATTTGCCGCCGCTTCCGCCGGCGCCGATGGCCAAACCCACGGCGTCGATCTCCCAGGACGATCAGCGCCGTTTGAACAACGCCACGGCGGATTTCGAGGCCATGTTCATCCAGCAGATGTTCAAGGCCATGCGCAAGAGCGTGCCCGATGATCCCAAGGGGGGGCTGTTTTCCAAGGGGAATGGCGGCAAAATGTTTGAAGAGATGCTCGACGGCGAGTATGCCAAGAACTTCAGCCGCAGCGGCAGCGGGTTGGGTTTGAAGGAGGCCATTTTCAAGCAAACGGTCTCCAAACAGATCGCGCACGGCGTGGATGCGCAATCCGTGGTGAATCATGCGCAAAAGGCAGAGAATTCCTTAAACGCTGCGGCGCATTCGCCGATAGGTAAGGCAGGGGTGGTGAATACGGGATCGATCCCGAACGCGTCTCCCCAAATCCATTTACCAGCGGCGGGCAATCCACCTCGCGTCGGCCCCGAGGGTCCGGTTCATGGCAGTGACTCCTGAGTGGAGTCCCGGCGTGATCGGATCGGGATTGAAGGAATTGAAGAGGCATGGTCACCAGAATCAAAAGCGTCAATGTCGGTCAGCTCGGTCGGCTCTCCCGTAAGCGCACGGGGGGAAAGTCGGGCGGAGGAGTGGCGGGTAGCGGCGCGGCGCGCGCGGACGACGCCGAGTTCTCCTCGGGAGCCAAAACTCTGGGTTTGGCGGGCGAGGCGATCAACGCGGCGCCTGATGTGCGCGTGGAACTGGTGGAACCGATCCGCGAGGCTTTGGCCGGTGGTCGGTATCAGGTTTCCAGCCTGGAGGTGGCGGACAAGATCTTGCGTCAGGTCTTGATGGAACGGAAAAAATCAATCTAGAACCTTGGGGTCGGCTTTGCATATGTCATCCTCTTCCTTTGATGCGGTTGCTGAAACGCAACGACTCATCACTCTGCTGGAGCCTTTGATCGGTCTGTTCGAACGGTTGATGCCCCTGCTGGAGCGGGAACGGATCGCTCTGAAGGCGCGCAATCCCGAAGAGTTGGAGTTGGCAGCCCGTCACGTCGAAGAGGTGCTGATGGAGATTCGTCGCTTGGATCTTTCCCGTCAGGCCCAATCCCAGCGCATGGGGCAGGCGCTGGGTCTGGCGAACGATGCCACGAATCTCAAGGAACTGGACAAGGCCATGGGTGGCAACACCGGATTGTTGGCCTATCGGCAGAGATTGCGCGACCGCATCGAACAGGCGGATCGTTCCAATCGCGAGAATCAGGCGATCTTCAAAGGGGTGTTGGTGGCCACCGAGACCATGCTGCGCGCTCTGAAAGGCAGCGCCCAGGGTCAATCGACCGCCTATGATCGACGCGGTTTCCGGCAGAGCGGACCGAGTTATCACTTTTTGTCCAAGCAATTCTAGCGACCCATTGGCAATGGGCTGTCCAAGGATCTCGCGGGGTGGGGAAACCTTGCGTTCCTTGCAGACCATTGTCCCCAGGGAAGGGATGACGACATGTTGATATTGACGCGCAGAATCGGTGAAAGCCTGAACATCGGCGATGAGATCAAGATTACCCTGTTGGGCATCAAGGGTAATCAGGTGCGCATCGGCATCGATGCCCCCCGCGATGTGGAGGTCCACCGGGAAGAGATCTACGACAAGATCAAGCGTGAAACCCGCAAGGCCAATACCAAAATGTCCATCGATACCCTGGATGCCGCCTCGCGCATTCTGTCGCGGACCTGAAGCGTTCCATCCCCCCTCCCGGTGTTTCTTTTGAAGGGGGTGGTCGGCATCCGGCTTGGCCTTGGCTGGCCCGCCAGGAGATGGTTCCTGGCTTGGCGTCTTGTCGTTATGTTCTGGACCGAAAGAGAGCCGATGCCAACGGACAATACGACGGTTTCAATGGTTCATTGGATCACCCAGGCTTGAAGTTTCTCGATCAACACATCCATCTCGGTCGAAGGGCAGGTGAATCTCTGCGGCCCCCGGATCTTTTTGGCATGCCTCATGGCCTGGGATTGACTCTCTGGAGTGAAGAGTGAATAGATGTGAATTGTACTTGTCAAGACTTGATCTGACAAATGCGACCTATGCGACAGCCCGTTTGTCTGTCTGGTGAAGTCGCTCCAGAATTTTTTCCTGAGCCAGTTTCCTGGCATCCAGGAAAGTCTGTATTGGGGTCTTGCCGTAGCAGTACCGGCCAGAGTGAACCCGTTCATTGTTGTACAGATCGATCCAGG
>JADGBT010000048.1:14603-25127 GCA_015231375.1 Magnetococcales bacterium | reverse complement strand
CATGGCATGTCACCCGCAATGGCTTTACCCTTCAACACAAGGTCGCTTCACACGGTGCAACCGGGAGGAACCGGTGGTATTCTCTCATTGATTCAGGAGATTCGATGGATTCCGTAGCTTCCTCGGAAACCTATTCGTCATCCGTGGCCGAGGCGGATGTCTACGCGCGTTGGATTCTGGCCCACTTCGCCCCCTATCTGATGGCCCCCCTCGTGGAGGTGGGACTGGGACATGGGGGATTCGTCGGGCAACTGCTGCCGCTTGGACCCTATGCGGGACTGGATATCGATCCGGAATCGGTCTCCCAGGCTCAGGCCAAATATCCGGATGCGCGTTTGATCACGGCGGATATCACCCGCCTGGAACAGTTGACCCCCATCGGTCTGGGACAGGCGCGCACGGTTTTGTGCTGCAATGTCTTGGAACACGTCCAAGACGACCGCCAGGGGGTGAGCAATCTGTTGGCTTTGCTCTCGCCGGGAGGACATCTGTTGATGCAGGTGCCGGCCCATCCCCTTTTGTATAACGATCTGGATCGGCTGGCCCATCATCATCTGCGTTATGGACGCCAAAGACTCCTGCAACCCTTCGCAGGCCAGCCGGCGGAGGTGCTGTCGGTGGAATTTTTCAATCCCATCGGCTTTTTTGGCTGGCTGGCGAATCGCTTCGTCTCCCATCAAAGTCTCAACGGGGCGTCGGTCGGTTTTCAGACCCGCCTGTTCGTGAATTATCTTCTGCCCCTGTCGCGTTTGCTGACTCCCCTGACGCGCCATTTTTTTGGGCAATCACTCATGCTGGTGGCGAAAAAAACATGATCAGCTTTATCATTCCCGCCCTTAACGAAGGGTCGGCCATTGCCGCAACCGTGGATCAGTGTCTGGAAGTGGCCCGCAAACACGGCCTGGAACCGGCGGAAGTGGTGGTGGTGGACGACGGCTCCGACGATGGCACCGGCGAAATGGCCGCCCGCCAGGGGGCGCGGGTGATCCGCCATCCCACGCCGGGAGGCTATGGCAATGCCTTGAAAAAAGGCATCATGGCCGCCAGCTACGATACCATCGTGATCCTGGATGCCGATGGCACCTATCCGGTGGAACGGGTGCCGGAAATGCTGCAACGCTACTCTTTGGGATTCGACATGGTGGTGGGACAGCGTACCGGTCCCCACTACCGGGAGTCCGCCTTCAAGTCTCCCATGCGGGCTGTGCTGCGCATGCTGGTGGAGTTTTCCACCGGACAATCGATCCCGGATGTCAATTCCGGGCTGCGGATTTTTTCCAGGGAGACCGTGCTGTCCTATCTGCCCCGGCTGTGCAATACCTTCAGCTTCACCACCTCGTTGACCCTGGCCTATTACATGACAGGCCGGTTCGTGGACTATCTGCCCATCGATTACCACTCCCGCCTCGGACAGAGCAAGGTGCGTCTGTTGCGCGACTCCTTGCGCACGCTTCAATACATCATCGAAGCGATTCTGTATTACAATCCCATGAAAATTTTTATCCTGATGAGCGGATTCTGTCTGCTGTTGTCGCTGTTTTTCATCGTGGGCGCTCTGTTTACCAAGATGCTGAGTTTCTTCATTCTGGGACTGGGCAATATTTTCATGGCGATGCTGATTTTTTGCATCGGGCTTCTGGCGGTGCAGCTCAAGGAGTTGATGCGGTGAGCGGCAACTCCCATCGGTCCGGCTGATCCCATGTGCGGCATCGTCGGCCTGTTCTCCCCGGGAGATCCCCAGCGGGTGTGGGACCAGGAACAATGGCGCGCCATGCTCGCGGCGTTGAGCCATCGGGGTCCGGATGGTCAGGGCGCGCATGTCGAACCGGGGGTGTTTCTGGGACATGCCCGTCTGGCGGTGCTGGACCTGTCGGCGGCGGGAAAACAGCCGATGTTCTCCCGGGATCAGCGTTATATTATCAGTTTCAATGGCGAGATTTATAATTTTCGACTGTTGCGTCAGGAGTTGACCCGGCGGGGGCACGACTTTTTGACCCAGACCGATACCGAAGTGCTGTTGGCCGCCTGGGTGGAGTGGGGAGCCGCCTGTGTGGGCAGATTGGATGGCATTTTCGCTTTCGCCGTGTTCGACCGCCAGGAACGGACCCTGTTTCTGGTCCGGGATCATCTGGGGGTCAAGCCGCTTTTTTACTGGAAGAGTCCGCAACTGCTGGCTTTCGCCTCCGAGCCGCTGGCGATGTTCGGTTCGGTGATTCCGCTGCCGGAGGTGAATGCCGAGGATCTGGATGGCTATTTCACGTATAATTATCTGCCGGGATCGGGTTCCGGACTGAAAAATCTGCGGCAACTGCCTCCGGGACACCTGCTGAAAATCTCTCCGCAGGAGGAGTGCTTGACCCGATATTGGCAACTCTCCTGTCCCGCGACCCCATTGCCCTGGAGCCGGGAGCTGGCGGAGCGGTTCGGGGAACTGGTGCAACGTTGTGTCACCGGGCAACTGGTGTCCGACGCGCCCCTGGGACTGTTTTTGTCCGGAGGTCTGGACTCCACCGCCGTGGCCCTGGCCGCGTGGCGGGCCGGTCGGCATCCGCTGGCCTATTGTCTGGGATTCGAGCAGGCGGGTTTCGACGAAACGCCGGCGGCTTCCGCTTTTGCCTCTCATTTGGGACTGGCGTTGCAAGGGGAGGTTTTCTTCTGGTCGGAGTCGGAGATCCGCACCACCCTGGAAGCGATGCGGGAGTTGCAGGCGGACGCTTCCTGTTTTCCGACCTTTCAGTTGTCCCGGCGGGCGCGGCGGGATTGCACGGTGATTCTGGCCGGAGACGGCGGGGATGAACTGTTGGCGGGATACGACACCTACAAGGCCGGAGAGTTGACCCCGTGGATTCGCAGGATTCCGGAAATCTTGCGTAAGAGCGCTCTGGCCATGACCCCCTGGTTGCCGGCGGATCGACAGCGTTACAGTCCGCGTCTGGTGCTGGAGCGGCTGCTGTCTTCGGCTCAGGCCGGGCCGCGACGGGATCACGCCTCATTCCGGCGCATTTTTTCCGATACCCTCAAGCAGCGGCTCTACGAGCCGGAGTTCTGGCAGGCGGTGCGTGGCCAGGATCCGGTGGGGGATTATGTGGCCAGAATGGACGAAGTGCCGGCGGAACGCTCCTATCTGACTGCCCGTCAGTATGCGGATCTGCACCATTTTCTGCCCGCCGTGCTGGCCAAGGTGGACCGCATGAGCATGGCCCATGGCCTGGAGGTGCGGGTTCCCTTGTTGAGCCGGGAGCTGGTGGAGTTCTGTTTCCAACTGCCCGACGAGGCCAAGCGGCAGGGGGGCAAGGGCAAACGGATTCTGCGGGATCTGCTGGCCGATCGGGTTCCCCCTGGCCATCTGCAACGTCCCAAGGCGGGTTTTTTGCCGCCGGTGGATGGGTGGTTCCGGCATCCCGGGCCGATGTTCGGGGTGTTCCGGGAACATCTGGAGTGGGCGCGGAATCATGGGGTGGGCTGGCTGCGTTGGCATGAGGTGGAGCAGGTCTGGGAGGAGCATCAGCAGGGGCGGTTGAACGCGGGATTCGCTTTGTTGGGGATTTTGCAATTCATCAACTGGTCCGGTCACGCCCGTGCGTGTGGCCGCAGAACTCAAGACAGCCTAAATAACTTGAAGTCTTGACTGGATCCCCACTTCTGAAAAAAAAGCGGGGGTCTGGGGGATTCTTCCCCCAGGGTTTTGACTTTCAAACACAAAAACATAACAAATAAATTTCTGGGGAGAGTCGAACGGAATCAAAATTGGCGGGGAGAGTCAAACAGAATCAGAATTGGTGGGGAGGGTCGAACGGAAGGGGGCAGGATTGGCGCTCGGCCTTCGGTTTCATGCATCCTTGCATAAAAACCGGAGGCCGAGCGTTAAACGGGGATTAACCCCGTTCCTTCAACCAGTTGGCGATGGCCGGCGGGATCTCTTTTTGAGAGCGTCCGCTGACATACACGCCGATGTGGCCGCCATTGAAGGCCACTTCCTGGTAATCGGTGCTGCCCACGTACTGCTTGAGGGCCTTGGAGGCGTCCGGGGGGACCAGATGATCCTTGGTCGCGTAGACATTGAGAACCGGCATGGTGATGTTGGCCAGATCCACCCGTTGCTCACCGATTCGGATGCTGCCTTTGATCAGTCCGTTTTTCTGGAAGAAATCCTTGATGAATTGACGGAACGCCTCACCCGCCTGATCCGGCGAGTCGAAGATCCATTTTTCCATGCGCAGGAAATTTTTCAGTTTCACCTTGTCGTCGAGCAGATCCACCATGTCCAGATATTTCTGGCCGGTGAGACGGTAGGGATTCATGGACAAGAAGGTGACATTCAGCAGATCACCCGGGATGTTGCCCATGGTATCCACCAGCAGATCGATATCCAGGTTGCGCACCCATTGGCTCAACAGGTTGTCCGGGGTGTGGAAGTCCACCGGGGTGACCATGGTGACCAGATTGCGCACCCGGTCGGGATGCAGCGCGCTGAAGCACAGGCTGAAGGCTCCGCCCTGACAGATGCCCAGGACGTTGACCCGATAGATGTCGTGACGATCCCGGATGAAATCCACGCACCGCTTGATGTACCCGTTGATGTAGTCATCCAGGTTCAAGTAACGGTCCGAGGCGTCCGGATAGCCCCAGTCGATCAGGTAGACATCCATGCCCTCGTCCAGCAGACCCCGGATCATGGAGCGATCTTCTTGCAGATCGGTCATGTAGGGGCGGTTGACCAGGGCGTACACCACCAGAATCGGCACCCGATGGGGATTTTCCACTCTGGGGGCATAGTGGTACAGCGTGACCTTGTCCTCGCGATAAACCGCTTCCTTGGGGCTGATGCCGGACTCGATGTGACCCACTTCGGTGAAGGTTTTGACACCTGCCGCGAGTTTCTGGTTGAAGCGGGCCAGCTCCTCCACCGCCTTTTCGGGATTGATGGCGAACGGGAACATGGATTATTCTCCTTTCTGGGCGGGCGCGGTGGCGGCCGGTTGGGGCTTGGCGTTGCCGATGCGCACTGTCTTCTTGATGGCCAATTTGTCCGCCGATTCGGCGCCGCCATCCGCCGGAGCGGTGAGGGCCTCTTCGACTTGCAGCTTCAATGCGGTCAACTCTTCGCGCAAGCGGCGCACGCCGAGTTTTTCCATGTCGTCACGCAGGGTATTGATCTCCGCGCTGGCATCCTTGCCTTGCAATTCGCGGATGGTATCTTCCAGGTTTCCGATCCGGCGGCGCAGCGTGCTGATTTGACGATGGGCGCTGTCCAGTTCGCGGCGGGTTGGCAGGTTCACCGCAGCCAGGGAGTCGTCCATCGACTCGGCCATATTGCGGCGGACCCGCATCATGGCGTTCATCATCCGTGAATTGATTTCGTTGAACTCTTTGCTGGTCACGGTGGCGGCGTTGGCCTCTTCGTTGCAGTCCACCCACAACACGTAGAGATCCCGCATGGTCTGCATCGACTTGCCTTCGGCTCCCATTTCCAGGAGTTTGCGATGCAGCAGATCCAAGGCCCGTTTGGAGGAGTCGTTCATGAGTTTCTGGAACTCTTCGAACGCCTTGCGATACTCCATGGACAGACGCATGCCTTCCTGGACTTTTTCTTGTTTTTCGCGGTTCAGTCCCAGACCCGGCATGGACAGGAAACGCGACAGAGCCTCTTCGGTGGCCTGTCCACCGGCGAGCAGCGACCGCATGGTATCGTTGGAGAAGGCCGGATTGGAGCCGAGAAATTCGGTCCAGGCTTTCATCGGACGGCTCATGAAGGCGGTCATCTCCTCCATGTTGCCCATCTTGCCCATGCCACCCATGCCGCCCATGCCACCCATGTTACCCAGATTGCCGAACATCGCTTGGCTGCCCTGGGCGAACATCGCCTTGGCTTGTTGAATCGCCTTGTCGAGTTGGCTGGTCCACTCCTGGGTGACGTTGCCGCTGTCCGACATGCCCTGAAAGACCTTGAAAACCTCACGACCCATCCGCATGAACTCTTCCATGGAACCCATGGCGTGACGCATGGCCATGGCTTCGGGGGTTTGCGTGGGGGCGGCGAACGGATTGGGCCAGCGGTTCATCCCATCGCGGAAAAAGCTCATCGGACTTTCGGTCTGCCAAGCATTGGTCCAGCTGCTTTGGGTCACTTCCGACCAATCTTCCCACATTTTGCGTTGCAGGGTGTTCCACCCGGCCATCCAGTCAGAGGAAAACGGATTGTTGTCCATGCTTAACTCCTTGATGGGGATTTATCAAAAAAGATATCATCAGACGGCTTGCGTTGATGCTTGGACATTTGTTTTGACAAACCCAATGATATAAAGCGTATTTGCGACTCTGTTTGTACACACGAGAATGGGTGGCGCGTCCCTGCGCCTTTACAGCCGGGCCGAAGTTTCGCCTTGCGCCAAAGACGCAGGTCGTCACAACGCCGATTTGGAATAAAACGACTTATTCCAGACCTGCTTTGGCCTCTTCCACCAGCTTGGTGATGTTCTTTTCGATCAGATCCTTCAGCTCGTTCTGGCCCTGGGTCAGGACATCCATGGTCCGTTTGGCATTGTCCACCATCATTTTGCCCAGGTTGGTGGCGATGTCCGCCTGGGTGGAGACCGCTTCCTGGATGGTCTTGGCGGAGCTCAGATCCTTGAGCTGTCTGGCGCCGGCGGTGATGAAACCTTCCGCCGCTTCGAGTTGCTGTTTGGTCAGTTCCTGCACGGTGCGGTCGTTGATGCGTTGCAGATCAGAGATGGAATCCATCATCTTTTTGGTCAATTCCGTCATGCGCTCGGCAACCTTGTTATTGTCCATGGCTTGAGTCCTTTGTCGATTGAGTTCACATGTCGTTGCAGAATTGCTGCAATGCAACAATGGTGCGATGCAGCATAAAGGAACGATGGGGCGGTGTCAAAGATTTTTTTTGGGGGTGAGGCGATTTTTGCCTCATTCCCGATCCGGGGGGGGATCTTCTTTTTTCTTGGCGGTCGTACCCAGTGTCAGCGAGAAAATTCCCCCTTGCAGTGAGTGCCACATCTCCAGGTTGCGCCGTCCCATTTCGTTGATCAGGATCAAAGGATCCGGCGCGGATTGGAAGAAGGTTTTCTGGTCCATGAAGGCGTCCAGGCTCTGTTTCATCCACTCTCCCAACGCCTCTTGCAACGTGTCTCCGTAGAAGCGGATGATCAGTTGCAGGGCGTCGGAATCGAAGACTGGCCGTCCCTTGTCTTCCTGTTCGCTGATGATTTGCAACAGGATCAATCGGGTGAGGTCCGCTCCGGTGCGGTTGTCCACCACCTGGAACGGGATGCGGTTCATGACCAGATCCCGCACCCCGTCCAGGGTGATGTAGGCCGACTGCTCGGTATCGTACAGGCGTCGATTGGCGTATTTTTTTATGATGCGAACCGGTGTCTCATCCATAATAAAAAGGTTGCCCCCCATGGTCGCCTGTGAATGGATACCGGTCAGTGAATGAACTGACCGCCGTTGATGTCGATGTTGGCTCCGGTGATGAATCCGGATTTTTCGGAAGCCAGGAACGCCACCACCCGCGCGATTTCCCAGGGTTCGGCGAGACGGCCGGCGGGGATCTGGGCGATGATGGCTTGCAAGACGTCCTCACGAATTTTTTTGACCATTTCCGTGGCCACGTAGCCGGGGCTGATGGTATTGCAGGTGACGTTCTTGCGGATGCCTTCCTGGGCCACGGCCATGGTGAAGCCGTGCATGCCGGCCTTGGCCGCCGAATAGTTGGCCTGACCGAACTGACCCTTGCGGCCATTGATGGAGGAGATGTTGACGATCCGTCCGAAGCCACGGTCCAGCATGCCCGGAAAGACCTGACGGGTGATGTTGAACACGCTGTCCAGATTGACGCCGATCACCTGGTTCCATTGATCCGAGGTCATTTTCTTCAAAACGCTGTCGCGGGTGATGCCGGCGCAGTTGACCAGGACTTCCACGGGGCCCACTTCGGCTTCGATTTTTTCCACCGCCTGTTTGCAGGATTCGAAGTCGGCCACATCGGCTTCGTAGACGCCGACTTCCAGACCTTCGTCACGCATGGCCTGTTTCCAGGCGTCCAGGTTGGGGCACTCGAAGACCGGGGCGCAGGTGGTCACCACCCGGAAGCCTTCTTTGTTCAAGGTTCTGCAAATTTCCGTGCCGATACCGCCAGCGCCGCCCGTCACCAATGCCACTTTTCCGCTCATGATTCCGTTCTCCTCAAGTTGCCGGTTGTCCCTTTGATTGAATTTACATCGGATTGTTCCCGATTGGCGCGGAAACCCCCGCACCTGCGCGGCTCGGGTCACGCCCCTTGGATTTCGTGCCATCGGAGTGTGACGGCTTTTCGGTGGGTTGAAAAGCCGATTTCCATAAGCTGGCCGTTTGATCTTTGGGTAAGTTATGTTAATTACCTCTTTTTCGACCGTTTGAAAAGGGAACGTTTATCGCTCCGCTTGTTTTGTTGGGGCGGGGCGTGTCATAGTGGAACTTCAGGGGGAGTGGATCGGGCCTGGACGGTGGGGTCAAGAGGACAAAGAGACATGCTCTTCGCGCGGATTTGGCAACGGTTGCGTTTGGATGTCAAGTTGATCGGCTCGACGCTGGTACTCTTGGCCATTCCGATGGTGTTGCTGGGCTGGAACACCATCGTCGCCGAACAGCGGGCGTTGCGGGAACGGATCCAAAGCCAGGGGGCTTCTCTGGCCGAGGCGGCGGCGATTTTTTCCATCGAGCCACTGCTCACCCTGGACGACGCCATTCTGGCCGGTTACGTCAAGCGACTCACCCGCACCCAGTACGATGTGGGCTTTGTGCGCATTCTCGATTCCAATGGCCGGGTGATCGCCCAGGCCCCGGATCCCCACGCTCCCGAAACCCATTTTCTGCCCGATTCCGGTGACATGCGTCTGTTCCGGGTCGATGTCCTGGTGGAACCCGAAGACACCGAAGCCATCGGCGTGGTCGAGATCGGTCTTTCCACCCTGCACGCCGATCAGGCCGCCTCCTCCCGGATGCGGGATTGGCTGACCGCGTTTGTTGGCATTTTCGTCATCTTGGGCTTTTCCCTTTCTTTGCTGTTGAAAAAAATCGTCACCGATCCGGTGCGTCGTCTGGACCGTTACGCCAAGGCGCTGGGGCAGGGGGACATGGAGTCGGTCATCGCGCTTCCCGGCGAAGACGAAATGAGCCGTCTGGCCGCCGCCATGGACGCCATGCGTTGCGACATCCGGGATTCCCATGCGGCGGTCCGGCGTCAGGAGGAGTATGTCGCCAGTCTGGTGGACAGCGCTTTGGACATGATCCTCTCCGTGGATCCGGAACAGCGCATCGTGGTGTTCAATCCGGCGGCGGAAAAGATTTACGGCTATGCGGCGGCGGAGGTCCGGGGGCAACCGTCGTCTTTGCTGTGCGCGGGGCCGGAAGAGTCGGAACGGCTGTATTCCGCCATTCGCGCCACCGGAAAGTTCATGGGCGAGTTGACCGGGCGTCGCAAGGATGGTTCCCGTTTCCCGGTGTTCATGTCCGCGTCGTTGCTCAAGGATCGCAAGGGGCAGGTGATGGGGGTGCTGGGCAGCGCCCGGGATCTCACCGAACAAAAGCGGGTGGCGGAACTGGATCGGGCGAGAAAATCCGCCGAGGCGGCCAATCAGGCCAAAAGCGCGTTTCTGGCGGTCATGAGCCATGAAATCCGCAGCCCCATGAACGGGGTGATCGGCATGGCGGATCTGCTGGCCTCCACGGAGCTTTCTTCGGATCAGCGTCAGTATGTGGAGATCATTTTGCGTTCCAGCCATTCGTTGCTGGCGTTGTTGAACGACATTCTCGATTTTTCCAAGGTGGAGGCTGGCGCCCTGAAGCTGGAAATCACCGAGTTCAATCCGCGTGAAGTGGTGGGCATGACCTGTGAGCTCCTGGAGGCCACCGCTCGCAACAAGGGCATCGGTTTGTATCACGAGGTGGACGCGGCGGTTCCGGAGTGTGTGCGTGGGGATGCGTTGCGGTTGCGGCAGATTCTGATCAATCTGGTGGGCAACGCCATCAAGTTCACCCCTTCCGGGGAGGCGCGGGTGCGGGTGGAGCGGGTCGAGGCGGATGCGGAGGATCCTTGGCCCATTCATTTGCGTTTCACGGTGGCCGATACCGGCGTGGGAGTGCCTGCGGACAAGCGGGAGGTGATTTTCGACCGTTTCAGTCAGGCGGATCTTTCCACCACGCGTCGTTTTGGCGGCGTGGGGTTGGGATTGACCATTTCCCGGCAGTTGGTGGCGTTGATGCACGGGCGCATGTGGCTGGAGAGCGCCGGAGCGGGACAGGGGAGCACCTTTCATTTTCTGGTGCGTTTGCAGGCGTGTTGCGAGATCGATCGGACGGTGGCTCCAGTGGAGTCCGTTCTGGTTCCGGATCGGGAGGCGAACCGTTCCTGGCGGGTGTTGGTGGTGGATGACGGTCTGGACAACCGGGTGTTGGCCGCTCACATTCTGGGCCGGGTGGGGCATGAGGTCGAGCAGGCGGTGGATGGGCGCGACGCGTTGGAAA
>JADGBT010000048.1:0-14509 GCA_015231375.1 Magnetococcales bacterium | reverse complement strand
CGGGAGGCGAACCGTTCCTGGCGGGTGTTGGTGGTGGATGACGGTCTGGACAACCGGGTGTTGGCCGCTCACATTCTGGGCCGGGTGGGGCATGAGGTCGAGCAGGCGGTGGATGGGCGCGACGCGTTGGAAAAATTGCGTCGGCATGGTTTCGACATCGTTTTGATGGATGTGCAGATGCCCGAGATGGATGGCATCGTGGCCACCCGCTTGATCCGCGCCGGATCGTTGGGGGCGGAAGTGGCGCGGGTTCCCATCCTGGGGGTGAGCGCTGGCGCTTTGCAAGAAGAGATGGAGCGCGGATTGGCCGCAGGCATGGATGAATTCCTGACCAAGCCGTATCGGGCGCGGGTGTTGCTGGAGGCGGTGGAGCGTCTGGCCGGGCGTGTCGGGGAGCCGGAGGCATGATGCCTTCTCCTCTGATGGAGTTGAGTCGGGTGGTGGTGTCTCCCTGGCCGGTGGCGGTGGATCTGGAGATCGTTCCGGGGGATTGTGTGGCTTTTTTGGCGGGAGAGTCGGCGGGCAAGAGTCGTCTGGCCCGGGTGATGGCCGGTTTGCTCTCTCCGGAGTCGGGTCGGGTGGTGTGGCACGGGGAGCCGGGCGGCATCGGCATGGTGTTCCGGGTGCCGGATTTGCGTTTTTTGTGCGCCACGCCTCGGGAAGAGGTGGCGTTGACCCCGGCGGCCCGGGGGGTGCGGGGCGAGGCCTTGCGGGAGAGGGTCGAGGAGTCCCTGGCGTTGGCCGGGGTGGATGGGGCGTTGCTGGATCGGGAGTGGATCGGGTTGTCGGCTTCGGAGCGTTATCGGGTGGCGGTGGCGTCGGTTTTGGCGGCCCGGCCTGGATTGATGATTCTGGATGAGCCGGGCAACATGTTGTCGGACGCCGGGGAGCAGGCGTTGGCCGACAGTCTGCGGCAGTTTTCCCGGATCCACGGTACGGCGATGGTTTTTTTCACCAGTCGCGTCGCGCGGGCGGAACGCTTCGCGTCCTCAATTATTGAAAAGAAGAATTTTTTTTAATGGTTTGACTCGATTTCTCCATCAGGATGAACTTCATGCAAGAATCCATTCCGGATCCGCTTCACCACATCCACCGCCTCGACAACGGACTGATCGTCGGCGTGTTTCCCATGCCCTGGCTCCACGAGGTGGGGGCGACCCTGATGGTGCGCGCGGGCAGCCGCTTCGAGGAACCCCGACAGGCGGGCATCGCCCATTTTCTGGAACACATGCTGTTCAAAGGCACCGTGGCCATTCCGGATCCCACCGGATTCCATACCCATCTGGAATCCATGGCCGCCGACATGAACGCCGCCACAGGCCAGGAGACCAACGCCTATTGGATCACCCTGCCCCCGGAATGGCTGAAAGAAGGTTTCACCGCCTTTTGCGAGATGTTCACCCAACCGGCGCTTTCGGATATCGAAACCGAACGCCGGGTGATCCTGGAAGAGATGCGGGAAGACGAAAACGATCAAGGGGAGTTGGCGGTGCCGTCGGTCCTGGGAGGCATGGCCTTGTGGCCGGGCCATCCGCTGGCCCGTTCGGTGCTGGGCACGCGGGAAACCGTGGGATCGATCCAGACGCCCGCGCTGCGCGACTACCTGGCGCGCCACTACCGGGGAGGGACCATGGCGCTGGCGTTTTGTGGTCCCATCGAGTCGCAACAGGCCCTGGAATTGGCCAACGCCACCCTGGGGCGTCTGCCTCGCGGCCAGGGAGTGACCACCCAACCCCCGGTCAACCTCCCCGCCGGACCCCACTGGGTGGCGGTGGATGATCAAACCTCGCAATTCTCCCTCTCGCTTTATTTCCGTACCCAGGGATTCCGGGACGCGGGCTATTATCAGGCTGCGGCCCTGCGCCGCCTGCTGGACGACGGTTTCTCGTCGCGATTGCAAGCCGTGGTGCGGGAACGACACGGATTGGCCTACGATGTCTGGTCGGCTTTCACCACCCATTCGGACGCCGGATTCCTGGAGGTGGGAGCCTCCCTCTCTCCGGATCACCTCGACGAGGCGTTTCAGGTGCTGTTCGCGCAACTCGACTCCCTCATCCAGGCCCCTCCCACTCCGGAAGAGTGGCAACGGCTGATGATCCGCTGGCGCTCCGGTCTGCTGGTCACCCTCGATCGGCCTTCCGAATTGATCGAACGCTATCTGGGAGACCTGCTGTTCGACGCCGCCGAATCCCTGGATCACTCCTGGCAACAGGCCCGCGCCATCGATCCGGCCCGACTGCCCGAATTCGCGGCTCAACTGCTGCGCCCGGAAAACCTCGCCGTGGTCCTCATCGGCCCGGAGGCCCGCAAGGTTCTGCCCAGACTCAAAAACGCCTTTTCCCGGTTCGCGAGGCGGATGGGGTGAATACGGTCAGGAAATCTTTCTCGACCGGTTGTGCCCTTTAATCGATGCGTGGAGTGACCAGTCCATGGAGATGTATGAATGGGAAGCCCTCTCCAAGAACGGAGAGAAACGCAAGGGAGAGATGGAAGGCCACGATCCGGGAGCGGTGATGGCGCAACTGCGCCGCCAGGGATTGAAAAATCCCACGGTGCGAAAAAAATCCGCCAAATCCCTCAAGGGAGGCAAGATCACCGAAATGGAAATCGTGGTCTTCACCCGGCAACTGGCCACCATGGTGGGAGCTGGTCTGCCCCTGGTCTCGTGTTTCGATCTGGCGGCCAAAGGGGCGGAAAATCGCATGCTCCAGGAGGTGACCCTGCGGGTCAAGGCCGATATCGAGGCGGGGACCACCCTGACCGACGCCATGATCAAAGAACCCGCCATGTTCGATGAGCTGTTCATCAATCTGGTGCAAGCCGGAGAACAGTCGGGCATCCTGGAGGCGGTGTTGAACCGGCTCGCCATCTACAAGGAAAAATCCGCCGCCTTGAAGGCCAAGGTCAAGTCCGCCATGACCTATCCGGTCGCGGTGCTGGTGATCGCGTTCATCATCACCGGGGTGTTGATGATCTTCGTGGTGCCCACCTTCGCCGATCTGTTCAAAAGTTTCGGCGCCGAACTGCCCATGCCGACACGCATCGTGATCGGCATTTCCAATTGGGTTCAGGCCAGTTGGTGGGTGGTGCTGGTGGTGATGGGGGGGGCTGGCTGGTCGTTTACCAACGCCTATCGGAAAAATCGACCGTTTCACTACCAGATCGATAAACTGGTGCTCAGACTGCCCATTTTCGGCCTGATCTTGCGCAAGGCCGCCGTGGCCCGGTTTTCCCGCACCTTCGGCACCATGATCGCCGCCGGTACCCCGATTCTCGACTGCCTGGAAAATGTCGCCAAAACCGCCGGCAACCTGGTGGTGCAAGAGGCGGTGATGAATGCCCGTTCCTCGATTTCCGAAGGGCGCACCCTCACCGAACCCCTGGCCGCTTCCGGAATCTTTCCGCCCATGGTCACCCAGATGATCGGCATTGGCGAATCCACCGGCAATCTGGAGGTGATGCTCGAAAAGGTCGCCGATTTCTACGAAGCCGAAGTGGATCGCGCCGTGGACAGCCTCACCGCCCTGCTGGAACCGCTGATCCTGGTGATTCTCGGGGTGCTGATCGGCGGTCTGGTGGTGGCCATGTATATGCCCATCTTCCAGATGGGATCGGTGGTGGGCTGAGTTGATCCCTCTGCCGCCCCTCTCCTCCCGCGCGCGACGGTTGGTGCGGCTGCTTTTCCCCCGGCTGGTGATCGGTTTCGGATTGCTGGTGTTCATCACCGTGGTCCCGCCCCTGGAAGAGGGCTGGTCCGACGATCGGGTGCTGCTGCGCCTGTTCGTGGTGGCGATGTTCTTGATGGTCATCGGTTATCTGTGGTGGCTGCGCACCGGGCGCGATCCCGAATGGCTGGTGCGCGTCCAGTGCGTGATCGATCCCTGGCTGGTGCTGGTGCTGGTGCTGCTCACCGGAGGGTTTCACAGTCCGTTTCTGTTTCTCAATGGACTGGTCACCCTGAACGCCGCGTTCCTGCTGGGCCGCCGGGGGGCCATGCTGACGGCGGGTCTGATCCTGCTGCTGACTTCCGCCGCTCTTTCCGTGACCACACTGCTGTTGGGAACCCCGGTGGAACCGGCTCCGGTGCTGCTCGGCGGGCTGGTGTTGCATGGCGCGGTCTATTTTCTCACCGCGTTTCTGGGAGGAACCCTGGCCCAGCGGGCGGCGGGATTGCAGTCGGCGTTCGAACGCCAGACCGACAGCCTGGCGGATCTGGCCGCCTTGCACGAACAGATCGTGGCCGCCGTGCCCTATGGGTTGATTCTGGTGAACAATCAAGGATGGGTGCGGGCGGCCAATCCCGGCGCCGGGGAGTTCGCTCCGGCGGAGATGACCCGTGGATTGACGGGCTGGGCGTTGCGACGGATCGATCCGGCTCTGGCCTGGGCGGTGGAGTGGGCCGGGGGGGAGACCGTGTATGTGGAGGTGCCGACCCAGGGGCGCATTCTGGGGTTGAATGTGTCGTTTCTGCGCGACCGGCTCGGGGAGCGGATCGGGGCGTTGCTGGTGATCCGGGATCTGACCCCCATGAAAACCTTGGAACGGGAACTGGAGGAACGGGAACGATTGGCCTGGATCGGTCGCATGTCGGCGGGCATGGCCCACGAGATCCGCAATCCGCTGGCCTCGATTCTGACGGCGGCCCACATGCTCGCTCCGGTGGATGCCCGGGAACAGCGCATGCTGGGGATCATCCGCGAAGAGGTGGCGCGGGTCAAGCAGTTGACCGGGGATTTTCTGTTGTTTGCCCGGGGCGCGCGTCCGCGACGGCAACCGGTGGGAATGGCGGAATTTCTGGCCGACATGGAGGAGCGGGCGCGGCGGGATCCCCGCTGGGGCGGGCGGAAGATGGTGATGGAGCTGGCGGATCCGGGCGTGATGATCGGGTTTGATCCGGATCATCTGCGGCAGATTTTCTGGAACCTGTTGCTCAACGCCGCCCAGGCCGCGCCGGAGGGAAAACGGGTGGTGGTGCGGATCGCGCCTTTGGAGAGCGGACGGGTGGAGCTGGTGGTGCAAGACGACGGACCCGGGGTGGATCCGGGGATTCTGCCGCGTTTGACGGAGCCGTTTTTCACCACCCGGCCCAACGGATCGGGTCTGGGATTGGCGGTGGTGCATCATCTGGCGGTGTTGAACGGGGCTGCGTTGCGGCTGGAAAACGCTGCGACCGGGGGATTGCGGGTGGTGATGCAGGTCGAGGAGGCTTATGGCGGAGATTCTGGTTTGTGACGACGAGACCAATCTGCGGGAGCTGTTGTGTCTGGCTTTGGAGGCCAATGGTCATCGCACCCTGGCGGCGGCCAGCGGGGCCGAGGCGTTGCGACTGCTGGAGCAGGCCCCCTGGGAGTTGTTGATCACCGATTTGCGATTGCCGGATGTGAGCGGTCTGGAGGTGTTGCGTCGCGCCAAGGAGCTGGCCCCGGAGCGGCCCGCGTTGTTGATGACCGCCTTCGCTTCGGCGGCGACCGCCGTGACCGCCATGAAGGAGGGGGCGTTCGACTATCTGGAAAAACCCTTCGACATGGAAGAGTTGCATCTGGCGGTGGCGCGCGCTTTGGAGCAGGGGGCGTTGAAGCGGGAGAACGTGCGGTTGCGACAGGCCGCCGGGGAGCGGGATGCGGGAGAGGAGATCGTCGGGGTTTCGTTGGGGATGCGTCGGGTGTTGGAGCTGGCGCGGCGGGCGGCGCGCACCGATGCGTCGGTGTTGATCACCGGGGAGTCGGGGACCGGCAAGGAGTTGGTGGCCCGTTTCATTCACGGGTGCAGCGGTCGGGCCAAGGGACCGTTCGTGGCGGTGAACTGCGCGGCGGTGCCCGAAGGGTTGATCGAAAGCGAGCTGTTCGGACACGCCAAGGGGGCTTTCACTGGAGCGGTGGCCCATCGTCCGGGTCTGTTCGTGGAAGCCGATCACGGAACCTTGTTTCTCGACGAGATCGGCGAAACCCCTTTGGCGTTGCAGGCCAAGCTGCTGCGGGTGGTGCAGGAGCGTTTGGTGCGTCCGGTGGGGGGGGTGGGGGAGCGGTCCGTGGATGTGCGCCTGTTGGCCGCGACCAATCGGGATCTGATGGAGGCCACCGCCGCTGGACGGTTTCGGGAGGATCTGCTGTATCGGATCAATGTGGTGAATTTGAGATTGCCTCCCTTGCGCGAGCGCCGGGAGGATATTCCGCTGCTCGCGGCCCGCTTCGTGGAAAAACATGCCCGGAAATATGGCCTGACCATTCACGGTTTTTCTTCGGAGGTGATGGATTGCCTGCTGCGCCACCACTATCCGGGCAATGTGCGCGAGCTGGAGAATCTGGTGGAAGGGGCGGTGGCCTTGACGGTGGACGGTCGGGTGGAGCTGGAGGCTTTGCCCGAAGGAGTGCGCTGCGGGGTGCGGGCGGTTGATCGTGCGGCGACCCCTTTTCGGCTGCCGGAAGGCGGATTGGACCTGGAAGCCCATCTGGCGGAGCTGGAAGCCAGCGCCATGGATCAGGCTTTGGAATTGTGCCAAGGCTCCAAGACCCGGGCCGCCGAACTGCTGGGCATGAGTTTCCGCACGTTCCGGTATCGGCTGGGCAAGCTGATGGGGCGGTAACGGAAGCGGTGGGTTTGACTTGGAAAAGGGGATAAAAATGGGTGATGAAACAGGGGGCGTATCTGGTGTATAAAATCGAATACAGCAGCGCCGCCCGCAAAACCCTGAAATCATGCCCGCAGGGGTGCGCACCCTGATTCTGCACAAAATCGATGGGTTGGCCGAGAACCCTTTGGCTGTTCATCCCCAGGTCCGCAAATTGGTTGATCGGCCGGAATACCGGTTGCGCGTCGGGGATTGGCGGGTGCTTTTTGCCTTGCATCATCATGTGTTGATCATCGAGATTTTGCGGATCGGACCACGAGGAGGTGTTTATTCATGAGCGTTGTGCAGTTCATCGAAAGCGGCGGGCGGCGGGAGTATGCCATCATTCCCTATTCGCTGTTTCAGAGGTTGGTGGCCTTGATCGAAGAGGCGGAAGACCGGCAGGCTGTGGATGACTTTCATGAACACGATGACGGGTTTCGTATTCCGGATGCCATTTTGAGGCGCGAGTTGGGCGGGGAATCCCCGGTGCGCTTGTGGCGGGAATACCGGGGGTTTTCGCTGGCGCAACTGGCCGACGCGGCCCACGTGGAATCCTCTGAGCTGGAGCGGATCGAAGCGTTGGCCGTTTCCCCTGACGCGGAAATCGTCGCTGTTTTGGCCAAGGCGTTGAAGGTGCCTTCGGATGTGTTGCGGGGTGAGGCGCGGATCGTCTCCCGTCTCCCCCGATCCTTGTTTTTCTCACCGGACCGGTCTGGTCCCCCGCATGAAATAAAACGCGGCCAGCACGAAGGGGGGGCCGTACCACCAGGCGGACAGGCCCGCCGACACCATGATCGCCGCGCCGATGAACAAGGATCCGCCGGTGATCGAGATCGCCTGACGATGCGAGCCGATTCCGACCCGTCGTTCCAGCCGGGTGAGGGAGGAGGGGTGAATCTGTATCCGTACCCGGTCGGTGGCCAGCCGTTCCAGTCCGTTGAAGAGCAGTTCCGGCACCATGGCCGCCGAGTCGTTGATTTTCTTGACCCGATCCCGGGCGTCGCGGATTTTTCCCAGGGGCCCGAGGTTTTCGATCATCCAGTCACGGATCAGGGGTTCGGCCAGCAGCCACATGTTCAGATCCGGATTGATCTCCCGTCCCACCCCTTCCAGGGTGAACATGGTTTTTTGCAGCAGCAGCAACTGAGGCTGCACCGGCATGTCGAACTGTTCCGTCACCTTGAACAACTGGGCCAGCAGTTTGGCGATGGAGATTTCTTTCAAGGGTTGGCCGAAGATCGGTTCGCCGATCTGACGACAGGCATCCTCGAACTCGTCCAGGTTGGTGTGACGGGGGACGAATCCGGCGGTCATGTGGACTTCCGCCACCTTGCGGTAGTTGCGATCCAGAAATCCCCGCATCAGTTCCGCCAGCAACACCCGGTCCCGCATCGACACCCGACCGATGATGCCGAAATCCAGAATGGTCAAGGTGCCGTCGGCCCGCACGAAAATGTTGCCCGGATGCTGATCCGCATGAAAAAATCCATCCCGGAACACCTGTTTGAAAAAACTGGTGATGACGTTGCGGGAGATTTTGGTGGCGTCCAGTCCCAGTTCCGGATGGCTGGAGAGTTCGTCGATGGGGATGCCGTCGCACCACTCCAGGGTCAGCACCCGGCGCGAGGTCAAAGGCCAGATCACCTCCAGGGCGTGCATTTCCGGATCGTGCTTGAAATGATCGCGGAATTTTTGCGCCCGTCCCCCTTCCACCAGAAAATTCATTTCGTTGCGGATCGTGACCGCGAACTCCTCCACCACCCGTCGCGCCTGAAACCGTTGCAGCTCCGGCACATGGGATTCGATGAGATGGGCCAGGGTGGTGAGCATGCGGATATCCTGCTCCACCACGGTTTCGATGTTGGGGCGCATCACCTTGACCGCCACCTCCCGGCCTTCGCGGGTGAGGGCGTGATGCACCTGGGCCATGGAGGCCGAAGCCACCGGCACCGGATCGAAACGGGCGAAAAAACGATCCATCGGACCATCCAGATCCCCTTCCACGATCTTGCGGACCGTCTCGAAGGGGAAGGGAGGCACTTCGTCCTGAAGTTTTTTCAGTTCCATGCCCAACTCTTCGGGCAGGGCGTCCATGCGGGTGGAGAGGGCCTGACCGAACTTGATGAACGTGGGGCCCAGTTCTTCGAGAATTTTTCGCAGCCGCGCGCCTTCGGCCAACTCGCGGCGCTGCCGTCGGATCGAGGGAATCAGCCCGACCATCCAGGTGAGCAGACGCAACGGCAGAAAGCGGCTCGACAGCGGTTCGGCGTCGTAGCGGGCCAGGGTGGCCAGGATGCCGATCAGTCGGCGGAGGGTGCGAACGTTGGAAAACAGCATGGGCGGAGGTCTATTCTGCGCGGGTCGCGTTCATGGGAGCCCAACGGTGTGCCGAGGCGAGAGAGAGGCGCTTGGCCGCCCGGGCAATGCGTCCTTCGATCCGGTCGATCTCTTTGGTCATGGTTTCGGATTGCACCTTGAGGGCCTGGAGCTGTCCGGCCTTGGGGGGATCCTGGCGGGCGATCAGGTGTTCCAGGGCGGTTTCGAGCCGGTTTTTGCCCTGTTCGCCATTTTTTCTGGCGCGGGTGGCCAGATCCATGAGTTGGCGGGCGCCGACGGCGCCGAAAAAGACCGCCAGCTCCTTTTCCCAATCGATTTCCACGTTGTCGAGGATGTTCTTGAAGCGCAAACCCGTGTCGGTCTCCCCGGAAAGCTGCAACTGACGGGAGAAAAACAGCGAATCCGGATCCGTGGTGGAAAAGAGCAGTTCCAGGAACGCTCCCGCCTTGCCGGACATCACCACATGGGGCAGCGAGTCGGCGTAGGTGTGGATCAACACCTCTCCGTCGTCGGTGACCTCCATGAAGAAGGATTGGTTTTGATCCTCCACGTGAAACTCGAACACCTTGCCGGACAGTTCCGTGAGGCGTTCTTTCAACTCCGGATAGCGTTTGAAAAACAGATTCAGCACAATGCCGAGCGTCACGGCGGTGACCGGTTTGGGGATGATCTGGAACGGCAGGGCGAAGAGCGAAGAGAGCATCATGGTTTATACCTTGTAGCCGACATGCACCGCAGCCACGCCGCCGGTGAGGTTGTGATAGCGCACCTGGAACAGTCCGGCCTCTTCCATCATGGCCTGAAAGCGGGTCTGATCCGGAAAACGGCGGATCGACTCCACCAGATATTGATAGGCGTCCCGATCCTTGGCCACCCAGTGACCGATCTCCGGCAGCACCTTGAAGGAGTAGGTCTCGTAGAGGGGTTTCAGGAAGGGCAGGGCCACGTGGGAGAACTCCAGACACAAAAACTGACCGCCGGGACGCAGCACCCGGGTCATCTCCGCCAGGGCCAGTTCGATCTGGGTGACGTTGCGGATGCCAAAGCCGATGGTCACGGCGTGAAAGGTGTTGTCCGGAAACGGCAGCACTTCCGCGTTGCCCTGGACCCAGCGGATGCCGGAAACGCAACCCTGGTCCGCCAGACGGCTGCGGCCTTGCTCCAGCATGGCGGCGTTGATGTCGTAAATGGTGATATCCCCCTGGCCCTGGATTTTTTCGTGCATCAGCCGGGCCAGATCCCCGGTGCCTCCCGCCACATCCAGCAGATGATCGCCGGGTTTGATGCGTAGACGGCGAATGGCGAATTTTTTCCAGAGGCGATGGATGCCCATGGACATCAGGTCGTTCATCAGGTCGTAGTTCTGGGCAACCGAGTCGAAGACCTGGCGAACCTTGTGGACTTTTTCGTTCAGGGGGATTTCACTGAAACCGAAATGGGTGGTGGACGGCCCTGTCATGGAAGACTGCTCCAAAGGAGGTGAATCGCGGGTGACTTTTTGTGTAAAGCGAGGATTCTAACGTTCCTGAGGCGGATTGGAAACGGTTCATGCGTTAATGAGGGTTTCATTTTTTGTTAAAGAGCGATCAAAACCATTGAAAAAAAAGCGGGGGTCTGGGGGATTCATCCCCCAGGGTTTTGATTTTTTTGTCTTTATTGGTTTAAAATTATTATTTTTTAAAGTCAAAACCCTGGGAGATGAATCTCCCAGACCCTCTCTTTTTTTTCAATGGTTTGCAGGTGTTTGCCATTTTGCGACTCCCGCAATCGTTGCGGTGTGGCGTATAATCCGAATCCATGAATAAACAACCCTCTCTCACCACGTCGCCACGTTCCTTCCGGGATTTGCGGGAGTTCATGGCCTTTTTGTCCGCGCGCGGCCTGCTGGTCCGGGTGGATGCTCCGGTGGATCCCCGTCTGGAAATGACGGAGATTTGTCGTCGTTTGCTGCACTCCGGAGGTCCGGCGGTATTGTTCACCCGTCCGGTGGGCCACCGGATGCCGGTTCTGGCCAATCTTTTCGGCACCGAAGAGCGGGTGGGATTGGCCATGGGCCGTCAGGTGGCGGAACTGGAGGAGTTGGGCCGACTGCTGGCCGCGTTGCGTCAGCCGGAAGTCCCCCGTGGTCTGAGAGATGTCAAAGAATGGATCATGCGCATGGCGCGCGCGCGTTACATGCCTACCAGGACGCTTTCAAAGCCTCCCTGTCGCGAACAGGTGTGGGAAGGGGCGGCGGTGGATCTCAAGCAACTGCCGGTGCAGACCTGCTGGCCGGGCGACGCGGCCCCGTTGATCACCTGGGGGGTGGTGGTGAGTCGCGGTCCGGACGGGGGACCGTTGAATCTGGGGGTTTACCGTTTGCAGGTTCTGGATCGTCACCGGGTGATCATGCGCTGGCTGGCCCATCGGGGAGGCGCTCAGCATCTGCGCGCCTGGGGCGGACGACCCATGCCGGTTTCGGTGGTGGTGGGGTGTGATCCCGGATTGCTGCTGGCCGCCGTGACTCCGGTGCCGGAGAGTCTCTCCGAGTACGCCTTCGCCGGTCTGTTGCGGGAACGACGGGTGGAAGTGGCTCCGGAACACGATGTCTATCCCCCGGTGCCCGCCTTCGCCGAAATCGTGCTGGAGGGGATGGTGGATCCCAACGATCGGGCCGAAGAGGGACCGTATGGGGATCACACCGGCTATTACAACGAGGTGGATACCTTCCCCGTGTTGACGGTGCGGCGCATGAGCCTGCGCAAGGAGGCGATCTATCTTTCCACCTTCACCGGTCGGCCCCCGGATGAGCCTGCCATTCTGGCCTTGGCGTTGAATCGGGTGTTCACCCCTTTGTTGACCAAGCAGTATCCGGAGATTCGGGGATTTCATCTGTCCATGGAGGCCTGTTCCTATCGGGTGGCGGTGGTGGCTTTGGAAAAGGGCTATCCGGGACACGCGTTCCGGGTGATGGCGGGATTGTGGGGATTTCTGCGGCAGTTTTTGTATGTGAAATACATCGTGGTGGTGGATGCGGGGGTGGCCATCGGGGATTGGGGCGCGGTTCTGGTCGAGATGGAAAAGCAGGTGCATGGGGGACGGGATCTGCATGTGTTGCGCAACACGCCGATTGACTATCTGGATTTCTCTTCCCCGTTGTCCGGGCTTGGTGGCAAGATGGGGGTGGATGCCACCAGCAAATGGCCGGTGGAAAGACAGGCGGTGACTCCGATGGCTCCGGTGCGCGGGGAGGCGGTGGAGATGTGGATGGAGCGTTTGCGCAGTCAGGTCGATGGGGTGTTGGAGGGGTTTGGATTGCCGTTGGGACGCATGGCGGTGGTGCGGGTGGATTCGCGGGGTCGGATGGGTGTGGGACGGCGGGTGTTGGCATGGTTGGCGTCCGGGGAGGGGGCGGATCAGGTGTGGGTGGTGGATTGGGATGTGCGGGTGGATTCGTTGGCCGATTTGTCCTGGTCGTTGGCGACCCGGACCGATCCGGGGCGTGATGTGTGGGTGGATGGGGTGTCGGGACGTTGGGCGGTGGATGCCACGATGCGCAGTCGGGAGGAGACCGGGCGGGAGTGGGGGGTGCCTTTGGTGATGGATCCGGGGGTGGAAGCCAAAGTGAGCCAACAGTGGTCCAGCTACGGCCTCCCCCACTATTGAAAAAAAAGAGGGGGTCTGGGGGATTCATCCCCCAGGAATTTGATTTTAAAAATTATAATTTTATAAATGAATTTTTTAAAGATTAAAAATCAAAAATCAAAATCCTGGGGAATGAATTCCCCAGACCCCTTCTTCTTTTTCAATAGTGTCATTGCGCAAGGATCGGGTGAGTCATGATGAAGCGTCGTGTGATTGCGTTGTTTATGCTGATGTTTATGGTCTCTGTCGTCCACGCGGAGGAGGCCGGAGGCTTGAATACGCCCCTCACCACCACGAACGGCAAGACCATGCGCCTGACCGATCTGAAAGGGAAGGTGGTGCTGGTCAATTTCTGGGCCACCTGGTGTCCTCCCTGTCTGGAAGAGATTCCCGCATTGGTGCAGTTGCAAACCCAATACGCCGACCGGGGTTTGGTGGTGGTGGGCATCGATTATATGGAAAAGGCGGATGCGAAACGCCTCAACCAGTTCATCGACGAACAGGGGATCAATTATCCGGTGGTCATGGGGGATATGAAGACCCTGCAAGGGGTGGCCAAGACCCTGGGAGGGGTGTTCGCGTTGCCGGTGACCAAGGTGCTGGACCGAAACGGCAAGGTGGCGGCCTCCCACATCGGGGGACTGAACTTCGCTGAAATGAAGAAACTGGTGGAACCCTTGCTGTGACCGATGCCCTGGTGGTCCTGACCACGGCCCCGGACGAATCCCGGGCCGCACAGTTGGCGGAAACCCTGGTGCAAGAGGGAGTGGCCGCTTGTGTCCACATTCTGCCCCAGGGGCGTTCGGTCTATCGGTGGGAGGGGGCGATCCACACGGACGCGGAGTGGAGCCTGCTGATCAAGACCACCCGCGACCTCTACCCCCGACTGGAAACCCGTCTGCAAGCCCTTCATCCCTACGAAGTTCCGGAGATCCTCGCCCTGGAGGTGAGCCGTGGCCATGGGGCCTATCTCGATTGGCTGGCCGCCAACGTATCTTCAAAGATTCATCCTTCATTCTCTCTATAAGGAGACACGATCCATGGAAGTGACCTACGCAGCCGCGTTTCTGGCCGGACTGCTCTCTTTTCTGTCGCCTTGCGTGCTGCCGCTGGCTCCGGCCTACATCAGTTACATGAGCGGCATCTCCGTGGAGCAGCTGCGCCAGGGGGATGACGCCCACGCCGCCTGGCGGGCGGGATGGTACAGTCTGTGGTTTGTATTGGGTTTTTCGTTGGTGTTCATCGGTCTGGGGGCTTCGGCCAGCTATCTGGGACAGTTGCTGTTGAGCCATATGAACCTGTTGAGCAAAGTGGGCGGGGCGGTGATCGTGCTGTTCGGGCTGCACTATATGGGAGTGTTCCGTCTGAGCCTGCTGAACCTGGAGGCGCGCTTCAATCTGGAGAAGAAACCGACCGGTCCTTTGGGTGCGTTCTTGATTGGATTGGCTTTTGCGTTCGGCTGGACCCCGTGCGTGGGGCCGATTCTGGCCGGAATCCTGGCTGTGGCCGGGGCGCAGGAGAATATCGGGCAGGGCGTGACGCTTTTGGCGGTCTATTCGGCGGGATTGGGGGTGCCTTTCTTGGTGACCGGGGTGGCGATCAACCTCTTTTTCGGGGTGTTCGAGCGGTTGCGGGTCCATTTGCACCGGATCGAGATGGTTTCGGGGGGGTTGCTGGTGGTGGTGGGTGTCATGATTTTCTTTGGCGATTTCAACAGGTTGTCCAGTCTGCTTCTGCAATGGTTTCCCGGTTTGGCGCGTCTGGGTTGAAATAATGCAATCATCCTTCATTTTTCTCTTGACCTGCACCGTCGGATCGCCTATATTCGTTTTCATTGAGGGCATGGCCCCAAGCGAAAGAGTTCTTTGACAATTCAATACGATCATCGGCGTGAACGTTGGTCTCCAAGGGTCGAAAGGCCGGGACGGGAGGTCATGC
>JADGBT010000047.1 GCA_015231375.1 Magnetococcales bacterium | reverse complement strand
AACAGAACGCTGTCGCCCCCCATGCGGGGGCGCGGATTGAAACGTTTTTGTTGGGAGGAGAACGAAATCTTTCAACGTCGCCCCCCATGCGGGGGCGCGGATTGAAACCAAACCCGATACATATCGGGTCCCAACGGTTTGAGTCGCCCCCCATGCGGGGGCGCGGATTGAAACTTGGCTCGCGCCAAAAAGCGCGAGCGGGCAGAAGTCGCCCCCCATGCGGGGGCGCGGATTGAAACGCGGCAAGAGCAAGGATTAACCAAAAATCAAAGGTCGCCCCCCATGCGGGGGCGCGGATTGAAACAGCAAAAACCGTCATACTCTCTCATGAGCGGGAGCGTCGCCCCCCATGCGGGGGCGCGGATTGAAACCTGGATTGGCGTACCGGTTGACAACCGGCACACGTCGCCCCCCATGCGGGGGCGCGGATTGAAACTGCGCTCCTCCCCGGGTGTTTGACCGCCACTCGTCGCCCCCCATGCGGGGGCGCGGATTGAAACGGGGCAAGGTGCCGGTGCCGACCGAGCGCTGGGAGTCGCCCCCCATGCGGGGGCGCGGATTGAAACTCAACAAATGATCGAGATGGAGCGCGAGTTTCTCGTCGCCCCCCATGCGGGGGCGCGGATTGAAACCGCCTGGTACTGCATCGACATCGCTACTATGGCGTCGCCCCCCATGCGGGGGCGCGGATTGAAACTTGTCCCGCTCGCTGAGCCTCACCAGATCCTCAGGTCGCCCCCCATGCGGGGGCGCGGATTGAAACTGCGAGGTACTCGTTGCACACATGGCGCAACGAGTCGCCCCCCATGCGGGGGCGCGGATTGAAACAGGCCTCCGTCAAATCCGCCTAAAAAGCGGATCGTCGCCCCCCATGCGGGGGCGCGGATTGAAACACTCGTTGCGCTATGTGTGCAACGAGTATCTCGGTCGCCCCCCATGCGGGGGCGCGGATTGAAACAGCAAAAACCGATCTTATCTCCCGCTCATGATGGTCGCCCCCCATGCGGGGGCGCGGATTGAAACCAGCAAAAACAAAGATGCGTCGTGAAATTTGTGCAGTCGCCCCCCATGCGGGGGCGCGGATTGAAACGATGAACTGTTGGCTCAGTAATTCCGGATCAGCAGGTCGCCCCCCATGCGGGGGCGCGGATTGAAACCCCAATGGGACACTCGCAACAGTCCCAATCGCATGTCGCCCCCCATGCGGGGGCGCGGATTGAAACCATTGACGGATGCGGTTGAGCTTGTCAGGGGGTGTCGCCCCCCATGCGGGGGCGCGGATTGAAACTCCTGCTCCGGGGCCATCCGGTTGTGGTTCGCGATGTCGCCCCCCATGCGGGGGCGCGGATTGAAACATCCCCATTGATGAGAGTGGCCCCGGTCAAAGAAGTCGCCCCCCATGCGGGGGCGCGGATTGAAACGCACGGATCCTCGGCACCGTGCCGATGATCGTTGTCGCCCCCCATGCGGGGGCGCGGATTGAAACTTTGGCAATGTCGCTCAAATTGAGCGACCGCAAGTCGCCCCCCATGCGGGGGCGCGGATTGAAACAAATCGGCAATCGACTCCTTGATCCAACCAAAGGTCGCCCCCCATGCGGGGGCGCGGATTGAAACTCAACAAATGATCGAGATGGAGAAAGAGTTTTTGTCGCCCCCCATGCGGGGGCGCGGATTGAAACAGCAAAAACCGATCTTATCTCCCCGCTCCATCATGTCGCCCCCCATGCGGGGGCGCGGATTGAAACTTGTAGGTTTCGGAGAAGACGAACCCGAACCACTGTCGCCCCCCATGCGGGGGCGCGGATTGAAACTTCAAAGACGAGTTGGTGCGCCAGTCGGCGGCTGTCGCCCCCCATGCGGGGGCGCGGATTGAAACGGTGCTGCGCAACGAAGGGCTGGATCTGGAGGATGTCGCCCCCCATGCGGGGGCGCGGATTGAAACTCGGACATCCCGACACCAACGCCCCGGCTTATGGCGTCGCCCCCCATGCGGGGGCGCGGATTGAAACATTCGGTCAACCACCGGGCCACGCTCCGGTTGTCGCCCCCCATGCGGGGGCGCGGATTGAAACTCGGACATCCCGACACCAACGCCCCGGCTTATGGGTCGCCCCCCATGCGGGGGCGCGGATTGAAACCAGCTCCTGGGCTATCATGCCGATCTGGGAGAAGTCGTCGCCCCCCATGCGGGGGCGCGGATTGAAACTCATAGGTCGCGTCCGGCTGCTCCCCCAGCTCACGTCGCCCCCCATGCGGGGGCGCGGATTGAAACCAAGACCATGTCCGCTTTGGGCAAGGCGGCTCCACGTCGCCCCCCATGCGGGGGCGCGGATTGAAACATCTAAAACCCCTTGCACCACCCACGCCACGACCGTCGCCCCCCATGCGGGGGCGCGGATTGAAACCAGCACCCCCCGGGATTCCGGGTGGATCCGGCGAGTCGCCCCCCATGCGGGGGCGCGGATTGAAACCGCACCAAAGGGTTCAAGGATTTCGAGGATGGGGTCGCCCCCCATGCGGGGGCGCGGATTGAAACTTTGTAAGTCCGATACATCTCATCGCCCAAAGGCGTCGCCCCCCATGCGGGGGCGCGGATTGAAACCTCTTGCATCTGTTGCAGACAACGATCGATCACTGTCGCCCCCCATGCGGGGGCGCGGATTGAAACTCCGACCGTCATTTCCAAAATCGAATGTCACGGCGTCGCCCCCCATGCGGGGGCGCGGATTGAAACGACTGGATCAGCGCAACATTCGGGGCGCTCAAGAGTCGCCCCCCATGCGGGGGCGCGGATTGAAACTCCATGTCCCGACTCATCTCGGCGGCGATGATGTGTCGCCCCCCATGCGGGGGCGCGGATTGAAACATGTTTTGACTTTGACCATCATGGCCGCCGCCACGTCGCCCCCCATGCGGGGGCGCGGATTGAAACGCGCAATCGGAATTGGTGAAGAAGAGCGGGAGGAGTCGCCCCCCATGCGGGGGCGCGGATTGAAACCGCTTTTGTCATGGCTCCATGAACCATGATCTTGTCGCCCCCCATGCGGGGGCGCGGATTGAAACTTCTTTTTGTTGGAAGGCGAACAAAACTTTTCAAGTCTCCCCCCATGCGGGGGCGCGGATTGAAACCAACATCTTTGCGGTTGGGGTGATGGCCATTTTCGTCGCCCCCCATGCGGGGGCGCGGATTGAAACCACTACTATAAACCTATGTTCATGTTAATTGATGTCGCCCCCCATGCGGGGGCGCGGATTGAAACTTGGCCCGTGCCAAAAAGCGCGAACAGGCCAAAAAGTCGCCCCCCATGCGGGGGCGCGGATTGAAACGCGCACATCATCACCATAGTAGCGATGCCGATGAGTCGCCCCCCATGCGGGGGCGCGGATTGAAACCGTCGGCAGTACGACATTTGAATGTATAGGCTGGTGTCGCCCCCCATGCGGGGGCGCGGATTGAAACTCATCCATCATCAAGGCATAGGCCTTGATGATGGTCGCCCCCCATGCGGGGGCGCGGATTGAAACATTTTTGAAAATTGTAAAATTGTTCGTGACATTTGTCGCCCCCCATGCGGGGGCGCGGATTGAAACTCGCCTTGGCAGCCACAGGGGCCGCATGGCACTAGTCGCCCCCCATGCGGGGGCGCGGATTGAAACCGATATATCGAAAATTGGTAGTGAGTTGACAGAGTGTCGCCCCCCATGCGGGGGCGCGGATTGAAACTTGTCGTCGGACTATTCCAACGACGATTTAACGTCGCCCCCCATGCGGGGGCGCGGATTGAAACCAACAAAAACAAAGATGCGTCGTGAAATTTGTGCGGTCGCCCCCCATGCGGGGGCGCGGATTGAAACCGCTCAAAATCGAGTTCGCGGAGGATGGTGACATGGTCGCCCCCCATGCGGGGGCGCGGATTGAAACCTTTTATTGTGCTATTCCAAGTGGCAATCTATTAGTCGCCCCCCATGCGGGGGCGCGGATTGAAACATCGATATGGATAAACTGTGCCATTGTATTACTGTCGCCCCCCATGCGGGGGCGCGGATTGAAACCGGTGGCATAGAGATTGTGGGAGAACGCCCAGGGTCGCCCCCCATGCGGGGGCGCGGATTGAAACATATGAGTGTTTCCTTATACGACCTTCCACTACGGTCGCCCCCCATGCGGGGGCGCGGATTGAAACGTATCCCCAAGGGTGAACACGCCGTGCGTTGTGCCCGCAATCGGGCGATCACGCAGGAGTATGACAGTGGCAAGACGACGGCGGGTCGGTTGGCGCTCAAGTATCGCCTGACGGAAAGACAGATTCGCAGCATTTTGAACAGCCAAGCCCCCGAGCCGAAGGGCCGGGTGGGGCAGATGGCGATGGAGTTTTGAAATATGAATCTCATCTATCCAGCCTGCGGATGTCAGGATGGTTTGGCCATCTCTTCGTAACAGTAGGCGAGCAATGCAAGAGTCTCTCCGCGCTCATCGCGGTAATGGAAAGCGTACAGCAGGTTCCTGGCAAGGATTTCGTGATGGCTATCAGCTTTGCACTGCAAAAAGCAGCGAAAAACGTACAGGGCGAAATGAGCGTTCAGCATATTGACAACGGACTCTCTGTCTCCTCTGGACGGAAAGTTACAATAGATCGGGCGCGTCTTGGCAATCCATTTGGCCATGAATCCGGACCATTTGTGGCGATCAGGCCTCCGATCTTCCGTAGGAAGATGCCATTCAGCCATCCTGTGAATGTCGATAAAGGCGTGTTCGATGGCTTCCATCAGAATCGAGAGATTGATCCGCACATCCGGGATCAGTACGTCAGGAAGCTGGGTCTTGATAAAATCGGCATGAAAATGCTGCCACGTCCTGGTGATTTGCAACCGGATCGCCCACTGCATGCCGGGGCTGATGGTCTCTTCAATCATGGATCACAGCCTGACATGCTTCAAGCGGGTATCGGCCTGAAGGGAGGCAAACCCCTTCTCGCACACGCGCAACACCTCTTCTTCCGTGTTCGTGAGTCGCTGTCCGGTCAATTTTCGCATATAAGGGAAGCTGGCGATTTCTTCCATCCTGCGGACCACCAGTTCCGGATCTCCAAGCAGGTTTTCCGCCTCTGGATCGCCAGGCGCATGCTGATTCAGGTCAGTCATTGTCTTGTCTCCTTGTCCGAGGTTGCTATCGTCAAGGAAAAATATAGCAAAATGCGGTGCGTTCGTCATGAGGAATTGTGTTCCATGGAGCGAGAAAAAAATGTTTGACACCATCTCCACCCTGACGGCATTATCGTTGCCGGAGCTTAAGAACTCCACAACGAAAGGCGGAACACCGCCCCCGTCAGATCTGGCGATTTTTTTGCGCCCATTTTTCGCTTGTCGATCTCCGGGGGAGCTGCGTCCATGTCCAGGCCGAAAGGCTAAAGGCGTGGCTGCCCAACCTTTCGTGGGGTTCTTAACCCCCGGAGACCGCACGCTTAAGACCGTCCGTGCTCCGGCAATTTCAATTGCAGCGAAAGGAGCAAACGCATGAACGCCAGCAATCCCATCACCCCCTTCAACTTCGAGGATAAGCCGATCCGCTTCGTCATGGACGACCAGGGCAACCCCTGGTTCAACGCCGGTGACGTTTGCGCGGCACTCGAATACACCAACTCGCGCCAGACGATTGACGATCACGTTGACGAGGATGACGTATCGATTCGATACACCATCGACACCCTTGGCCGCAAGCAACCCACCAACCACATCAACGAATCCGGCCTGTACGCCCTGATTTTCGGGTCCACCAAGCCGGAGGCGAAACGGTTCAAGCGGTGGGTCACCTCTGAGGTTCTCCCCTCGATCCGCAAGACCGGGCAATACCAGCATCCGGAGGCCAGCCAGGAGGCGGTTGCGGAGCCGATGGAGGAGGACAAGCGGCGGCCTGTCCGTTTGAAGGTGGAGGGTTGGCCGGTCGAGCTGTGTCACAGTTCGACGCTGCTCAACTCGTGTGGGGAGGAGGTGGCGTTGATCGATTCCCGGGAGGTGGCAAGTATCTATGATCGGGATCATTTTCCCTTGTTGCGGCAGTTGCGCAGCAATCCTGCGCTGTTCGAGTTGGTGGGCAGCCATTTTGAGTGGTGGCATTACACGGATCGTTTCAAGCGGGAGATTCCTTTTTTCCTGATGACCCGGGACGGCTTCACCATGCTGACGCACCGCTGGCGTCGTCCCGGGTTCAGGGACGAGGAGATGGGATATCTGGCCAGACGCAAACACTTCGTTTACAAAGCGTTCGATCAACTGGATCTGCGGCAACGCCAGCAACTGGCGGGCGCGGAGATGGGCGTGCAGATGGTGAGTGGAGGTGTGTCATGAGTCACGCCTTTACAGTCCGTCCGGAAGACGCTGACGAGACTATCGAGCAGCTTTCAGATGCCCACCTTGTCATCTCGAAGACCTTGAGAACCGGATCGGTTGACCCTGAAGACATGGAATTTTGGGGATCTCTGCTTTCTCTTTTGTCCCGGATACAGACCGGAATTTATATCGTCGTGCGTTCTCAATCCCGTTGAAATCACACAGAACATGATCATTGCAGGAGGGGCCGCGCGCCCCTCCTTTCTTTCCCCCGTCCTCATCGTGAAGTCCTTCCGGATCCAATTCCCCCCCTTCCCACGGTAGCCTTTATCCATCATCCACTGTATGGAGGCTACCCTCATGATCAATCCCAAGCAATTTGAACAATTCGTCATCGCCCCCGCCTGTCAATTCCTGGAAATGGATTCCCCCTCGGCGCGTGCGCTGATGTTGGGCACGGCGGCCCAGGAGTCCGGGTTGGGCACCTATCTGCATCAAGTCGGCGGCGGCCCGGCCAAGGGGGTGTTCCAGATGGAGCCGAACACCTACAACGACATCTGGGACAATTTCCTGAAATATCATCCCGAAATCACGCAACGTCTCGCCCGTCGTTATCCCATTCGCCCGCCGCCCGAAGCGATGATCACCGACCTCTTTTTGGCCGCCGTGATGTGTCGGTTGCACTATCGTCGCGTCAAGGTGGCTCTGCCCGCTCCGGACGATATCCCCGGTCTGGCGGCGTACTGGAACAACAACTACAACTGCAACCCCAACGCGGGCACGGACGCGGAGTTCATCCGCAACTGGCACCGCTGCGTGGAAGGAGGCAAGGCATGAACAAGCAATTTTTGATCGAGCGGGCGCGCGAGCCGTCCACGTGGCGCGGGGCGGCGATGATGTTGACCGCTGTGGGGGTTTCGGTGTCGCCGGAATCCATGAACGACATCGTCGCGGTCGGCACCGGTCTGGCGGGTTTGATCGGCGTGTTTACCGGGGACAGTGCCAAGGACAGTGCCGGGGGCGACGCGGAATGAACACCGAAGGCGATCCCCATGGCGCGCTGCTGCACGAGGTGCTGCTGGGCCTGGGCCGGTTGCAGGGCAGCGTCGAAAAAATCCACGACACCCAGAAAATCCACACCGATCAGTTGATCCGGCTCGATGATCGGGTGGACGGGCTGGAGAGTTCGGTCAAAACCCACTCCGTGGTTGGGGGTGGGATTGTGGCCGCATGTGTCGCCGTGGGGGTGGAGCTGATCAAGTCGCGGTTTCTTGGATCGTAACCATGGCCCACTCCCCTGCCACCCGCATCGCGGTGCGCGACGCCTACGCATCCGGTTCGCCTTTGGCCCTGGCGGCTGGGCGGGCCGGAGTGTCGGAGGCGACCGCGCGGGGTTGGAAACAGCGGGTCGCGGACACCCCGGAAGACTGGGACAAACTGCGCGCTGCGCGCACCTTGGCGACCGGCGGACACGGGGTGGTGCAGCAGATCCTTGGTGATTTTCTGGAGCTGCACGGGGAGGCGATTCGGGAGGTCAAGGGGGCGACGCTCGCGGCGGACGAGCGGGTGGCGCTGCTGGCGAGCCTGACCGATTCGCTTTCCAAGACCATGTCCGCTTTGGGCAAGGCGGCTCCACGGCTCTCCGAGCTGGGCATTGCCTTGGAGGTGTTGACCTCTTTGGCGGATTTCGCCCGCAATCATCACCCCAAGGCGGCCCAGCCCATCCTCGAAATCCTTGAACCCTTTGGTGCGGAATTGGTGAAACGCTATGGCTGATCCGCTCAACAAACGGGAATTCCTGGCGCGTCTGGCCAGTTTTGGCGAGGCGTGTCGGCGGCGCATCGAGGCCGAGGTGGAGGGGTTCGACTCCGACCCTGCCGCCTCGGCCAAGCGGCACAAGCGGGCCACAAAAGATTTCGGGTTTTTTGCCCGCACCTATTTTCCCCATTTTGTCACCTCCAGCGGCAGTGTGTTGCATCGCTATTTGTTCGAGCGGCTGCCAGGACTGGACGGTGGCAAAGGGGCGCATCTTGCCATTGCCGCCCCGCGCGGTGAGGCCAAATCCACCTTGGTATCGCAGATTTACGTTTTGTGGCGCGTGGTGACGGGTCGGAGTCGCTACGTGGTCATCATCATGGACGCCTTCGACCAGGCGATCATGATGCTGGAGGCGATCAAGGCGGAGTTGGACTCGAACCAGCGCCTCGCCATGGATTTCCCGGGAGCCTTTGGCCAAGGGGGATTGTGGCAGGAGGGCGCCATCGTGACGCGGGGCGGCATCAAGATTCAGGTGTTCGGTTCGGGCAAGCGCATGCGTGGTCTGCGCCACGGTGCGCATCGGCCCGATCTGGTGATTTGTGACGATTTGGAAAACGACGAGAACGTGCAGTCCCGGACGCAGCGCGACAAGCTGGAGCGTTGGTTCAAAAAGGCCGTCTTGAAACTCGGGCCTCCGGACGACAGTCTGCACGTGGTGGTGATCGGCACGGTGCTGCACCACGATTCGCTGTTGGCCCGCCTGCTGCGCAACCCCATGTGGGAGTCGCGGCGTTTTGCGGCCATCATCCGCTGGCCGGATCGAATGGACCTGTGGGAGCAGTGGGAGGGGATCTTGACCAGCGCCGGAGAGGAGGAGGCGGACCGCTACTATCTGGCCAACCGCCCGACCCTGATCGCCGGGGCCGAGGTTTCCTGGCCGAGCGTGCGACCGCTGGTGCAGTTGATGAAAATCCGTGCCCGGGACGGGGTGGACGCTTTCGACTCGGAATTGCAGAACAGCCCCATGAGCGAAAACGCTGCTTTTGCCGTACTGCATTTCTGGCGCGACGCTCCACCGGATTTGATCTATTTCGGATCGGTGGATCCCTCCATGGGCAAGTCCGGCGGGCGTGGGGATCCGTCGGCCATTTTGGTGGGTGGACTGGATCGCGCCACGGGACGGCTGTACGTGGTGGAGGCGGACATTCAGCGCCGTTCCCCGGAGCGGATCATTGCGCGGGTGGTGGAGTTGCAGACGCGCTACAGGTGTCTGGTCTGGATTGTGGAGACGGTGCAGTTTCAAGAGTTTTTCAAAGACGAGCTGGTGCGCCAGTCGGCGGCTGCCGGGGTGCCGGTTCCGGCGCGGGGGGTGAAACCCTCGTCGGACAAGAATCTGCGTATCGGTTCGTTGCAGCCCCACATTGCCAACGGCTTGATCCTGCTGCGTCAGGAGCAGACCGTGCTGGTGGAGCAGTTGCGTCATTGGGGCGAGCCGGACGCCCACGACGACGGCCCGGACGCGCTGCACATGTTGTGGACGGCGGCTGTGGTTGGGCAGACGGACTACACGTTTCATTCCACAGGCAGAAAGCGTGTCAGCATGTCGATGGGCGGGTTCATGGCAGGTCGTGGCGTGGGTGGTGCAAGGGGTTTTAGATGAAAATTGCGTTCGACGAGATCGCCCCGTCGCGGGGAGACCGGGATATCACTCTGGGGCATGTGCCGCCGGGTATGATTCGGCCCAGCCTGGATTCGGTGCTGCGCAACGAAGGGCTGGATCTGGAGGATTACGAGGAGATCCTGCGTGACGATCAGGTGGCCGCGACGTTTCAGCAGCGGCGGCTGGCGGTCACCTCGGCTGAGTGGGATGTGGTGGCCGGGGCGAATGACCGTCAGTCCCGGATGGCGGCGGATTTTCTGCGGGAGACGTTGCAGCATGTCGGGTGGGATGGCATCACCGACAAAATGCTTTACGGGGTGTTTTTCGGGTTTTCGGTTTCGGAGTGTCTGTGGGCGCGGGAGGGCAATCGGATCGTGTTGGACGCGCTGAAGGTGCGCAAACAGCGGCGCTTCGGGTTTGACGGAGAGGGGCGGTTGCGGCTGTTGACCATCACCGCCCCGACCGGAGAGCTGCTGCCGGAGCGCAAATTCTGGCATTTTTCCACCGGCACTGACCACGATGATGAGCCGTATGGCCTGGGGTTGGCCCACTGGCTGTACTGGCCGGTGTATTTCAAGCGCAACGGCACCCAGATGTGGATGGTGTTTTTGGAAAAGTTCGGCATGCCCACGGCCATGGGGACATTCCCCAAGACGGCCAGCCAGGAGGAGCAGCGGAAGCTGATGGCGGCCTTGGGGGTGATCCAGATCGAGGGCACGGTGGCCATTCCGGATGATATGCGCATCGAGCTGATCGAAGCCTCCCGGAGCGGAACGCCTGGTTATTTCGAGATGCTGAAATCCATGGACGGAGCCATCGCCAAAGTGGTGCTGTCCCAGAGTCTGACCACCGAGGCCGCAGGCGGGCAGTACAAGGCCGAGGTTCAAAAGGGGGTGCGCAACGAGGTGGTGCGGGCGGATTCCGACCTGATCAATGATTCGTTCAACCGGAGCGTGGCCCGGTGGTTGACCGAATGGAATTTTCCCAACGCCTCTCCACCCAAGGCGGTGCGCATCACGGAAGAGCCTGAGGATCTGGTGAGGCTCAGCGAGCGGGACAAGAATCTGGTTGCCATGGGTTTCAAGCCCGACCAGGACTATGTCCGCAAGACCTACGGGGAGGGGTGGAGCGTGGCGACTGTGGCGGACGCCTCATCCGGTTCGGCGACCAACCCTGCGATCAAGGCGGCGTTTGCCGAGCCTGGAGGCCCTGCCACGCCTTTGAACGACACACCCGCCACTCAGTATGCCAGTCAGGCTTTGGAGCGATTCAGGGCGGTTCTGGAGGGATTGCTGGCCCAGGTGCGACATCTGCTGGAGGTGGTTGGGGATCTGGGAGAGGCTCAGGAGCGGCTGTTTGCTCTGTACCCGGAGATGGACTCAGCCCCGCTGGCGGATCTGCTGACCGGGGCCGCGCTGGCGACCCACATGGCCGGGCGTCATGCGGTGCTGGTGGAGGCGGGAGTGGTTCCGGCGGATCATGCGGATGTCCAGTACGGCGGATTGCCGTTCAAAGAGGCCATCGATTATTTCCGGGGCAAGGTGCCGGTTCCGACCGAGCGCTGGGATGATTTGGTCAACGGCCAGCACGATGTCGGATTCATGTCCGCCGGGGCCACCAAGGCGGATCTGCTGAACGATCTGCAATCGGCCATGGACCGGGCGATTGCCGAGGGGACCACCTTGTCCGAGTTCCGCAAGAGCTTTGACGAGGCGGTGGCCAAACACGGCTGGGAGTACACCGGGAGCCGGGCGTGGCGCAGCAAACTGATTTTCAACACCAATATGCAGAACGCCTATCAGGCCGGGCGCTACGCCCAAATGACCGACCCGGACGTGTTGCAATCCCGGCCCTACTGGCAATATCGCCACTACGCCTCCCCCAACGAGCGCAAAGAACACAAAGCCTGGAACGGGCTGGTGTTGCCCGCCCAGGATCCCTGGTGGTCCACCCACTACCCGCCCAACGGGTTCAACTGCCATTGCACCGTATTCACCCTGGCGTCCCGGGATCTGCGCCGTGAGGGGTTGAGCGTGGGGAGTGCGCCTCGGGACAGCGGGGGTGTGGACAGAGGCTTTGCCTACGCTCCGGGACAGGTCGCGGCCCAGGCCAAAGGGGTCTTGGAGGAGAAATTCAAACTCTTGCCGTCGGCCCTGGTTGCCCGGGTCCGCGACGAGCTGGGCTGGGCGTGAGATGGCCGGGGTTTTGTTTCAAATCGACTCGGACAGTGCCGAGGAGTTGCAGGAGGCATTGAGCAAACTGGCCGACCGTTGCCGCAATTTGACTCCGTGCCTGAAAGACATCGGCGAGAATCTGGTACGCTCCACGGATCAGCGTTTCGATGCGTTTGTGGCTCCAGACGGGACGAGGTGGGAGGATAACGCTCCGCTCACCGAAGAGAAAAAAAAGGGGCGGTTCGGAGAGGGGAAGATTTTGACCGACTCCGGACGCCTGCGCCGTTCCATCACCTATTCGACAGCCTACGGTGGCCTGCTGGTGGGCACCGATGTGATCTACGCCGCCACTCATCAGTTCGGCGGTGAGACCCCCCAGGGGAAAAAGATTCCAGCCCGTCCCTTCCTGGGATTGTCCGATCGGGACAAAGACAGCGCGTTGGAGATCATCGCCGAATATCTGTCCGGCGCTTTATCGTGAAGCCCTTCCAGATTTAAAATCAAACTCTTCCAGCTAGACTCTCTCCATCTTGACTCTTTGTGAGGTGGACATGAGCGCAATCAAACCGATCCGGATTTTCCGCGCCGGAACCCACACCGACATGTCGGGCGCGACCCGAACCTTTTCCGAATCCGACCTGAAGGCCATGGCCGACAGTTACGAACCATCGGCGCATGAAGCGCCGTTGGTTCTCGGACATCCCGACACCAACGCCCCGGCTTATGGCTGGGTGGAGCGTCTGAGCGTGACCGGTGGCGATCTTTACGCTCATCTCAAGCAAGTGGATCCCGGGTTTGCCGAAATGGTGAATCAGGGACGTTTCAAGCATGTGTCAGCCTCCCTGTACCTGCCCGAATCGTCATCCAATCCCAAGCGTGGCGCGCTGTATCTGCGCCACGTCGGGTTTCTGGGCGCCATGGCGCCTGCGGTCAAGGGGTTGGGGGAGGTCAAGTTTCGCGAAGGCGAAAGCGACGTGATCGCCGTGGCGTTCGTGGAGTTCCATGAAGCGGGCAACCAGGAGAAAAAGACGATGGCGACTGAAGAGGAGATGGCCAAGCTGGCCAAGCGGGAAGCCGAGCTGGCCGCGAAAGAGGCGCAATTCGCCGAGCGGGAGCGCAAGCTGCAACACGCCGAGGAGGAACGGCGCGCCAAGGAACACAACGATTTTGTCGAGACGCTGGTCCGTGAGGGCCGGGTGGTGCCGATGCAGACTCCCCGCCTGGTGGCGCTGCTGACCGCGCTGGACGGGCGGGAGAGTTTGAGTTTTTCCGAGGGATCGGGACCGGTCCAGGCGCCCCCGGGGCAGATTCTCAAGGATTTTTTATGCAAGCTGCCGGTCCAGGTGGACTTTGCGGAGCGTGCGCGCGACGACGACTCGCAAACGGCATCTCCGGTGCCGTTCCAGCACCCCCCGGGATTCCGGGTGGATCCGGCGAGGCTGACGCAACACCAGCAGGCCATGAACTATGCGGCCGTCCACAACACCGACTATCTCACCGCCGTCACCATGCTGGGGCGGCCGAATCAACGCTGAGCAATCGATAAGGATCAAATGATGCCTCCCTCCATTCATGTTTTGACTTTGACCATCATGGCCGCCGCCACGATCCTTCCCGCCCGGGCGGTGGGGTTCGACGGGGTGCAGATCGCCGCGCAAGGGGGCAAGCCCATGGGGATCGCCATGGCCTCCGCCAAAGCCGGAGAAGCCCTGGCCGTGGTGACCCACGGCACCGCCGTGGCCGAATCGGGCGCCGCCATCACCCTGGGGGCCGCGCTGATCGTCGATTCCCAGGGGCGTCTCATCCCCACCACCGGGGGGCTGCACGTGGCCAGCGGTGCGACGGCGGTCACCAGCAGCGCGGCCAACGGAGCGATCCTGGCCGGTGGTGACGCTCCGGAGTTCGTGGTGGCCGACGCGCTCCAGGCGGCCTCCGGGGCGGGCGAGTTCATCGAAGTTTTGTTGCGTCGTTAAAGGAGTGATTCCATGTCGTTGAATCTCGTTCAAGCCCGGATCATCGATCCGATCCTCACCACCATCGCCCAGGGATACCGCAACAGCGAGCACGTGGGGATGATGTTGTTTCCGACCGTCATGGTCACGGTTGCCGGCGGCCAGGTGTTGGAGTTCGGCAAAGAAAGTTTCCAGTTGCTGGCGGCCCGTCGTGCCCCCGGAGCAGCCACCAAGCGTATCGAGTCCGGATTCTTGGGTAAACCCTTCGCCCTGGTTCAGGAGTCCCTGGAGGGAAAGGTGGCGCAGGAGCATCAGCGGGACGCCTCTCGGGTGCCGGGTGTGGATCTCGGGCAGCGGGCCGTGAATACGGTGTTGCGGGTGCTGTCTTTGAATCTGGAGTACGAACAGGCCGCTTTGGCCACCGGTGCCGGTAATTACGACACGGATCACAAGACCGCTCTGACCGGCACCGCCAAATGGTCCGACCCCGCCTCCCATCCGAATGTGGCCATCGATGCGGGCCGCGAGGCCATCCGGGCGTCGGTGGGGATCTATCCCAACACCCTGCTGTTGTCGGCGCAGGCCTACAACGCGGCCCGCAACAATCCCCAAGTGGTGGACCGTTTCAAGTACACCAGCCGGGACTCCGTGACCCCGGACATGCTCGCCACCTTGTGGGATCTCAAAAAGGTGGTGGTGGGCAAGGCGGTGGCCATCAACGCCGCCGGGGCGCAGATCGACATCTGGGGCAACAACGCCGTTCTGGCCTATGTTCCCGAAGGCAGTTCCGGCCAGGAAGATCCCTCCTACGGCTACACCTACACCATGCAGGGCAATCCCCTGGTGGAAAAGAGCTATTACGACAACAACGCCAAAAGCTGGATCTATCCCGTGACCTACGAGCGGGCGCCGGTGCTGACCGGAATGCTCTCGGGCTATCTGATCCAAAACCCGGCGTGACCATGTACACCAATCGTCAAGAGATGATCGACAGCTACGGTCGGGAGGTGATTCAGGATCTCACCGACCGGGCCGATCCTCCCCGTGGCTGCGTCGATGAGGCTGTGTTGCAGCGGGCCATCGACGCGGCTTGCGATCTGGCGGACGGCTATCTGGTGCGGCGGCACGTCCTGCCGCTGGCGCAGATTCCCGCTGATCTCAAGGCGCACGTGATGGTCTTGGCCTTTTTCAATCTGCACCGCAACCGCGCGGAGGAGATTTCAAAGTCCGTGTGTCAAGCCAAAGACGATGCGATGCGTTATCTGAGCGACATTGCCGCAGGGCGTTTTGTCCTGGTCCAACCGCTTTCCCAGACTCCCGGGACTTTGGCCTCCGGGGATGCGGCGCCGCTTTTCTGCGCTCCTCCCCGGGTGTTTGACCGCCACTCCTTGCGGGGGTTTTGATGATCGATCACGCCGACATCGAAGATGCTCTGCTGGCTGCGTTGGCCGTGCTGCATCAGGATCAGGGGGGGCCGTTGCGGACCTTGCAGGCCAGCGGGGCGATCAGTCTGGAAGAACTCAAACAGACCTCGTCAACCCGCCCAGCCCCGTTGTGTCTGGCGGTTTCCACCGGGGCGCAACCCTCACCCTTGCGCCCCGGGAATCATTACGAGGCCGTTCATACCATCACCTTGCTGCTTGCGGCACGATCGTTTCGCAGCCGTCAGACCGCCGTGCGCGGGGATCTGGACCGGGTGGGGGTGTATGACCTGCTGGCTGCCACCCGTCAGGTGCTGCTCGGGCGAGATATTCTCGGGCCAGCCGCGTCCGAGATGCGGCCTGGGCACGAATGGCTTCTCACCTCGTCTCCCACACTGGTCATCTGGGGCCAGGAGTGGCAACTAACCGTTTACCATTGAGGTCTTGCCATGCCCGGATCCACTTCATCTTTGCAACAAGCGGTTTTATGCAAACGCGAAACCGTGCCGTACATATCGTCCAGCCCGACGTCATCGGATGGACTCGCGATGTTCACCGCGCTTTCCTGCAAGATCGACCCCATGCGGGTGGACAAGAAAAATCTGGCGAAACGCACCTTCGGCCCGAGTTTTCCCCAGTTTGACCGGGACGGATCGTTCATCTCCATGCAACTCGAAACCCCGATGATCAAGGTGGCCGCTCCCGGGTCCAAGCCGTCGATTTCCGAATTCCTGTACGCCTGCGGTCTCAAAGAGATCATCACCGCCGGGACGAGTGTGCGATACGAACCCCAAACCCCGAGCGATGTCGATGCTGCCCAGTCGTCCACGGCCGAGGCGTATATCGGCGGGATCAAATACAAACTCATCGGCATGCGGGGAAACTTCACGCTTTCTGGCAGCCCGAAAGACGGATTGAACGCCAAATTCGATCTGTCGGCCCCTTATATTCAACCGACTCCCGACAGCGCGGCTCCGTCCGCGCTTCCCTATCCAGGAAATGTGATGACCTTTTCCACGGCCACGGCCGTTCTTGCGAACGCCCAACCGATCGATATCGGGCAGTTTGAGTTCTCCTTGAATGCCGAAATCGTGAAAGATGTGTCGAGTTCCGGGGTGACCGTATTCCTGCTCAACCACAAACCGACCCTGAAAATCAATCCATACGCCGTCGCCACGAAATCGGACTGGCAAAGTTTGCTGGAATCCGAGCTTTTTTCGTTCAGCGCCTCTTTCAACAACGGGGCTTTTGTCTTGAGCGCCCCGAATGTTGCGCTGATCCAGTCGAATCCCAAGGATCGTGCGGGTCGGATTTCCAACGAGCAAGAGTTCGAGTGCTTTGAAACCAGCGGCGACGACCAGTTTTCCATGACTTTTTCGTAAGGACACCCCGATGCCATTTTCGTTTGAGCCTGACCGTGTACACATTCTGGAGTCGGAGCGCGATTCGATTGCGCCGACGCGGTTCGTCATCAAGACCCTGACTTTGAGTGAGCGGGTGCGAATGGGGAATCTGATTCTGCGCGGCAATCAAGGGGATGCGGCGGAGCAGTTCGATTTGATTCTGGATATCTGCAAGTTGGGCATCCGCAAAATCGAGGGGGAGAGAATTCCTCAGTCTCTGAACGTTCCCGAGATTTTGGACCGGGTGACGGATCCCGGAGTGGTGGCCGAGTTGGCGCGTGTGATCGCGAACCACAACCGGATGACCCCGGAGCAGGAAAAAAACTCCGACGGGCAGTGCGCGCCGCTCGATCCGGGCGGGAGTGCGGAGCCTGCCCAAGATTCACGGATTACCCGCAGCGGTGCCGGGAAGAGACGGCGATCGAATGGATAGCCGGGATTGATCCGTCCAAAGAATGTCCGGTCCGGCTGATTCCGGAGTGCGGGCCGATATTGCAGGTGTGGCATCACTATCAAAAAGGCCATCTGCCTGTGGCCGGAGGTGTGCTGGATCAGCCCGCCGTGGTGATGGACGCCCTCGAAGTGATCGATCGTTGTCTGCAACAGATGCAAGAGGAATCACGGGATGACGAACAAGAATTTTGAGCTGGCCATGGTGATCAAGGCCCGGGACGAGGCCAGCGGGACACTCGGCAAGACGGGCGGGGCGGTCAGGGAGTTGGGTCTGGCTTTTGCGGCGGTTTCGGCTGCCGCCGTCGCGGCCTCCGTGGTGGCTGGCAACGCGTTCGCGGAGTTCGAGCAGGGGCTTTTGAACATCCAGGCGGCCAGCGACGGCACGCGGCAGGATTTGGAGGCGTTCAAGACGGCCGCGCTGGAGGCGGCCAGTTCGACCAGGTTCAATCCCGAAGAGACTGTGAGCGCTCTTTATGATCTCTCGTCAGCCGGTCTGAAGGCGGCGGACGCGATTGCCACCTTGAATCCGATCCTGACTTTGGCGGCGGCGACCAATGCCAGCCTGGGCCGCACGTCGGAAAACGTCACCATGGTCATGGGGCAGTTCGGGATCGGCGCGGAACGGGCATCGGACATCGCCGACACCCTGACCGCCTCGATCAGTGCTTCCACCTTGAACGCCGATCGGATTGCCGTGGCGTTCCGCAACTCCGGAGCCACGGCCCACGCCATGGGGCAATCGTTTGAGGCCACCACCGCCGCGCTGGGGGTGCTGGCCAACTCGTTCAACAGCGGCGAGGCTGCCGGTACCGGTCTGAAATCCCTGTTCGGTGAACTCAACCAAAAAGCCGACCAGCTCGGCATCCAGATGCGCACCGCCTCCGGCAAGGTGAAGCCTTTGGTGGAGATCATCGAATCCATGGAGCGGGCCGGATGGAACGCGGACAAAGCAGTGTCTCAGTTCGGTGCGGACGCCGGTCCGACGCTGGCCATTTTGCTGTCTTCCGGGGCTGATGCCTTGCGGGAAATGGAGACCAAGGTCCAGGCCAACGGTCAGGCCGCCAGGGCTGCGGCCATTCAGAACAGCGGCCTGAAGGCGGCCATGACGGGCCTTTCCGGCGCGTTCGAGACTCTGACCCTCAAAATGGGGGAGGCGGTTTCGGCTGGACAGAAGCTGGCCGCCGAGCAATTGACGTGGCTCATCAATCTCCCGCAGCTTGAAGCTGCGGCAAAGTCCGTGGGCGGGACCGTTGGGTCCATGGGGCAATACGTGGTCCCGGTTTTGGTCAAAATCGGCGACGCCGGGATCTGGCTGCACAACCAGATCAAGATGCTGGGGCAGACACCGGCTTTCAAGTGGCTGGGCCACGCGGTGGAGTGGATCGGGTTCGTCTTCTCCGAAACCTACAAGAACATCAGCTCGATTTCAGAGAATTACGGCGGAATCTTCGACATCCTGGCCGAGGGATTCCGGGATACGGCCTCGTTCATCGTGCGCTCCATCCTGGAGATCACGACCCACATGATCGGCTGGGATACGACCGGCAACCAGGCCGCCTCCGGCCTCACCGCGACCTATCTGCGGATCCGGGCGGCGCTGTTCGATCTCAAGCAGGGGGCGACCTCGGTGTTCGCGTCGATCGGCGGCGCCTTGCGGGAAAACGGCATCACCACGGAGAGCATCGGCAAGGGCATCGCTGCCACGTTTCGTTGGATTCTGGGTGTTGTGGGGGATCTGTGGGGAGGGACCAGGGCGGCTTTCTCCGGCATCGACGCCACCTTGCAAGGCAACGGGGTCACCACGAAATCGGTGGTGACCAGCATTGTCTCCGCCTTTGGTTGGATCAAGGAGTCGATTGCCGATTTGAAACCGAGCTTCAAAGAATGGGCCGGTGCTGCCGTGCCAGCTTTCCACGCGGTGCGGCAGGTGGCCGAAATCTTGTGGGAAGGGGTTCGGGACGCCTTCGGCAAGATCGTCGGGGAGCTGAAAAAGATGGGTCTTGTCTCGGACGACTCTTTTGGCGCCACCCAGAAAGGGATCTTGAAAATTCTCTCTTCTCTCAATGTGTTCTCCCCGGAAAAGTTGATCGGCATGACCGGGGAACTCAAAAAGATGGGCATGACCTCCGGGGATGTGTCGGATTGGATTGTCAAATCTTTCAAGAAGATCTCCAAGGATATCGAGGAGACCTATACCGAGTGGACAGAGATTGCCAAGGAGACATATTCAGCATGGTCTGCCATCGCCAAGGATATGTATGTGGGCTTCAAGGCGTTGATCGAGTGGGTGCGTGAGATGGAGCCCGCGTTCAAACTGCTTGGTGGTTTTGTTCTGATCGCTGGCCTGCTGGTCAAGGAGATCATCGAGTTTTTCAATGCCGTTGCCAAGCTGTTCACCATCGTCGGCACCGGGATTGGTGCGACGGTTGGTGCGATCGTGATGAGTTTTGATCGGATCGGCCCGGCGTTCGGTCGGGTGTACGACGGCGTGGCGGCCATCGCGAACAAGATCGCCGATAAATTCGATTGGCTGATGAATCAGGTAAGGCGGGCTGTGAATTGGATCGTGAACGCCTGGGCCAGCGTTTCGGGAGGAGGCGCCACAATCCAAAACAATGGGGACGGAGGGGGTCAGGCTGCGAGTGGTGACGCGGTATCGACGCTGCTCAACGATTACACCTCTCCCAGTCCCGAAACGTTTTACCGGGGGTACGCCACTGGCACCTCCGGTATCCCCAGTGACGGTTTGTACTACCTGCACCGGGGGGAGCGGGTCGTCTCCGGGTCCAACAGCAACACCTCGTTCGGCGATTTCAATTTGAACATTACCGGCGGAAACGGAATGCCTGGCTTTTCACGCGACGATTGGCGACGCCTCGTGCGCACCGTCATCGCCCCGGAATTGGCTTATCTGGGTGGACGCTGATGGTCATCACTCTGGCCTATCCGAGCATCGCATCCCCGACCGCGCAAGTGGTTCTGCCGGATGTCGAGCAACTGCCTGCCTCTCGTCCCGTGCGCATGCGGCAGATCGTGATGGAGACGGACGCCGGGGCGGTGGTGGTCTATTCGGTCGGCAATCCTTCGGTGGGGGTGTTCACCGTCTCTCTTTATCCGCTCACCGAGGCCCAGGCTGCTGCCGTCAAAACATTTTTTGCGTCGCCCAGTGCTAACGCCGGGGTCAACGGGCGCGCCAAGAGTTGGCAGTTCCGGGATTCGCGGGGGGTGGTCACCACGGTGCGATTTGCCCAGGACGTTTTGGAGCCTATGCAACGCACCCCGAATACCTGGGCGGTTTCATTGGTTTTGCGTGAGGAGCCTGCTTGATGCGTGTTTTCTCTTCAGTCCTGACAGCCCAGTTGCAACGCGCCGATGGCGCGGCGTTTCGACCGGTGCTGGTCTTCGAGTATCCCACCTATCGGTCTTTCCTGAGTACCTCCACCGGGACAATCGGCGGGGTTGCCGTCGATGCGTCTTTGTTGGGGATCTTGAGCATCGATGAGAGTCATGACCGGCTTGGCGATGCGACGGTGGAGGTGGTGGACACCCCGTTAAACCGGACGCATGTTCGCCTCACACAGAAGATTTCCCTCTATTTGTGGCCGGCGGACGGAAATTATAGCGACCTTGCCGATGAGGATGTTTTGTTTGTTGGCACAGTCTCCAGCCCCATCGTGCGCGCCAACGGCACGATCCGGTTCGATGCGATCTCCTACGGGTGGACCCACAACAGGAAAATCTACAGCCCGATTCTTGAGATCGCCTTTCCCGACGCTGGCCCGTCCATCGGCGGAAATCAGGCTGTCATTTATGGTAAGGTGCCGAAAGTTCCCTGTTTTCTGGAGTCTGAGAATCTGGTTGGCATGCTGTTGAACGACATCACCAGCGGCGCGACGGAGATCAATGTCTGGATGCAAACAGATTTTCCGTCGAGCGGCTACATCAGGATCGATGACGAGGTGATTCTTTATCAATCCCGGAGCGGCGGTTTGCTCCAGGGGTGTCAGCGCGGCGTGACCGCTCCAGTCGGGGATCCGCCGTCCAGTCATGCGTATGGCGACGAAGTGGTGGTCGTGGAAGGAGACTATTTCTTTATTCCGGCAGCGCATGAGGTCCACTCCGTATCGAATGTGCGCTACGGTGATAACGACTACCCGTTGCCGAGCGATCAATTCATTTTTTACGGCAGCGGCCAGGGGGATCTTCATTCCCGGATCCTGGTGTCGTCATATGCGGTGTTCAACGATTTCATCGCGGCCAAAACCTGTCGGGCGGATGTTTCCGGGTGGAAAGATGATGCCTCCGGAAGCATTACCGGCACACCGTGGGCGTTGATCGAAAGGCCGGATCATGTCGTCCGCCACCTGTTGCGCACCTACGGCGGGGCGACTGCCGCAGAAACAGCCGCTGCGGATTTCCACGTTTTCACCGGGGTTAAGATCGGTGTCTATTTGCCGGAGCCATTCCAGGTCCATGAAGTACTGGCCGAAATTGCCCGACAATGCGGTGCGATCGTCACCTATTCCGGCAATCGCTGGATCATGCGGAAAATTCACAGCGATGTGCTGAATCTTCCGTCTCCGGTGGTGACGATCACGGAGGCGGACACGCTACGCAACGAGGACGGATCAAGCAGTGTGGCGTTTTCGACCGTCGAAATTGGCGCGATCCAAAACCGCGTGATGTTCCGATACGGCGCGATTCCGGGTGGATCCTGGGTTTTTGCCGCGAACCGGGAAGATCAAAGTTCCCAGACGGCGTATGGAGTCCGTGAAGGCGCGGTGGATTTGCCGTTTCTTTATACCAGCGATCAGGCGGAACCGATGCTGGACGCAATCATGGTCCGCTCTTGGGGGAGTTACGGCGCGCGCGTGACTGCCCGGTTGAGTTTGGCAGGTTTGCCGATCGAGATCGGGGATCGTGTGGATGTGCATCATGATCTGGAAGTTATCGGTCATCATCCTCCATCCGGCACCTATCTGGCCGGGCAGGTGGTCGCCCTGCGCAAGGATCTGACCGGAAACGGTTTCGGTTCGACCGAGATCGTGGTGATGGGGTGGCCGTGATGGACGCTTTCCTGGTCCCTTTGGTGGCCGGCGACCACGGCAGGCCTCTTTTGCTCACCGTCCGCGACCGGTTCGTGGCGGCTCCTGGTCGCACTCTCAATCCCCGCGATCCTGGCACCTGGGCGCCTTATGATCTGTCGCGCATCGTGGCCATCCGTGTGCCGGTCCGGCCTGCTGATTTCTCCAGACCCCCCTTTCCTTTGACCGCGATGCCGCTGCAACCCTATGGCAACGGGGATTGTCTGGTGATCTGGCCGCCGGAACTGTTCGCCACTCCGGGTCGCTATGAGGGCGAATTGAGCCTGGAATATCCCGATGGCGCGGTCGAGACGGTCTATCGTCGATTGCTGTTCACCGTCAGGACGCGCTTTTGAAATGACCATCTCCGCCTCTTTTCTGTCACTGTCCCGCCTGCACTTGACCGACTTCCGGTGGGGCGCCGGGCTTGCTGGCCGCTCCGACAACAAGGCCAACCCTGCCGACTCCTTGAGGGTCTTCCGGGTGATCCGGATGTATGAGGGGCCGGTCCCTGCCGCCGTGGGCGTGGCGACATCGCTGGTCGCGCCGATCCCGGTCAATATCGCCACCCCCACCGTCGCGCTCGTCGCCTCGGCGGTGGGGGTGGTGCCGGCCAATACCGCCACCCCTACCATCGCGCTCGTCGCCTCAGTGTCAGGAGTGGTGCCGGTCAATGCCACCACTCCTGTCGTCGCGGTGGCCGCCTCGGCGGTGGGGGTGGTGCCGGTCAATACCGCCACCCCCATCGACGCTCTGACCGGAGATCTATGCTCCGGCAGCGTATTTGGACGTGCGCTGCTGGGCGATGCGCTTTTCGGCTGATCGTTTTTTCTGACCTCAAATTTCAAGGAATATCACCATGCATCACACTCAAGAGCCTGCCGTGGTTAAGCCCTGTGACACCCTGAAAGTCTATCGCAATGGGGTTCTCATCGATCAGATCGATGATCTGGTCACGAACGTCGGGTTTGCCTGGATCGCCCAGCGAATGAAAGGCCAGGGCGGTCCGATCACCCACATGGCCATCGGCAGCGATTCGACCGCCGCCAATCTGAATGATACGGCCCTGGGGGCCGAGCTGGCCCGCGTGCCGATCACGACCTCCGGCGGCGTGGTGACCGGAGACAGCATCGTCTTCATGGGACAGTTTCCGGCGGGTGTCGGGATCGGCACGGTCCACGAGGTGGGCATCTTCGACGCCTCCACCGGCGGCAACCTGGTTGCCAGAAACGTCAAGGGTCCATATGCCAAGGCGGCTGAGGATGACTTGGCGTTTGTTCTGACTATCCGGATCGGGCAGGAGTGATCCGGCCATGACCATGAAACTGGCCGATCTGGCCTATTCCACCTTGTCTGCCGCCTGTGGCCCGGCTGATACGTCTCTTTTCGTGGTCAGTGCGGCCTCCTTCCCGTCGCTCGGAGCGGGAGATTTCACTTTTTTGACTCTCACGTCGATCACCAACGGCGCGCGCGAGATCGTCAAAGTGACTGCCATTTCCGGAACCACTCTGACCGCTGTGCGTGCCCAGGGTGGCACCTCGGCCGTCTCTTTCGGAATCGGCACGCGGGTCGAGCTTCGGCTGTCCAGCGCTTTGATCGATTATCTCGCCCAGGATCTGAAGTTCCGGTTCTACCAGTTCAGCGGCACCCCGGCTGCGTCCGGGGCTTTGTTGGACGGTGCCCACGACGGTGATCTGTTCCACAATCTCGCCACCTCGGATCTCTACCGGCGTGACGCTGGATCGTGGGGCGCGCCAATCGGCAATCTCCGAGGTCTCACGGGTCCGCAGGGACCGCAAGGGGGTGTTGGACCTTCTGGACCTGAAGGGCCGGCAGGCCAAACTGGGGCCTCTGGAGGGTTGTGGTTTACTGGTGGCGGGGTGCCGTCGAATGCAATCGGCTCACCCGGTGATTTTTATTTGCGGGGTGACAACGGGGAGATTTACAGCAAGGTCGGCGGTGTCTGGAATGACACTGGAGTCAACATCAAGGGCCCGGCCGGGGCCGGATCCGGAGGTGTGGCGGGTCTGACGCCCGGAGCCCTGGTGTTTGGGGATGATGCCGGATTGGTGGGACAACATCCGCATTTGCATTGGGATCATACCAATCGCAGGCTGGGCGTAGGGACAGACGCCCCGGCTAACACGCTGTCCGTGTACAATCAATCGGTCACGGTGGTTGTCGAGGATATCACCCAATTGGCAACCGGTTTGGAGCTGTCTCCAGGAACCGGATATTACGGTGGGGTGAGTCTGGCGACAATGAAATCGGAAAATGCCGATGCCTATCAGTGGGGCAGCGGTGCGCATGGCAGCTATATCGGATATACCTTTCCAAAGGCCAGATTTTTGAAGAGCATCCAGATTACTTGGTTTGCTTACGGGATCAAGCAGTTCAAGGTGGAGTGCAAGATCTCTGGTGTCTGGATGAAGGTAGGGATCGTTTCTTTGACCGGGGCCACTCTCATCAATGGGGATGAAGGGATCGGCACACAAAGCACAATCACCGTTGTGGCGACCATTCCGGTCACCCAGGCAACCGGGATCCGCGTCACTCAAATTGATGCCCAATGGGACACTCGCAACAGTCCCAATCGCATGAAGGTGGTCGCTCTGATGGATGGGGCGGTGCCGACATTGCTGGACATTACCGAGGCCGGTCTGGTTGGAATCGGGACGCCCTATCCGACAGCGCGCCTCGATATCAACAACCCGGCTGATTCCTTGACCCTCAAGATGTATCGGGCAGGAACAGACATCACAGCTCAGATTATGACGCTCCACTCCGATGTGGGTGGGTTGGGCACCAAGGTATGCGAAATCCGTAATAACGGGGACGTGCGCAACACCAACAACTCCTATGGCGCAATATCGGACGCCAAACTGAAAGAAAATATCACCGACGCCACGCCGAAGTTGGCCAAACTGCTGACGATTCAGGTGCGTAAGTACAACCTGATCGGCCAACCGGACTTCTCCCAGATCGGCATGATAGCCCAGGAGCTGGAATCGATATTTCCCGGCCTTGTGGATGAGCAGCGAGATGTCGTGATTACCCCGGATCTTGAATGGACGCCAGGTGATGGACAAACCGAGAACGACCGGCCCTGGCTGGTGCAATATCTTGGGACCACCACAAAGTCGGTGAAATATTCTGTGTTTGTCCCCATCATCATCAAGGCAATTCAAGAGGCATACGGGGATTTCGTGTCGGTGCGGGAACGGCTGGAGGCGTTGGAGGCTCGGGTGGCTGCGCTGGAGGGTGTGTGATGTTCCCCACTATATTTGAGCGCAGTCCTTTTGAAAGGGCGGTTGCTGCTGAAAGAAAAAGAATGGAGTTGGTTCGCTCCTCTCCTCGGAGACGGGCCATTGAATACCGATTGGCCATGGCCTGGAGGGACAAGCTCAAGCGTGACCAGTGGGTTGATGGCATTCGGGAAATTTCCACCCGCATGAGGCTTGCCGAGGAATCAGGCTTTCTGGCTCTTCTGTTGAGAGAGGTGCGTGATAGTGATGATCCCTGCTGATCAGGCCGCCCGATTCGCCGCTGCCACTGTGAGCGTGCGCATGGTGCAGGGGTTTATGACTGCCCGGCACGGATGGATGCCGTTTTTGGACGAGATCGGCTTGCTGTCGAAACAGACTGGCCCGGATGGTTTGTTTCGCACCCGGGAAGAGGCGTTGCGGGCCGGTGAGGCATTCAAGCGTCAATGCCGGGTCAGGATGGCGGCGTAGCCATAACACCCAAAAGCCCGGCACTGAGCCGGGCTTTTTTTGTCAAAACGCGCGTCAAATTTTTACGCCAGTTCCGATTCTGTTATCAAGAGAGTCGCTACTTTTTATCAAGAGAGATGGCGTTTTACAGATCATCGGGGATCGAATCCGTGGTTTGTGCGGATTTCTATGTATTGGTGTATCGTCGATGCCATGCTTTGGTTGTTTAAGGCAAGTTATATGTCGAACGTCCTTTAAACCGTAGCAGGGAGTCGAA
>JADGBT010000046.1 GCA_015231375.1 Magnetococcales bacterium | reverse complement strand
TTAAACTTCACCCTACCCACGTGAAACAGCGAGGAGCCATAAATCTGATCAATATGCAGGATTAATGCTCGCAGCAATGCTGAGTACCACATAGTGTCCAGATCGGAAGAGCACACGTCGTGCGGGGATAGACCCCTCAAGATGGAGGGGGGGAGAGTGGTCCAGGTGGTTCCCCCGCATGTGCGGGGATAGACCCATACCCGTCTGTGACTCGCTGCCACACCACGTGGTTCCCCCGCATGTGCGGGGATAGACCCGATGTGGCTTCGGCGGAAGCCATCGCTTCGTTGGTTCCCCCGCATGTGCGGGGATAGACCCTGGTCCAGACGCGCCGATCGGCCCTGTTGCTCGGTTCCCCCGCATGTGCGGGGATAGACCCCATTCTCAAGGTCGTATCCGCCGGTTACGCCGGGTTCCCCCGCATGTGCGGGGATAGACCCTGTAATCAGGATAATGAATGGGATTAGATCAAGGTTCCCCCGCATGTGCGGGGATAGACCCTGCCTTGCCTCTGCCGACGTACTTGCCCACGCGGTTCCCCCGCATGTGCGGGGATAGACCCAACCGAAGACCGGCGTTATGCCGGATTTTTACGGTTCCCCCGCATGTGCGGGGATAGACCCAGTTCCGGCGGCCAGATCACCAGACAATCCCCGGTTCCCCCGCATGTGCGGGGATAGACCCCACTCCACCGCGTGGCCCAGCCACTTGAAAGCGGTTCCCCCGCATGTGCGGGGATAGACCCGTCTCCTTGGCAATCTCTGTCCACTCGGTATAGGTTCCCCCGCATGTGCGGGGATAGACCCCCGTGGCCCCTGCCATTCAAATCGCACAGGCTGGTTCCCCCGCATGTGCGGGGATAGACCCCCATGTGCCGGTCCAGGTGGGGGAAAAGGAGTGGTTCCCCCGCATGTGCGGGGATAGACCCCCCAGCAAAGCGCAATGTCGCCGTTTTGACCTGGTTCCCCCGCATGTGCGGGGATAGACCCACGATCTTGAGCATTGTGACCATCTTGGTTCTGGTTCCCCCGCATGTGCGGGGATAGACCCACCTCGTGATCGTTGAAGTCATGGGCTGGCGTGGTTCCCCCGCATGTGCGGGGATAGACCCGGAAAGTACGTCCAGGTCAATGCCGGAGCGATGGTTCCCCCGCATGTGCGGGGATAGACCTCCGACCCCGGCGTACCGCTCCCGTACCACAGCGGTTCCCCCGCATGTGCGGGGATAGACCCTTTTGCGGCAATGATGCCGCGTACCCTGGCGGGGTTCCCCCGCATGTGCGGGGATAGACCCAAAACGGTGGTCACCACCAGCAGACCCACCCTGGTTCCCCCGCATGTGCGGGGATAGACCCTTGCGAGAGATGTCACGGTAGGTCTCTCCACCGGTTCCCCCGCATGTGCGGGGATAGACCCCATCCACGACCAGGGCTGTCCCGCACGCCACAGGTTCCCCCGCATGTGCGGGGATAGACCCGATTCCGACCATTGAAGACAACCCGTTCTGAGGGTTCCCCCGCATGTGCGGGGATAGACCTCTTGCTCATTCCCAAGGAGGTGGGCATGCGCCGGTTCCCCTGTTCTGGTCCCTCTGGAATTGATCGTGTAGATATACTATCAATCCTGATCAACCAGGAGGTGAACGATGAGCGTAAAGAGGCGGCAGTATACCTACGAGGAGAAGGCGATCATTCTGAAACGGCATTTGGTGGAACGGGAGGCTCTTTCAGATCTGTGTGACAAGACCGGATGCCACCCGACCATGATTTACCGTTGGCAGCGCGCCTTGTTTGAAAATGCTGCCGTGGCATTGCAGGGTGGGCGGGATTCGGACCGGCGCAGCGACCAGCAACGGATTCGGGAACTGGAGGCCAAACTGGCGGTGAAGAATGAAGTCTTGTCCGAACTGATGGAGGAGCACGTCGCGTTAGAAAAAGCGTTTGGGGCGCGCTGACCGGGTAGTGGGTCCCGCCGGACATCCGGGATGAAGTGGTGGATTTCGTGAACCACTGGCATGAGAGGACGGAGACTCACCTGACTGTCCTGGTTGGCTGGGTGGGGGTCTCACGAAGCAAATTCCATTATTGGCGAGGTCGTTATGGGCAGGAGAACAACCATAACGGCAAAATACCTCGTGATTTCTGGCTGGAGGATTGGGAACGCCAGGCGATCATCACGTTTTTCCACGAGCATCCCTTGGAGGGATACCATCGCCTGACCTACATGATGATGGATGCCGATATTGTGGCTGTGAGTCCTTCGACGGTCAGACGGGTATTCAACAAGGCCGGGCTTCTCAAGCGTTGGAATCCGGGTGAATCACTGAAAGTAAACGGTTTCATTCAGCCTTTGAAGCCCCATGAACACTGGCACACGGATGTCTTCTGTTTGAACATCAGTGGCACCTTCTATTATCTGTGCAGCCTTTTGGATGGGTGCGGCTTGACTATTGTTTGCTGGGAGATACGAGAGTCCATGACCGAAGAAGATGTGGAGATCATCATCCAACGCGCCAGGCAACGATACCCGGAGGTCCGTCCGCGCATCATCTCGGACAACGGTCCCTAGTTCATTGCCAAGGATTTCAAGACGTTCATCCGAGAATCGGGCATGACCCATGTGCGCACGTCGCCTTATTACCCTCAGAGCAACGGAAAAATCGAACGTTGGCACGGTTCTTTGAAGAGGGAGTGCATACGCCCCAAGACACCACTGTCCCTGGAGGATGCCCGCCGACTGGTTTTCTCCTACGTGACTCATTACAATGAGTTCCGTCTCCACAGTGCCATCGGCTATGTCTCTCCCTTGGCCAAACTGTAGGGCCGGGAGGAACAGATCTTCAAAGAACGGGACAGGAAGTTGGAATCGGCCAGAGAACGGCGCAGGGCTCGCCGTTCACCCTGGCAGGACTCCCAACAAGAGGCTGACGGAGCCTTGGCCTGCCATTGATGGTCAAGCCGTGCTTGATCAATTCCCAGTGAACCAGCACAGGCACAACGGTGTATGCGTAGTTTGAGCAGTCCACTATCACGACCTTTTTTGTGGTGGCTATTGACCTGGCACGATGTATTTGTAAATCGTTCGTTTGACCGCTTTGTCTGGATTGGTTTTCAATAATTCCTGAATGGCTTGACGGTTTTCCGGGAAACGCTGCATGTGTGTGCCAAGAAGATCCACCAGGATGACTTGTTCATCCGGATGGCGGGCTGTCAAAGCGTTACGGTTGGCCCAGTTCATCCCTTCCTGGGTCGGGGTGAACTCTGCAAGGGATTGGAGGGCGATGGTACGGACTTTGGCGGACTCCTCGTTGGCATAATGGTGCGTCAGAGTCTCCAAGACTGCGGGATCGTCCATGCGCCGCATGGAGGAAAAGGCGCTGGCGCGGACGTGCGCATCCTGGGAAGTCAGATAGGGGGTGATGACCGGAGCTAATTCCTTGCCACCGTAGTTGCCGATGGCGTTCAACACATCCATCTGTTTGGGGATGGTTTGCGTGGTGCCAATGTGGGATTGTAACAGTTGACCCACCTTGGTTTTGGTTTCTTCGTTCAGTTTTTCTTTGTACCCCAACGCACCCAGGGCCAACAGGGCCATTTGTCTCTTCTGGGGGTCGCGCGCGCCATCCGTGGGGGCGGGGGGTTGCTGGTAGTAGCGGTACAGTTCATCTACCAGAAATGGTTGAGGATTCTCGAAGGCGTGAATATTGACCAGGGCGCGCATTTGGGTGACTTCGGCGCGACTCGCATCGCCAATGGCGTTGAGTACGGCCTGTTGGGCCTCCGGGTGACCGGTCTGGGTCAGGAGACGCCAGAAAACCAGTTGGGTCTCCTGATCGTTGCGTTCCCGGTTGGGATCCTGGTCCATCAGGTTGATGAGTTCAACGCAGGCGCCAGGGTGTTTGCGTAAATAGTTGACCAGGAATTTTTCCGCATTGCGCTTGGCTGTGGACTCCTTCTCCGTGCGCATTTTTTTGAACAATTCCACTGCGTCTTCTGTATTCAAACCGGCTCCCAACCGGTCCAGGGCCAGATCGGTGATGTAATACTTGATGGCCAGATAGCGGTCCGATTGCAAACGGGCCATATATTCCGCAAAGGTGGAGGGAAAGAGATCCTCCGCATTGCGCTCGATCCATGCCAGGGTGGTGGTGCTTTCAGCGGTGGACCATTCATATGTGCCGGCCACCATGGAGAGTTTCTCCTTGTACTCCAGGTTGTGCAACCAGGGGCCTTGCATGGCCATGGTGATGGTGCCGCTGGTTGCGGACAAATGGATCGTGGAGTTGGCGATGGCGGGGTTGGTCAGCGCACTGCTGAAGGTATTGTTCAAGGCAAGATAGGCCCGTTTTTTCTTGCCGATTATAATACGCGGTTCCTTGGCTGCCACTTTCTGGATGTGATAGGTGGCGCGGTAACGCCCGGTCATATCTTTTTCAGTGGTGCTCCAACTGTTTTGTGCCTCTTTGGGCAGGATGGTCTGTAAGCCCAGGAGGCTGTTTTTGATCAGTTGACTGGCCTGTTCGGGAATGCCACGGGTGAAGTGGAACGATTGCAGACTCCCTTGACTGGTCATGGTAAAGGTAAAAGGCTCGCCCAGGGCCGGGGTAATCACCGGTTTTTCGCCATTCATCCGGTAATCCACCCCCTGTATCAGGCCCGCCACATTCCAGATACCAGCGTCACGAGGGTAGAATTTAAGATAGAGTTCGCCGCTGAAATGGGACTCCACCGGGGCTACCCCCCCTTGTCCGGAGGAGAGGGGCGGAGTCGAGGCCCCAGCGAGTCGTGGCTGCATGAATGAAAAATCGATGGTGGCCTTGGAGTGAACATCCAATCGCCATGCCGCGATTTGCCCCTCATCCGGACTGAAACGCAGCCGTACGCTAGGTTGTGCGGGCGGCTGCGCCAGATCGGTGTCTGCCAGATCGGTTGTGGCGGATTGACCGGTTCCGGGCGTGGCAGAGGTGGGTGGGGCGGTTGGCGCATGTTGCGCGTCTTGCGCCAGCCATATCAGCGTGGGCACCGTGAGCAGTACTCCAAGCAGCACGAGCAGCCACCGCATGTTCCATGGTTTCATCGCTTCATCCTGGGCCGTGCGTCAATGCGCGTAGATGGGCGCTCCGGAGATGATCCAGCCGGATTGATCGGCAATGGTTCCATCATGACTGCCCAGGAAATCCTCCAGCACACTGCCATACCCTTCATCGAATTTGTAATAGACTGCCAACCCGGTTTCCGTCCCGTCCAGGGTGCGGTTTTTGTAATCGGCAATCTCCGTGGCGGTTCTGGCGACACTCCAGATACGCAGTTCGTCGAGTTGGCCGGTGAAATAGCGACTGAAATTATCCTTCCCGATCAGTACATCCGAACTGGAAGCGGTGTTGATGGCCAAACTGTTCTTGGCATAGAAGCTGGTCTCTTGCACCCCATCCACATAGAGTTTGCAATCGGTGATATTCGGTGTGCCATCATTTTCGAATGTGACCGCCACATGATGCCAGTTGCCATCGCTGATGGAGGTGGTGCCGGAGAGGGAACCTCCGGAGATCTCGACCCGCAGACTGCCATTGCTCTCCGTGCGCATCAACCATTTTGCGCCAGAGGAGGCGCTGCCCCAATACAGGAAGGCCCGATCCAGTGTGGTTGTCTTGATCCAGGTTTCGATGGTTCTGGCAGAGGTTCCGGTAATCCCGGTATAGCCCGGAATGGTCGCCGTGTCGTTGAGTCCATCAAAAACCAGCGCCATGCCAGAGTCGCTGACCTTGTTTTCATTGGTCCAGCTCAGGTTGACACCCGGATTGCTGCTGGTGTCATACCACTCGATCCGGATGTTGTGATACCCCTCTTCCATGGGCCAATTGGAGGTGAGGGTCTTTCCGGACGCGCCGCTCCAGGCGTTGATCACCTCGATGTTGTCCACATACAGCACCGCCCCGGAGTTGGCTTTCAGGGAGAAATTGTAGACGCTTTCATCGAAGTAATACATGCCGCTGCCAACCGCGCTGAAAGTCGAGCTGGTGGTCAATCCGGTGGGTTTGATGCTGGTCAGATCGGTTGTGGAAGAGAGGGTCGCGCTGGTCTGCAATCCCGCAGTGGTGACGTTCACCGGTTGGCCGGTAAAATCACTGGAGTTGAAATAGTTGACATACATCTGCTCCGCAGTGACCAGACGCCAACTCACCATGATGTCGGCACTCCCGGTCTCTTCGGTATACTCCACCTTGATTTTATGGACTCCCGCGCTCACCACGGTGGTCTCATGAGTGGTTCTGGTGTCGGTGACGCTGGTCCATTGATCCACCACCAGGCGGTCGTCCACCCAGAGCCGTACCTTGTCATCCGCTTGCACGGTGAACAGATAGACGCAGGTATCATTGGCTTCGGTGCTGCTGGCTCCGCTGTCGCCGTAATAAACACCGTTGCAGTTGGTATTCGTGCTGGTGAAGTCAAAGTTCCCCTCCCAGCGAATCCCGAAGGATTCCTTGCCGTTCGTGTTGGCACTGTCGAGTTCTGTATCGACGGGTTGCAGATAGAAGGTGGGAGAGGAGCTGCCCCAGTCAAATTGCAGCGCGGTCACATAGTCCCCGGAGGTCAGTGGGGAGTCCTTGCGAATCAGGATGGGGTCAACCACCTTGCTGGCGCTGTCCGTGTTGCTTTTGGAGGCTTCCAGATCGTCTACGGTACGATAATAGTAGCCGGTCAGCACCCCGGTTTCCTGTTTGGACCAACTCACATCGCCGACCCGGGTATTGGACAACGACTTGGTTCCGCCTGAGGTGAAGCTGTCATACAGGCGCAAGCGGACAGTGATGGCATGGTATCCGGCGGTCAGGTAGACGGACGACAGGAAGGAGGTGGCGCTGTTGTGCGCCCATCCACCCTTGTACTCCTTACCATCGATGGTGATGACCATGCCCGGATTGGTGCGGGCGATGAAATCATAAGTGCCATCTGCGCTAAAATAGACAAACTTCTGGTACTGCATGAACTCATAATCCGGGGAGCCCAGAGAGGCGACATCGGTACTGATATCACTCACCAGACCAATGGGAGTCGTGACCTCCTCGACGTTGTTGTCCGTACTGGAGACAACCCCGGTCTTGAGCCATTTGTTGACCGGAAGATAGGTCATGGACAATTCCGAGTCGACCGTCACCGTGCTGCCCGCGCTGTTCTTGCGGCTCGCTTCATGCTGATAGTCGAAGGTGAGAGTGTGGGTGGACGAACTCAGCGTTTGCAGTGCGGAGGTGGTCGTCACGGTGGCGGTTTGGGTATCGCTCCAGGTGTTGATGATGGGCGTGGTGGATGTGCCATCCAGGTAGAGGCGCGCGCCATCGTCGCTGGTGACCTGGAATATCCAGGTGGTGTTGTTTTCAAACCCGCTGAAGCTCTTGGTCCAGCGTGCGGAAAATTTTGCCGGATTGACGAGATAGCTGCTGTCCGTACTGGTTTCGCCGGTGGGCGAGGAGCTGTTCCATTGATGATTGATGGAAGGTTCCTGGGTTCTCCACACGACTGTGGAGCTGAGGTCGGTGGTGTTGTAGTAGGCGACACTGTAACCGGAATAATTCGCCTGCTCCCAGTAGAAGTCGATATCCATCGCGGAAGAGGTTTTCGAGGAGGTATCCTTGGTATAGGTCAAGGAGACATCGTAGGTTCCGGTGGTATCAAAGGTCTTGCTCGTGGTGCTGCTGAGGGCGGTATAGCGGTCATCAAACGTGTAATAGGCGTACAGTCCGGAGGTGGTGGCCGGCAGACGAACACTTTTATTGGAGGAAATTTCGCTTTGTGTGCGGACCGTATTCCACAAACGCAACTCGTCTATCTTGCCGTTAAAGTAACGGGTGGATGCAGAAGGCCGACCAAGCAACATACCGGTGGCTGTTTTCGTGCTGAAGGTGGTTGACCAGGATTTCGAGGCTTCCAGAACGCCATTCACATACAGCTTGAACAGGGATGTCCCGCCACTGTGGAGTTCGTAGGTGGCGGCGATATGGTACCAGGTGCCCGAATTGATGGTGGTCGTGCCGGTCAGTTTGCCGTTGTCGCTCTCTCCTCCTTTTTGGAACATGAAGAAGGGTTTGCCGTTGCTGATCCCGGTATGGATCTCCATCCTGCTGCTGCTGTCACCAAAACCATCGGAACTGCTGGTGTCACCGACAAACAGAAGGATCATGTCGTCAGGGGTGGTATCCGGTTTGATCCAATGCTCGATGGTTCCTCCGGTCCCGGTGGTGGTGGCCTGGAAGAGCGTGCGCAGGGAGGAGGAGAAAGAGACATAATCATTGGAGCCATCCAGGTCAATACTGCCTTTGGCCAGACTGCCCGCCGTGATCGTGGCGCTGGAGAGCGCCTCTTCGGTGGTGCTGATGGTCGGTCCATTGGTCAAGGTGCCGGTATAGCCACTCACCTTGTCGACGATCTGCGTTGAACTGCTCGGATAGGGCAATTGTGCCAGAGTGGTGTTGTTGACCTCGGCCACCACGGCGTCGTCGGTGATCAGATGGAAATCATAGGTTCCCGCAGCGAAATTGAAGGTACCGGCCCACTCCATCGTGCCAGGCGGAGAGGATGAGGTATAGTCCAGGTTGGCGGAGAGATAGGATTGCAGTGTTCCATCCTTGGTGATCGCGTAACGGTCGAGTGCCGCGAAGGTCTTGGCGCGGGGATCGGTCAAGTTGATGGTCGTGGTATAGCCATTCCACGAGAAGATGGTATAGGAATACCGGTACTCCTTTTCGATCTTGATGAAGCCAAGCTTGACTGTGATCCCCACTTCGACGTAGGCGTAGAATTCCCCATCCATGGTGGTCAACACCAGGGGGGTTTCGAAGGTGATCATGGCAGCGGGCAGGGCTTCGTTCAACTGGAAGGAGGTGTCCATGGTCAACGTGATGTCCACGATGGTCAGGGACATGCCGACCCCGGCTACCGCACTGAGGGAGAAGGCCCCCGCGTTGACCGACAGTCCCACGCCGACTTCGGCAAAACCGGTGATATTCAGGAAGGGGCCAACCGATGAACTGAGTTTCTGGGTGGCGTTGATGGAGAGTGAACCTTGCAATCCGGCGCTTCCCTCGGCGCCGCCGGTCACGACCACGGGCACCGGCCCAATCATGAATTGTTTCTCTTCAGTCTTTTCCGTGCTTTTGATATACAGTTCGTTGCCACTGGTGTCCTGGCTGACCCACAGGCTCTCCACCTTGGTGGCGGTTTTGGATTTGCATGAAGAGGAGGTGTAGCCGGAAATCAGGTCGTAGACGGTGGTGGCAATGGTCGTGCTGTCGGGCGGGCTGTAGGCGAGGATGTTGACTCCCAGGACGGTGATGTCCAGGTTCATGTCGCTGCAGTAGGGGTCGTTGCCATCGAACTGGGCGCCGGTATCCAGGCCAAGCAGGGAAATTTTCTGACCAAAAATCCATACGGCAAACTCGTTCGAACTGGCGTCGAACTCAGCCGCGTGGGGCACGTTGTTGGTGATATCCCCATAGGTGACATCGGCTCCCAGCGTGTAGCCGACCGCGACCGTGCTGGTTGAGCCATAGCTTTCGGAGGTGCCCATGCTCACAAAACTGGTCGCGGAGCCGTTCGAGTCATAATAACGGGCGTGACGACTTTTGCCGGCGGCGGTCGCCGCGTGGCTGGTGGCCAGGAACATGACCGGCATCTCTTTGACATTGTCGGCCCGATTGTTTTCCCACTCGCTCACGTTCCCTTCCGGGTCAAGTCGGATCACCAGCGTACCCTGGGTATCCCCATGGAGTTGGGCGATGGTGTCATAGGCCGCGCCGTTCAGATAGAGTTTGTAGGTGAAGCCTCGTTGCGATTGCCGGAACAACGAGGCGCAGCGATCCGCGCCCTTCTCCTTGACGCAAGAGACCTCGTAGCTTTTGGCGGACTGGAGATAGGGACGGCCTCTGGCATCGCTTGCCATGATCCCCAACGGAAAGGTTTGTCCCCCCAGTTGCAATTCCGCCGTGACATTCACCGGCACTGTGGTGTCCTGGGCCATGGATTCCACCTCCATGTTCAGGCTCAAATCCGCGATGGTGGGGGGTGTGGCATCGGTGTCCAGACGTTTGGCGGGCAGTTCCAGACTGTTGCTGCCCAGGGTGGCCGAGAGAATCCGCAGGTTGGGTTTGTCCGGTTGTCCCACGAGGACACTGGCGGGGGCTACCAGGATGTTATCCGCTTGATTGGAGGCGGATTCACTCTGCAAGGCGTCGTCCGTATGGTCGTAGTCATACTGTCCGATGCTGAAAACCACCGCGTAGGTGCCGGCCGTGATATCCACCGGCAGACGGAACGAGTGCTCCACCTGGGCGGAAAGAAAATTGTTGCTGGTATATTGAATGGTGGTCACCGTGTCCACGTCTTGGGTGTTGGTGACGGTTTTGCTGGCCAGGGATTGTCCCAGTGTGGGAATGTTCAGGGCCGTGAGGATGTAATCCGCCTTGAAATTGGTTGTATTGGTCAGGTTCAGGTCGCTGACGTTGCCGGTGGGCAGCTTGACCAGATAGAGCTTGACGAAACTGTTGTATTTGGGCTGTTCGGCCGTGATGTTGAAGCGGACCGTGGTTTTCATGGCGGACTGCATCACATCTTCCACCCAGACATCGGTGAATTTCAGGTTGCCAGCCTCGAAATCCGGGACATAGGTATCATCCCCGACTCCGTCCACGATGACCTGGCTGTCGTTTGCGTCGGCCTTGTAGGAGGTGGGCAACGCTTGGCCGACGGCGATGTTCATGGAAAACTGGCCCTGCGCGTTGGTAGCGGCGGTGGTGATGACATTGCCCGCCATATCCAGCGCCGAAACCGTGGTGTTGGCCGCTATTTGGCCATTTTCGTAGGTGACCTGACCGCTTTGGGAATAGGATTCCGTCACCTGGTACTGGGTCGTGTCTTTGGTGTCGCGTTGGTACAGATAGAGATCGTATCCCCCCTGGCCCCCTTCCCGTTTGGAGTGGAAGAGAATGTGTCGGGCGTTTTTGGTAAGGGCCGGAGACCCCTCCTCAAAATTGCTGTTGATCGAGGGGAGGAAGATGAACTCCTGGGAGCTGAGTTCATACAGAAAGAGATCATTACCCAGATGTTGCAGATCCGGATCGTTTCGATTGCTTTGGAAAACCAGATAGTCCCCGTCCGTGCTCAGATTCGGGTTGTCATCCCGGAAGCGGGAGGCGAAGCCCTCCGACGTTTTGACCGCCGTGTTGCGACTGCGGTTGTAAAGAATGATCTTCCGGCTGTGGTCGGTGGCGTTTTCACGGGTGAAAGCGTACAGCAGACTGTCCTTGCCGCCAATGGTGGGCGCGCCTTCATTGTTGCGGGTCTTGATTTGGTCGGAAGAGGTGTCGATGAATTTCTTGTTGACAAGATCATACAACACGATATTGCTGTCACTGCCGGCTGAGGTCGCTGACTTTTTGTTGAAGAGCAGACGCGTTCCGTCCGCATTCAGGTCGGGTTCGCTTTCGATGTCGGTGGTGGACAGCTCCGGCAGATCCAGCAACGCTTTGGTTTGCAGATCATAGACCAGAATATCCTGACCGTTGCCCTGGGTGCGCTCGGTTTGAAAGGCCACCAGGCGACCATCGCCGCTGATGGAGGGTTTGGTATCCGCCTTGTCCGAATTGATGCCGGAATAAGAAAGCAAACCTTCTCCCATCCGATAGACCTGAATGTCGTAATCCCCGGCCCCTCCGGGCCGGTTGCTTTGAAACACGATGATCTGCTCGTCATGGCTGATGTCGCCATACATGTCGTCGCCAATGCCGTTCAATCCGGGCAGTTTCACAAAGTGGTGATCGGCCTCGGTAATGGCGGAGGCGGGGGAGAGGGCCTCCTCGTGACGCACCAGGAACAACATGCCTGCCGGCCCCCCATTCTGGAAGGAGAGGGTGTCGAATCCGAGGATATAGCCGCTCCAGTAATCCCGTCCCAAGACGATGCGATAGCTCTTGGCGCTGAAATTGGTGACATCGATTTTGCTGACCGGAACGCTGTCGGCGATTTTCAGGGAGTTGTCCGAACCAAACATCACCAGGGAGAGGGAGACCCGGTTGATCTCTCCCCAGGATCCGGTCTGCTGGTTGTATCCCAGGGCGGTGGCCACCTGGGTGTCCATCTGGATGCGGTCGGTGAGCAGACTGCCTGGCAGCAGCAGAGACATCTTTTCCAGCGAGTTGAACCCCTGATCTCCCCCAAAGCGTGTCGTGGGAGTTTGCGCGCCGACGGCCAGACCATCGGCGAAAAAGGGAATCCCCATGCTGACCGAACTGGCGTTCGGGTTGGTCGGATTCATCTGCCCCATCACCCCGGTATAGAAGGCTTTGTGCTTGGACAGTCCGCCGATCTGGGGCAGATACCCCAGCGTCATACCCGCAGTGCCATTGGCGTTGATGCTGAGTTCCAGCATATTGACTTCAGGCAGCAGCTTGCTGAGGGGTACATCGGCTTGGCTGATCGTAGAGCCGCCACCTGTAGGCTGGTCGGAGCCTGTGGTGGTTCCCGTGGTGGACGGAGGCTGGTCGGAGCCTGTGGTGGTTCCCGTGGTGGACGGAGGCTGGTCGGAGCCTGTGGTGGTTCCCGTGGTGGACGGAGGCTGGTCGGAGCCTGCGAAACGCTTCGTGCTGGTCGGTGACTTGGCGGTCGGAGGCTGGCCAGAGCCGGTGCTACTCCCCGTGCCATTGATGCCAAAAATACCCATCGCTCCTTGCAGATCCATATTCAACGCGGTGGCGCACTCCTGGCGCGAGGCCACGATCAGATTGAATTTCTTGGCATCGCGATTGCCGATCTGGATGTCGCTGGTGGCGATCCGCCCGGAGACCTGTCCCAATCCCAGGGAGATGGTTTGGGGTTGCTGTTTGTCGTCGACGACGATGCCGTTGGGCATCGCGTCGGTAAACAAGATCATCGCTCCCAGGGTGGTATCCACCAACAGATCCAGGTTCTGACCCGCCACGGTCACCGGGGTCATGAACAGCCCCGTCGCCGTCTGTTTCAGGGGGATTGCCTCATGTTGACGGGGCGTTTCACTGCCAGAAGCCACAGCTCCGGTCAGGTCATACAGGTAAATGTCCGTGCCTCCCTCGCCACCGGCGCGGCGGGATTGGAAGATCAGCTTGCTGTCCGACTCGATGAATCGGGGCGCGGTGTCGTCGAAGTCGGAGTTGAGACCGGGATGCTTGCGGGCAATCCCGGAACGCAGATCCACCAGATAGAGATCCCGGTCAAACAGACCACCATCGGGATTTTTTCTGTTGCTGTGCAGAGCCAGCAACTGGCCGTTGGCGCTCAGGGAGGGGGAGAGTTCATCCTTGCCGGTGTTGACGCCACGGATATCCGTGGAGAGGGATACGGTTTTCTTTTGTTGCAGATCATACAGGGCGATGTCCCGGTTGACTTCCTTTTCCGGGCCGTTCGCAGCCTCGATGGTATAGGTTAAAAACAGGCCATCCCGCCGGATGTCCGGGGTCCGTTCGTCCTTGGCGCTGTTGACGTCGGGCAGGGCCACAAACTGGGCGGTTTGCCGATCATACAGGTAGATGTCACTCCCTCCGGCTCCCCCTTCCCGTTTGGAAGAGAGTGTGATGAAGCGTCCATCGCCACTGATGGCCGGCCAGGTGTCATCGGCGGTGGAGTTGAGGGCGGAGATGTCGATGGGCGTTTTCTGTTCGATGTCATACAGAAAAATGTCTTGATCCGTGCCTCCGACACGCTGGGTCGTGGACTCGTAGACCAGGAAGTGTCCATCTGCGGAAAGGCGGGGGTGGAGGTCATGGCCGGTATGGTTGAGACCTGGCAGATCCACCAATCCAACCCCTTTGCGCCACAGGAAAATGTCGGTGCCGCCGAGGCTTTCGGCACGATCCGACTGAAAAGCCACCAGGGTGCCGGTATCGTCGGCGGAGGGCAATTCGTCGTTGGCGATGGAATTCAGACCGGGCAGGGGTACGAAACCTTGGCCCAGGCCGGGCGCCGTCGCTTCCAGGGCGTCGGCCATATCCAGACGTCGCAACAGGCTGATGGTGGCGTCTGGCCCGTCATTGAGCAGGGTGCGGTAGTCATAGCCAATGACATATTCCTGCCAGCGATTGACTCCCAGCACCGCCTCGAAGGCCACACCCAGGGAGCTGTAAGGGGCCACACTGATCTCGGAGACCTTGAACTTCGGCAGAATCGGCGCGGTGCCGTTAAGGCCGATCAGGTTGATCTCCACTTCGTCGTCATCCGACAGCGTCCATTTCTGACTGGTGGAGTCATAACCGATGGCTTCCGCCACTTTGGTATCCAGCACCAGTTTGCTGACCGCACCACTGTCCAACAGCATATCCATGGAACCGGTATCGATGGAACCCAACCGGCTTTTGGCGCGGAAGGGGATTTGCAGATCGGTGTATTCGTTGACCGCCGAGGGGTTGTAGGGGTTGGTGATGGGCAACGCCTTGGCGCGGAAGACATACTGGGATTTGGCCCGGTCGAGAATGGGCATGCTGCCCAAAGAGATCGTAGCCGGTCCGACCGGTGGCAGATTGAACTCCATCTTGTCCACCTGGGGCGTCAACAGGTTGAAGGTCGCGTCCAGTTGGGTGGTGTCCACGCTGAGGTCCACACCACGGGTGCGGCGGAAACCGATGATGCCATCCGCCCCTTTGGCGGTGAGCGAAGGGTCGCTTCCAGAGGTGGGAGATTGGATCACCATGAGATGCATGCTTTGGGTCGCGAAGGGGCCCACCTTGACCGGCGCGGTGGCCAGTACCCCACTGCGAATGCCACTGGCGTAAGATTTCTTGATGGCGGAGGTGGTTTGGACAATTTCGGTGTTGCTGGCGGCGATTTTGTCGCCAAACACCAACAGCGCATCCGAACCGGTATCCACCAGCAGATTGAAGAACTGGTTGCCCACCTTGACCGGGAGCAGATACTGGTTGGAGCCGGAGCGTTGCAGTTGCAAGGTGGCGGTGACCTGCGCCTGGGCCGGGTCATGGCTTTGGGCATCCCAGGCGTTGGGAACGCCATCCCCATCCCGGTCGATGTCGCTGTTGTCGCCAGTGTGATCGTGATCGGAATCCTTGGACTCTTTAGGGTTGAGCGGGAAGAGATCCACCAGATCCGTCACGCCGTCATTGTCATCATCCGTGTCGGACAGATTGCCGATGCCATCCCCATCACTGTCCAGTTGTTCCTGGGCATCGTTGACAAAAACGTCGCAGACATCCCCCGCGCCATCCTTGTCTGTATCCTTCTGGTCGGTATTGGCCACCAGGGGACAATTGTCCGCGCTGTCGGTCACGCCATCCTCATCCGTATCGATCCCTTGTTGCAGGAAAAATAGGTCGAGTCTGGCCGGGTCGGAGACGTGTGTGCCATCGCTCACCGTGTAGGTGAAGCTGTCGGAAAACGGGGTGGTACTGTTGGGGGTGTAGGTGAAATAGCCCTTGTGGGACTCTTCGAGGAGCAGGGTACCCCCGGTCGGTTGCGAGGCGATGGCAAAGGTCAGTTCGCCCCCCTCCGGGTCGATTCCCTCCAGTTTGCCTTGCAGGGTGGTGCCAACCAGGGCGTTCAACTGCGTGTCCCGGGTGATCGGGGTCATATTCTCTTCCAGCGTGGTGGCGATGACGATCGTAATGTTGGCGACATTGGAATCGATCGTGCCGTCATTGGCCAGAAAGGCAAAGTGGTCAATGCCCATTTCGTTGGCGCCGGGGGTATAGGTGAAGGCGCCGGTGGTGGTGTTGGTCAGGGTGACAGACCCCTTGCCTGGGCTGTTCGCATCGGTTTTAAGGCGAAAGGTGAGGGGATCGCCATTGTGGTCAACTCCGCTGAACACCCCGGAGACCGGTTGACCACGCACGGTTTTGAAGACTGAGGACTCCACCTGGGGAGGCTGGTTGAGGGCTTTTTGAATGGTGCTGGCGGAATACTGGGCCTGATTGATCTTGCTGACAATGGGCTTGATATAATCTTCTTGTATTTTTTGGGTGATCGCCAACGACTTATCGATTTGCGTGGCCGCCTCTTTGCCAACCACCAGATTGTTGAATGAGGTGTGCAATTGTTGGAAATAGGTGTTGCTGGATGAGCCGAACATCGCCTGGGCAGAGTAGGCGTAGGCGACAGCTTGTTTCTTCAGGGTGTCCGAAACCAGGGCATTGGCCATTTTGTTACGGGCGCTGGCTGCGTCTATCGTCGGGTCCATGGTCTGCATTGATGTGGCCATGGCACTTTTCACATCGCTGGAACTCATTTTGCTGCCATCGGTTTTGGTGACCTCCAGGGCGTTGTTCAGGGTCTCTGCAACAACTGAGGTGGTCTGAATGATGGCGGTCGCCACAAAAGTGCTGGCGTCCATGTTGCCGGGCAGACTGGATTGCAGGGGGGTGCCACTTTGTTTGCCGTCCAGTTTGCCATCCACGAGATCCTCGGCCAGAGCGGCGAATATTTTTTCTTGATCCTGGGCGTTGGTGCCGGCGATTCTGCGGACGGTTTCCCCCATCCCTTCCGACGCCTTGGTCACGGCGGCGAGATTGGCGCTGGTCACCGGGGAGGAGATGGGATTGATTTTGGCGTCGTCTCCATCGATGCCAAAGCCGAAGTTCTTGATCACCGTGGTCTGGACCGTCTCCACATCCGCGACCGTCACGTTGGCCAGGGAGCCTCCGGACTTGGCCTTGCTGGCCTGGGTGATCATCGTGGTGATGGGGGAGATGTTGGCCGTGTTTTGCCCGGTCTGGGTCACCAGAGAGGAGAGAGGCACTGTCAGGGTCTCGCCGGTCACCAGATCGGTACCACCGCTGGCTTTGATCTCCAGTGGCAGGGTGGTACCACTGGGAATGGCCAGGGTGTACTTGGCGTCATCACCGCTTTTCGTGGTGGCCACGACGGTTCCCGCGCCATTGTAGACCGAGATGGTGGCGTTTTTGACCGCTCCTTCGATCACCGTGCCGGAAAGCGCGCTTGATGGTGAGTTGGTGTTACCGCTTCCACCCCCGCCGCAGCCAATGGAGACAAAGGGTAACAGGAGTGTCAGAAACAGGCTGCTTAACCGTGGTTTCATGAACCGAATGACCCCGACAAGTTTGGATGGAGTGCTGACGCTGATTGTAAAATCTGCAAAAGCTTGATTATAGCTAATGGTTTAAATAAGCCAATTAACCACCAGAATCTGCCGGTGGGCTAAAAATGATGCCTCCTTCGGGGTAAAAAGTCAAAGGCAAAACCGTTAGGATTGACTCCGCTTTTTTGCCATCCATGCTTCTCGCACCCTCGGCGATTGAAAGACCTTCCCGATCCATCGGTTTGATAAGAGCCGGAAACGCATGGGGAATGCGCCACGCCTGCGCACCACACCATTGCAGACCAGCGAAGCCTTGGTATCGTAAAAAAAGAGGGCAATCCCGCCAGAAGCCGATGCGGAATATTGTCTGCGCCATGGAGTAACGTGCTTGCCGTCTGCATCGCGTTCTTGCGATCCTCAACGGCCTGTGGTTCTTTCGATGGGATTTTCAAACAACTGGACTGGTGCAGGGGTGCATCGTCTCGAAATGGTTCACCACCTCCAACAGGCGGTTTCTCGTGATGGGTTTGGTGACGTAGAGATCACAACCGGCCTGAAGGGCCTGGTGCGCGATTTCGCGCGTGGCGTGAGCGGTCAGGGCCACGATCATGGCGGGCACCGTTTTGTTCTGTCGCTCCCAGGCGCGGATATGGCGCGTGGCGTCCAGGCCGTCCATGACCGGCATTTGAATATCCATGAGTACCAAGTCATAGCGTCCTTTCCGGAACTTGGCCAGGCACTCCGCGCCATCGGAGGAGCTCTCCAACGTGTGGGGCGTCTTTCTGAGAAAGGCTTCCAGCAGGAAATGGTTTTCTTCCGTATCGTCGGCCAGCAGGATGTTCAGTTTGCGCTTTTGCATCCCGTCTGCGGTTTCCGTGGGCGTTTGGGCCGGTGCGGGGTCGGACGGGGCGAGGGGATCGGCGTCGGGAAGCGGCAGGGTGACTTGAAACAGGCTGCCTGCGCCGATTGCGCTTTCCACGCGAATCTCTCCGCCCATTTTCTGGGAGAGTTGGCGACAGATGCTCAGACCCAGACCGGTACCTCCGAAGCGTTTGGTGGTGCTGGCCTCGGCCTGGGTGAATGGTTGAAAGATATCCGACAGCTTTTCCGATGGAATGCCGATGCCCGTATCGCAGACGGTCAGTGCGACCCAGCCCGGTTGCGTGCGTGACAGCTCCAGCGTGACCGTTCCGTGCTCGGTGAATTTGACCGCGTTGCCGAGCAGATTCAGCAGAATCTGGCGCAAGCGATCCGGATCGCCGCGCACCAGCCGGGGCGGTTCTTCCTGGATGTGAAGGGTCAGGGTCAACCCTTTCTTCTCGGCCTTGAAGCGCAAAATCTCCAGGGCATTGGCCATCAGTTCCGGCAGGTCGAAGGTCGTATTTTCCAGTTGCAATTGACCGGCTTCGATTTTGGAAAAATCCAGAATGTCGTTGAGCAACGACAGCAACGCCTCTCCGGCGCGTTGCATGCGTTCGATGTATTCTTGTTCCTCGGCGCCCGGCGTCGAAAGGGCCAGCAGATCGCAGATGCCGATGATGGTATTCATGGGGGTGCGGATGTCGTGACTCATGGCCGCCAGGAAAGCGCTTTTCGCCTGATTGGCGGTTTCGGCCTTCTGGGCGGCCTGTTCCAGATCGTGCAGCAGGGTGCGTCGTTCGGTCACATCGCGCACGGTCAGGCAATAGCCGACCAGATGTTGGTGTTCGTCCAGCACGCCGGAGGCCCGCGCATCGAGAAAATGCAGGCCGCCTTGGTTTTCGGTCTGAATTTCAAAGCGGTGTTCTCCCTGTTGCCGCACGCGTGCGATGCCGGCCACCACCGCAGACTCCTGCACCGCCAGCGTGTGATGGATGTCGTGCACCGAGCGGCCCATCGCGCTTGCGTGGGGCAGGCCCAGCAGTTCGGTGGTTTTGGGGTTGCAATACCGGATCACGAAATCGAGATCGGTGGTGATGATGGCCAGATCGGTGGCAGAACGCAGCACATTGTCCAGATGGATGCTTTTTTCGATCAGGGCCTTTTCGGCTCGGCGTCGGCGTTGTTCGGATTGGGTCAGTTCCAGGGCGTAACGCACCGAGCGGACCAGGATTTCCGGGGAGAGCCGTTCCTTGGCCAGATAGTCCACGGCGCCGGATTTCATCAAGGTGACGGCGGTCTCTTCGTCTCCGAAGCCGGTCAGAAAGATCACCGGCATTTCGAAGCCACGGGCACGCGCCTCCTGAAGCAGTTCCAGACCGGTTCTGTGTCCCAGGTGATGATCGAAGAAACAGAGATCGAAGCCCTGTTCTTCCAGATCAATCAAGGCTTCGGTATAAGAAAAGGCGTGAGTCAACACGTGGGACTGTTCGCCCAGACCACGTTTCAGGTGACGGCGCAAGGTGGCGGCATCGGCCTCTTCGTCATCGACGACCAGAATGCGCAAGATGTTTGGCGTGTCGGAGGATGCGCAAACCGGCGGGACGGTCGTCACGAGAGCTGTCCTGGTCCGTTGGCGGTGAGTTCCGGGTCGCGAAAAAAGTGAAACACCGCTCGTCCGTCGTGTTTGGAGCGGTACATGGCCTGATCGGCGTTTTTGATCAGCGTCGCCATGTCGCGGCCATCCTCCGGGAATCGGGCAATGCCGATACTGCCGGAAATCAACGCCTCCCGACCATTCAGGTCGAACGGGCGGCACAGTTGTTCCAGCAATTTTTCGGCCACGGGTCGGATCCGGGCGATGTGGATCGCTTCGTGGAGGATGACGGTGAACTCGTCTCCGCCCAGTCGGGCCACGGTATCCGAACGGCGCACCGCAGAGAGCATGCGCGCGGCGGCCTGTTTGAGCAGATCGTCTCCCGCCTCGTGACCCAGGGTATCGTTGACCGCCTTGAAACGATCGAGATCGATCAGCATCAGGGCCAGATGTCCCTGGTTGCGTTCGGCCAGGGCGATGGCCTGGGAGAGGCGGTCTTCGAAAAGGCGGCGGTTGGGAAGTCCGGTCAGGGTGTCGTATTCGGCCTGTTCGCGCAGTTTGCGTTCCAGTTCCTTGCGCAAGGTGATGTCTTGCTGCACGGAGACGAAATGGCTGACCTGGCCGTGATGATCCCGTACCGGAGAGATGGTCGTCTCCTGGATATAAAGGGAGCCATCCTTGCGGCAGTCCAGGATTTCGCCCTGCCAGACGTGACCTTGCCGGATGGTGGTCCAGATGTTTTGATAGAATGTTTCGTCGTGGAGACCCGATTTGAGAATGCGCGGCGTCTGGCCACGCACATCTTTCAGGGTGTATCCGGTAACCTGGGTGAAGGCGGGATTGACCCACAGAAACAGGCCATGGGGATCGGTGATGAAGATGACGTTGGCGGCGGTCTCCATGGCCGTGACCTGCAAACGCATCAACTCCTGCATGCGTTCCAGTTGGATGGCGGCCCCCAGGGTGTTGACCGCCGTATGCAAGGCGCCCAATTCCACCAGCGACCATTTCTCTCCTGGTGGCGTTCGTCGAGTCCCAGCACGCCCCACCACTGTCCGTCCACGAACACCGGAACCAGCACGATCGATTGGATGCCCTGTCGTTGCAGCCATTGGGTGGCATCGACGGGCCATTCCGAGAGGACGCCCTGGCAGGAGTGTCCGGCTTTCAGGCGTTGCACCCAGTGCGGACCGCCCAGCAGACGATAGGCATCCTCCGGAGCGTGCGTCGCCTCCGGAGCGGAAGGGATCGATCCGGAGGCCACCCACTCGTAGCGTTGTTGGATTCTGGGGTGTTCCGATCCAGAGGCCGGGGCGTTTTCAAACAGAAAGGCCCGGCTGACATCGGCGGCCTGTCCCAGGATCTCCAGCCCCTTGTCGATCTCCTGACGCCAGTTGGCGGATTTGAGAAAGGCTTCGGCCACCAGTGTCGTGGCGTGCAGAATGGCCTCGCGGTAATGCAGCGCCCGGCGATCGGCCACCTTGTGCAGCACGAAGCGCAGGGTGTGATCCAGGATTTCGACCGAGAGATTGTTTTTGGTCAGGTAGTCGAGCACGCCGGCGCGCAGGGACTGTACGGCCACCTCTTCGTCCCCCTGGCCGGTCAGCAGAATGAAAGCCCGTTCCCGCGCCGAGGTGGTGGCGGCGCGTCGGATCAGTTCCAATCCGTTGTTGTCGTCGAGCAAATAGTCCACGAACACCAGATCGGGGTCAAAGGCGACCAGATCCTCTTGTCCTTGCTGGCTGGAGTGGCTTTCCCGGCAGAGGATGTGCAAGCCGGGGACGCGTCCCAGCAACCGGACCAGACGCCGACTGTCCGACGGGTTGTCGTCGATGAGCAGAATCCGGATCGAATGGTTCACCCCATACCTCTTCCTGGGCTAGCGACTGACCGGAAGCGCGGCGAGTTCGAACCAGAACTCTTCCAGTTTCAGCACGGTTTCCATGAAACGTCCCGGTTCCACCGGTTTGGTGATAAAGGCATTGGCGCCATTCTTGTAAGAGATGAGAATGTCTTGTTCCTGGTCCGAGGTGGTGAGAATGACCACCGGCAGGGCCACGAGGATCGGATCGGCCCGGATCTGTTTCAGTACCGCGCGACCATCGAGTTTGGGCATGTTGATGTCGAGCAGAAGCAGGTCGGGACGAGGAAAGGCCGTCGTATCGGCGTACTGTCCCTGATGACGGAGAAAATCGAGACACGCCTCGCCGTCTTCGACGAGGAACAGGCGCATGGGCAGCCTGGCTTTGGACAGGCCACGTTGTACCGTGCGTTGATCGGCCTCGTTGTCTTCGGCCAACAAGACATTGGCGGGTCGTCCGGTTCTGCTGGTGAAATTCATGGGCAAATCCCTGTGAGGAGCCATTCCGATCGCGATGACGCGGGCCACGGACATCCTTTCCGTGTGGTTTCAGGCCAGCCGGGAACCACTGCCTTCTTTGGAGAGCGTGACGATGAAAACGCTGCCGGTCGTTGGGGCGTCGTCCACCCGGATATGGCCGCCGTGCCGGGTGACGATCTCTTGGACAATGGCCAGTCCGATGCCAGAACCTGCGAAATCGGCGCGCCGGTTCAGACGCTTGAACGGTTGGAAGACGATTTCCCGGTGGCGTTCATCGATGCCGATACCATTGTCCATGATGCGGATTTCCCAGATGTCTTCCTGTTCCGCAACGGTGATGGTCACCTCCGGGGAGGTGCCCGGTCGGTGGAACTTGATAGCATTTTCCACCAGATGTTGCAAGACGTTGGTCAGCATGGCCGGATCGCCCAGCACTTTGGGCGGACTGTTCCAGGTCACGCGCGCCGAGGTGGCCTGGACCACAGAATGCAGACGCCGCATGACCTCGGTGAGACCCTGGTCCAGATCCACCCGTTGCCAGTTGAGCGGAACGCCCCGCGCCTGGGAATAGGCCAGCAGATCCTGGATCAGACGGCGCATGCGGGAAGCGGCCTCCTCGATGAAACGCAGATCCTCTTTCACGTCCGGATGGATGTCGTGCCCCAGATCCGTCCTCAACAGGCCCGTGTAGTTGAGCAGGATGCGCAAGGGCTCCTGAAGGTCGTGGCCGGCGACGAAGCTGAAACTTTCCAACTCCCGGTTGGCGGCGCGCAACTCTTCTGCGTAACGTTGGGTTTCGGCCATGGCCGTGCTCAGGTTGGCGGTGCGTTCCCGAACCTTCTCTTCAAGGCTGGCATTGGCTTCCAGCAGGCGTTCGGTCATGCGGTTGAAAGCCACGCTCAATTGGGCGATTTCGTCCTGGCCCCGCGCAGGGATCGACCAGACTTTGCCGCCGAGCGAAATTTCGTCGGCGGCCCGGGTCAGGATGCGCAACGGCGCGACCACTCGGCGTTTCTGATAAAGCAAAGAGCCGCCGGTCATCAGGGCCGCCAGCAGGATCAAGGACAGCATCTGTGTCTGCAACAGCGCCCTGGAATGGCGCAACTCCTCCAGAGGCTTGGAGATCAGACGGCTGACATGTCCCATGATGTCTGCGAACAAAGCGCTCAGCAACTCCTCTTTGGCGTCCCACTGAATGAACAGCAGGTCGGTGGTGGTCTCGTCGCCAGCCTGGATCGCCTCGACGATGCGTTGAGCGATGGCGCTTTGTCCCTGCCAGCCATCCACGAACAGAATCATGAGATGGCGCCCCAGATCGGTGTCGAGTTGACTCACCAACTGTCCGGCGATGTTCTGGAACGCCTCCGACAGATGGGTCATCTCATCGAGACGCTCCGGGTTGCGACGGGCGCGATATCCGAGCAGCAAGGGTTTGCGACGGCTTTCCAGTTCGCTCAACTGGAAGGTCAGCGTGGTGGCCTGCACCACACGGGTGTTGCGTTCGGCCATGCGCTGTTCCAGTCCCTGGAATTCCAGCAGCAGCCAGCCCATGGCGCCGAGAAACAGCAGGGCCATGAGAACGATGGGCAACGTCATGCGTTTTTCGATGGTCAACGGCGGTTCTCCGGAGTCGCAATGCCCGCGTGGCGTCTGGCTGGCATGATCCTTCTACAAGATGGTGATGTTTTCCGGCTTGACCTTTTCGAGCACGGCAGGAAAGAGTGCCGCGCGGAAGTCGGGAATCGGACCGGGAAAACGTCCCGATTCCACGAACCAGGCGGCCTCTTGCCGCATGCTGGTCAGCAGCACGTTGTCCAGGGTGACGCTGGGCGTGAAACTGTCTTTGAAAAAGGCGACGGCCCGCTCTTCGTCCGGATAACCCATGCGTCGGATCACCAGACGGATGGCCTCGTCGGCGTGGGCGGTCATGAACGACTCCGCGCGCAACAAGGCTTTGAGCAGACGCGCGAGGGCCGATTGTTTGGCCTCCAGGATGTCCCGGCGTCCGGCCAGCGTGGAGGTTTCGGTGAAGACGTTGGAGTTCAGCCAGGTGATCCGCTCCTCGCCCAGGCCATCGGCGGCCCGGTACAAGAACGGATGCCAGGTGGAGACGGCATCCACGAGGCCGTCACGCAGCACGGAGGCCATCTGATCCGGTTTGGTATCGATCAGGGTCACCCGATCCAGGGGAATGCCGTGGCTGGTCAGAAAAGAGACGAGAAAAAATTCGCCGGTGGTGTTCAAGGTGACGGCGATGCGTTTGCCGATCAGATCCTTGACTTCGTGAATGCCGTGATCCTTGCGGGCCGCCATGGCCGTGTTGCGGGTGGAGTGGTGCAGCGTGGAGAGGATCGCCAGGGGTTCGCGTTTGAGCAGCTTGATCACCAGTGGCGTTTCGAAGACCGTGGCCAGATCCGCTTCGCCACGCAAGGTGGCGTCCAGGGCCTCGCGGCCGACGGGATAGACCTTGAAGGTGACCTCCAGGCCTTCATCGATCAGAAATCCTTTGATGTCGGCCAGATAGAGCAAAGCCAGGGTGGGCAGTTCCACATTGGCCAGGATCAGTTTTTCCGGTTTTTCACGCCAGAGCATCGTGCCCAAGAAAACGGCCAGCATCAGCACACCCGGCAGGAATGCGCGCGCACGCTTGAATCTTTCAGGATCATTGAGTGTGTTCATCTTTTTTTCTCTGTATCCGGCGCGTTACCCGACGGTTCGTCTTCGGCGGCTGCGGCGTTCCAGGCCGACAGATGCACCGTGAAGGTGCTCCCTTCGCCCAGGACCGAGGAGACCTGTACGCTTCCGCCATGAATTTCCACGATCTTGCGCACAATGGCCAGTCCCAGTCCGGTGCCCGGATAGGCCTTGCGACCATGCAGCCGCTTGAAGGGCTGAAAGATCTGACCGACATGGCGCTCTTCCATGCCAATGCCGTTGTCGATCACCCGAATCAACCAGCGGTCACCGGCCGGTTCCGAGGTCACGCGGACGATGCACGGAGATCCTGTGGCACGAAACTTCAAGGCGTTGCCGATCAGGTTTTGCAACACCCGTGTCAGGGACGGGGCATCCCCCGTGACCATGGGCAGATCGTCCTGCTCGATCCGGGCGCCACTCTCTTCGATGCCGATGCGCAGGTTCTCCAACGCCACGTGCAGGCAGTTGTTCAGGGATACGGCCTGATTGCACAACTCCAGTCGTCCGGAGCGGGAGTAGCTCAAAAGATCCTGGATCAGGGTCACCATGCGTTCAGCCGCCAGGGTGATGTGACGCATATCTTCCTGAGCGTCCGGGCTCAGGTTCTCTTCTCCCCCGATGTCTTCGCGCAGAAACCCCACATAGCTGTTGATGGTGCGCAACGGCTCCTGAAGATCATGGCTGGCCACATAGGCGAAATCCTGAAGCTCCTGATTGACCTCCTGCAAACGGATTTCATGCTGCTTGCGTTGGGTGATATCATCGTAGATGACCACCACCTCGCCCGATGACAGACGATAGACAAAGTTCTCCCGCCAACCGCAGATGCGGTGGTCGGTATAAAACTGGATGGGAAAATGTTCCGGCTCGCCGCTGGACCAGACCCGGCGCAGCACCTCCAGCAGACCGAACGCCTCCACACCGGGAAAAACGTTTTTCAGGCGTTGTCCGACGAGTTGCGTCCGTTGCACCTGTTCGATGCGTTCCACCGAGGCGTTGATGTCCAGAAACATGAAATCCGCGCCCTCATCCACGGCGCCGTAGACCACCACGCCGCTGCTCATGTTCTGGAACATCTGACGGAACTTCTCTTCGCTGGCGTGCAGGGCCTCTTCCATGCCGCGCCGTTCGGTGATGTCGCGGGCCGCCGCATAGACAAGCTGATTGCGCCACGGCGCGGAACGCCATTCGATCCAACGGTAGGAGCCATCCCGGCAACGGTAGCGGTTGATGAAATTGAGCACCTCCTGGCCGGAGGACAGATCGTCCATGGCCGCCAGAGTGGCCGCCATGTCGTCGGGATGCACGAAATCCAGAAAGCGACGATTGGTCAGTTCTGCGAGTGGGTAGCCCAGTGCGGTCTCCCAAGAGCGGTTCATCCGGAGGAAATGGCCGTCCATGTCGGCGATGCATAGCAGATCCAGCGACATGCTGAAAAAACGATCCAACTCCGCGTTGGCCTGTTTCGTGGCGTTTTCGGCGTTGCGCATGCGTTGCAGGGTGCGGCTGTTCTGCAAGATCAGCCCGCATACGCCCGTCAGGTTCAGGGCCAGTCCCAGATAACGTTCCCGGAACTCCGGAAAAGCCAACCGCTCCACCACCAGAATGCCGACGGTCTGTTCTTCCGGCCCCAGCCGCAACACAAAGCCATGACCGGAAGGAGTCCAGGCCCAGGAGGCCCCCGACAGACGGTTCACCGCCGTTTGCAGGGCATCGGAGAGTGTCGGGTCGGCGCACGGGATGCCGTTGTCCACGCGCACCACCCGAAAGAGTTCCGGCGCGAACAGCATGCGGAACATCTGTTCCATCCCTTCGAGAGCCTCTTCCTCTTTCCGCAACAAGGCGAGCCGACCCAGAAAATCCATGGCGCCGATCATGTCGGCCATGGCGCGGTCGTGTTGACGTTCCCGGCGTTTCGTGGTGGCGCGTTCTTCCGTCAGGCGCCATTCCGCCACTAGGCGCAGCAGCAGCAGACGGGTATGATCCAGGCCGATGGTCAGACGATTGGCGGGCACTCCGACCTCGGCGGCCAGTTCCGCCAGCCAAACCGGGGCATCGGAGCGGATACCCGTATCCAGCAGCAGCAACTCCCGCGCGCACTCCTGAAAGAACGTCCGGGCGTTATGGCCCGCGAATCCCATGGTTTGCAAATGGTGTCGCCACTGTTCCAGCCAGCCGGGTGTCATCAAATAGGCCCCACGGGAGATGGACTCGCGCACCAGGGCGTGGTCGGCCACCAGATCGAAGCACTCCTCCTGAATCGCGATCGTGGTCTGTGGCCAGCCGGCGGGAGGCGAACCGATCTCCTTGAGACAGGCCCGCCCTAAAATGACAGCGCCTGTGCTGGTGGCGGGCAGACAGGGGGTCAACTCCGTCCATTGTATCGGTGGACGCCCGCACCGCACCGGATAGGCGAGGACCGTCACATCTGTCCATCCTTCGGCCGCCACGGCTGCGGACAGATCCGGCGCAAAGGTTTCGCAGCAGAAAATGGCGAACAGGCTAGGGCGTGTTGACATTCAAGAAATTAATCATTCCTATTCAAGCCAAATCATAGTGCAAACCAAACCAATCATAGCGTTAAAGCATTTATCTAACTTCTCATAACGAGTTGCAATGCGTCTGAACT
>JADGBT010000045.1 GCA_015231375.1 Magnetococcales bacterium | reverse complement strand
CTCGAATTCCTGATGCAGGCAATCCATGCGAATTTGCGAGGTCAAACTGCCCCTTCTCTCCTGCCCAGGTAGGCTGTTTTGATGCTTCAGACCGCCTGAAGCGTTTTACTGGGCTGAACGGTTACCTTCCGGCTTGCCCTCCAAGACATTCATGATTCGCGCTCCGATCAATTCTGTAGCTTTACTTCAAAGGGTCAGTTGCGGTTTAATAATAATAATAAAAATAGTAGTTCTGCACCCCCCCTGCGTTCCATTCTGCCACCCCAGGCCGCTCCGCATTGCGGAACGGTCCAGGGTGGCGGAATGGAACGCTTTATTGCTTCGCACACGACTCCAGGCGCGGAGTGTTATCGAAGTCTGACATCCTGCACATTGAGGCTCACAGGCTTTTGATGGCCGCCTCGACTCCTGCCGCATAGGCGGAATCCGCCTTGCGAAAATGTTCCAACGCCAAAACAACGATGTCGGCGGGCACGCCCTGGATGTGACGCGCGATGTTGCCGCAAAGCTGGCGTTGCAGTTCAGGGGTCATCAGACGAAACAACGCCCCCGGCTGGCTGTAGTAGTCCTCGTCCTCCCGATGATTGTAGCGGTCGGCGGCGCCATCGATGGCCAGGGGCGGCTCGGCGACGGCGGGAGTTTCCGGGAATTCACCCAAACGGTTGGGCTGATAATTGATCAGTCCTCCCTGATTGCCATCCACCCGGGCCGCGCCGTCCCGATGGAAGAAACGGGCGAAGGGGCAGCGCGGCGCGTTGACCGGAATCTGGTGATGGTTGACCCCCAACCGATAGCGATGCGCGTCGCCATAGGAGAAAAGCCGCCCCTGGAGCATCTTGTCCGGGGATGTGGAGATGCCGGGAACCAGATTGGCGGGGGTGAACGCGGCCTGTTCCACATCGGAGAAATAATTTTCCGGATTTTTGTTCAACTCCAGCACCCCCACCTCGATCAGGGGATAGTCGGCATGGGGCCAAACCTTGGTGAGATCAAAGGGATTGAGTCGATAACCATCCGCTTCGTTTTCCGGCATGATCTGCACGCAAAAACGCCAACGGGGAAAATCCCCCCGCTCGATGGCCTCGAAAAGATCCCGCTGGGAGGATTCCCGGTCGCTGGCCATCACCTGAGCGGATTCCGCATCGCTCCAGTTGGCGATGCCCTGCATGGACTTGAAGTGGAATTTCACCCAGAAACGCTCGTTGGCGGCATTGATGAAACTGTAGGTATGGCTGCCGAAACCGTGCATCTGCCGCAGATTCTGGGGGATCCCCCGGTCGGACATGAGGATGGTCACCTGATGCAGGGACTCGGGATGACGGGTCCAGAAATCCCAGGCCGCCACGTTGGAGCGCAGATTGGTCTTGGGATCCCGCTTCTGGCTGTGGATGAAATCCGGAAATTTCAGAGGATCGCGCAGAAAGAAAACCGGGGTATTGTTGCCCACCATGTCCCAGTTGCCCTCCTCGGTATAGAACTTGATGGCAAAACCCCGCACATCCCGTTCCGCATCGGCGGCCCCGCGCTCCCCGGCCACCGTGGAGAAACGCAAAAAAGCCGGAGTCTCCTTGCCGATTTGGGAGAAAAGCCCGGCCTTGCTGTAACGGGTGATATCATGGGTAATGCGCAAGACGCCAAAAGCCCCTGACCCTTTGGCATGCACCACCCGCTCGGGAATACGCTCCCGGGCGAAATGGGCCAGTTTCTCTATCAGCCACCAATCCTGCAACAGAGCCGGTCCCCGGCGTCCGGCGGTGAGGGTGTTCTGATTGTCGGCAATGGGGTGACCGTTGGCGGCGGTGAGAGGTGTACGGCTCATCTTGAAAAACTCCTCGTTCGATTGAATGTGTGCATCATGATGACGCGATCTCCTGTTTCGACAGGCAATCGGAGCAGATGCCCCGCAACTCCAGATGCAGGGCGTCGATCCTTCCCCAGTTCTCGAAACCGGCAAAGTGTGAGAGGTTCAACCCAGACTGCGTACAATCGCTCACCTTGCCGCAACACACGCACACCAGATGGTGATGGGGCATAGTGTTGCGGTCGTAACGATGGCTGGCCTGATGAATCCCGAAAGGCGCGATGTATCCCTGATCCACCAGAAACTGAAGGGTTTGATAGACGGTGTTGCGGGAGATGGTGGGAATGCGCTCCCTGACTCCCAGAAAAACGGTTTCGGCATCCGGGTGCGCATCGGTTTGAATCACCTCCCGGAACACCTCCAGTCGCTGATGGGTGGCTTTGTGTCCAGCCTGCTGCAATCGGCTTTTCAGCCAGTCCAGACGACCATTCGGGCTTTCGCATGGCTCGTTCATGAATATTGACCTTATAGGAATGATTACTGAAAAGGATGATATCCTATTTTATTCCTCTGAGCAACCCCTGATTTGGGCGCTGTCTTCCGCCAGAATGGATTGGAACCGTTCACTCTTTAAAACGACACGCCAAGATCCCGATCCATTAAAATCCGGTTAAAAATCGCTGCAGGCCCAAAAAAAACTGCAACAATTCTGCAAAACGGGTGTCCAATATAGTTCGCTTTCACTTCAAGGAAAGTCTGTACGTCTGCCTTGACAGTTAAAGCGAGCCAAAAGGGAGTGACGGCGACAACAACCGATAAACAGGAGAAACCGAATGAAAGTATGGTGGATGGGCGCAGGCTCCCTGCTGGCCGCATTGAGTATCGTGGGCCCGGCGCAAGCCAGTAATGGCTATTATGCCTATGGGTTCGGAACCATCAGCAAGGGGATGGGGGGAGCCGGCGTGGCCATGCCCACCGACACCATGGGAACCGCCGTCAATCCGGCATTGATGGCGCATGTGGGCCATCGAGTGGATCTGGGGCTCTCCTGGTTCAAACCGGATCGGGGTTTCACCGCCGACATCCCGTCCGCCACCCCGCCCGGAGTTCCCTTCATTCCCACCGGCACCTTTGAAAAAACGGATGATTTTTTCTTGATTCCCCACTTCGGCTGGAATCGTCCCCTGGATTCCACCAGCACCATCGGCTTGAGCATCGGCGGCAATGGGGGCATGAACACCGAATACGATCTGGCCGTGTTCGGCAATTTCGCGCCTCCGGGCATGACCACCGCGCCAACCAGCATCGACATGGCGCAACTGTTTGTGGGCCTCAACTACGCCAAAAAAATCAACCAGGAACACACCATCGGCATTGCGCCCATTCTGGCCGGACAACGCATCAAGGTCGAAGGGTTGCAGCCTTTCATGGGATTGTCCGCCACGCCGAACGCCGTCACCAACAACGGCTATGATTATTCGTATGGCGGAGGGCTGAAAGTAGGCTGGTATTGGCAGCCGAGCGATCAACTGGCCATCGGCTCTTCGTATCAAAGCCGCCTGTACATGACCCGCTTCGACCAGTATGCCGGTCTGTTCGCCGAACAGGGGGATTTCGATATTCCCCCGACCTTCCAGATCGGACTGGCCTATAAACCCACGCCCGCCTGGACCGCCCTGCTGGATGTGCAGAAACTGTTCTTCGGCAGCATCCGTTCCGTCGGCAACTCCAACAATTTGTTGCTGACTCCCGGCAGCATCTCTTTGGGAACCGACAATGGCCTGGGCTTCGGCTGGCGCGACATGACCGTCTACAAAACCGGCGTGCAGTGGAAGGCGAATGACGATTGGACCCTGCGTTCCGGATTCAGTCTGGCCAATCAGGTGGTGCCGGGTCAACAGGCGCTCTTCAACATTCTGGCCCCCGCCACCGTGACCAAACATGTGACCCTGGGGGTCAGCCGCACCATTTCGACCCACAGCAGCATCGATCTGTCCGCCAGTCACGCCCTGGATCAACGGGTCTACGGCTCCAACCCCAACACCCCCTTTCAGACCGGATCGCTGGACATGAAACAGTTCGAGATGGAAGTCAACTGGAGTTATCGTTTCTAAGAATGCATGTCGGGCAGGAGGCACCCCCGCCTCCTGCCCCTGCCAACGCAAACAGTGACGCCCGCCCCCGCTTTGTGTTATCCTGGATCGTCTACAAAAAAATGTTGCGCACATCCGATTTTTCCGCAACGCATCCACCCGTGTGGCAACACCTCGACAAGATCGGCTCCGGATCACGGAGGCCATGTTCGATTTTTCAGGAGTGGGAACAAAGCATGTCCAAGGACGACAATCCCCTGGTCGAAGCGCGCAAGGCCAAGCTGACGGCGCTGATCGAAGCGGGGGTCAACCCCTATCCCAACGATTTCAAACCCGCCGACTCCCTGGGTCGCATCCGCGAGCAGCACGGCGACACCACCGATCCCGAAGCCCTGTCCGCCATCCAGGTACGCTGCGCAGGACGGATCATGCTGCTGCGCAACTTCGGAAAACTCACCTTCGCCACCCTCACCGACGACAGCGGCAAACTGCAAATCGCGGTGCAACGCGACGAGGTGGGGGAAGTACTCTATCGGGAGGTGTTCCGCAAGATCGAGGTGGGGGATTTCCTGGGGGTGGAGGGAGGACTGTTTCGCACCCAGACCGGTGAACTGACCGTGCGGGTGAACCGTTTCCAACTGCTCTCCAAGGCGGTGCGTCCCCTGCCGGAAAAATGGCACGGCCTGGAAGACGTGGAGGCCCGCTATCGGCAACGCTATGTGGATCTGATCGTCAACCCGGAGGTGCGCGCGGTGTTCCGGGTGCGCTCCCGCTTGATTCATCTGATCCGGGGTTTCATGGAAGCCCGGGGATTCCTGGAAGTGGAAACCCCGATGATGCATCCGATTCCGGGCGGTGCGGTGGCCCGGCCTTTCGTGACCCATCACAACGCCTTGGACCGGAATCTTTATCTGCGCATCGCCCCGGAACTGTATCTGAAACGGTTGATCGTGGGCGGTTTCGAGAAGGTGTTCGAGATCAATCGCAACTTCCGCAACGAAGGGCTGTCGATCCGCCACAATCCCGAATTCACCATGATGGAGTTCTATCAGGCCTACGCCGACTATCGGGAGTTGATGGAGTTGACCGAAACCCTCATCACCGGTCTGGTGCAAGAGATTCACGGCACCCTGGTGATCGAGCATCAGGGCCGCACCATCGATTTCACCCCTCCCTGGCCCCGCCTGACCCCCGCCGAAACCCTGGTGCAACACGCCGGAGCCGATCCGGAGCGCATCACCGATCCGGAATACCTGGAAGAACTGGCCCAAAAACACCACGTCAAGTCCAATCCGGCGTGGGATGTGGGCAAACGGCAACTGGAATTGTTCGAGGCTTTGGTGGAGTCCCAACTGATCCGGCCCACGTTTGTGGTGGATTATCCGGTTTCGGTGTCGCCTCTGTCGCGGCGCTCGGACCACAATCCCGACATCGCGGAACGCTTTGAACTCTTCATCGGCGGCTGGGAGATCGCCAACGCCTTCTCCGAGTTGAACGATCCGGCGGATCAGGCGGAACGGTTCCGCGCCCAGGTGGCGGCCAAGGAACGCGGTGACCTGGAGGCCATGCACTTCGACGCCGATTATATCCAGGCCTTGGAATACGGCATGCCCCCCACCGCCGGAGAAGGGATCGGCATCGACCGGTTGACCATGCTGCTGACCAATTCGGCGGCCATTCGTGACGTGATACTGTTTCCGGTATTGCGCTCATAGTCGATTTTCATCATCCATCTTGCCGCCGGGAGGGCCGGGTTTCGATGTTGTGGGGTGAGCGATACGAATGGATCATCGGCTTGCGGTATCTGCGGGCCAAGCGTTCCGAATTTTTCATCAGCGTGATCACTTTCTTGTCCATGGGGGGCGTGGCCCTGGGAGTGGCGGCGCTGATCACCGTGTTGGCGGTCATGACCGGTTTCCGCGAGGAGTTGCAACGCCAGATCCTCGGGGTGACCAGTTATGTGACGGTGCGTTCCGTCTCCGGCAACCTGGAAAACTATGCCAAGGTGATGGACCAGACCGCCAAGGTGCCCGGAGTCACGGCGGTGGCTCCCTACATCGCCATTCAGGCCATGGTGTCGGTGCAGGCCCGTTCCGCCGGGGTGATGCTCCGGGGAATCGATCCGGAGTTGGAACCCAAGGTCTCCTCCCTGGCCACCAACATCAAACAAGGCAAGCTGGCGGGCATGCCGGAGTTCGGCATCATCCTGGGCAAACGATTGGCCCAGCATCTGTATGTGGAGCTTGACGACACCGTGACCGTGATGGTGGCCGTGGGTTCGGTGACCGCCGTGGGCACCCTGCCCCGCATGAAACGCTTCAAGGTGGTGGGCATCTTCGACTCCGGCATGTACGAATACGACAACGCCCTGGCCTACATCCGGCTCGAAGACGCCCAACGGCTGCTGCGCATGGAAGAGACCGTCACCGGGGTCGAGGTGATGACCGTCACCCCCGAAACCGCCCTGACCGTGGGCAAGGATCTGCGGCAACGTCTGGGCAAGGGATTCTGGGTGCAAGACTGGATGGAGATGAATCGCAACTTCTTCCGCGCGCTGCAAATGGAAAAAGCGGTCATGTTCGTGATTCTGCTGCTGGTGGTGCTGGTGGCGGCGTTCAACATCATCTCCAGCCTGATCATGGTGGTGATGGAGAAAGGACGGGAGATTGCCATTCTCAAAACCATGGGCGCCCGCTCCGGGGGGATCATGGCCATTTTCATCATCAACGGCGGGGTGATCGGGGTGGTGGGAACCTCGCTGGGCACCGGACTGGGGCTGCTGCTCTCTTTGAACCTGGAACGGGCCTTGCGCGCCATCGAAAAGATCTTCGGCATTCAACTGATCTCCGGGGAGGTCTATTTCATCGATCATGTCCCGGCCAAGGTGTTGACCTCCGACGTGTTGTGGATCACGGGCATGAGTCTGGTGATCACCCTGATGGCCACCCTCTATCCGGCCTGGCGGGCGGCGCGGGTCGATCCGGTGGAGGCGTTGCGCTATGAATAATCCCGCGCCACTGCTGGAAGCCAAGGGCCTCCGCAAATATTTCGGCCCCGACTCCCAACGGGTCGAGGTGCTCAAGGGGGTGGAGTTCACCTTGTTTCGTGGCGAAATGGCCGCGCTGCTGGGGGTCTCCGGATCGGGCAAAAGCACCTTGTTGCAGATCATGGGCGGACTGGACCGGCCCAGCGAAGGGACGGTCTGCGTGGATGGGGAGGATCTGTTCGCGTTGTCGGCCAACCGGGCCGCCGAGTTTCGCAACCGGCGCATCGGCTTTGTCTATCAATCCCACCGGTTGCTGCCCGAGTTTTCCGCCTTGGAAAACGTCATGATGCCCCTGCTGATCGCCCGCACCCCCCGCAAACAGGCGGCGGCGCAAGCGGCGGTATTGCTGGAGGAGGTGGGATTGGCCCACCGGATCGACCATCGCCCCGGACAACTCTCCGGTGGCGAACAGCAGCGGGTGGCCATCGCCCGCGCTTTGGTGACGGATCCGGGACTGCTGCTGGCCGATGAACCCACCGGCAATCTGGACCGCAAGACCGCGTTGGAGGTGTTCCGCATTCTGCGCGCCTTGAATACCAAACGGGGGCTGGCCTGCCTGATGGTGACCCACAACCCGGAGTTGGCCGTGGACCTGGATCGACGTCTGCATCTGGTGGAAGGGGTGCTGACCGAAGAGCCTCACGGGGGAGAGTCCCTGGCGTGAACGAAATCCTGCAAAGCATCATCATCTGGGCGCCGGGCATTCTGTTTGCCATCACCCTGCACGAATGGGCACACGGGCGCATGGCCACCCATTTTGGCGATCCCACGCCCAAACTCATGGGACGCCTGACCCTCAATCCCATTCCCCACATCGATCTGGCCTGGACCATCATCATTCCCGGCGTGATGCTGCTGGCCTCGCTGCTCACCACCGGCAGTCCGTTCGTCTTCGGCGGGGCCAAGCCGGTGCCCATCGATCCCCGCTATTTCATCCGCCAGGGCCAGTCGTTCCGGGTGAGCCTGTTCTGGGTTTCCGCCGCCGGACCGCTGATGAACCTGTTGCTGGCTTTGCTGTGCGCTTTGGCCTTTCGGGCCGTGACCTTGCTGCCGAGCTATTTCATGGTGCCGATGGCCAACATGCTGGTGGCGGCCATTCAGATGAATGTCTTGCTGGCGGTCTTCAATCTGCTGCCCATTCCGCCTTTGGACGGCGGACGCATGGCCGGCGCCCTGCTGCCTCATCCCTGGGACGGCTATCTGGCGGGTATGGAACGGTTCGGCATGGCGATCGTGCTGGTGCTGGCCTTTTCGGGCCTGATGAACCATCTCCTGATCCCGGCCATGGGTCTCTTGAATCAATTCTATCTTCAGGTGGCGGGACTCGCCTGATCCGGCCTCTTCTTTAAAAAGTGGTGAACGAAACAACCATGAATCAACCGATTGTCTTCAGCGGCGCCCAACCCACCGGCCAGTTGACCCTGGGCAACTATCTGGGCGCATTGCGGCAATGGACCGCCATGCAACACGATCACACCTGCATCTTTTGCGTGGTGGATCTGCACGCCTTGACCGTGCGCCAGGATCCCGCCGCCTTCCGGGAACGGATCCTGGATCTGGCGGCTCTCTATCTGGCCTGCGGCATCGATCCGGAAAGAAGCGTGATCTTCATTCAAAGCCATGTCCCGGCCCACGCGGAACTGGCTTGGCTGCTGTCCACCTTCACGATGATGGGCGAGTTGGACCGCATGACCCAGTTCAAGGACAAGGCGCGCAGCCATGCCCACAACGTCAACGCGGGGCTGTTCACCTATCCGGTGTTGATGGCCGCCGACATCCTGCTGTATGGCACCCACAAGGTGCCGGTGGGCGAAGACCAGAAACAGCACCTGGAGCTATCCCGGGATGTGGCGGTGCGTTTCAACGGATTGCACGGTCCGATTTTCGTGGTGCCGGAACCCCTGGTCACCGGAGGCGGAGCGGCGCGCATCAAGGATCTGCAAGATCCCCTCAAGAAAATGTCCAAAAGCGCCGAAGCGGATCTGGCCAAGGTGATGATCCTGGACGAACCCGACGCCATCTTGAAAAAATTCAAAAAAGCGGTGACCGACGGACTGGGGAGCATCCGCAACGACGAGGCCAACCAACCCGGCGTGGTCAATCTGCTCAACATCTGGCGCGCGGCCCGTGGGGCTTCGATGGAGGAGGCGTTGACCCATTTCTCCCACAATCAATACGGTCGCCTGAAGGTCGAAACCGCCGAAGCGGTCATCGACTTGCTGGATCCGGTGCGCCAGCGTTTCACGGAACTGCGATCCGATCCGGCGGAACTCGAAGGGGTGCTGACCCGAGGCGCGGAGCAGGCCATGGAGCGGGCCGAAGCCATGATGCAACGGGTGCTGTCCGCTTTGGGACTGCCCTTGAATCCACGCCGGTTCGGTCCGACCCAGGGGCGCTCATGAGCGCCATGCGTCTGCAAAAATGGCTGGCCGAAGCGGGACTCTGTTCCCGTCGCGAAGGGGAACGCTGGATCGAGGCCGGTCGGGTGAGCGTGAACGGCGTGATCGTCACCCAGCAAGGGGTGCAGGTCGGCCCGGACGCGGTGGTGGCGGTGGATGGCCAACCCGTGGAGTTCAAAAAAAGCACGTTGCGGATCGTGGTGGCCCTCAACAAGCCGGTCGGAGTGATCTGTTCCCGCCACGATCCGGAAGGTCGGCCTTCGGTCTACCCCCTGGTGGAAGGCTCGGGCGCACGACTGGTGAGCGTGGGACGGCTGGACTACAACTCCGAGGGGTTGCTGCTGTTCACCTCCGACGGGGATTTGGCCAATCGCCTCAGCCATCCCCGCAACGAGGTGCCGAGGATCTACCGGGTGCGGGTGCATGGCCGGGTGGGGGAGACCCTGCTGGCGAAACTGCGAGCCGGGGTGATGCTGGACGATGGCCCCACCGGACCTCTGGAAGTGGTGCTGGAACGGGTGGTAGGGGCCAACAGTTGGCTGAACATCACCTTGAAAGAGGGACGCAACCGCATCATCCGCCGCATCTTCGCCACCGTGGACATGGATGTGGCACGGCTGATCCGGATCTCCTACGGCGGCATCGAACTGGGAGATACCCCCTCGGGGGCTTGGCGCTATCTGGCACGCAGCGAAGTGGCGCGATTGATGAACTGGGTTTTGGTTCGATAATTCACATTCCAAATGGATGGATGGACTTCCACCGCCAACTCAGGAGTATTCCCGTGAATCGCATCGTTTCCGGTTGTTTGATGATCCTGTGGATGGTTGTCACGGCTCCGGCGCTGGCGGAAGACATCTGCGCGCCGAAGCAAAGCGCGTCCGCATCGGATCGCACCCGGGATCTTCCCCCCCAGCCCAAGGAGATCTGCGCCGGTCTGCCTGCCGGGGGGACCATCAACGGCATCGTCTGCCCGCCGGATCGGGATCGGGATGGGGTGGCGGATGATCGGGATCGCTGTTCCAACACCCCCAAATGGGTGGCGGTGGACGCCCTGGGATGTCCGCTGGACGAGGATCAAGACCGGGTGCCGGACCACCTGGATCGCTGTCCGGGCACCCCTCCGGGGGTGAAGGTGGATGCCAAAGGGTGCTGGATCCTAAAACTCTCCATTCCGTTCGAGTCCGGCAAATCGGAACTCAAACCCACCCCCCACACCCAACTGGACCGGGTGGCCTGTCTGCTGCGTCAGGGATCCGCGAAAATGGAGATTCAGGGCCATACGGACCATCTAGCCAGCGAGTCGGTCTATCCGGGATTGGACAAGCGCCGGGCGCAGGCGGTGGCGGATTATCTGATCTATCGGGGCGTGAAGCCCGAATCCCTGATCGTGCTGGGTTTCGGCGCCACCAAACCGGTGGTCAACCCCAAGAACGCGGCGGCGCAGACCCAAAACAACCGGGTGGAACTCCATCCCCGCTGATGATGCAAGAACAACATCCCGGCGCGGTGCGCGGGTTGTTCGACACCCTGCTGCGCGCCTACGGTCCCCGCCACTGGTGGCCGGCGCGCACCGTGCCGGAGATGATGGTGGGAGCGATGCTGGTGCAAAACACCACCTGGACCGGCGCGTCTCAGGCGGTGGCGCGACTGGAAGAGGCGGGACTGCTGGACTCCTGGTCCAAACTGCTGCAAACCCCGGACGAAACCCTCGGGGCGTTGATCCGTCCGGCGGGTTATTTCCGGGTCAAGACCCGGCGGCTCAAGGCGCTGGCCGGGTTCATGGCCGGATTCGACCACGATCACACCCGCCTGTTCCAACAGGAGACCCCCCCGTTGCGGGCCGCCTTGCTGGGGGTGCATGGCGTGGGCAAGGAGACCGCCGACTCGATTCTGTGTTACGCGGCCCAACGCCCGATCTTCGTGGTGGACGCCTACACCCGCCGCATTTTCAGCCGTCTGGGCTGGTGTGACGACCAGGCGGGATACGACGACCTGCAACGACTCGTCATGTCCGCCCTGCCCCCGGATGCCCACATCCTGGGAGAGATGCACGCCCTGCTGGTGGAACACGCCAAAACCCATTGCCGCGCCCAACCCCGGTGCGCGGGATGCCCGGTGGGGCCATGCCTCACTATCGGCCTCCACAACACCCCTGAAACCAGCAAAGAGACACACACGATGCTCCTCTGCCCCACCACCCACCCAACCCGTCAAAGGAATCTCGCATGAAAAGAACCTGGATTGCCGCCACGCTGTTGATCGTCCCATTGGCCGTTCCCCTGGCCATAGCCGATGAGGCCGCGCTGCTGGATGAGGCCCGCAAGGTGGCCATGACCTTGCCGCCCAAGCTGCTGGCCACCTTGCAAGAAGAGATCGGCAAATCCGGGTTTGCCGGGTCGATTCCGGTTTGCAAAGAGATGGCGCCCAAAGTCGCGGGGGAGGTCTCCAAACAGACCGGCTGGAAAATCAAACGGGTGAGCCTGAAAACCCGCAACGAGTCCCGTGCGGTTCCGGACGAATGGGAAAAAGCGGCACTGGTGGAGTTCGACCAGCGCGCCGCCGCCGGAGAATCCCCGGCCAAGCTGGAAAAAGGGGCGCAGATCGGCTCGGAGTACCGCTACGTCAAGGCCCTTCCGGTGCAGGCGGTGTGCCTGGGATGTCACGGTCAGCCCGATCAACTCACGCCCGAAGTCAAGGCGGCCTTGAGCCAGCACTATCCCAACGACAAAGCCACCGGCTACTCCGAAGGACAAATCCGGGGTGCCATCAGTGTCCGCAAGGCGCTGCCATAGGCATCTTAGTGGGCAATCTGCCCGGAGCAGGCGGTTTCCCCCATGCCACACAGGGGAAACCGCCACACCCCCAATCCTGCGGACGCGACCCGAAACCCGCCCGCCGTGGATCCCATCCCTTCCCCCTTTCAACCGCTTTTCATGAATAAAAACCATGGCCATGATCCCGCACTCCAAACCGACCCCTCCCCGCCTGATCCGTCGTCTTCCCGAAGTGCTGGCCAATCAGATCGCCGCCGGGGAGGTGGTGGAGCGTCCCGCGTCGGTGGTCAAGGAGTTGGTGGAAAACAGCCTGGACGCCGGAGCCACCCGCATCGAAGTGCGCATCGAGGCGGGTGGAAAACGGTTGATCCAGGTGGTTGACAACGGTTGCGGCATGGTGGCCGAACAGGCCCGCTTGAGCCTGGAACGGCACGCCACCTCCAAAATCGCCAGCGAGGCGGATCTGTTCGCCATTCGCACGTTGGGATTTCGCGGCGAGGCGTTGGCGGCCATCGCGTCGGTGTCCCATCTGGAGATGGAAAGCCGGGTGGCCGAAGAGGTGGACGGGGTGCGTCTGCGGCTGACCGGTGGCGCCGACTGGCAGGAAAGCCGCGTCGTGACCGCTCCCGGCACCCGCATCACCATTCGTCATCTGTTTTTCAACACCCCGGCACGCCTGAAATTCATGCGCGCGGAACGCACCGAGAACGGTCACGTCACGGATCTGATGCAGCGACTGGCCCTGGCGCGTCCCGATGTGGGCTTCAAGCTGCTGGTCAACGGCAGCGAAACCCTGGATCTGCGCGCCGGTGATGAGCCGCGCCATCTCGAAGCCCGCCTGAACGCCCTGCTGGGTCGGGATTTCGTCGAAAACTGCGTGCAGTTCGATGGCCAACACGATCACGCCACCCTGACCGGCTGGCTGGGACTGCCCGCGCTGCACCGCTCCAATGCCGGTTCCATTCATCTGTTCGTCAACGGGCGCTGGGTGCGGGACAAACTCATCACCCACGCGGTGCGGGAGTCCTATCGGGATCTGCTGCCCAAGGAGAGCTATCCGGCCATCGCCTTGTTTCTGGATCTGCCCCCGGACGAACTGGATGTCAACGTCCACCCCACCAAGGAGGAGGTGCGCTTCAACCAGCGGGATTTCATCCATTCTTTGGTGCGCAACACCCTGGGCAACGCCCTGGACTCCATGGGCGCGCGCACGCTTCGGGCCGCGCTCCCCTTCGCGCCGCCCTCCGACTCCCTTCCCCCGGCCTGGATGAGCGATGAGGTTCCACCCGACAGCGTGCGTCTGCCCGAGGCGGTCTCCCAACCGGTCCACTGGGAACGCTCCGCTCCCCTGCCCCGCACCCCATCGACCTCCTATCCGACCACCAGCGGTTATCGGCGTCCCGGCGGATCGCCCCCGGCGGCTTTCACCGGCGTGCGGGAAGGATCGGCCTGGTCCCATTCTCCCCCCCTCGGCCCAGATCCCTTCCAGGCCCCCGCAGCCCCCCCGCCGCCTCTCCACGACGACGATCACGATCACGAACCCGTATCCGTTCCCCAATCCGCTCCGGTCTGTCTGGGGGAGGCGGTGGGACAAATTCACGGCACCTACATCCTGGCCCAGACTCCGGGTGGAGTGGTGCTGGTGGATCAACACGCGGCCCATGAGCGCATTGTCTACGAGACGTTGAAAAAGGCGATATTGCAGCAGAATCTGCCCCGTCAGATGCTGCTGGTGCCCGAGGTGCTGAGCTTCGCGCCTGGGGAGGCCCGGCTGGTAACCGCCCACCTGGAGGCGATGGAGAGTCTGGGGGTAGGGGTGGAGCCGTTCGGCGGCAACGATTTCGCGGTGCGAGAACTGCCGGCCATGATCGCCGACGTCCCGGCCCGCGCCCTGGTTTTGGATCTGGCCACGGAGCTGGAACGTTACGGCTCCAGCGAAGCGTTGACCGCCCGGCTGGAACCCCTGCTGGCCACCATGGCCTGTCATGGCTCGGTGCGGGCCAACCGCCGCTTAAGCCTGGACGAGATGAACGCCTTGTTGCGTCAGATCGAATCCACCCTGCACGCGGGCCTGTGCGGTCACGGTCGCCCCACCTATGTGGAACTCGACCTCAAGGATCTGGAAAAACTCTTCGGCAGACGCTGACACCCGCCACAGGGCGTCTTCATTCAGTCCAAGACCACGCCACGACCACGCCCAGAACCACGCCACGACCACAGGGAGTCCTTGTCCAAGACATGCCACGACCACGCCAAAACCACGCCAAAAACATGCCACGACCACGCCAAAACCACGCTCACACGGTTGTCCCGGCAAGAGCCGATGCCCACGCCGTTTCCGCTTCGCGCACGATCCCCGGGATCCGTTTCGAGTTGCGGGAGAAGACCGCCTCCCGGATGCGCTGCAACACCCCGGCATAAGGGGAGTCGTAGGGGTGACACAAGGCGGTCAGCGAGTCGCACAGACCGATGATTCGACCCGATTCATACAAGGGCATGGCGGCCATTTCCACGATGCCGGCCCGCACCCGCTCGGCCAGTTCATCCGGCAGAAACGCCCGCTTTCCGGCAGAAACGCCCTCCTGTGCTCCCTGCCGATGGGCCAGACGATTGGCCAGCAGCGGAATCAACCGGGCCAGATCCACCGGCTTGGTGAGAAAATCATCCACACCCGCCTCCCTGGCCTCCCGTTCCCGCTCCACAAAGGCGTCCGCCGAAAGACCGATCACCGGAATGGCGGCGGTATCGGGATGCTTGCGCAACAACCGGGTGGCGGTCAGCCCATCCATGACCGGCATGTGCAGATCCATCAAGATGATGTCGGGCCGGGTGGCTCTGGCCATCTCCACTCCCTGGCGTCCATCCTCGGCCACCAGGGCGGTCAGACCCACCTCGTCGAACACCGCCAGCAGCATCTCCCGGTTCATGGCGTTATCTTCGACCAGCAGCAGACGCACCTGGGGATCGAAACGCACATTCCGCCAGTTGCAACCATCGTCGGCCGTGGCCGGCAAGGCCGCCTCCTCCAGGGGCAGACGCACCCGGAAGGTGGATCCCTCCCCCTCCCGGCTGTCCACCGAAACACTCCCTTCCAGAATGCCGGTCAGACTGCGCACAATCGACAATCCCAGTCCAGTGCCTCCGTGACGCCGGGTGGTGGAACCGTCGGCCTGCTCGAACGGCTCGAAAATGGCGTTGAGGCGATCCCGGGGAATGCCGATGCCCTGATCCTCCACCACGAACATCATGAATCCCCCATCCCGGGCGGCCCGAATGGAGACCTCCTTGCCTCGGGGAGTGAACTTGATGGCGTTGGCCACCAGATTCATCAGGATCTGATTGATGCGGGTCCGGTCCGAATGGACCTGTCTGGGCAGTTCCGGATCGATGGCGTATTGCAGCAAGACCCCCTTTTCCGCCGCCCGGTCCTTGGAGACCTGATACAGACTCTGCACCAGCAAGGTGATGTCGATATCCTCTTTGTCGAGTTCGACCTTGCCCGCCTCGATCTTGGCCAGATCCAGGACATTGCTGATGATTTCGGTGAGATTGTCGCCACTGACCCGGATGTTTTCCAGATAGCGCATGAAACGGGGAGAGATCTGGCTTTGATGTTTGAGCAAAATCCGGGAAAATCCGACGATGGCGTTCAGCGGGGTACGGATTTCGTGGCTGATGTTGGCCAGAAAGGCGGTCTTGGCCCGATTGGCGCTCTCCGCGTCCTCCTTGGCCTGACGCAGATCCGCCTCCACCCGTTTGCGCTCGATCAGACCTGCCAGGGTGTTGGCCACCGCTTCCAAAAAGGTCTCCTCTTCCGGCGCCCGCACATGCCCCACCCCCAGATACAGATTGTACACCCCCAACACCACCCCCCGGGAGACGATCGGCACGCAATAATGGCCATGGGGCTGCATGCCCGGATAACGCACTTCGTGATCCGAACCCACCCGATCCGCGAACACCATCGCCGCCTGCTGCGCCGCCCGTCCGCACAGGCAATAACCCGGCTCCACCACCGCGCAATGGGACAACAGTCCTTCGGAAAGCCCCTTCTGCGCCACCAGGGTCAGCCGACCGGTGGACAGCTCCGACAAAAAAATCGCCCCCCGGGCCTGCACCGCCAACCAGGGGACATCGAGGATGGTTTCCAATGCCTTGTGAAGCTGTTCTTCCAGGGAGAGCGGTTCCAAAGCGGTTTGCAGCAGGGTATTGATGGCCAGACGGGATTGATCGGTGCGCTCGTGGAGTCGCGTCTGAGCGCGCAACGCCTCCACTTCGGCCAGAAGATCCGGATTGCGTGGTTCCGGATCGGATACCGTGGCATGGCGTCCTTTGGACTTGCCTTCCTTGCGGAGACGGGGAGAACCTCCGGCGGATGTGCCGGTATGGGTTTCCAGGTCGGCGCGGACCACCACGCCGACAAACCGATCACCCGCGTGGACCGGCAGCACCGGACGCTGGCTTTGGGTCATCCGTTCCAGGACCGCCTCCACCGCCTCCCCCGGTTGGACCGACGGTCCCGCCGCCAAACCGCGTCCGGCCTTCACGTCTGCGGTGGTCAGGATGCCGGTGAACGCCTCCTGCCGGAACACCACCACAAAACCATGCGCGGCCATCGCCTGCGCGGCCACGATCCGCTCGGCTGCGGATCGGACCATGGGATACTGTTGCCGTATCCATCGATCGATTTTCATCTCCACCATCCTCCCCCCGGAACGACTCCCCCTTGCATCCGTGCATCAAGACATGCCAAAAAGAGTCTGGCACGCGCACACACCTGCCGGAAACGATCCTTTGCCGGATTCTTTAATCTAAAGAAGATTGCGCAGTCTGGCTTCGTTTGTGTTCGCCATAGGTAGAGAGGATGCAAGCATCCCATAAATGATATAACCTGTACAGCATAAAAAAAATGAATTCGCAACCTTTTGTCCAACAGGGACCGGACTGGTGTTGACCCTTGATAAAATAAGCAAAAACCTGGGAGGCAAACGTCTTTTGGACCAGGCGGAACTGATGATTCATCCCGGAGAGCGGGTGGGTCTGATCGGCGCCAACGGTTCGGGAAAGACCACGCTGTTGCGCATGATTCTGGGGGAGGTGGACAGCGACGCAGGTGCGATTTTATTGCGGGGCGGGGCCAGGGCCGGACTGCTGCGCCAGGAAATTCGCGACGGCGGCCAGACCCTGATGGCCGAAACCCTGGCCGGCGACGCGGAGTTGACCGCCTTGCGTCAGGAACGAACCGCCATCGAAGCCTGTCTGCTCTCCTGCGAACCGGCTCCCGATCACGACGCCCAGGTGGCGCGCATGGGGGAGATCGATCTGCGTCTGACCACCATCAACGCCTATTCTGCGGAAGGACGGGCCGCGACCATTCTCACGGGACTGGGTTTCGCCCCCGACGACCTGGAACGGCCCTTGAGCACCTTTTCGGGGGGATGGCGCATGCGTTCCCAATTGGCGCGGCTGCTCTTTTCCCAACCCGATCTGCTGTTGCTGGACGAACCCACCAACCATCTGGATCTGGAGTCCGCCGCCTGGCTGGAGGGCCATTTGAAGAAAAACGCCGGTGCCCAGGCGTTGATCATCGTCTCCCACGACCGCTCCTTTCTCAACCGCACCACCAACGTCACGGTGGAGTTGGAAAACGGACGGCTCACCCGCTACTCCGGGCCGTTCGACGCCTGGCTGGAGCAAAAGGCCGCCAATCTGCAAAGCCAGGAAAAAACTGCGGCGGTCCTGAGCCGCAAGCGGGAGGAACTGGAGTGCTTCATCCGCCGGTTTCGCGCCAAGGCCACCAAGGCCAAACAGGTGCAAAGCCGGGTCAAGGCCCTGGAACGGATGGAACCGGTTCCCCAGTCCGGGCCATCCGGCCGACCGCCCCGAATCCGTTTTCCCACGCCCCCGACCTGCGCCCAGGAGGTGATCAAGACCAAACGCCTCTCCAAAAGCTACGAAGGCAAGACCATCCTCTCCGAGGTCAACCTGGAACTCAAAAGAGGTCAAAAGACCGGACTGGTGGGCATCAACGGCGCGGGCAAAAGCACCTTGCTGAAACTGATCGCCGGGGATCTGCAACCCGACTCCGGGAGCGTCATCATCGGCGAACGGGTACGGGTGGCCCGCTTTGCCCAGCATGCCCTGGAGACCCTGCAACCCGGTCAGACCGTGCTGGAATCCGCCGCCTCGGCGGCTCCGGAACACTTTGGCGACACCGCGCTGCGGACTCTGCTGGGGGGGCTGCTCTTTGCCGGAGAGGCGGTGAAAACCCGGGTGGCGGATCTGTCCGGGGGTGAGCGGGTCCGATTGGCTCTGGCCCATCTGTTTCTTTCCGGGGCCAATCTGCTGTTGCTGGACGAACCGGCCAACCATCTGGACATGGCCGCCCGCGCCGCCCTGGAAGAGGCGTTGAGCGACTATCCGGGGGCCGTGATTCTGGTCACCCACGACCGGGATCTGATGGAAGCCAGTTGCGACGGTCTTTGGGTGGTGGCCAACCAGGGCGTGGTGGCCTGGGAAGGCACCCTGGAGAGTTATCTGGAGCAGGCGGTGCGGGAGGACTCCTCCCACTCCAGCGCCACCCCCTCGCCCACCACCGCCACCTCGACCCCCTCTGCATTCACCACACGGGATCCCAAAGAGATCCGGCGCCTCACGGCCCAGATCCGTGACCGCTTGCGCCAGGAGACCCAACAGACCCGCCAGCGACTCAAGCGGGTGGAACACGCCATTGCCACCCTGGAAGCGGAACGGGAACAGTTGCAAGCCCTCCTGGCCGCACCCGACGCCTATGCGAGCGACTCCCGGGAAACGCTCAAAACCAGCGTAGCCCGCCTGGGTCAACTGGAAAGCGAACTGCACGCCGCCATGACCCAATGGGAAACCCTTTCCCTGACCATCGAGACACAGGAAAACGAAGCCGAAGAGGCGTTGGCGCGCATCCGCGCCCAGGATCCCCTCGCCGCCCTGTCCGCCGATTGAATCCCGCCGCTTGAATCCCTTCGGCCCCTCGCCGCTGAACTCCGCCGCTTGAATCCCTCCGACACCAGGGCCACCCGCCCCGGTGCCGGAGGCGGAGTTTTCCTTATCGTTCCAATAATTTCAATAACATTTGCGGTTGCAGATTGGCCTGGGCCAAAACCGAGATGCCTGCCTGCTGGATAATGGAATTCTGAGCCAGGTAGGTGGTTTCCATGGCCACGTCGGCATCCATGATGCCGGAGCGGGCCGAGGTATAGGCGTCGGCGGTGGCGGTCGAGGTGTTGTAGATCGACTCGAACCGGCTTTGGATGCCGCTCAGTTGCGCGCGGATGGTATTGACCACATCCAGGGCGCTATCGGCGATGCCGATGGTATGGCTGGCCGAGGTGGTGGCGCTGACATTCACCGAAGCCCCATTGGTCCCCATGGCCAATCCCGCCAGACTGGCGGTGGCGATGGTGATCGTGAGGACATTGCCGGCATCGGGACCGACCTGGAACGACTTGTTGGTAAAGTTGCCATCCAACAGGGTCAGGTTGTTGTATTCCGTATCGGTGGCGATTCTCTGGATCTCCAAAAGCAGTTCCGCGACGGTCAACTGCAACGCCTCCCGATCGGAATCGGAACGACTGTCACTGCGGGCCTCCACGGCGATATCCCGGATGCTCTGGATGGCATTGGTGGTCTCTTCCAGAGCGCTGAAGGCCAAATCGGTCAATGACATCGCCTCGTTGGCATTCTGTTTGACCACGTTCAGGCTGCGGATCTGGGTCATCATCCGGGTCGCCACGGCCAATCCTCCGGCATCGTCCTTGGCCGAGTTGATTTTCAATCCACTGGACAGCCGCTGAATGCTCTGACTCAACGCATTGCTGGAAGACTGCACTCCCCGTGTAGCCAGCAACGCAGCGATATTGGTATTGATGGAAATGGTCATGACACAAGACTCCCGTGAAAGCTGATACGATGTATCGATCAAAGATGCGCGCGGGGCGAGTTGATTTCTTCAAACCGTCCCCACCCCGATCCCGTTCCTGTTGCCATAATCATCGACACAGCACAAGACGATCTTAAGTAAAAAATGCATCCCTTCGACATTTTTATCAGAACAAATCAACTTGACAGAGTTTATTTGTTCTGGGTTGGTTAATTTTATCAGTATAATGCACAGTATTTCTTTTCTCTCAAGTCTGGATCAAGGCCAACCGATAATACCGATATGGAGGGTTTTTAACATATTCCACATATTGAATTTTATCTTGATTTTCAACAAGATAACCAAGAACCACACCGCCCGCTCCGCACCACGAACCCGGCCATCCCCACGCCAATCACCCGCCACCCGCTCAGACGCGCCCTGGAATGAAAATTTCACCCCATGCTGATTTTCAACTCATCTCGGCACAAGAGAGAGACGATAAGATCGATAAGGGGATTTGTGACCCAAACCCGACCCGAACCGTTTGGCAACCAGCACAGGCTGTTTCAAGTTGGTCAGCATCTTGCTTGCCACGTTCCCAAAGGCGCCCCAGCGCCCCTGAAAAGTCCTGGCCACGAACCATCCTCCTCCGGAGACTCCAATGAGACAACGCATTCAGGAAACCATGAGCAAAATCGAAAAACTGGGATTGACCGAAAACGAGTTCAAACGGATTCTGGGTCGTCTGAGCGACACGGAACTGGCACTGCTGGAACAGATGGCCGCCCTGCATCGACTGGCCGAGTCCGAACTGCGTCGCCTGCTGGCCATTGTGGACAAGGTGTATACGCAACTGAACGAAAGCTGTCGGCCCGCAGACCACGGAATCCTGGCCACCCGCTGTTAAGGCCATTCTGCCGAACCCGCCACGCGCAACAGCCCGTTCTTCCTGCCTGGACATCCCCCTTTTGTCCCGACAAGGAAAACGGGCTGCTCCACCCTTTCTCCGTCTGCTGCCGCCCGACCGGACAACCCCGGCGCGGATTGCGCGCGCGTTACCCTTATAAAACTCAGCCCCACGCCACGCCGCCCCTGCCAGGACAGGACCGCCCCTGCCAGAATCAGGTCCGCCTCTACCAGGACAGGGAGAGACCAATCATATACTTGTTGTTTTTTTCCGGTTCGCTCTGGGCATGACACGAGGCGGTCGCCGAACGGTTCTCGGAATCCACCCATCCGGTCAAAGAAACCCCTTCTTGCAATCTGAGATAAGAAAACCCATCTCCCGGTGATGCGCCCGGGGATTGCGTGCGCGTGGAAACATTTGCCTCCATGGTGTCAGAACGCGGTGTCAACTCACCCGGAGAGGGAAAAAGACGGGACTCCCCCCAGGCCCACGCGGAGAGCGAAAACACCACCACACCCACACCAACGCCAAGACACGTCACGATTCTCATGGTGTTCTCGCCCCTGCCGAAGCGATGCCGAAGAGGATGTCAATCAGACCGACATCCAGGCCCCAATCAATAACCGTGCCATCATGGAGAGAAATGTTCTGTATTGCGGCATGCCGATTGCATGCATTCTATCATTATGACCGACCTCTTCGACATCCGACCCACACCAACGCGGCCCGTGGAGCCGATCAGCCCTCCGTCGCCCATTCCGCCAACACGCACCCTGTCGGCGGGACGGATCCAGACGCATGGCCACGATGGTCGGGTGGAGACCTTCCTCTCCCTGCTGGGAAAGGCCAACGAACAGCCGTCACGATCCGCCCGACCACTCAAACGCCGGACCGTGGACCCGGAAACACCCCAAAGACCAAACCGGGAAACAGACCGGGTCGTGGTGGGTCTCACCCCCTGATCGCCAGGGGTGATCGCCCGCACAACCGAAAACAGCCCTACTCCCCCCAGCGCAACTTCTCCCGCAACACCGTATAATGATTGCGATCCGGCGCATGCAGCACCCGCAACGTATGGCTGGAGCGACGCACCAGGATCTGATCGCCGTCGGAGAGGGGAAAACCCGCCTGTCCGTCCAGGGTCAACAGGCGATCCAGTCCATTGGCGGTCAAGGTGATGCGGGCCGTGCCGGCTCCCGGCACCACGATCGGGCGGTTGGTCAGGGTGTGGGGACAGATCGGCACCAGCAGAATGGCGTTCAAAGCCGGATGCACGATGGGGCCTCCGGCCGACAAGGCATAGGCCGTGGAACCGGTGGGCGTCGCGACGATCAATCCATCGGCCCGGCTGGAAAAGACGAATTGATCGTCCATGGAGACATCGAACTCCATCATGCGGGCCAACTCCCCTTTGTGGACCACCACATCGTTGAGCACCCGACAGACCAAAGGCGTCTTGCCGTCACGCACCACCTCCACCGACAGGCGCATCCGCTCTTCGACGCGGTATTCTCCGGCCAACACCCGTTCCATGGCCGCCAACATGCTGTCGCGGGAGGTGTCGGTGAGAAATCCCAACCGTCCCATGTTGATCCCCAGCAACGGCACATCCACCTCTTCCACGGCCCTGGCCGCCGCGATGAACGTGCCATCCCCGCCGATCACCACCACCAGATCCTGCCCTTCCGGCAGACGCTCTTGTGAGCGGCGCTCGACGCAACCCAATGGAATGACCGCCGCCGAGGCGATGTCATTCACCACGGTCACGGTGCGTTTCCGCTCCACCAGCCATTCGGCGAGCTGTCGGGTGGCCTCCAGGGCGCGGGGATCGGAACGTTTGGTGATGATGCCAATATGTCGCATGTCCATTGCAGTGTGGCGAGAAGATTAAGGTTGAACCCAGGACAGCCCCGATCCGGTTCCCAACTCTTGCTCAGGCCCGGAGGTTCGTCTTACACTGATCATTTATGCTGTCATCACCCCAGGCAAAAAAGCCGGAGTGGGGCCATGGTTCACTTGAACGGAGTCGTGAATGGAACCTTTACTGGATGTGCAGTCACAACCCGATGATCGACGTCTGGATATCGATCAGGTGGGTGTCAAAGGGATCCGTTATCCCATCGTGGTCAAGGATCGCAGCCGGGGCACGCAACGCACGGTGGCATCAATCAATATGTATGTCAATCTCCCCCACCACTTCAAGGGCACCCACATGTCCCGCTTCCTGGAGGTGCTGGCCGAACACGACGAGGCCATCTCCGTGGACAGCCTTCCGGACCTGCTGCAAAAGGTGCAGGAACGATTGACCGCCGAAGAGGCCCACATCGAACTGGAATTCCCCTATTTCCTGCGCAAGTCGGCTCCGGTGTCGGGAGCGGCGGCGTTGATGGACTACCGGGTGCGGTTCGTCGGCACCCTGCAAAAAGAAAACTACCGGATGATCCTGGAGGTGATGGTGCCGGTGACCACCCTGTGTCCCTGCTCCAAAGAGATCTCGGAACGCGGCGCCCACAATCAACGCTCCCACGTGACGGTGCGGGTACGTTTCAACCGCTTCGTCTGGATCGAAGAGATCATCGAACGGGTGGAGGCCAATGCCTCCTGTCAGCTTTACCCGGTGCTCAAACGACCGGACGAAAAATACGTCACCGAAATGGCCTACGACAACCCCCGCTTTGTCGAAGACATGGTGCGCTCGGTGGCCGCAGACCTGGAAAACGATCCCCGCATCTCGTGGTTTTCGGTGGCGGCGGAGAATTTCGAATCCATTCACAACCATTCGGCCTATGCCTTCATTCAAGGCGGCCCGGAGAACGAATCACCATGAGATTCAGCGTCAGTTTGATTCCCACCCTCAAAGAAGCCCCGGTGGAAGCCCATACCGCCTCCCATCGCCTGATGTTGCGCGCCGGTCTGATCCGTCCGTTGGGTTCCGGGATCTACACCTGGTTGCCGTTGGGACTGAAATCACTGCGCAAGGTCGAAGCCATCGTCCGGGAGGAGATGGATGCCGCCGGCGCCCAGGAGGTGCTCATGCCCGCAGTCCAGCCCGCCGAACTGTGGCGGGAATCGGGACGCTGGGATTTCTACGGCAAGGAACTGTTGCGCCTGATCGACCGCCACGAACGGGAGTTCTGTTTCGGCCCCACCCACGAAGAGGTGATCACCGATCTGGCCCGGCGCGAACTCAAATCCTATCGGCAACTGCCGATCCACTTCTATCAGATCCAGACCAAGTTCCGCGACGAGATCCGTCCCCGTTTCGGCATCATGCGCGGTCGGGAGTTCCTGATGAAGGACGCCTACTCCTTCGACATGGACGCCGCCGGACTGGACATCACCTATCGAAGCATGTACGAAACCTATGGACGGATCTTCCGGCGTTGCGGCCTGCGCTTCCGCCCCGTGGAAGCCGATACCGGCAGCATCGGCGGTTCCGCCTCCCATGAGTTCCATGTCCTGGCCTCCTCGGGAGAAGATGTCATCGCCTCCTGCTCCCACTGCGACTACGCCGCCAACCTGGAAAAAGCCGCCAGCGGACCCCTGGCGCCTCCGACGACCACACCCGCTCCGCAACCCCTGCTCCAGGTGGCCACTCCGGGCAAAAAGACCATCCAGGAGGTCAGCGCCTTTTTGCAGGTGGGCATCGAACGACTGGTCAAAACCCTGGTGGTGGAAGGAGATGGCCAGCCCTATTTGTTGCTGGTGCGCGGCGACCACGAACTCAACCCCATCAAGGCCGCCGCCGCTCTGGGTGTGCGTCAACTGGTGGTGCCGGAACCAGGACGCATCGCCGAATTGACCGGAGGTCTGCCGGTGGGATTCCTCGGGCCGGTGGGCACCACCCTGCCGGTGCTGGCCGACAGCGCCCTGGAAGCCTCCAACGCTTTCGTCTGCGGCGCCAATACCCTGGATCACCACCTCACCGGCGTGACCTGGGAACGGGATCTGCCCCGTCCCCGTTTCGCGGACCTGCGCAACGTGGTCGCGAACGATCCCTGCCCCCGCTGCGCCGCAGGACGGCTCGCCCTGGACCGGGGCATCGAGGTGGGACATATCTTCAAGCTCGGGGATAAATACTCCAAGGCCCTGGGCGTGACGGTGCTGGATCAAGAAGGCAAAGAGCGCACCCCGATCATGGGATGCTACGGCATCGGGGTATCCCGCATCGTGGCGGCGGCCATCGAGCAAAACCACGACGACAACGGCATCATCTGGCCCGTGGCCCTGGCCCCCTTCGAAGTGGAGATCCTGCTGGCCAACCCCAACGATCCCCTGGCCAAAGAGACCGCCGAGACCCTCTATGCCGACCTGCACGCCAAAGGAATCGGGGTACTGCTCGATGACCGGGACGAACGACTCGGCATCAAGTTCAAGGATGCCGACCTGCTGGGCTGTCCGCTGCGGGTGGTGGCGGGAGGCCGCGCCCTGAAAGAGGGCAAGGTGGAAATCCAGGTGCGCAAGGGAGGAGATCCCCTTCAGGCCCCGGTCGGCGAAGCCGTGACCACCCTGATCGCCCGCTTGCAGTCCCTGCTCGCCGCAGAGTCGCAAGGCTGAACTCTCGCCCCATGACACCACCCCATCATCCCCTGCCGTGACCCAAACCGCAGAGGCGATCCGTGCGACGGATGCCCTGCCTGGTCACGGCGGGGGCCGGGACACCGCCCCCTGATCCACGCACTCCCTGGGGAATCAACTCATTTGCAAATCAACCAATCCTGATCTATCATTGAATCAGTTGGTTACCATACACACCATGAATGAACAAGCAAAACCTGAAGGGGGGGAAAAAATGGCCAAGGAATCGAAACGACACGGTATGCTGTGCAAAAACGAACACGACACCTTGCTTGCCATCAAGGTTTCTCTGCTGACCCAGGTTTCGGGAGAATCGGACTTCAGCCACAACGTGTTTTGGATCTTCGACAACCTTCCAAACATGCATCATCAGGAATTTAAGCCCAAAAAATGCGAAAAATGCAAAGGCAAGGATTGTGAGGCCTTCAAAAAACTCAAAGAGATCAAAAAACTGGTCGCCGACCCCTCCACAGTCAACCAGGGCATCGACAAACTGACCGAAATCTACCGGATCCCCGCACCGCCGGAGTGAAACGGAAAAAACTTCTGGACAGGCAGACCCGTTTCCGCAAAAATTGGTCCTTAAAGTGGGGCATCGTCTTCTTGCATCACACCATCCGTCCCTTTCGGCTGTTCTGGGAAACACGAAGATGACTGCGGACTCAATGCTGAAAAACCAAAGCGAGAACCACAGATCCCAGTACGATACCACCTTGAAGGATCTGTTTGAACAGCCTCCGCAAACGCTTCTGAACATTCTGATTGGACGCCGGGCTGTCGAATTGCTTCCCGTAGAGTTCGCATCAACCCAGAAAAGAATACCCGATCTGGTATTCCGGATGGATGACGGCTCGATTCTTCACCTGGAATTGCAAAGCTCCTCCGAGATCATGGACTGGCGGATGATGATGTACTATTCGCTGATTCGCCAACGCTATCCGGAAAGGGATCTGATCCAGAAGGTGTTGTACGTCGGACAAAACGCATGGCAACCACCAACGACCATCCAGGAACGCAATCTCTCCTTCCGTTACGACATGGTGGATATTCGCACCATCGACTGTCGGGAGTTGATGGCCAGTCCGATCCTGGAAGAGAACATTCTCGCTGTTTTGTGTCGGCTCGATCAACAAACCGAAACGATTCGCGCAATCCTGTACCGTATCAGCGCACTGCCAGACAAGACCAGAGCCGATGCGTTGACAAAATTGCTCATCTTGTCCAGGCTGCGGAGGCTGGAAACAGTTGTCAAAACGGAGGCTGAAGAAATGTCGCTGACATTCAATGTGATGGAAAACGACGTACTGCGACCCTTGTTCATGAAAGCGCAACTGGACAGCAGACTGGAAGGTCGGCAGGAAGGTCGGCAGGAAGGTCGACAGGAAGAAGCCGCATCCATGATTCTCAAGCAGATGTATCGCAAATTCGGCTCCACCCCAGACTGGGTGACCGAAAAGGTGAGGGCGGCCAGCCTGGAGCAGATCGAGGTGTGGAGCGACAACTTCGTCTTTGCCAATTCGGTGGATGAGGTGTTCGCTTCTTGAAAGACCTTTGGCTGTTCTGGGAAACACGAAGATGACTGCGGACTCAATGCTGAGAAACCAAAGCGAGAACCACAGATCCCAATACGATACTACCTTGAAGGATCTGTTTGAACAGCCTCCGCAAACGCTTCTGAACATTCTGATTGGACGCCGGGCTGTCGAATTGCTTCCCGTAGAGTTCGCATCAACCCAGAAAAGAATACCCGATCTGGTATTCCGGATGGATGACGGCTCGATTCTTCACCTGGAATTGCAAAGCTCCTCCGAGATCATGGACTGGCGGATAATGATGTACTATTCGCTGATTCGCCAACGCTATCCGGAAAGGGATCTGATCCAGTAACTATTCAGCACCCCCTTCACTGTGTGGATGAGTCGAGGAAGAGCTTGGAGATCAGGATCGCATGAAATCCGGCCATTTTCCCAGGAATAGGTCTTTGAGTGCCTGGGTTGCGGAAACGCCATT
>JADGBT010000044.1 GCA_015231375.1 Magnetococcales bacterium | reverse complement strand
TGCCAATAAATTCTTTTTACATTTTCCCCAATCCATGCTTTAATGAGGTCGCGTCGATTTTCGTGGGGGTGAAACGGCTTCGACGGGGCAGTGAAAGGATCGAGAGGCGACCTCATTAAAGCATGGATTGGGGAAAATGTAAAAAGAATTTATTGGCACCGCGCATCTAGGACATACGGGTTTTCCAATAATATAAATTTCACCATTCTCTGCTTTGGTTCCAGCGCAAATCAAAGCATTTTGTTCTGCATGAACAACCATTTTATTTTTTAATTCACCATCTTCTAATTTGTCAAGACTATCTTCAATACCTTTTGGGAAACCGTTAAATCCAAGCGCAATTGGCCAACCTCTACTGTTTAGCAGTACAGACCCAACTTTTGCTTTAGGATCTTTTGACCACTGTGAAACAAAATAAGCTAACTGCAGGAATCTCTCATTCCATTTTGGCATCTTCGCTCCTATCGACCCCACATTCAACTCCTTCCCGCCAACCAACTTCCCCATCGAACCAGTCCTACTTCAATAAACCATGTTAAACCTTGAAATCAAACTATTTTATGTGAGTCCGATTTGTAGGACTCGGCAGGGGGTGAGTCCGACTCGTTTGGAGAATATTGCCAGAGAGAGAATAAAAACCCCGATTTCAACTCCCGTCTCTCCAAGCCCCAACCAAGTTCAATTTCGAACCCTGTCTGCTAAGTATTGAAAATATTTCACTTTTTCCAAACAAAAAAGCCACCCGTTAGGGCGGCTTCCGTGCCGAGACCTTTTTTTGAAAATAAATTGGTGGAGGTGGCGGGAGTTGAACCCGCGTCCGAAACACTTAGTCAGACAAGAGGAATTACGACCATCTGCCGGTCATGATGACCCTTGACCGTTACAGACCGACTGGTCTTGGGACCTCCGTATCCTCGGAGAACTGGGCGACCTTGGATTTAAACCGGCCTTCGCCTTTCCGGGTTGATCCTGCCTTGCGGCTTCTGTTGCCGGGTCCGGATCCAGACCCCGTTCTGCTACGGTTTAAGCCGCAGCGAGAACTGGAGCGTAATGCTCGTCGTTGGCGTCTAAACGCTGTGGTCCATTACGGCGGATCCATTCCGAGTCGCCTCTCGATCCTTTCACTGCCCCGTCGAAGCCGTTTCACCCCCACGAAAATCGACGCGACCTCATTAAAGCATGGATTGGGGAAAATGTAAAAAGAATTTATTGGCATATTTGTGCAAAATTTAATTGATTTGCAAAATTTTCTGATATAGGTTGATGTTTTCTTTCCTGATCAGATTTCGAGGTGAGGATTATGGTTCACTCAAAACTGTTATTCTTTATCCTGGGGGGAGTGGATTTTGAGGAGGATGAGGAGTATCTTCAATTTCGATTCAGATTACTCTATATCTTGATGTGGAATGGACTCTTTTTCACCGTGGCCTTCCTGTTGGCCGAAGGATTGGGTGTGGTTCGGCTGGGAGCGATTCATTTGGGGGTCACCCAGGCTTATTTTGTGATCGCCTCGGGGTTGTTGTATTGGATGTGGGGACACAAGGAGCGGTTTTTGCCGGTGGCATGGGTGTTTGCCATGCTTGGGAATGTGCAGTTTTTGTCGGCGCTGTTGTTTGTCCCGCATGACGAATTGCGGGTGGTTTGGTTCTTTTTGCAGATCAGCGGGGTCTACATCATTTTGGGGCAGTGGCCGGGCTTTTGGAATACCGTTGGCTCGGTGGTCGCCATCCATATGGCCAATCCGTATCTCGTGGTGCCCTTTTCAACCCATGCGTTGGCCACCCTCACTTTGAGTCTGGGGGCTTCCGGAGTGGTGTTTCACGCCTATTGCAGCCGTTCGATTTCGTTTTACGAACGCATGGTCGAATCCAACGCGCTGATGCGCAGACTCTCCACCCTGGATCCTTTGACCGGCTTGATGAACGCCCGTGCCTATTATGCCCTGGCCGATCGATTGATCCGTCTGTCCGTGCGGAACGAAACCCCGTTTGCGGTGTTGTTCATCGATCTGGATCATTTCAAGTCCATCAATGATCGCTTCGGACACGAGGCCGGGGATACGGTCTTGAAGGAGACTTCCGCCTGTCTGTCCCGTCTGATTCGTCAAAGCGATGCTTTGGGGCGCATCGGGGGGGAGGAGTTTTCCATGTTCTTGTCCAATATCGATCAGGAGGAGGCGGTGCGGCTGGCCGAGAAACTGCGTCGGGATATCGAGGATCTGATGCCGCAGATCGGCGAGACCCGCCTGAAAATCACCGCCAGCATCGGCGTGGCCATGAACCGCTCCCATCAGATGACCTTCGCGGAAATTCAGGGGCAGGCGGATCAGGCCATGTACCGGGCCAAAGCCGGAGGTCGCAACCGGGTGACCTGCTTTGAAGGGGCTGTGACCGAATAGTATCGACCGTTGGCAGGATGGAGCCACAGCAGGGGACTTGATCCGTTTGCGCCGTTTTGATGGTCTGATGGCGCGGGATGGTCCCCAAATCTTTTGAAAGGTGGTTTGTCTCGATAGAGATTACTTTGTTGCTTCCACATACCCCCGTATCACCCCCACAAACCGCTCCATCTCCTCCAGGGGTCCAATCGTCAGCCGAAAGGTCTTCACCAGCGCCGGGGCGACCATGGGGCGGACGAGAATGCCGTTTTGTTTCATATGGATGACCACGCCATCCCGATCCTTGGGTTCCACGAGCATGAAATTGGCGGCGCCGGGATAAAAGGGGATGTGCATCTCCCGCAAGGCGTTTTCCGTGAAGGGTTTTCCTCGGGTCATGACCTCTTCCACATAGTGCAAGGCATGGGGCAGATCGAGTTGGGCGTCGGCGACGGCGACAGCGCAGGCGTTGACATCGAAGGGGCCGCGTATCTTGTTGAGTTCCTGAATCAATTCCGCCGGGGCGATCACATAGCCCAGCCGCAGACCCGCCATGGCGAAGGCCTTGGAAAAGGTGCGCACGATGATGAGATTCTTGAACTCTTCCATCCACTTGACGCAGGTCACGCCGGTGAATTCATAATAGGCCTCGTCCAGCAATACCGGCAGATGCGGATGACGGGTCAGCACCTCCCGGATCACCTCCAGCGGGATGGTGGAGCCGGTGGGGTTGTTGGGGTTGATGAGCACAATCAGTTTGGTCTGGTGGTCTATCGCGTCCAGAAAGGCTTCCGTGGGGAAGATCATGTTGGCGTCGAAGGGCACCCCTTGCACCCGGGCGCCGATCACCTGGGCCACATGGGAGAAGATCGGGAATTCCGGTTGCGCCACCACCATGCCGTCGCCGGGATTCAGGAAGGCCCGCAGCAGGATTTCGATGCCCTGATCCGAACCGTTGGTGATGATGAGGTTTTCTTCCGCCACCCCCACCTGTTGGGCCAGTCGGGGCATAAAGGCCCGGTATTCCGGATAACGGGAGGCGGCCCCGCTGGACAGCAGACGTTCCAGCACCGGACGGATTTCCGGGGGCAGGGCGCGGGTGTTTTCGTTCAAGTCCAGGCGCAGATATTGGGTGCGGTCCAGTCCGGTCCAGGGGGGAGCGTAGGCCGTGAGCGCCCGGATGTTCGGTCTGACACAGTTTCTCATTGCTTGTCACCTGTCTTTGAAATCGTGGAAAACTATTAAAAAAAAAGAGAGGGTCTGGGGGATTCCTCCCCCAGGGTTTTCTTCTTTTTTCTTTTATTCGTTTTTTTTATTTTTTCATTTGTCTTTTTTTATAACAACGTCGCCTTGACCCCTGGGGGCATGCCTTTGCGTTGGGGGTTGATGGCGAAGGTTTCCCGCAGGGCGGTGCCGAGTTGGTGGAAGATCTGGGTCCAGCCGGATTCCGGTTCCGGGATCGATTGGAAATGGACCACCACCGAGGCGGTCAGACCCCCCACCAAGCCATCCAGGAAGTCGTCGAGGTCTTCGGAGCGGATGCCGTGCAGCACGTCCTGTCCCACCAGAAACCGTTGCCGCAGGGCGTCGCGGGAGTCGTTGAGGGGCACCAGGCAGAGAAACTTGCGTCCTTCGACGCTGACACCGACCCGTACCGGGACATTCAGGTCTTCCGGGTTCTGAACGCTGCTGCCGGCTCCGTTGACACCGGTTGCCACCATGCGCGCCTTGAGGATCTCCAGCAGCACCCGTCCCAGCACCAGTCCGGTATCTTCCAGCACCACATGGCTGGAACTCAACGCCAGGGCATGGCACTCCACCCGCAAGGAGAAACCGGCCTGATCCGCCAGTCGGGTGAGCAGATCGGGCAGACTGCCCACGGCGATGGATTCGGCCACGTCGAAGACAAACGCGTGATCCGACGCGCGCGAGAAATCGACGATCACGGTCAACGCGCTTTCGGCGGTGATGCGCACGGCCTTGCAGCGGGTGAGGTCGGCCTCTTCGATGGTGAAGCGGGCCTCTTTCGCGGGTGGCGTGGCGCGGGGTTCGGCATGGAGAATCGGGGCGGGCAGGGGATCGAGCAGACGATTCAAGGTGATGCCCAGGGTGCGGAAGATCCCTTCCCAGGCGTGATGGGGATCTTCCGCCGAGCACAGGCGCACGCCGATGCGGGCTTTCAGTCCTTGGGCGAGTCCGGTCATCAGTTCCCACATGGGGCGACCGGAGGAGGCCTGTTCGCAGCGCAGACCCAAGAACCACTCCGCGTCCACGCCGGCGCCCCGGATGAATTCGGCTTCGGGATGACTGGTGTTCAGGTCGATGACGATCTCCGCGCTGCCGTCGTCGATCATGCCCAAGGCGGCGGCGTGGTCTTTGTGACGGGGCATCTGTCCCAGATGGGCACCGAGCAGGCGGCCCAGATCGGTCCATTGATCGTTGTTCCATTCCAGTCGGATCCCCATGCCCAGACGCCAGGCGATATGTTCCACCATGTGGCTGACGAAATCGTTGGGGGTGAGGATCTGTTTTTTGCGGATGTCTCCGGTCTGGATGGAGAGCAGCAGCGGGGTGAAGGCCGCATACACCTGATTGGCCATGCCGCAGCCGATGAGAGTATCGAAGGGGGTGCCGCCGGTGGTCACGGCCACGGTGTGGCATCCGGCGCGAAATCCCGCCTCCAGGCCCAACAGGGAGTCTTCCACCACCACGCACCGCGCCGGTTCGACCCCCAGTTGCCGGGCCGCGTGCAGATAGCCATCCGGAGCCGGTTTTTTCTGGAATCCCTCCAGGTCGTTGCCGATCACCAGATCCACGGCCTGATGGATGCCCGAGCGTTCCAGAATGGCATGCACATCCCGGGTGGTGTTGTTGGAGACCACCGCCATGCGCAGACCGTGCAGCCGGGCGGCGTGCAGAATCTCCGGAATGCCGGGCAGCAACTCGAAAGCGGTTTCGGTGCGGGCGGCTTCGTAGTGTTCCAGGATCGCGTCGCGGCTTGCCGGGGGGCAGGTCAGTCCGTGCAGTTCTTCCAGATGCTCGAAGATGCGTTGCCAGAACGCCGGAGGGTGCAGGGCGAAAATGGAACGAATGAATGCTTCGCTCAGGGGCGCGTCGGTTCCCAAATGGGTTTTCAGCAGTTGGTTGCAGACGCGGATATCCAGGCCCAAGGAATCGATGAGGACACCATCCATGTCCCAGAGAATGGCCTCGCACTCTGCCGGCAGCAGCAGACGTTGCGCGAGGAGTCGTTTGGAGGCGGCGGGGGGCGTGGTCATGGGGGCATTCCGATGGGGTGTGAATGGATGGTGTTCGGAGGTTGGTTTTTAGAGAAAGAATAAAATAATTTTATTGTTTGAAAGGCAAAAGTCAAAATCAAAACCCTGGGGGAGGAATCCCCCAGACCCTCTCTTTTTTTTCAATAGTGATGAAATGAAAGATCAATCACAGATCGAATTCTTGATGATCATGATTTCATCCATACCTGCCAGCAGCGCATCCACCACGTCGGGATCGAAGTGGGCGCCGCGCTCCCGGGTGATCAGATCCACGGCATCCTGGACGGGCCAGGGTTTTTTGTAGGGACGCCAGGAGGTCAGGGCGTCGAAGACATCGGCGGCGGCGCAGATGCGGCTTTCGATGGGGATCTGTTCTCCGGCCAGACCGCTGGGATAGCCGCTGCCATTCCATTTTTCGTGGTGGGTCAGGGCGATTTTGTGGGCGGTGACCAGGGGTTCGTCCCGGTAGCCGGAAAGAATGTTGCCGCCGATGGTGGCATGGGTTTTGATGATGTCGAACTCATGGGGTTCCAGGCGACCCGGCTTGAGGAGAATGCTGTCCGGGATGCCGATCTTGCCTACATCGTGCATGGGGGTGGCATGCATGATCAGATCGCAATGGGATTCGGACATCCCCAGTCGACGGGCGATGTGGGCGGAAAATTGCCCGATGCGGATCACATGTTGTCCGGTTTCGTTATCCCGGTACTCGGCGGCGCGACCCAGGCAGCGGATCACTTCCAGACGGGTTTCGTGCAGTTGGCGGGTGCGTTCCTTGATTTTTTCTTCCATGCGTTTGTACAACAGACGCACGGTCAGCATGTTGCGGATGCGGGAGATCACTTCCGAGGGGTTGAACGGCTTGTTGAGAAAATCCTGGGCGCCGTGGGCCAGCGCTTCCAGACGGATGGTCTCTTCGGTGTTGGCGGTGATCACCAGGATGGGCAGATAGGGATCCCGACCGATCCGTTCCAGCACCCGCATCACCTCGATGCCGGTCAGAAAGGGCATTTCCAGATCCAGCAGCATCAGGTCGAAGCGTTGCTGGATCCACAGTTCTTCCACCTGACGGGGGTCGTCCAGGGTGACCACATTGACAAATCCGTGTTGCTTCAACAGACTTTTGAGTACGATCAGGTTGAGTTTTTGGTCGTCCACGATGAGGATGCGGGCTTGATGGCGTTCGGCATCCAGGCTGGAATCAATGATTGTGGACATGGTATAACATCACCTGGAGACGGCACCAAAAAGATCACGGAGCGCTACGGAATGATTCTTTGATCCACTATATCGATTGCAAGACTTCGGTTCAAGTTTTTTACGGCTGTTTTTGGGGGGGAGGGGCGGTTCTGATGAGCAGGGATGCCGTTGGATTGGATGGGTTGAAGACTCTGCGGGAAGAGTTGCTGTGGTTCGTGTCCGAATTGCGGGTGGACGGGCAACCGGGACGTTATGGGCCGTGTCGGGATGGGGCGGTGCGGGCCGGGCGCGAGGCCGGATTGGGGTTCAGTTGCTTCGCCAAAAAGATCCTGGATGCCATAGGGGGCTGGGAGGGATTGGACGAGTCGGAACGGTCGGCCTGGATGGGGTATATCCGGTCGTTTCAGGTGGATTCTTCTGCGGTGCTGTCTGATGGGGAGAGGATGGACGGGATGTTCGTGGATCCCGGATTGCTGGCCGCGTTGCCGGAGACCGGCAACACCTGGCGGGAACGGTTGCGTCGTCACCTGCGGGGGTGGTCCGCTCTGCCGCCGAGAGAGGATGCCATGCTGGCGGAAACCAAGCAGGCCATCGCCACCCTGGCCTGGTCCGGTGTCTCCCCGAGGCGTCCGTTCGGGGGATTTCCCTGTCGGCAGGAGGCGCTGTTGGCCCGTTTGCGCTCGTTGGATTGGAGCCGTCCCTGGTCGGCCGGGGCCAAGAGCGCCTGGCTGGCGGTTTTCATCCAGACCCAGGGGCCGTTGCTGGCCGGGGTGGACACGTCGGCGTTGCGGGAGAGCATGATCGGGTTTTTGAAAGGATTGCTGGATCCGGAAACCGGGGGATATTTTCGTGCTTCCGGCGTTCCTCCCCGGGGGCAGTTGATCAACGGGGCCATGAAGGTGCTCAATGCTCTGGAGTGGCTCGACGAGCCGATTCATCAGCCGCAACGGTTGATCGACACCTGTTTGTTGCAAGGTCCACCTCCGGCGGGGTGTCATGTGGTGGATTGGGTGTATGTGGTGCATCGCTGTCTGCGGCAGACGGATCATCGTCGCGGGGAGGTTCGGGCGCGACTGTTGGAGGTTCTGGCGTTGATCCGCACCCATCGCACCCCGGACCGGGGATTTGCCTACATGCCGGGTCGGGCGCAGACCGGGTATTATGGCGCGCTCATCTCCCGTGGTCTGAACGAAGGGGATCTGCATGGCACCTGTCTTTTGACCTGGGCGATTGCCATGATCGTCGAAACGGCGGAGTTGGATCTGCCTGGATGGAAGACCTTTCGGGCATGAGTACCCCTCGGGTCACGGTTCTGACCAGTGTTTTCAACGGTGGGGCCTATCTGGAGCCGGCCATCGCGGCCATTCACCGGCAGAGTTTCACCGATTTTGAATTTCTGTTGATCGATGACGCCTCCACCGACGCCACGCCTGCCCTTTTGGCGGAGTGGGCCTGTCGCGATCCCCGGATCCGGGTGGTGCGCAACGACAGCAATCTGGGGCTGACCCGCTCCTTGAACAAAGGCGTCCGGTTGGCCCGTGGTGCGTGGATCGCCCGTCAGGACGCGGACGACTGGTCGCTGCCCGAGCGGCTGGAACGACAGTTGGCTCATCTGGATGCCCATCCCGAGGTGGGGGTGTTGGGCACTGCGGCTTGGTGGGTGGACGCGCAGGGCAATCCCGAGCCAAAGCCTCGGGTTCAACCGGTGGAGCATGCGGAGATTCGCTGGCAACTGCTGTGTGCCAATCCTTTTTTTCATACCTCCGTGATGTTGGCCCGTGAGCTGGTCTTGGCCTGTCCGTATGACGAATCCCGGCGCTTCGGGCAGGATTTCGACCTGTGGGGGCGCTTGTTGACCCGGACGCGGGGAGGGAATCTGGCCGAGCCTCTGGTCTGTTGTCGTCGTCACGGGGGGCGGGTGAGCGCGGTGCATTTCCAGCGTCAGCAGGGGATGGCCCTGGAGATCGCCCTGGATCGCTGCCGGGGGGTGTGTCCCGGGTATGCGTGGCATGGGAAGAGGGTCGCGGCGGTGCGGGGATTGACCCTGTCGGAGTGGTCGTCGGGGGGGGAGTCTTTGGAAGATCTGCGCCTCTGGCTGGGGCTGTTTCGGGCGTTCGGTCGTCAGGAGGGGTTGGATCCGCAGGAGATGGGGCGGCTGAGGCGGCGGGTGTTGCGGCGGGCGTGGCGGGGCCTGTCGGGTCTGGCGGGCGTGGGGGAGAGAATCAGACTGCTGCGGGAGATGGGGCGACTGGGGGGCGGGGCCGTGGCCGGGGCGTTGGCGGAGTTGTTGCGGGATGGGGCGGGGCGCAGGATCCGGGAGCGTTTTTCGGGCGTTTCTTGAAGGATCCGGGGGTGTTTTCCGGGCATCCCCTGCCGGGCATCTCCTGGTAGAGAGGATGCCCGGCGGGAATGGATTCAAGACGGTTACAGGGGCCGTTTGAGGATGGCGTTGGCGTGGGCGGAGAAGCCTTCGTACTGGGCGAAGCGCAGGGCGGTATCCTTGATGTCGTGGTAGCCCTGGCGGCTCAACCAGCCCATGGAGGAGCGTTTCAGGAAGTCGAACACCGTGACGCAGGAGAAGGTCTTGGCGAATCCGCCGGTGGGCAGGATGGCGTTGACCCCCAGACAGAAGTTGCCGACAGTGATCGGGGTATGGGCGCCCAGCAGGATTTCTCCGGCGTGCAGGATGCGATTGGCCACGAACAGCGGCTCTTCGGTCATCACTTCGAGGTGTTCCGGGGCGAAGTCGTTGGTGAAGGCGATGGAGGCTTCCAGGCTGGAGGTGAGCACCACGCCGCCGTAGTTGGTCAGCACGGTGGTGCAGAACTCCTGGCGTTGTGGGGGCAGGTCGGCGATCAGGCCGGGAATGATCTCCCGGACCCGTTCGGCCAGTGTGCGGTCGTGGGTGACCAGCATGGCGGTGGAGTCGGGGCCGTGTTCGGCTTCGATGAGCAGGTCCAGGGCGGCGACGAAGGGATCGGCGTGCTCGTCGCACAAGATGATGGATTCGCTGGGACCGGCCGGGGCGCCCACATCGATTTTGCTGTAGAGCAGCCGTTTGGCCGCCGAGACGTATCCGCTGCCCGGACCGCTGGTCTTGAGCACCTTGGGCACGGTTTCGGTGCCATAGGCCATGGCGGCGATGGCCTGGGCTCCGCCGGTTTTGTAGACTTCGCGGATGCCGCACAGTTCGGCGGCGTACAGGGTGGCGTCATCGGCGCCGCCGCCGGGGGCGGGGGGGGTGCAGACCATGATGTGTTCCACGCCAGCGATTTTCGCGGGCAGTCCCAGCATCAGCATCACCGACGGGAAGGCGCCTTTGCCCCTGGGCACGTAGAGTCCCACCGAGGGGATGGGGGTGATCTTTTCACCGGCCATGACGCCGGGTTGAATCTCCTTGAACCACATCGCTTCCGGCATTTGCGCTTCGTGGAAGGAGCGGATGTTGGCGGCGGAGCGCTGGATCACCTCCTTGACATCGTTCGGGAGGTTGCGGCGTGCCTGTTCGAACTCCTCCTCGCTGGCCTTGAGCTGGGAGGCTTGCATCTCCACCTTGTCGAAGCGGGCGTTGAAATCGATCAGCGCCGCATCTCCTTCGTTCTTGACGCGCTCGATGATGGGCGCAACGACGGGCAGGAGTCTTTCGATATCGTTTTCCGAACGGGTCAGCAGGGCGCGAATCTGGGACGGATTCATGTCGTCCAAGACGAATAAGTTGATTTTCATGAATATTTCTCCATAACGATCCCGACAGTCTCCGGGGTTGCTGGCACAGTGGCTTTCATCGGCGTAAACTCGCGAATATTGGTGCGACTCGGGCTGATTTGTCAAGATTCCTTGCGAATGACAGTCCGGCAGACGAATCTGAGACGATGATGCCCATGACCCGATTGTTGCACGAAATCCTGCTGGCCCATCCCGCCGGTCTGCGGGAGTATACCCTGGTGAAGCTGTTGCAGCGTCAGGGGGTGGTCCCGTTTGACCGCAGCGATCTGTCCGATGCGTTGTCCTTGTTTCGCATCCATTTCTTCTTGTTTCATCAGTTGTATCTGTTGCAAGGACAACTGCGGCGGGAGCGGCGGGGGGATGTGCGGATTCACTGTCTGGAGATTGTGCTGCTGCCCTGGCGGGACGATCCGGCGGGTCTGGATGTGGCCGATCCCATGCGGAGCTATTATCTGGACACCACCCATCTGGAACAGACCACCCGCGAGGAGGTGACCGGCTGGATCGCGGGATTCTGGCAGCGGCTGGGTTGTTGGGAGCGACGGGATTCGGCCCGGGCGGTGCTGGGGGTGGAGCCGGCGGCGGACCGGGAGGCGATCCGGCGGCGTTATCGGGAGTTGTCGCTGATCCACCACCCGGACCGGGGTGGAGAGGCGGAGCGTTTCCGGGCGATTGCCGAGGCGGCGGAAATCCTGTTGCAAGCCGAAGGGTGATCCTTCCGGCAGGAATGGCTCACGGGTTGGATGCCTGCGGGTTGGATGCCTGCGGGGTAAGGGATTCCGGTTGGGGTGCGGCGTTGTCGGGAATCTCTCCTCCCAGGGCCTTGAACAGTCCGATGGCGGCGTTCAGGCGCGCCTGACGGATTTGGGGCCGTTCGTCTTGGGTTTGCAGCAGACTTCTTTGCGCCTCCAGCACCGTGAGAAAATCCACCGCTCCGGCTTGATGACGCGCTTCCGCCAGCCGCCAGGACTCTTGCGCCGCGCTTTCGGCCCGTTGTTGGGCCTTTTCCTGTTCGGCCAGCCAGTGAACCGCAGCCAGATTGTCTTCCACATCCTTGAGGGCGGAAAGCACGGCTTTTTGATAGGCGGCCACAGCGGCCTGACGTTCGGATTCCGCCAGTTCGATCGCGCCCCGGGTTTTGCCGTGATCGAACAAAGTGGCCACCAACGAGGCGCTCAGGTTCCAAAAGGCGCTGCCCGGTGAGATCAGGGAGGACAGTCCGGCGCTGGAATAGCCCCGTTCCCCGGTCAACTGGATCGTGGGAAACAGAGTGGCGCGGGCGGCCTGAAGATCCGCATGGGCCGCCTGGAGGGTCGCTTCGGCTTGACGGATATCCGGACGCCGGGCCAGCAGGGTCGAGGGCAGACCAGGTTGGATCAACGGCAGTCGCAGTTGATCCAGGGAGCCTTCGAGGCGGCTCACCTCTGCCAGGGGTTTGCCGGACAGCAGCGCCAGGGCATCCAGGGTTTGATGGTGTTGCAGCTCCATGGCCGCCAGTTGGGCGTCGATGGAGGCCACGGTGTTTTGTTGTCTGACCGCGTCGAGGGGTGAGGCGTGGCCGAGATCGACCTGTCGCACGACCAGTTCCAGGATTTTTCCGGCGGTTTCGCGGGATTGCCGGGCCAGGGCGCGTCTGGTCTTCAGGGTCAGCAACTTGATGTAGCTGCTGGCCAGATCGGCGGTCAGGCTCCAGTGGAGCGTGGCCCGTTCCAGGCGACCGGCTTCGGCTTCGTATGCGGCCTTTTGGGCCAGGGTGCGGTTGCGGCCCCGGTAGTCGAGTTCGTAGCTGGCGCTCAACGACGCCTGGGTGGCCTGCACGATCGGACCGCTGAAGGAAGAGGCCCGCGTGGTGCCGCTGTTGCCCCGCTGGGAGAGGCGTTCGCTCGTGTCCAGGGAAAGAGACGGGAACAGAGGACTTTCGGCGATGCGCGCCCGTATCCGGGCCTGATCCAGCCGGGCGGCGGCGCTGGCGATGTCGGGATGATGGGCGAGCAGGTCGGATTCCAGGGTATCGAGGGTCGGACTGCCCAGCGTTCGCCACCAGGGATCGATGGCGCGTGGCGACGCTGCGGGATCGTTGGATCTGGCGGGGTCGATGGGCGGGACATGGGTCCAGTGGTCGGGCAGGGGGGGGCGGGGAGTCGGGAACGGTTCCGGGGAGAGACATCCGGCAACGGTCAGCACGCCCAACAGGGCCGGAATCCGACCACAAAGACGCAACAGGGACAAAAAAGAGGGCATGGGCATCACTTGTCGGCCAGGGCCACCACCGGATCCAGGCTTGCGGCCTTGCGGGCTGGCATGAAACCAAAGAGCAGTCCCGTGGCCACGGCGAATCCGAATGCCATGGCCACCGGGGCCGGAGAAAACAGCGCCGAGACGCCGAATTGGGTGGCGATGATCGCAGCCAAAAGCCCGCCCGCCACCCCGAGAATCCCGCCGAGCAGACACACCACCAAAGCCTCGACCAGAAACTGGGTCATGATGTCGCCGCCTCGGGCGCCCACGGCCATGCGGATGCCGATTTCGCGGGTGCGTTCCGTGACGCTCACCAGCATGATGTTCATCACGCCGATGCCCCCCACCAGCAGGGAGATGGCCGCGATGGAACCGAGCAGCAGGGTCATGGTGTTGTGGGTTTCGGTGGCGGTTTCCAGGATCGAGGCCATGTTGCGCACCTGGAAATCCACCGTCCGGTGACGGGCGGTGAGCAGGGTGGTGATCGCCTCCTGGGTGGCGTCGATGGTGCGGACATCTTCGACCTCCACGTTGATGGAGCGCAGATGACGCTGACCGAACAGCCGCAGACCGCCGGTGGACAGGGGCACGAGGATCACGTCGTCCATGTCGCTGCCGAAGGGGGTGGCCCCTTTGGGGGTCATGATGCCGATCACCTGGAACGGTACGTTGTTGACCAGCAGTTGGCGTCCCAGGGGATCGTCGTCCGGGCCGAAGATGTTTTCCACCACGGTTTTGCCGAGTACCGCCACCGGGGCGTGACTTTTGACATCTTCGGCGGAAAAGAAGATGCCCCGTTCCAGGGCCCACTCCCGTGCCACGGGAAAGTCGGCGGTGGTGGCGGTGGCCGGGGTCTGGGAGTCGTTGCCGCCGATGCGCAGGGTGACGGCGCCGTTCATTTCCGGCACCGCGTTGCGGACATTGGGCAGTCGGGCGATCTCTTCGGCGTCTTCGGGCACCAGGGTGGCCACCTGCGATCCGGCTCCCCGCATGTTGGGAGCGCCGGATCGGACCATGAGCAGATTGGTGCCCATGGCCTGAATGCGGCCCAGCACATCCTGTTTGGCGCCATCGCCCAGGGCCAGCATGGCCACCACCGAACCCACCCCGATGATGATGCCCAGCAGGGTCAGCGCGGTGCGAAACAGGTTGGCTTTCAGGGAGTGCAGCGCGATCTTGACGGTTTCGCCCAGATCCATGACATGTCCGCTCTGGGCTTTGTTTTTCTCCGAGGCGGCGGAGGGGGTGGTTCCGGCCGGCCGGGTGTGGCCGGTATCCGAGACGATGAGACCGTCGGCGATGGTGATCACCCGTTTGGCCTCGCGGGCCACGACGGGATCGTGGGTGATGAGAATGATGGTGTGGCCTGCGTCGTTGAGCCGGTGCAACAGGGCGAGGATGTCTTGTCCCCCCTTGCTGTCCAGGGCGCCGGTGGGTTCGTCGGCCAGGATGACCCGACCGCCGTTGATCAGGGCGCGGGCAATGGCCACCCGTTGCTGCTGTCCCCCGGAAAGCTGACTGGGACGATGGCTCATTCTCTCTCCCAGTCCCAGGGTGGTCAACAGTTCCTGGGCGCGGCGGGAGCGATCGTGTTTGTTCCATCCGGCGTACATGGCCGGCATTTCGACATTTTCTTCTGCGGTGGCGGTGGGCAGCAGGTTGTATTGCTGAAAGATGAATCCGAACACGTTGCGGCGCAATCCCGCCAGGGCATCCCGATCCAGCCCGGAGATGTCCTGGCCTTCCAGGAGCAGTCGACCCCGGCTGGGACGATCCAGACAGCCGATCAGATTCATCAGGGTCGATTTGCCCGATCCCGAGGATCCCATGATGGCCACGAACTCACCCGGCCAGATCTTCAGGGAGATGCCATGCAGCACATCCACGGTCAACATGTCGGAGGCGTAGCTTTTGCAGACCTGATCCAAGGCGATGATCGGGTGGGTGTGATCGTCGGGTGGGGTGGTCATGGTTTGGGTTTGCCGCCTGCCTTGTGAGATCCCCCCAGACCCAGAGGAGATGTGGTGGAGACCGTGGATTTCTCGACGGTGGCGACCACCACGTCGTCGCCTTCTTGCAGACCCGACAGGATCTGGGCTTGCAGACGGTTCTTCACCCCCACCGTCACCGTGCGGTTTTCGGGTTTGCCGTCGATCATGAGGCGTACCGTGGTCGGAGGCTGGCCCTTGCCCCGTTCACCGGATTCCCGACGCTCGGCCTTGTCGGCCTTGTCGGCCTTGTCGGCCTTGTCGGCCTTGTCGGCCTTGTCGGCCTTGTCGGCCTTGTCGGCCTTGTCGGCCTTGTCGGCCTTGTCGAGGTTCTTTTTCTTGCCGGTGGTTCCCATGTTCAAGGCGGTGATCGGGACCAGTAGCGCATCCTGGGCCGAGGCGTGGACAAACGACACCTGGGCCGACATCTGAATGCCCAGCTCCCCGTCCGGGTTTTCCACGTCGAACAGGGCGTTGTACAAAACCACGTTGTTGACCACATCCGGGGTGGGCAGGATCTGGCGCAGGCGGCCATAATGGCGTTTTTCCGGGTGGCCCAGGGTGGTGAACCAGGCCTCCATACCCAGTTTCAGACGGGTGATGTCCGCCTCGGAGACTTGGGTCAAGACGGTCATGGTGGTCAGATCGGCGATGCGCAACAAGATGGGCGCCTGCTGACTGGCGATCAGGGTCTGTCCCTGACGGGCGGGCAGGGTGACCACGGTGCCGCTCATCGGCGCCAGGATGCGGGCATAGCCCAGACTGGCCTCATCGGCGCGCAGGGAGGACTCCACTTGACGGATCTGGGCCGCGATCTGGGCGATTTGCGCGTGGGCGCTTTTCAGGCTGGACTCGGCGGCCTGATAGGCCTCCTGGCTGGTGGCGTTGGAAGCCAGCATGCTTTTCTGGCGTTCGAATTGGGTTCTGGCCAGGGCGTGCTGGGCCTTTTTCTCGATGCGCTGGGCCTCCAGAGACTCGATCTGCGCCCGGTTCGACTCCACCCGCGCGGCCAGCAGCGTGGGATCGATTTCCGCCAGCAGTTCGCCCTCTTGGACCGTGGCGCCCAGAGCTACGTGGATCTTTTTCAACTGTCCTGAAACCTGGGCTCCCACATCCACGAAATTCAACGGTTGCAGGGTTCCCAGAGCCGTGGTGGTCTCTTCGATCTCCCCACGGGTCGCTTTGGCGGTGATCAGATGGTTTTGTTCGTTCGCTCCGTGCTGACGCCAGTAATACCATCCTCCGGCACCCAAAGCGGTGATCAGCAGGGTGAGGCTCGTCCATTGTTTCCAGTTCATGGCAGGGCTGTTTCTTCAAAAAAAAGGAGTGGCCATCCAGTGGCCGGATTGAGGCTGTGAAAACCGTTGGCCGACCGACCGGCCGACCACAAAGGGATCAACCGGTTTGATGGTCGTCCGGGTCGAAAATTTCCTGGAGTGTCCGGGCGTCGAAGATGCGTTCGCTCCAGCGTTCCAGATCCGGCGGTTGCGCGCTGTCGATCCGGTCGCGCAACGCTTCCGGCAGCGCGCCGAAACGTTTCTGGAGCCATTGGAGCAGGATGTGGATCTTTCCTTTCCGTTCGCCTTCCTGGAGACCTTCCAGCCGGCCTTCCTGGAGACCTTCCAGCCGGCCTTCCAGCCGACCTTTCGATTGCCCCTCTTCCCAGGCCAACTCCACCCGCCCGCGCGCGTCGGCCACGGCGATTCCCGCCTTGTCGTACAACTCCAGTTCATCCGGCGTCATGTTGGCGATTTTGGCTTTCTCAAAGGCGTGTCGGATGGGAGGGAGGCCCATTTGGTCGGGGATCTCCTCGATCCGCTCTGCGTTCTTGAGGAAATAGAGCCATTGGTCGAACACGGTTTCGCAATGGTCCAGATCCTTGGAGAACTTGGGAAGTTCCACAAAATAGTAGACGATATCGAGAAGATAGGGTTTCCCGGTGACGGTTTCGCGGGATTCGTGCGTGGACACGCAGTGCGTGAACTCTTCGAACAGGACAAAATCGGTGATGGTGATGGCGATCACCTGTTTGAGCCTGGGATAATCCACGCCACGGGCGATCTGCTGGGAATAGGCTTTGGCGCTGTTGTACTGGATGCGCTTCAGGAAGGCTGCCACTTTCTCGATTTGCATTTCGACGATATAGGAGATGCCCCGATGGTCTTTGCAGCGCACATCCAGCACCGAGGATTTGAGTTCCCGGATGCGGGGGGCCAGAAAGGGGTCCAGGATGGTCAATTCGGCGATGCGTCGTTCGCCTTCGAGTCCGAGCAGACTTTCCAGAAAACTGATGAGAATATCCTTGGCGTCTTCACTGCCAAAGATTTTCTTGAAGGCAAAATCGATACGGGGATCGATGAATTTCATCTTCGGACTCCAGGCCGCGTTCTTGACCCTTTTGCATGGCGTATGCTAGAGTATTATTAGGATGGAAAGGGACGAATTTGTCAATTCATTTTGATGGCTTGTCCAGAGGGAGTGACGTTACATGAAAAGCGGGCTGGTTTTGCCTTTGGTTCTGGCCGGAATGCTGGCAACACCCACCGGAGCGATGGCCGACGGGGGACAGGGGGCCACTGTGGGCGCGTTGGGAGGGGCGTTGGTGGGCAGTCTTTCCGGCCCTTCCAAGAATCGGGTCGAAAATTCCCTGATCGGGGCCGTGGCCGGAGGTCTGCTGGGGGCCGCCATCGCCAACGATCGCGAGCGACAGGGGCATGTGGTGGTCCATCAGGCTTTGGAGTATGCCCCTTCGTATCAGACCTCCACCTGGATCCATCCGGATACCCGGGTCTCCTACGCGGTGGTGCCTCAACCGGTCAGAACCATCCAGGGCCGTGTCTGTCGGGAGGTGGAAATCCAGGCCAGGATCGACGCCAGACGGGAAACCCTGACCGGCTTGAGCTGTCGGGACCGGTCCGGACAGTGGCGACTGGTGGATCAGGTGGAAATGGCTTCCAGCCATCCGGCGCCCGCCATGGTGGTGGCCCGTCCCGCTCCTGGCTATGTGGTGGTGGAACCACCCCGACCGATCTATTATCCGGCTCCGGTGGTCATCTACCGGGGATCGGCCTATCCCCATCGCCACCCTGGTCACGGCTATCCCCGTTATTACGATCGCGACTGGCGCGACCGGCATTGGCGGCATCGCTGACGTTCTTTCGACCGTTTTCCGGTCTCCTGGTTGAGTTCTGGTCGAGTGCTGGTTGAGTTCTGGTCGAGTTCTGGTTGAACCCTTTGCGGATCCCTTGTCGAACCTCCTGCAACCCCGAGTGGTTGCAGGAGGTTTTTTTTGTCTTGATCTTGATGCGTGATACCCGACCCCCCAACCCCTTTTTCCGGGGGGAAAGGGGGTTGGGGGGGGACGAGCAGCGGAATCGAGGAGGGATGGGGTTTACAGTTCGGGCCGGAAACGGATCTCCAGTTCGCGACACTCCTGACATCCGGCAGGGGGCGGATCCACGGAGACCGTTTTGCTGATGGCCCGCATCACCGACTCGTCATAGACCGGATTGCCCGAAGAGTGGGTCACCCGTGGATTGATCAGGCTGCCATCCGGACCCACCTGCACCGACACGATCACCTCCAAGGCCGCTTCGCCACGCAATCCACCCGGCTTGCGCCAGTTGTCGCGCACCTTGTTTTGCACCCCGTGTTGCCAACGGTTGATGGCGAACGACGAGACCGGTGGATCCGCGCTCGCGGATGGGGACGCATTGGGTTGCGCGGCTTCCGGGGCCGCCGGTTTATGCTCTTCGGCCTTGGCGTCGCCTTTGGTCGCGGAGGCCTTCTGGTGCTTGGCGATCTCCTTGGCCAGATCCCACTCTTCCTTCTTTTCGGAGGGTTTCTCAGCCGTTTTCTCGACGGGTTTCTTTTCGGTCGATTTTTCCGAACTCTTTTCGGAAGGCTTCTCTGCCGGTTTTTCGACCGGTTTTTCCGGTGGTTTCTTTTCAGCCGGTTTTTCCGTGGGTTTCTCCGCCGGTTTTTCGACCGGTTTTTCCGGTGGTTTTTTCTCCACGGGCTTTTCCGTGGGCTTCTCGACCGGTTTTTCGACCGGTTTTTCCGGTGGTTTTTTCTCCACGGGCTTTTCGACCGGTTTTTCCGGTGGTTTTTTCTCCACGGGTTTTTCGACCGGTTTTTCCGGTGGTTTTTTCTCCACGGGTTTTTCGACCGGTTTTTCCGGTGGTTTGGGCGGTTCCACGGGCGGCGGTTCCGGCTTTTTGGGCGCGGGTTTCTCCGGCTCCTTGGGCGGCGGCGGGGGCGTCTCCTTGGGCGGCGGCGGGAGAGGCGGAGTCTCTTTGGGCGGCGGCGGGAGCGGGGGCGTCTCCTTGGGCGGCGGCGGGGCCGGAGGGGTCTCCTTGGGCGCGGCCGGCGGTTTGGGCGGAGTGGGCGGAGTCTCCTTGGGTGGGGCCTTGGAGGGTTCCTTGGGCGCGCTCGGCATTTTCTTGGGTGGCATCTCCACCAGGGCCACGGCGAATACCGGTTGCGCCGGCAGCGGCGGTTGCGTGAAGGGCACGACGAAGAACAGCGCCGCAATCACCAGATGGAGCGCAACCGAAAGCAGCAGGGTGGTACGAGAGGGCATCGGTCAACCAGGAGGAGGTTCGGTGATCAGACCAACGCGGTCCACGCCGGCCAACTGCAATTGGGACATCACCGCCATGATCGAACCATACGCGGCATTGCGATCCCCGCGCACGTAGACCGGAAAATTGGGATTGTTCTGGCGGATCGCCCGGATCTTGTCCACCATTTCGGTGACGGTGACCGCGCGGTCTTCGATATAGGTCGCACCGTTGGCCGTCACGCTGATCACCAGAGGCTCGTTGTCCGTGCTCATGGCGCTGGCTTCGGAGTCGGGCAGATTGACCTCCACTCCCTGGGTCAGCAGAGGAGCGGTCACCATGAAGATCACCAGCAGCACCAACATGATATCCACCATGGGGGTGACGTTGATATCGCTCATGGCCTGGAGTCGGTCAGACCCCTGGTTGTTCATGCTGGATCCCATGGCCATCAGGGTTGACTCCCGCGACGCGAGGATTGCCGCTCCAGAATGTTGAGGAATTCAGAGCCGAAGTTGTCCATTTTCTGATGCTGTCTGCGCAGATCGGCGGCGTATTTGTTGTAGGCGATCACCGCCGGGATGGCGGCCACCAGTCCCATGGCCGTGGCGATCAAGGCTTCGGCGATGCCCGGGGCGACCATGGTCAGGGTGGTGGATTTGGCCCCGGCCAGACCCAGAAAGGAGTTCATGATGCCCCACACCGTGCCGAACAGGCCGATGAACGGACAGATGGAACCCACCGTGGCCAGAAAGGTCAGGCCCCGACCCAGATTGTCCACTTCCCGGTTCAAGGCGACGGTCATGGCGCGGCGCACGTTGGTGAACAGATCCCCCACCTCGCTGACCCGCGTGCCATTGCTTTCCCAGCGTTTCCACTCCCGGAAGCCGGTCACGAACACCGTGACGATCGGGCTTTCCGGCCACTCCTGGGCGGCGGTCTGATAGAGCTTGGCCACGCTGCCGCCACTCCAGAAACGCTCCTCGAACTCGGCGGCGTCCTTGGTGACGCGACGGAAACGGCGCCACTTGTCGATGATGATGGCCCAGGAGACCACCGATGCGGCCAACAGGGCCAACATCACCAGTTTCACCACCGGTCCGGCCTGGACCACCAGATCCCAAATGCTGTGAGACGTCAGTGCTTGATTCACGGTTGTTCATCCAAAGGAGGTTGCAGCCGGTTCAGGATATCCGCAGGGATGCGAACCGGCTTGAAATCACGACTCAACATGGCAATGCGCACTTTGGCCCGAATCAGCGGCGCTGCGTCGTCCGCCGGGTTGCTTCGGGTGATGGTTTGCGCGAGCGTCAGGCTGACACGCTTGGTCTGTTCCAATATTACCGAAACATTGAGCAGGTCGTCCAGTCGCGCAGAGGCCAGGAAGTCAATTTCCATGTTGGCCACCGCGAAAAGCAACCCGCGTTCCTGGAGCAGCGCCTGCTGCTCGAACCCCAGATCCCGCAGCCATTCGGTGCGGGCCCGTTCCATGAATTTAAGATATTCCGCATGATAGACCACGCCACCGGCGTCGGTGTTTTCATAATAGACCCGCGCCGACCAGTGGAACGCCTCCCCGGTGTTTCTGACCGTGTTCAGGGCCGTATTTCTGGCCGTGTTCATGGCAACACTCTCTGCCAGTCGGAAGGGATGGCGCGTCCCAGATGGCGGAAGGCCGCCGGGGTGGCGCGTCGTCCCCGGGGGGTGCGGTCCAGCAGCCCCTGTTGCACCAGAAAGGGTTCGATCACCTCTTCGATGCCGTCCCGGGTCTCTCCCAGGGCCGCCGACAGGGTGTCGAGTCCCACCGGACCCCCGCCGAACTTGTCGATGATGGTCAACAGCAAACGCCGGTCCATGGCGTCCAATCCGTGGGGATCCACCTCCAACTGGGTCAGGGCCGTATCCGCCACCAGCGCGTCGATGCGTCTGGCTCCGCTCACCTCGGCAAAGTCCCGCACCCGTTTGAGCAGTCGGTTGGCGATGCGGGGGGTTCCTCTGGCTCGGGTGGCGATCTCCCGGGCTCCGGAGGGGAGCAGGGGAATGGCCAATAATTTGGCGGAACGCTGCAAAATTTGAGCCAGCTCTTCCGGGGAGTAGAACTCCATCCGCGCCAGAATGCCGAACCGGTCCCGCAACGGATTGGTCAGCAGTCCGGCGCGGGTGGTGGCTCCTACCAGGGTGAAGGGGGGCAGATCGATCTTGATGGAACGGGCCGAAGGGCCTTCGCCGATCATGATATCCAGTTGGAAATCCTCCATGGCCGGATAGAGAATCTCCTCTATGGCCGGACTCAAACGATGGATTTCGTCCACGAACAGCACATCCCCCCGGTCCAGGTTGGTCAGCAGGGCGGCCAGATCCCCGGCCCGTTCCACGATGGGGCCGGAGGTGGTCTTGAGGCCGGTTTCCATCTCGGCGGCGATGATGCGGGCCATGGTGGTCTTGCCCAGTCCCGGCGGACCGTGCAGCAGCAGATGATCCAGAGTTTCGCCGCGCTGTCTGGCGGCGCGGATGAACACCTCCAGATTGCTTTTCAGCCCCTCCTGTCCGACGAATTCCGCCAGCCGGGGAGGACGCAATCCGGCGGGTTCGCGTTTGTCTTCCTCGCTGGTCGGCTCCGGGGTGATCAGGCGGATGTTCTCGGGAATCATCGGGACAGGATCTTCAAGGCGGCACGCAGGGCCACAGCCGGATCCGCCAGTTCAGGGGCGGTCAGACCCCGCAAGACCCGTTCCGCGTCCAGGGGGCGGTAGCCCAGATTGACCAGGGCCGCCACCAGATCCTGACGCAGGGCCGAGGTGTTCGGGACCAGGGCGGCGGCGGGGAGTGGGGTGGCGGTTGACGTGTTGGTGTCGTCTGTCGGCGGGGGCAGGGGATCGGGCGTGGCCGGGGGCAGGGCGGGGAGCCGGTCTTTCAACTCCACCACCAGCCGCATGGCGATCCGTTTGCCCACGCCGGGGATGCGCGCCAAAAGATTGGCATCCTCCCGGACCACGGCGGTGATCAGTTCTTCGGGGGTGAAGGTGGAGAGGGCGGCCATGGCCAGTTTGGCGCCGATGCCGGTCACGGAGTTCAACACCACGAACACCTCCCGTTCGGCGGGGGTGGCGAAACCCTGCAACAAGAAGGCATCCTCCCGCACCTGGGTCACGGTGAGCAGCCGCACCGCCTCGCCGATGGCGGGGAGCCGCTCGAAGGTGGACAGGGGAATGAACACCCGATAGCCCACCCCGCCCACATCCACCACCACCTGATGGGGTTCCTTGTCCGCCAGGATGCCGCGCAGATGGGCGATCATGAGGCCACCCGCCTGGCCAGCAGGGCGGCGACCCCGGAGGCGCATTGCAGATGGCACAGGGCTCCGGCCAGGGCGTCGGCTGCATCCTGGGGGGGAGCGGCGGGCAGGGCCAGCAGCATCTTGACCATGGCCTGCACCTGACTCTTTTCCGCCCGCCCGTATCCCACCACCGCCTGTTTGATCTGCAAGGCGGTGTATTCGAAGACCTCAAGCCCCTGGGCGTTGGCCGCCACGATGGCCACGCCTCGGGCATGGCCCAGTTTGAGGGCGCTTTGCACGTTCATCGAGACGAAAATCTCCTCCACCGTGACCACTTCCGGACGATGTGCGCGGATTGCCGCCGTCAACCCGGTGAAGATCTCTCCCAACCGTTGCGGCAGGGGCGTGTCGGGGGAGGTGCGGATGCAGCCGTGGGCCACATGGCCAAAACCCGAACCTTTCGACTCCACCACCCCCCACCCGGTGACCGTGGTGCCGGGATCGATGCCCAGAACGCGGGTCATGGTTCAGCCGTTGCCCAGGCGTTCCATGATGTCGTCCGGGATATCGAAGTTGGCGTAGACTTTTTGCACGTCGTCGTTGTCTTCGAGCATGTCGAGGAGTTTCAACAGGCTGGTGGCGCCTTTTTCATCCAGGGTGATGGTGTTTTGGGGACGCAGGGTCACTTCGGCGGAGATTGGATGGGCGAATCCGGCGGCGGCCAAGGCGTCGCGCACGGTTTCAAAGTCTTCCGGAGCGGTGAGCACTTCGCATTCGCCGTTGTTGGCGATCATGTCTTCGGCGCCGGCCTCCAGGGCCGCTTCCATGAGTTTCTCCTCATCGGCGTCTTGGAACAGGATCTGTCCTTTCTTGTCGAACAGATAGGCCACGCACCCCGAAGAGCCCATGTTGCCGCCATACTTGTTGAAAATATGGCGCACGTCGGCCACGGTACGGTTGTTGTTGTCGGTCAAGGTATCGACGATGATCGCCACCCCGGAGGCCCCATACCCTTCAAAGCGCACCTCCTTGAAGTCGGTCCCCTCCTCGGCGCCGGCGCCGCGTTTGATGGCCTTGTCCATGGTGTCTTTGGGCAGGTTTTGCGCGCGCGCCGCCAGAATGGCCGCTCGCAGACGGGGATTGAAGGAGGGTTCAGCCCCGCCGATGCGGGCTGCGGTGGTGATCTCGCGGATCAGTTTGGTGAAGGCCTTGCCCCGCTTGACGTCTTGAGCGCCCTTGCGGATCTTGATGTTGGCCCATTTGCTGTGTCCCGCCATGGATGAAAACTCCTGAAACGAAAATTGCGAATCGAGTGGGTCATGCGAAAAAGGATGATCCAAAAAAGGTTAGACAATTCCGACCAAGCCGTCCAGGCGTGACGCACCGGATCCGGGGGAAATCGTTGGAGGGGGAGATAAGTTTCTTCGGTGGGCTTGACTTTCCCTAACTTGGCAATAGAATCGGACATAAAAAGTGTTTTTTCCTTCGGGTCCGGGTTCCGGTCCCGATTTTCATGTCAGGGTCCGTGCGGCAATGAAGAGCCTGTTCGCCATGAAGGATTGGGGATTGCGCACCACGATGATCGCGATGGTGGCGGCGCTGCTGGTGGCATCGTTGGCCGGCGGGGGATTGTTGATCTACAGCCTGCGCTCCACGGTGGGGGATTATACGGATATTCTTCAAGTCGTCGATCGTTTCAAGGACACCACCCACCACATGCACACCCTGATGCTCCAGGCCCGCCGGAGCGAAAAGGATTTCCTGTTGAACCGGGAAGCCAAGGATGTGGAACGGCTGGTGAAGGTGACCCGGGATCTGGAAAAAGAGGCCGGTCTGGCGTGGGAGTTGGCCAATCACCCGGTGATCGCCGATGCCAAAGATCAGGGAAACGCCCGGCGCATTCAGGAGATCGTGGGGCGTTACCGGGGCGTGTTTCTGGAGGTGGTCAAGGCTGTGGAGGCGGCCGGAGGGGCGCGTGTCGGGGCGACGGTGGCTCCGAAAATCGAGGCCATGCGGGTCACGGTGCGTGAGATCGAGCCTTTGGTCGAGGAGATGTCGGAGCGGATCGAGGCGCGATCCCGTCAGATGCAGGAGCGGATCGGCGTGCGTTCCTCCCGGTGGGTGCAGGCCGCCTTGTGGCTGTTTGGCCTGTTGAGCGTGGCATCTTTGGGATTCGCGGTGTCGGGCGTGCGGCGGGTGTTGCGTCAGATCGGGGGAGAGCCGGTCGCGGTGAGTCATCTGGTGGCGCGGATCGCCGCCGGGGATCTGACCATCCAGGGAGGGGGTCGGGGTGGCGGTTTGTTGGGGGAGATCGAAACCATGGCCGCCCGGCTGCGGGACATGATCACCCTGATCCGGTTGCAAGGCATGTCCACGCTGCCGCCGGTGAGCGAGCAGATCGCCAAGGCCGTGGAGCGCTTGACCCTGGTGGCCGACGATGTACGGCGCAGCACCGTGAACGCCCAGGAGGGCAACACCCGCCTGGAGAACCTGATCCGCGAACAGGTCAAGTCCGGGGCGGAATACATCGTTTTTTCCATGGCGGATATCGGTCAGGCGGTGGCCGAGCAGTCGAAGGCGGCCAGCACGGTCTCCTGCGCCGCCGAGGAGGGGAGCGCCAATACCACCACCCTGGCGGCGGCCGCCGAGCAGATCAGCGTCAATGTGGGGGAGGTAAACCACAGTTTGCAGGAAGTGGGTCTCATGATCGACAACGTGGCGTCGAGCATGGCGCGCATGACCCGCAGCCAGGAGGCGGTGCGGGAGCGGTGCCGCATGGCCGACGCCGAGGCCATCCGCGCTACCTCCCGCGCGCAAAACGGTCATCAGGTGATGGAGCAGCTCACCCTTTCCGCCGAGCAGATCGGGCAGATCGTGCAAACCATCAACCACATTGCCGAGCAGACCAACATGCTCGCCTTGAACGCCTCCATCGAGGCGGCGGGAGCCGGGGAGGCGGGCAAGGGGTTCGCGGTGGTGGCCAACGAGGTCAAGGCCCTGGCCCGGCAGACCGCCGAAGCCACCGAGGATATCGGCAATCGCATCCACGAAATTCAAGGTCACGCCCACGAGGCGGCCAGAACCGTGGAAGCGATCACCACGGCCATCGAGCGGCTCGCGGAGGTCAACCGGGAGATCGTCACCGCCGCCGACGAGCAATCCCTGGCGGCCAACGAGATTGCTACCTCCATGGACGGGGTGACCCGTGCGGCGGCGGTGGTGATGCACGGGTCGGAAGAGTTGGGGGCTTCGGTCAACGAGATCGCCCGGACTGCCAACGAGCTGGGCAACGGCTCCCGGGAGTTGGCCGCCACGGCCACGATGATGGCGGCCTCCATCGAGCAGACCGCCACCCAGGCGGGTCAATCCAACACCCTGGCCCAGACGATGTTGTCCACTGTGGGTCAGACCGTGCAGGCCTCCCAGTCGATGCGGGAGAACATGGAGCAGACCCGTTCCGCCTCCCATCGTTTGGAAGCCACGGCTCATACCATCACCTTGCTGATCGACGCCTTGAGCAGCGTTTCTGATCGTCTGCACGCGGTTCAGGCCAATCTGAACACCGGAGCGGCCCCTTTCGACATGCTGCGGGTCAAGACCGCCCATCTGGAGTGGCTGCGCAAGCTGGAGGCCATGATCAACGGCGAGGGGGTGATGAGTCCCGAGGAGGCGTGCGACGTGAAAGGGTGTCAACTGGGCCAGTGGTTCTACGCGCCGGAAGGGGGAGGACGTTTTTCCACCCTGTCCGCCTATGACACGGTGGACGTGGCCCATCGGGCGGTTCACGAATTGGCTGCTTCCATCATTCGCACCCATGGGGAAGGCAAGCCGGTGCAGGGGGAATTGCAGCGGTTCAACCGTTTGCGCGACCATTTATTCATTGAATTGGATGGCCTTTACATCGAGGCGGCGCGGGAATGGAACGGGGAGGAGGCATGAACTTGCCGGGGTTGGCTCCGTTGCGGTTCATCGAAACCTTGAAGGGGTTGCCCTTTGTGGAGGCGATCTATCTGTACGGCTCCCGGGCGCATGGAACCCACGGTCCCCGTGCGGATATCGATTTGGCGATCTGGTGTCCTGGCGCCACGCCGGGGGAGTGGCGGCGGGTTTTGGAGATCGTGGAAGATGCGGATACGTTGCTTGAAATCGACTGCCTGCGTCTGGACGCGGAACCCGAGACCAGCCGCTTGCGTCGTCACATCGAGCAGGATCGGGTGGTGATTCATGTCCGCAATCCTGGAGCGTGAGCGGCTGGAGTGTTCCTTGGAGGCGTGGGGACGGGCGTTGGATCGTCTGGAGGAGGCTTTATCCTTGCCACCCGGCACCCCTTTGTTGATCGACGGGGTGACGCAGCGTTTTGAGTTCTGTTTCGAGTTGACCTGGAAAACCTTGAAACTGGCCTTGTTGCAGGGGCACGGTTTTGATGTGGTCTCCCCGAAGCAGAGTCTGCAAAAGGCGTTCGCGGTGGCGTGGCTGGAGGATGATCGGGTGTGGCTGGAGATGCTCAAGGATCGCAATCTGACCGTGCATACCTATCGGGAATCCCTGGCGAGGGAGATCTTCTCCCATATTCCGGAATATGCCCGGGCCATGCGGGGGTTGTATTTCCGCTTGAGCGCGGAAGTGGGATATCAGGATTCGGCCTCCCGGCCAGAAGCGTCAAGCGGAGCGGTGGCGTTCGGGCAGGCCAGTTGACAGAACTCCTGGAAGGGTTCTTCTTCCCGTCCTTCTCCGGCAAGGAAATAGTCGGCCACGTCTGGATGCAAGGGGGAATCTAGCCAGCGTTCGCATCTTTCGGTCAACTCGGTGGTGGTCAATTGGTCCTGCCGGAACAAAAGCAGTGAATCCTGAGAGCCTGTCGCAGAATGGGGTGCAAGAGCCTGAAATCTGGTAGAATGGCCGTCATCGATCACGCGGGATCAGGAGGAAGCGATGGCGGGATTTTTCCGGGAGCCGGATCGGAAGCAGCTGCATCTGT
>JADGBT010000043.1 GCA_015231375.1 Magnetococcales bacterium | reverse complement strand
TTCAGACGCATTGCAACTCGTTATGAGAAGTTAGATAAATGCTTTAACGCTATGATTGGTTTGGTTTGCACTATGATTTGGCTTGAATAGGAATGATTAATTTCTTGAATGTCAACACGCCCTAAGCTTTTTCGGTTCTGTTTCTCTTTTTCTTCCATGAGGAGAGTTTTTGATGCTTGACACCAGTAACCCGTATGCTCTCAAGAAGACCGTTGCCACGGATTACGACACCACGATTCAGGCCATCAAGGCCGCATTGGCGGAGCAGGGGTTTGGCATTCTGACCGAAATCGACGTGGCGGCCACCTTGAAGAAAAAGCTGAATGTGGAAGGTCCGCGCACCATCATTCTGGGCGCCTGCAATCCCGGTCTGGCCCATCGCGCCATGACCGCCGTGCCGGACGTGAGTGTTTTTCTGCCTTGCAATGTGGTGGTGCGGGAGAACGCCGACGGCGTGGTGGAGATCGCCGCCATGAACCCGGAAGCCATGGGCCAGATGATCCATCACCCGGAACTCTCCCAGGTAGCCGCCGAGGCCGATCAGAAGATCCGCACGGCGATGAATGCGGTGAATTGATCGATGCGGTGAATTGATCGATGCGGTGAATGGATTCAAGAGAGAACGGGTCTGGGCTCCGACTGTTCACCAGATCCCATCATGGCGTGAATTTGACCGACCAACCCGATCGATCGGCTCACCCCATGATCAAGGCCGGAAACAGCCCGTTCTTCCGGCCCGATTCCGATTGATTTTGATTGACGGCCCGCCCTTTCCACGGGACAATGAACGATCAGACACTCTTGTCTCGTCCGGTCAATCACAGAAAGTCCATCATGAAATTCATCGATCCGCGAATTGACTTTGCCTTCAAAAAGATCTTTGGCAGCGAAAGCGCCAAAGATGTCCTTGTCAGTTTCCTGGAAAGCCTTCTGCAACTGGAAGGGGATCGTCGCATTGCCGAATTGACCATCCTTGACCCGTTTCTGGCACCGAAGATCCGAGAGTTGAAGTATTCCATCTTGGATGTCAAATGTCGAGACTATCGTGGTATTTCCTACATCGTCGAGATGCAGATCCAAAAAGTGGCCGCTTTCTTGAAGCGGATCCAGTACAATGCCGCCAAGGCCTATGCGCATCAAATTGAACGGAGTGAAGACTATCCAAAACTGAATCAGGTGATCGCCATTACCATCACCGATTTTGTCCTGTTCGTCGGTTTTGATCATTGTGTTTCACGTCACGAGTCTCGTGAGACCATCACGGGGCAAACCTATTTGCAGGATATTCTTCACTTCTTTGTCGAGCTTCCCAAGTTCTCGAAATCATTGGAGGAATTGGACGACATTCTCGACAAGTGGATCTATTTCATCAAGTATGCCGGCTCCTTGCAGGAGGTTCCTGAAAAACTGAGTGCCGCTCCATTCCTCCATGCCTTTGAAATGGCCATGGTCGCCAACATGACGGCTGAGGAATTGGAGATGTATGACAATGCCGGCATTGCCATCGCGGATGCGCGGGGAGTGGTTGAACAAGCGCGGCAGGAGGGGCTTCGAGAAGGCGAACAGAAAGGCCGTCAAGATGGCATCCAGATTGGTGAACAGAAAGGACGTCAGGAGGGGCGCCGGGAGGAAGCCGTTTCCATACTGCTCAAATTGATGCGTCGCAAATTTGGCCAAACGCCGGACTGGGCAGCCGAAAAGGTAAAGGAAGCCAGTCTCGATCTGCTCGGCGCATGGGGCGAGAACGTCTTGTTCGCGAACTCCGTGGACGAGGTTTTCGCCGACCGGCAATGATCCGGCAAATGCCTGCCCCTCACCCACGCCGCCGGTTGGATCGACAGAGCCAATCCCCCCCTCCGACTCAATCGTAGTTCAACTCCAGCACCTTTCCCGACAATCCCTGCTGCTGCTGAATGGTCTGCGCCATGCGTTCGGCAGCGTCGCGAGCGCGGTAGTTCATGCGTACCGAGTAGAATCGACGGTTCTTTTTCTGGGAGAGATGGACATAGGGATCCCGACCACTGCCGGTGAGGGTCTGTTTGAGGCTGTCCGCCCCCTCCTGGCTGGTGAAGGAGCCGATTTGCACCACATACAGTTTGCCGACCGCGCGGAAGGATTTTTCGGTGGCGACCCCGGTGATGCGTGGCAGGGGGGCGTTTTCCCTGGCAGCGGCTTTGGTGGAGGATTTCGCGGGTTTCTCTTCGTTCTCTCCTCTGCGCTCCGCCGGAGGGCGGGGGCTGGACTGAACCGGTTTGGAGCCGGTGCCGGGTCTGCCGGAGAGTTCTTCCTTCTCGTTGTCGTCGCCGGGGGCGAGGGCGGCGGTGTGGCGGGCTGCCGCCGGGGGAGGCGGGGGGGGAGGAGGCGGCGGAATTCTGGGGGGATCCCGTGGTTTGGTGGTGCCAGGCTCCGGGTTGCCGCTGGTCGTGTCCGGGAGGCCGGAGGCCGGACGGGGGGCTTTGCCGGCCAGGGGAAACAGGGATGCGGCAGACGCGCCTTTTTTCGCTGCGGTTGCGGCAGGATCTTCGACCGGTTCTTCGACGGGTGGCGTTTCGGGGGGCGGAGCGTTGGCGCTCGCGCTTTTGGCGGTCTGATAGCGTTTGCGAAACGCTTCGGGATCGGTCGTCGGGGGCCGGTTGGCCGGAAGCGGCAGTTCGGCGGAAGGTTTGGCCAGGGCGGCCAACCCCGGTTCCGCCCGCTCGGGAAGCGGTTGGGGCAGGGGCGCGTCGGAAGAGCGGGCCGGCAGATTGGGTTCCCAGTAGCGTTTCTTGGGAGCCGGAGCGCGGTCTTCCGTTTTCTCCTCCTGGGGTTTGGTCTCTTTGGCGGCGGCGGGCTTGTCGGTTTTGGGCGTGGAACCGGGGGATTCCGGCTCGACGATGCGGATGTAGGCGGAGCCTTCCCCGGACTCCCCTTTTTTGGTCACCGGTGTTTCGGACGGTTGGGAGGGGGCACCGAACAGACCGGTCAGCAGGTAGGCCGTGCCTGACACGAAAACCACGCTGCCGGCCAACAGGGCGGCGCGGGTCTTGACGGGCAGGGTGGCCAGAAACGAACCCCGTTCCATGGGTTTGCCCATGGTCATGGCCAGTCGCACCATGGAGCGGGTGACGACCTTGGCGTTGCGTTGGCGCACCAGGGGCAGGATCCGCCGCATGAGCAGGTCGATCTTGAGCGGGAGTCCCTGGGAATAGGCGTGGATTTCCAACCAGCCGAACCAGGAGACCCGTACCGGCCATCCCATGGACTTGTCCAGTTGAAAGGCCAGATAGTTCCACACTTCCCCTCGGGTCAGGGGGGTCACCTCGCAACTGCCGACGATGCGATCTGCGAGGTTGCGTCCGGTTTCCGATTCCAGCAGCGTGCGCAGTTCCGGTTGTCCGGACAGCAGCAGTTGCACCGGTTTGATCCCCTCGGAGACGAAACGGACCATCATGTCCAGCCACGACAGGGTTTCGGGGTTGAGCAGATGGGCTTCATCCACCACCAGCACGAGCTTGCGGCCCATGGCGACCCGTTCTTCCATGGCATCGACCAGATCCTGCAAGGTCAGGGAGAGGGGGTAGTCGACGCATTCATCCAGGGTGGGGAGTTCCGGGGCGTGGGGATCCACCGGAGAGAGGGAGCCGGACTCCCCCTGGAGCAGGGCGGTGGCGGTGATGAGTTGTTGCAGGAATTCGGCGTCCGGCAGGTCGGCGGATTGAATGATCGCCAGATCGCGGTTGTCCGGGATCATGCCGGGCAACCGCTTGAGTAAGGAACTTTTGCCGCTGCCTTCGACCCCGGTGAGGAGAATGACCCCTTCGGCTTTCAGCAAAGCGGCGCGCAGCACACGCCAGATCGCCGCGTGGCTTTTGGCGGAGAAGAATTGTGGACGGCGACCCGGCTGCCGAAGGTCGGCAGAGCGGGAGGGCGCGGGAGTCGCTGGTCTGACCGCTTCCATGGTTTTTTTCTGTCGATGCCGATCATTGATCCTGGGTGGATACCATTCAACGTGGGCATCATAACAGAACCTGTCCGTTCAAGACAGTCAGAAAAGTGTATCGCCGCTCACGCGGCGGCCAGGGCGTTTTCGTTCCCGGGCAGACTGTCCAGCAATCCGGTCAACTCGCCGACGGCCATGCCGATGGGGGATCCGGCCACGTCGGCGCGTTCTTGCAATTCCTGAAAGAAACTGCGGACATAACGGAGTCTCCGCGCCGGAATGTGTTGCAGATCCTCCTCCCAGCGGGTCAGCAGGGAGATCCAGCCTTGCACCGAGAGGATCCCCGGAGGGGTGCCGATCATCTGGGCATCCCGCACCAGGGAGTGGCGCAGGGACTCGATCAGAGGACGGGCGCAGTCGAGGCGTTCTTTTTCGAGATCCCGTTCCAGCTGCATGAGCGTGATCATGATCTCGGCCTGGGTCACGGAGTGTCGGGTTTGCATGGTGATTCCTTCCATCCCAATCTAAAGGTTTGGGTTTTTTAACGACGGAACTCTTCGTTGTTCCGTTCATCCGCAGAAACGTTGGCCTGGACCGGCTCCGCAAGCGGATGCGCGGCACGGGCGTAAATCCGGAACGCCGCGTTCCCGGTCAAGGTGGACCGGGGGCGGGGCGGGTTGACGGTCGGCGCCATCAAGGTCCACGGTTCCGGGTCGGAGTCCGGGGAGAGCGCAGCCGCTTCCGGGGGTTCCCCCTGGGGATTGGCCAGGGAGGCGGGTGTCCGGTTGAGCGCGGCCAACTCCGCCGGGGAGCCGTTCATGAGGGCGGAGCGGCGTTCCTCCGACTCCACCGGATCCTGCCGGGAGTTGGTCGGGGACAAGAAATCACGAAAATGGAGTCGTGCCTCGCCGGATTTTCCGGCTTCCGCATCCCCGCTGGAGGAGAGTCGTGTGGCATCCCGCCCCCAGGCGCGTGGTTGAACGGATGGCAACATGGACTCACTCATGGACTCTTCTCTTTGCGGGCTGACGGTTTTTGAAAACAGGGCCGGGAGTGCGATTCCCGCGTTACTGTAAATAGAAAAAGCAACATTGATGCCAATCCATGTGCGCCACGTTCCCGTCAAATCGATGAAATTCCTGCGCGCCGTGCGTTTGTCCGCTCCCGCAATCCAAAGCGATGTGCTAGAATCCTTTGCCATGGGTTTTTCAAACGGCATCATCCTTTCCATCACAACCCCGAGACAACGAGCACGCTCATGCACGATAAAGACGGAAAAATCTGGCTGGATGGACAACTCACCGAGTGGCGGGAGGCCAAGGTCCATGTCCTGACCCATACTCTGCATTACGGTCTCGGGGTCTTCGAGGGCATCCGCTGTTACCAGACCGACTCGGGACCGGCGGTTTTTCGGCTCGCCGAACACATCCATCGCCTGTTCGGCTCGGCCCACGTGCTGGGCATGACCATTCCTTATTCCCGCGAAGCGCTGTCCGCCGCCTGTCTGGCGGTGCTCAAGGCCAATGGCCTGCAATCCGGCTATATCCGTCCGCTGGTCTTTTATGGCGCGGAAAGCATGGGACTCAATCCGGCCAAGTGTCATGTCCACGCCACCGTGGCCGCCTGGGAGTGGGGAGCCTATCTGGGCGAAGAGGGCATGGAACATGGCATCCGTGTCAAAACCTCTTCGTATACCCGTCACCATCCCAACATCACCATGACCCGCGCCAAGGGCGTGGGCAACTATCCCAACTCCATCCTGGCCAAGTCCGAAGCCATCGCCTGCGGATTCGACGAGGCCTTGCTGCTGGATCCGGAAGGATTCGTCTCCGAAGGCTCGGGCGAGAACATCTTCATCTTGAAAAAAGGCCGTCTGGTCACCCCGCCCCTGGATTCCGCCCTCGACGGCATCACCCGGGATACGGTCATCACCCTGGCCGCCGAGATGAACCTGCCGGTGATCGAGCAACGTTTTCCCAGAGACGAGGTGGTTTTGGCCGATGAGGCATTTTTTACCGGAACGGCGGCGGAGATCACTCCGATCCGTGAACTGGATGGCCGCAAGATCGGTGTGGGACACGCCGGACCGGTCACCAAGGAGATCCAGAAACGGTTTTTCGATGTGGTGCAAGGACGCCATCCCGGACATCTGGGCTGGCTGACACGGGTGGAGTGACGCAAACATGGCTGAATTGCAATATATCTTTAGCATGCATCGAATGTGCAAGGCGGTTCCGCCGAATCGCGTCATCTTGCAAGACATCTCTTTGTCCTTTCTGCCCGGCGCCAAAATCGGCGTGTTGGGTCTCAACGGCTCGGGCAAGTCCACGCTGTTGCGCATCATGGCCGGGATCGACACCGACTTCACCGGCGAAGCCAAAGCCGCTCCGGGCGTTCGCGCCGGTTTTCTTCCCCAGGAACCCCAGCTCGACCTCTCCAAGGACGTGCGCGGCAACGTGGAAGAGGGGGTGACCAACATCAAGGAGTTGTTGCAACGTTTCAATGATGTGTCAGAACGTTTCGGTGACCCGGACGCCGACATGGATGCCTTGATCCAGGAACAAGGGGCCTTGCAGGAGGCCATCGACCATCTGGATGGCTGGGATCTGGACCGCAAGCTGGATATCGCTGCCGACGCCTTGCGTCTGCCCCCCTGGGACGCGGAGGTTTCCACCCTCTCCGGTGGCGAAAAGCGGCGCGTGGCCTTGTGTCGTCTGTTGTTGTCCGCCCCGGATATGCTGCTGCTGGACGAACCCACCAACCATCTGGACGCCGAGTCCGTGGCCTGGCTGGAGCGTTATCTGCAAAGTTATCCGGGCACGGTGGTGGCCGTCACCCATGACCGTTATTTCCTCGACAACGCGGCGGGCTGGATTCTGGAACTGGACCGGGGGCGTGGCATTCCCTGGAAGGGCAACTACACCTCCTGGCTGGAACAAAAAGATGCCCGTCTGATCCAGGAAAAACGCGAAGACGAAGCGTTGCACAAGCGTTTGAGCGACGAGTTGGCCTGGATCCGTTCCTCTCCTCGCGCCCGTCAGACCAAGAGCAAGGCGCGCGTCAACGCCTACGAGGAGTTGGCCGCCCGCACCCGCGAGGCCAGACGGGAGACCAGTACTTTGTTCATCCCCTCCGGTCCCCGTCTGGGCGGCAATGTGATCGAAGCCCAGGGACTCACCAAAGGGTTTGGCGGCAAGTTGTTGATGGAGGATCTCTCCTTCATTCTGCCCCGTGGCGGCATTCTCGGGGTGATCGGCGGCAACGGTTCCGGCAAGACCACCTTCTTGCGCATGCTCACCGGGGATCAAGAACCCGACTCGGGCCGCATCCTGTTGGGCGAAACGGTCAAACTGGCCTATGTGGATCAAAGCCGCAGCACCCTGAATCCGGAAAAATCCCTTTGGGAGTCGGTGAGCGGCGGGCTGGATATGCTGGATCTGGGCGGGCGGGAAATCAACTCCCGGACTTATGTCTCCTGGTTCAACTTCAAGGGGCAAGACCAGCAGAAGAAGGTCAAGGTGCTGTCCGGCGGCGAGCGCAACCGGGCCCATCTGGCTCTGGTGCTCAAGCAGAACGGCAATCTGTTGCTGCTCGACGAACCCACCAACGATCTGGATGTGGAAACCCTGCAAGCCCTGGAAGACGCCCTCGCCGACTTCGCGGGCAGCGCGGTGGTGGTCTCCCATGACCGCTGGTTTCTGGATCGCATCGCCACCCACATCCTGGCCTTCGAGGGGGATTCGCGGGTGGTGTTTCTGGAGGGCAACTACCAGGAGTACGAAGCGGACCGCAAACGCCGTCTGGGCGCCGAGGCCGACCGTCCCCATCGGGTCCACTACAAGAAACTGGTGCATTGATCCGTCACGCGGGTTTTCCAGGGGGAGTCGTTTCCCTGGAAAACCTGTTGTGAAGCTGGATTGCTTGCGTGAGTGAATCGGGTCGGGTCGATTCGGGTCGATTCGGTTTCAATCGTGAACGGATGGCTTGCGGAAACAATACAGAAATTCCCGATTGCCCGCTGGACCGAGAATGGGGGAAGGGAGCGTCTTGATGGTGGTCAACCCCAGTTTTTCCCCCACGGCCAACGCCTGATCGATGGCCTGCTGGTGGTGTCGGGGGTCGGTGACCACGCCGCCTTTGGGGATCTGCTCGCGGGGCAGTTCGAATTGGGGTTTGACCAAAGCCACCCCCACGCCCCCATCCCGCAGACAGGCCACCGCCGGAGGCAACGCCAGGGTCAACGCGATGAAACTGATGTCGGTGGTGAGAAAATCCACCGGTCCGGGCAGATCCTTGGGTTGCAGATGACGGATGTTGCAACGGTCCATGACCACCACCCGGGGATCCTGCAACAGCTTCCAGGCCAGTTGACCATACCCCACGTCCAAAGCGAAGACGCGCGCCGCGCCACGGGACAGCAACAGATCGGTGAATCCCCCGGTGGAAGCCCCCACATCCAGACAGATCCGACCGGTGACCTCCAGTCCGCACCCGTCCAGGGCCGCTTCCAGCTTGAGCGCCCCACGGGAGACCCAGGGCAGCGCGGGATCCTTGAGACGGATCGGCGCGTCATCCGCAATCAAAGTGCCGGGTTTGAGACTGGGCCGGTCGCAGACCAGCACCTTGCCAGTCATGATCATGCCCCGGGCGGTGGCTTCGTCGGGAACCAGTCCCCGGGCGATCAGCAGACGATCCAACCGTTGGGCCATGGCGGGCCGTCTCCGTGGGGACTAGGGCGTGTTGACATGTGGTGGCAGCGTGCCTTCAGACAAGGCGCGACGCACCGAGCAGCGCAGCATACACGGCAGTATGTGAGCAGCGCAGGGGCGTCGCAACGCAGTATCAAGGCCGCTGACGCCATATGTCACACGCACTATCGGGACAACAGCGTTTTGACACGCTGAACCAGACCTTCCACGTTCAGTTCCAGCTCGGCCCGCAGTTCCGCCTGGGTGCCGTGGGGAATGAAACGGTCCGGCAGACCCCAGTTGCGGATCTTCAATCCGGTGTCCAGCAGACCGTCTTCGGCCAGGAATTCCAATACCGCCGCGCCGAATCCCCCCAAGGTGGTGTTTTCTTCCAAGGTGACCAGCGCCCGGCTTTGGGCGGCGTGACGCAACAAGGCCGTGTCCAGAGGTTTGACGAAACGGGCGTCGAACACTCCGACCTGAATGCCTTCTTGTTCCAGCTTCAAGGCGGCCTGCAACGCCACATGCACCGGCTGGCCCACGGCCACCAAGGCCACGTCGTCGCCTTCCCGCAGGGTGCGTCCCACCCCTACGGGCAGAATCCGGCTCGGCTCGGCGGGGAGGTTCATGGCCGCGCCACGGGGATAGCGCAACGCCACCGGTTTGCCCAGGTCGATGGCCGTGGCGAGCATGTGGCGCAATTCGTTTTCGTCCGCCGGGGCCATGATCACCAGTTCGGGAATGGCTCGCAGGAAGGTCAGGTCATAGGCGCCGGTATGGGTGGGACCGTCGGCCCCCACCAGTCCGGCCCGATCCAGGGCGAATACCACCGGCAGCTTTTGCAGCACCACGTCGTGGATCAGTTGATCATAGGCCCGTTGCAAAAAGGTCGAGTAGATCGCCACCACCGGAATGTAACCCTCGCAGGCCAATCCGGCGGCAAAGGTGACCGCGTGCTGTTCGGCGATGCCCACGTCGAAAAAACGATCCGGGAACTGCTCGCTGAAATCGTTGAGTCCGGTTCCTTCCGGCATGGCGGCGGTGATGGCCATGATTTTGGGATTTTTCCGGCCCAGTTCCACCAGGGCCTCGGAGAAGACCTGGGTATAAGAGGGGGTCACATCCCGGGCGGGCATCACCCCTTGGCGACGGTCGAAGGGGTTGACACCGTGATAGGTGCAGGGATTGTTTTCGGCGGGGGCGAACCCTTTGCCTTTTTTGGTCACCACATGCACCAGGATCGGTCCCGGCAACTGCCGCACGTTGCGCAGTGTGGGCAGCAACTGGTTGAAATCATGACCGTCGATGGGGCCGAAATAATCGAAACCCAGCTCTTCGAACAAGGTGCCCGGCGTGAGCATGCCCTTGACATGCTCTTCGGCCTTGCGGGCCGCGTCCAGCAGCGGCGGGGAGATGCGACCCAGCATCCGTCCGGTTCCCCCTTTGAGGCGGGTGTACATCTGTCCGCTCATGATGCGGCTCAGATAGGCGGAAAAAGCCCCCACATTGGCCGAGATCGACATGTCGTTGTCGTTGAGGATCACGATCAGGTTGACCTGCTTTTGATGCTCTCCGGCATTGTTGAGGGCCTCGAACACCATGCCCGCCGTCATGGCGCCATCGCCGATGACCGCGATGGCGTGACGCTTGTGCCCCTGGTGACGGCTGGCCATGGCCATGCCCAGCGCCGCCGAGATGGAAGTGGAGGAGTGTCCGGCCCCGAAAGGGTCGTAGGGGCTTTCCGTGCGGTTGGTGAATCCGGAGAGTCCATGACGTTGCCGCAGCGTGGCCATGCGTTCCCGGCGTCCGGTGAGGATCTTGTGGGGATAGGATTGATGGCCCACATCCCAGATGAGTCGATCCTCCGGGGTGTCGAAGACGTAGTGCAGGGCGATGGTGAGTTCCACCACTCCGAGGCTGGCTCCGAGATGACCACCGGTCCTGGAAACGGTTTCGATGGTGAAGTCGCGCAGTTCGTCCGCCAACTGGCGCAACGACGCTTCCGGAAGGTTGCGCAACTGACGGGGTTCTTGAATGGATTGCAGCAATGGATGCATGAATCGCTCGTTTGTCAGTGGGTCCGGTCCAGCAGGAGGGCGACCAGGGCGCGCAAGGGATCGGCTGCCGTGGAAAAGGGTGAAAGCGCCTCCAGGGCTGCGTTCACCATGTTCTGCGCCTCTTGTCTGGCCTGGGTGATGCCCATCAGGGCTGGATAGGAGGCCTTGTTGTGTTTCTGGTCGTTGCCCGGTTTCTTGCCCATGATCAGAGGGTCACCCACCACATCCAGGATGTCGTCGGTGATCTGAAAGGCCAGTCCGAACGCTTCGCCGAAGCGGTTGAGACGGCGGACCTGTCCCTCGTCTCCGCCGCCGAGTCGGGCGCCGATCAGACAACAGGCCCGCAGCAGGGCGCCGGTCTTGTGAATGTGGATGTTTTGCAACTCCGCCAGGGTGGTTTCCCGGTTTTCGGCCTGGATGTCGAGCATCTGTCCGCCCACCATGCCGTGAATGCCCGCATCCCGCGCCAGTTGCGCGATCATGGCCAGGACCGCCCCATCGGGTTGTCCGGGGATCGGGGTGGCGGCCAGTTCGAAGGCCAGAGTCAGCAGGGCGTCACCGGCCAGAATCGCCGTGGCTTCGTCGAACGCCTTGTGGCAGGTGGGCACGCCCCGGCGCAGATCGTCGTCATCCATGGCCGGCAGATCGTCATGGATCAAAGAATAGGTGTGGATGCACTCCAGGGCGCAGGCCATGGGCAGCACGGGCGCGATGGATCCCCCCACGGCTTCGGCGGCGGCCAGCACCAGAATCGGTCGCAACCGTTTGCCTCCGCCCCCGAGCAGACTGTGACGAATCGCGGCGTTGAGCCGTTGCGGCGGACGGTTGGCAGATGGAACATGAGCGTCCAGACTTTTTTCCACCAGCCGTTTGCGGTCATCCAGATAGTGTTGCAGTTCCAGGGGGGTCATCGCGCGCCCGACCCTTCGCCAGGATTGCCCAGCAACTCCTCGATCCGTTTTTCGGCGGCGTCCAGGCGCAACTGGCAATGCCGGGAGAGATTCATGCCCTCTTCAAAGGCGGTCAAGCCCTCTTCCAGGGGTAGATCCCCGGTTTCCAGACGGGCGACCACCTCTTCCAGACGGCTCAAGGAACGCTCGAAATCGAGTGATGTCATCGTGTTCATGGGTGTTTTCCCCGCGCTCCCAGCCGGATCGGATTCATCAAAATAAAGTAAGCATAACATTCCGTGTGTCGGGAATCAATCACCGTGATGGTGATTCGGCGGCTTAAGGTCAATGACGGATGCCCGGCAGTCCCATGGGATCCACGCGTTCGCCGCGCACCAGCACGCCCCAATGGAGATGGGGACCGGTGGCCCGACCGGTCATGCCAACGGTTCCCAGGGTGGCGCCCGCTTCCACCCAATCCCCCTCTTTGACCTGCAAACGCTCCAGATGGGCATACAAGGAGACCACGCCATGGCCGTGATGCACCACCAGGGTGTTGCCGGTGAAGAAATAGTCCCGACCCGCCAAGACCACGGTGCCGGGGGCGATGGTGGTCACCGGGGTGCCGGCGGCTGCGGCGATGTCCACCCCGTTGTGGCGTTTGCGCGGCTGACCGTTGAGAACCCGGCGGCTGCCGAACACCCCGGAAAAGCGTCCCGCAACCGGTTGCCGGAATCCACGCTCGAAACCGATGCGTCCCTCCCGGACCTTCAGGGCGGCGGCGATGGTTTCGGTTTCGCGGGTGGCGCGGGTCATGTCGGGTTGATCCAGATCGACTTTTTTCTTGGGCAGATCGATGCGTTCTTCTTTATAGGCGCGTTTGGAAATGGTCAAGGTGCGCGTCAGGGTTTCGGCCGGGGCGCCCGTGGGGGTGACCACCACCTGCAGCGTGACTTGCTCCGGTTGTTTTTCCATGTCCAGGGCGACCACGGCCTGCCCCTGGGGGGTGATCGGGAACGGTTGCCGGTCCAGCGAGCCGCTTAATCTGGCTCCTTGCGGAAAGCCTTTCACGGTCAACAACACCGCCATGCCCGGTTGCAGGTCGCCGGACAACTCCAGCGTGGCGGCGACAGCCGAGGGTGGCAGCAGCAGCGCCCATAACGTCAGGGCGCACAACAGCAGGAAACGTGGGCGAAGAACCCGCATCTTAAGACTCCTTGACTCCGGTGACCTGGACCGTGAGGGTTCCGGAGGCCAGGGTCACCCGCAGGGTGGTTCCGGGTGGAAAGAGGGTCGCGTCACGCGCGATGGTGCCGTGTTCATCCTGGACCAGGGCGTAACCCCGCGTCAACACGTGCAACGGAGAGATGGCCGTCAGTCGGGCGTTCAGCAGTCGGAGGCGGTCCTGGTGATGTTTCAGCCTTTGGCGCGTCTGGGTGATCAGTCTGGTTTCCAGATGGTCGCGCCGGGTCGCCCGCAACCTCAAAGGTTTGCCATGACCCCATCCCGCGAGTCGGGCCGACAGGTGCCGGGCGGTCTGCCGGCGTCGCGCGATCAGGCTTTGCAGGGCCAGCAGCAGCCGCTGTTGCAGTTCGTCGCAGCGCAAACGGGCCTGCTCGATGCGGCGGCGGGGATGCACCAGTCGGGCGCGCAGGGCGGCAAGACGCTCCTGCCGGGTCCGGATCCGGGCTGTGATCGCGGCCAGCAGTCGGGTTTGCAGGGTATGCAGACGGGTGGCGAGCATGGCCATTTCCGGCATGGCCATTTCGGCGGCGGCGGAGGGAGTGGAGGCGCGGGCGTCCGCCGCCAGATCCGCCAGGGTTACGTCAATTTCATGACCCACTGCCGAAATCACCGGAATGGGGCAGCGCGCGATGGCCCGCACCACGATTTCGGCGTTGAAGGCGGCCAGATCCTCTGCGGAGCCTCCCCCGCGACCACACAGGATCACTTCGGCCTGGCCATCTGCGGCCAGTCGCTGCAAAGCCTGCACGATCTCTTCCGGCGCTCCTTCCCCCTGGACGCGGGCATGGGCCAGAATCAGATGATAGGCGGGAAAACGGCGGTCGAGGGTGCGGGTGATGTCGTGAATGGCCGCTCCGGAAGCCGAGGTCACCACCCCAATCGCCCGGGGCAGAAACGGCAAAGGCCGCTTGCGACCCGCCTCGAACACCCCCTCGGCGGTCAGTTTGGCATGCAGGGCCAACAGCTTTTCCCGTTCCCCCCCCGCGCCATCGGGCCGCAACCCCTCGACCACCCATTGATATTCGCCGCGCGGAGCGTAGACGGAAATCCGTCCCGTGGTCACCACCGCGTCCCCGGAACGCGGCAGGGTGGGAAGGCGCATCCGGGTGGTTTTCCAGATCACCGCCCGAATGCGGGATTGGGCATCCACCAAGGAGAAATAGACATGCCCCGACGGGGCGATCTTCCAATCCGCGATCTCTCCGCGCACTTGAAGATAGGGATATTCCTCCTCCAGCAGGTCACGGATCTCTGCGTTGAGTTGGGAGACGGTCAGGCAGGTGGCGAATCCGGTCACGTTTTTTTCCACACGGTTTCAGCTCTCATCGTCGAACAATTGGCGCAGCCACTTTGAAAAAATCTGGGCCGTGGGGGTGTCGGGTTGCAGGGCGTGTTGGGTGATGGAACGGCCCAAGGGGGAACCCGGCTCCTCCTGCCAGGCCAGATAGGTGTGAATTTCGGCCTTGCGGCGATGAATGGGGTTGAAGCGTGCGATTTCTTGCGTTTCTGCCAGAGTCACGCACGCTTGCGCCAGTTGGATCGCGTCGGGAGGTGCCATTTCTAGCAGGAAGTCTTCGAGTCGGCCGGGGTCTGCGTTGTTGGGCATGATCCAGATGCCCAGCCTGGGCAGCTCCGCAGTGGTGAGGATGGTGCCATCGGGGCCCGGTTTTTCCGGTATGGTATACGCTCCAAGATCCATGAGTTTCTGGATCTCTTGCCAGCGAAAATCCGCCGCTGCCTCGTCGGCATCCAGCACCAGACCGATTTTGTGTTTTGATTTATGAATCGGATTCTCCGTAGGAGCCCGAAGCAGACCATCCGCACGCTTCAAAACCTGTCTGTCGCTGCCGCATGCATGGATGCCGAACGTTTCAGGGATGTTGAAATGAGCGCACAAGGCCATGATCACATGACAATCATTGGCCCCTTCGACAAGCAGCACCTTGGTGCCTTTGTGTGTGCAGGGATCCCCCATCAACGCATCTCCACCTGGGATTCCAGGGCGTTGCCGAGGGTCTTCAAAGAATAGGGCATGACCTTGGCCCCTTCTTCCGGATCGGCATCCAGGCGAAAGAAGGCGCCTTCCTCGGGATTTTCCAGCCAAGCCTCATGAAATCCCGCGATGCAGTCTTTGCTGTGGGTGGTGGCGAAGACCTGGATGTTGAGTTGCTGGGATAGATGGAAGATGATTGCCCATAATTTGGGGTGGACAGACCAGTGGAGACCGTTTTCGGCTTCGTCGATCAACAGAACACCCTCTTTTGCGTTGACCATGGCCAGAATGATATGCAGGATTCTGACTGCGCCATCACCGAGGCTTTTCAGGGGGATTCTGTCATAGGAATGACCAATCCGGACGGCAGGTATTCTTCTGTCTTCCAGGTCTGTTGTAACAGAAAAAGTCAGGCCTGTTATTTGATCGTTGATAAAATTGAGAGCTTGAATGACGTGTTCTTCAAGTGGGGTCAGGGTGATTTCATCCCACAGGCGAGCGGTGATATTCTTGTCAAGAAAGCCGTATGAATCCAAATGATGCAATTTTTGACTGTAACCGTAACCGTCTCTTGCATAAATGGGTTGCCCTTTATTCTTCGATTGGTTGATCGGGGATATGGGATTGAATTTTCCTTCACGACTGGACATGAGAAAGATATAATCTTCATTGTCTGATGTGATGAAGATCTGATTGTTTTTTTCGATTGTTTTTCTTGTGCAGATTTGGAGCAGGTTTGTTTGATCTGCCTTTCCAATTTGAATGCCATCTTCAGACGTGGGGGGAAAGGCGCGTCCTCTGAAAAGGTGTCTGAACGGGTTGTTCTTCAGGCCGTTTTCCAGATCCAGGTAATCTGCCTGATTGGGGTATTTGTCTTCATTTCTTGAGGCGATCAAATCGGCCAACAACCGCTGATGGCCGTTCCCAAAGTAGAGGTTCAACGCTTCCAGCAGACAACTCTTCCCGCTGCCATTTTTTCCGGAGAACAGATTGACCATCCCCAATCGTTTGATCTTGAGTTCACGAAACAGCCTGAAATTGGCAATATAGAGCGAGTCCAACATTTTTTTTCCTCACTTCAAACGCTTTGCGGCATCAGACAGCTTTTGGCCTGCAACTCTTCGGTCAGCACGCGGATGTTTTCCGTGTAGTCCACCGGCACATCGATCAAGTGGACCCCTCCCGACGCCAGACAGGTTTGCAGCAGGGGAAAGAGGTCGTCGGCGGTCATGACCCGGTGGCCGTGGGCGCCGTAGCTTTGGGCGTAGAGCACGAAGTCGGGATTGGAGAAATTCAGACCGTAATCCGGCAGTCCCATGCTTTCTTGTTTCCAGCGGATCATGCCGTAGGCGTCGTCGCGCAGGATCAGCACCACCAGATCCTGTTTCAGGCGGACGGCGGTTTCCATTTCCTGGGAGTTCATCATGAAGCCGCCGTCGCCGCATACCGCCACGACCTTGCGTTCCGGGTGGACCATCTTGGCCGCGATGGCCGAGGGCAGACCAGTGCCCATGCTGGCCAGGGCGTTGTCGAGCAGCACCGTGTTTTGCTGATGGGCCGGATAGTTGCGGGCGATCCAGAGTTTGTACATGCCGTTGTCCAGCGCCAGGATGCCGTCATTGGGCATGACGCGGCGCAGATCCCGCACCACCCGTTGGGGCAGGAGGGGGTAGTCGTTGGCATCCCCCCGGTCCAAGACGTGTTGGGCGTGATCCGCGCCCACTTGATGAAAATAGGAAAAATCCCACTCCGGGGAGGGAATCAACAAGCGGGTCAACGCCTCGATGCCCCGGGAAATGTCGCCCACCACCTCCAGTCCGGGAAAATAGACATCGTCGATCTGGGCGGCGGTGAAGTTGATGTGGATCACATCCGCCGAGCCATCGTGTCCCATGATGGCCGGGGGTTTTTCGGTGACATCGTGGCCCACGGCGATGATCAGGTCGGCCCAGTCGATGGCGCAGTGGAGATAATCCCCGTCGGTGAGGGCGGCGGTGCCCAGATAGCCGGGACGGCTTTCGTCCACCACGCCCTTGCCCATCTGGGTGGAGACGAAGGGAATGCCGGTCTTGTCCACAAAGGCGGTGAGGCTGGCGGAGACCTGTTTGCGATTGGCGCCGGCGGCGATCAGCAACAAGGGACGTTTGGCCAGGGCGATGCGTTCGGCGGCGGCGATGATCGCTTCGGGATCCGGGGCGGCGCGCCGCGAGGTGACCTTGCGCAAGGGGGTGGCTTCGGTGTATTCCCTGGCGATGTCTTCGGGCAGCTCCAGATGGGTGGCGCCGGGTCGTTCCTCTTCGGCCCGCTTGAAGGCCTCCCGCACCAACGAGGGAATCTTGTCCGCCGAGGGGATCTGTTCGGCCAGTTTGGTGATGGGGCGCATGGTGCCCACCACGTCGATGATCTGAAAGCGGCCCTGTTTGCTTTTCTTGATGGGTTTTTGTCCGGTGATGGCCACCAGCGGCATGCCGCCGAGCTGGGCATAGGCCACGCCGGTGATCAGATTGGTGGCTCCCGGCCCCAGGGTGGAGAGTACCACCCCCGCCTTGCCGGTCAAGCGTCCGAAGGTGGCCGCCATGAAGGCCGCCGCCTGTTCGTGACGGGTGAGTACCAGTTCGATGGACGAGGCGCGCAACGATTCCAAAAGATCCAGGTTTTCTTCTCCCGGCACACCAAAGATGCGTTCCACGCCTTCGGCCTCCAGACACTGGACAAACAGATCGGCGGCCTTGATGGACTCTTTTTTGGAGGATTGGTCGGGTTGGGACATGGGAGTTCTCCAAAGTGGGCGGGGTGGATGGTATCAGTGTATACGAATCGTTGGATCCTTGAGAAGTCTATTCCTGTGACCCTGGCCATGACCGGGGCTTCCGGCGCGCCTTACGGGTTGCGGCTGCTGGAACGACTGTTGGCCGCCGGGTATCGGGTGGATCTGCTGATCTCGGACGCGGGACGGGAGGTGATCCGTCAGGAGTGCGCTCTGGAGTTGCCGGAGCATGGCCCGGAGTGGACCGAGAGGCTTGCGGATTATCTGAACCATCTGAACCGGGAAACCGGATCGGCGCTTTCATTGGAGGGATTGCGCCATTATGCCAGAAACGACTGGTATGCTCCCATGGCCTCGGGTTCCACCGGTCCCAGGGCCATGGTGGTGTGTCCGTGTTCCATGGGTTCGCTGGCGGCCATGGCGCGGGGACTTTCGGACAACCTGATCGAACGGGCCGCCGACGTGGCCTTGAAAGAAGGATGGCCTTTGATCCTGGTCCCCCGGGAAACCCCGCTGTCGGTGATCCATTTGGAAAACCTGCTGACCCTGGCCCGGGCCGGAGCGGTGATCCTGCCGGCGGCGCCCGGATTTTATCAGGTGCCGGAAAGCGTGGAACAACTGGTGGATTTTGTGGTGGATCGGATTCTGGCCCGACTCGGGGTGCCGGGGGAGCCGAACCGGAAGGGGTGGGGGGCGGGTTTGGGGGGATGACGGGTGGAGCGTCAAGGAGGATTCCAGATCGTTCAGCAGGTCATTCAGTTGTTCCAGCGTGATCATATTCGGTGCTCCGAAACCTGTCGGCTGGCACAAGAGGCGCGCGGGATTGCCGTGCACGTCAGACGGACTGGCGAATGCCGGGGATCTGCCGCTTCTGCTGTTGGATCCAGCATAACCCGTGGGGCGTGAAAAACGCAAAGTGCGTGATGAAGGTTTGATTCCCCGCGCTTCGGTGGTAAACTGACCCTTACCTTGTGATCCACACACGACAAACATTTCCGGGTTTGCGAGAGTCATCATGAAGAAAGTGGAAGTCCTGGCCCCGGCTGGCAATCTCCCCTCGTTGCGGGCGGCTGTGGACAATGGCGCGGATGCGGTCTATTTCGGCTTTCGTGATGCCACCAACGCCCGTAATTTCGAGGGGCTGAATTTTTCCGAAAGCGAGGCGGTCCAGGGCATCGACTACGCCCGGCGTCACGGAGTCAAGGCCAATGTGGTCTTGAACACCTTTCCCCAGGTCAACGATCCGTCCCCTTGGTACCGGGCCGTGGACGCCGCCGCGCGCCTCAAGGCCGATGCCATCATCCTGGCCAACGCCGCCTTGCTGCGCTACTGCCGGGAACGCCATCCCCAGTTGCCGATTCATCTTTCGGTGCAGGCTTCTGCCAGCAATGCCGAGGCGATCCGGTTTTATCAGCGCCATTTCAACATCGCCCGGGTGATCCTGCCCCGGGTGCTGACCGCTCCGGAAATACGCGCCCTCCACGAAAAAATCGATGTGGAACTGGAGGTGTTCGCCTTTGGCGGCCTGTGTGTCATGGCCGAGGGGCGCTGTCATCTCTCCTCGTTCGTCACCGGGGTGTCACCCAATATCGAGGGGGTCTGCTCCCCGGCGCGGGCGGTCCGGTTTGAAAATACCGATGGCAAGTTGCGTACCCGTCTGGGTGGGGCGTTGATCGCCGAATACGCCGAAGGGGAGGACGCCGCCTATCCCACCATCTGCAAGGGGCGCTTCGAGGCCAACGATCGGGTCTATCATGTGATGGAAGAGCCGGGATCGTTGAACATTCTGGAAATCTTGCCCCAGGTGATCGAGGCCGGGGTCTCTTCTTTGAAGATCGAAGGACGGCAGCGCACCAAGTCCTATGTGGGCACGGTGACCAAGATTTTGCGGCAGGCGGTGGACGCCTACTATGAGGCGCCCGGGGCCTACCGGGCCAAACCGGCTTGGCTGCGCGCCCTGAACGCCACGTCCGAGGGCGCCACCCATACCCTGGGCACCTATGAGGAGAGCTGGCAATAATGAAAATCTCCATGGGTCCGGTGCTGTTCGAGTGGGGACGGACGGCGTTGAAGGATTTCTACCGCCGCATGGCCTTCGAGACGGCGGCGGATGTGCTGTATCTGGGGGAGGTGGTCTGCTCCAAGCGTCAGGGGATCCATCTGGACGAGCTGGAACCCCTGGTGCGGGAGTTGGCCCCGTCGGGCAAGGAGTTGGTGGTCTCCACCCTGGGTCTGGTGATGAGCGACGAGGAGCAGGAAAATCTGCACCGTCTCAAGGATCTGGCCGTGGGGATGGGGCTGAAGATCGAAGCCAACGACATGGCCGGAATCGGCGTGGGCGAAGGGCATGCCCTGGTGGCCGGACCCCATGTGAATGTCTACAATCCCGCCACCTTAGACTTTTTGCAAGAGGTCGGGGTGGTGCGGATGGTGTTTCCGGTGGAACTGCCCGCCGATTCCATTGCCGGCATCATCCAGGCGCCCCGGGCCAGGCCGGTGGAGTTCGAGGTGTTTGCCCATGGCCGGCTGCCGTTGACCTTTTCCGCCCGCTGTTACACGGCGCGGGCCTTTCGTCTTTCCAAGGCGAACTGTCAGTACAAGTGTGGGGATTTTCCCGATGGACTGATCACCCGTACCCAGGAGGGGGAAGGCCTGCTCTCCATGAACGGCATTCAAACCATGTCGGAAAAGGTCCACACCCTCATCGGCGAGGTTGTGCGTCTTGAGGCGTTGGGCGTCGAGCTGGTGAGGCTTTCCCCGCAAAGCCGGTTCATGTCCGAGATCGTGGCGGTCTGGCGCGATACGCTGGATCGCCGTCTCTCCCCCGAGGAGGGATTGGCGAAGCTGGCCGAATTCAATGGCGGGGAGCCGTTTTGCAACGGCTATTTCCACAACAAACCGGGTATGAGTTATCATCGCCCCTGATCTTTTTGGAGACGACACATGCAAATCGACAACGCGATTTTGGATCAAATCACCCAGAACGTCATGGGCGTGTTCAACCGGGTGGGCGAGACCCGCGAAGAGCTGAAACGCAAGGCGCAGGACATGGTGCGGGAAGGGGTGGAGCATTTCGATCTGGTGACCCGTGAAGAGTTCAACGTGGTCAACGAGATGTTGAGTGAGGCGCGCATCCGGGCCGAGGCGTTGGAAAAACGGGTGGGTGAGCTGGAAGAGGCCCTGGCCCGACTGGGTGAGCCCACATGAGCCGCTCCTTGAACGGTTCCGGGAAACGTCTGGCCTATCTGGCCGGGGAGTGGGTGGATACCCCGGAGTCGTTGGAGGTGATCAATCCCTACAACGGGGAGTTGGTGGCCACGGTCGCCTTGTGCGGACCCGGCGAGATTGACCGGGCCTTGGATGCGGCGGTGGAGTCGCTGGAAGAGACCCGACGGCTGGAACCCTGGCAGCGCGCCAAGGCTTTGGCGCATGTGCGGGATCGGCTGATCGAGCGGCGGGAGGAGTTCGCCCGGATTCTGAGCCAGGAGAACGGCAAGACCATCACCGAATCCCGTCTGGAGCTGGATCGGGCCGCCGCCACCTTCGACATCGCCGTGGGGGAGGCCACCCGGGTGTATGGCGAAGCCTACGACCTGGGAATCAATCCCATGGGGGCCGGTCGGCGGGCGCTGGTGCGTCACTATCCGGTGGGGGTGGTGGCCGGGGTGGCGCCGTTCAATTTTCCCCTCAATCTGGCCATCCACAAGATCGCTCCGGCCATGGCCGCCGGCTGTCCCATGGTGCTCAAACCCGCCTCCAAAACGCCGGTCACCGCGCTGATGCTCGCCGGGATCATCCAGGAGTCGGGCTGGCCCCTGAAGGCGTTTTCCGTGCTGCCGTGCAATCGGGTCGCTGGTCAGATGCTGGTGGAAGACGAACGGGTCAAACTGCTCACCTTCACCGGCTCGCCCGAGGTGGGCTGGAAGATGAAACAGCAGGCCGGACGCAAAAAGGTGGTGCTGGAACTGGGTGGCAACGCGGGTCTGATCGTGGATCGGGAGGTGCGGGACTGGGACTGGCTGATCAAACGGGCGGTGATGGGCGCTTTTTATCAGTGCGGTCAGGTGTGCATCTCGGTGCAGCGGATTTTCCTGCATCAAGAGATCGTGGGGGAGTTTCGCGCCCGTTTCCGCAAGGCCGCCGAGGCGTTGCGGCCTGGGGATCCGCTGGATGAAGCCACCACTTTAGGTCCGATGATCGATCGGGCCAACCGGGAACGCTTGCAGACCTGGATCGGCGAAGCTATGGATCTGGGCGCTCATCTGGTGACCGGCAATACGGTTCCGGCCTCGGGGCAGGGCAACGGCCTGACCGCCACCATCCTGGAAGAGGTGGATCCGAACAGCCGGGTGGTGGCGGAAGAGGCATTCGGACCGGTGGTGGTGTTGACCCCGGTGGAGTCCATGGAAGAGGCCTTCGCCCGGGCCAATGCGTCGCGTTTCGGGTTGCAGTGCGGGATTTTCACGCCGGATTTCTCCACCGTGATGCGGGCCTTCGACGCCCTGGAGGTGGGGGGGGTGATCCATGACGATGTGCCTTCCCTGCGGGTGGACAGCATGCCTTATGGCGGCGTCAAGGATTCGGGGTTGGGCCGGGAAGGGGTGAAATACGCCATGCGGGATATGCTGGAGGAGCGGGTGCTGGTCTACCGTGTCTGAAACAGGGGTTGACTGCCGTGCTCGCCCGCGTTGACACCATTGCCCTGGACGGCATACGGGCCATTCCCGTCGAGGTCGAAGTGGACCTGGGGCGGGGATTGCCCATGCTCAACATGGTGGGTCTGCCGGATGGGGCGGTGCGGGAGGCCAAGGATCGGGTGCGGGCCGCGTTGAAGAACTCCGGCGTGCAACTGCCGGCGCGGCGGGTCACCATCAATCTGGCGCCGGCGGATCTACCCAAGGAGGGCAGCGGCTATGACCTTCCCATGGCGCTGGGTCTGTTGGCGGCCATGGAGTTGTTGCCGGGAGAGTCGTTGCGCGGGCGGTTGTTCCTGGGGGAGTTGGCCCTGGATGGCCGTTTGAAGCCGGTTCCCGGCTGTCTACCCGCAGCCATGCTGGCCAAAGAGTTGGGCATGACCGAGTTGATCGTGCCGTTGGCCAACGGGGTGGAAGGCTCCTTGGCCGGGGGACGGGTGGTGGCCCCGGAGACCCTGTTGGAGCTCATGCGCCATCTCAACGGCGAAAAGCTCCTGGATCCGGTTCCCCCCACCGATTGGCGCAAGGCGCTGGAAGAAGAGCCCAGAAGCGGGGGGAGCATTCGGGATCTGGCGGATGTCAAAGGTCAGGAGCATGCCCGGCGCGCCCTGGAAGTGGCGGCGGCGGGTGGACACAATCTGATCATGAGCGGTCCTCCGGGATCGGGCAAGACCCTGCTGGCCCGCTGTTTGCCGGGGATTCTGCCGGCCCTCACCATCGAAGACGCCCTGGAAGTCACCGCCATCCATTCCGTGGCCGGACGGCTGGAGGGGCGTTCCCCTTTGGTGACCCGGCGTCCGTTTCGTACTCCGCATCACACCTCCTCCCATGTGGCCTTGATCGGCGGCGGGGGCATCCCCAGGCCCGGCGAGGTGAGTCTGGCCCATCGGGGGGTGTTGTTTCTGGACGAAATCCCCGAGTTCGGTCGCAGCGCTTTGGAATCCCTGCGCGAGCCTTTGGAGGCCGGAGACGTGGGCATCTCCCGCGCAGCCCGTTCCACCCGTTTTCCGGCCCGGTTTCAATTGGTTTCCGCCTGCAATCCCTGTCCCTGCGGTTTCCGGGGCCATCCCCAGCGGCCTTGTCGTTGCTCGTCGATTCAGGTGGAACGCTACGCCTCCCGGTTGTCCGGACCCTTGCTGGACCGCATCGATCTGCATGTGGAAGTGCCTCCGGTTCCCCCCGAAACCCTGGCTGCGCTTCCGTCGGGGGAGAGTTCCGCCATGGTGCGTCAGCGGGTGACCGAGGCCCGAATGCGGCAGTTGGCCCGCAACGGTCCCGGCGTGTTGAACGCGGACTTGGATGGCGCGCCCCTCGACCGTTTTGCCGCGTTGGACGGCGAAAGTCGGGAACTGTTGTTGATGGCCAGTCGCAAGCTCTGTTTTTCCGCCCGCACCCACAACCGCATTCTCAAAGTCTCCCGTACCATCGCGGATCTGGAAGGGGCGGAGTCCATTGCCGCCGGGCATCTGGCGGAGGCGATCCAGTTTCGCATGGGGGGGAGGTTTCCGGGGAGCGGGTGATGTCTGAATCCTTCAAGGACCATTTTTCCACAGTGGCTGGCCATTATGCCGGGAATCGTCCCGGTTATCCGCCGGAGCTGTTCGCTTGGTTGGCCGGGCAATGTACGGAGCGGGGTTTGGCTTGGGATTGCGGGGCGGGAACCGGGCAGGCGTCCGTTGAGTTGGCGCGGCATTTCGAGCGGGTGGAGGCCACCGATGCCAGCGCGGCCCAGATTGCTCAGGCCACCCCTTGTCCGGGGGTGGTTTATCGGCAGGCCCGGGCCGAGGCGAGTGGTTTGGTGGCGGGTTCGGTGGATTTGATCGTGGTGGCCCAGGCGCTGCATTGGTTTGATCTGGAAGCGTTTTATGCCGAGGTGCGCCGGGTTCTGAAGCCGGGAGGCGTGGTGGCGGCGTGGAGCTACGGCGTGTTGAGCGTCGAAGGGGAGGGTGTCAACGCCCTGGTCCAAGACTTTTATCATCACGAGGTCGGTCCCCATTGGCCGCCGGAGCGGTGTCATGTGGAAAACGGCTATCGGGATTTGTTTTTTCCTTTTGCCGCCATCCCCGCCCCGACTTTTGCCATGAGGGCGCTGTGGCATCTGGATTCATTGTTGGGTTATTTTTCCAGTTGGTCGGCCACGGCCCAGTATTGCAAGGTGCGGGGAATCGATCCGGTGGCGTTGTTGCGCCCCCGTTTGCGTGCCATCTGGGGGGATGCCGACAGACCGAGATGGGTGGAATGGCCTCTGGTATTGCGGGCGGGGCGCCTGTGAGGGGGCCTGTGACGCGGTGTTCAACCAGGTTCTTCGTGGCGTATCAGCCTTTTTTCTCTGCGTCACAGGACATCTGAGAACCCGTTTGAGCTTACGATTGGATGTCGATGGCGCATCCGGCATTTTGGGGTCCAGAAGGGGCAGAGGATCACGACGCGAACACTTCGTCCACGGAATTCGCGAACACGAAGTTGTCGCTCCAGGTCTCGATCCGTTCCAGGCTCGCCGCCTTCACCTTTTCGGTCACCCAGTCTGGTGTCTGGCCAAATTTGCGACGCATCAGTTTCAAGAGCATGGAAGCGGCTTCTTCCTGTCGGCCTTCCTGTCGGCCTTCCTGTCGGCCTTCCTGTCGGCCTTCCTGTCGGCCTTCCTGTCGGCCTTCCTGTCGGCCTTCCTGTCGGCCTTCCATTTGCGCTTTCACAAACAGTGGTCGCAGTACGTCGTTTTCCATCACATTGAATGTCAGTGACATGTCTTCAGCCTCCGTTTTAACCACGATTTCCAGCTTGCGCAACCTGGATAAGATGACCAATTTTGTCAGAGCGTCGGCCCTGGCCTTGGTTGGCCGTTCACTGATACGGTGCAAAATCTTTCGGATCGTCTCCTTTGGGTGATTGCTTTTGCACAACACAGCCAGAATGTTTTCCTCCAATGCCGGACTGGACATCAACTCCAGGCAATCGATGGTGCGGATGTCAATCACCTCGTAGCGGAAAGACAAATCCTTTTCTGCTATGGCCGCTTGAGGGTTCCATGCGATCTGCCCGACGTACAGAACCTTTTGAACCAGAACTCGACCCGGATAACGCTGCCGGATCAACGCGTAATACATCAACATCCGCCATTCCATGTCCTCCGGTTTGCTTTGCAAATCCAGATGAAAAATGGAATCGTCGTCCAGCAAGAAGACCAGATCGGGGAACCTCTTTTGGGTGGAGGCAAACTCTACCGGCAGCAGTTCCACGGCCTGACGCCCGATCAAAATCTGCAACAGCTTTTGTGGTGGCTGCTCGAACAGATCCTTGAAGGTGGTGTCGTATTGCGACCTGTTTTCTTCCGTCTGATTTCCCATGATCTTTTTTGGTTCGCAGTCGGTACTGGGTCAGTTGCCGGGAATGCGCCAAGGGGACTGAGTGATCTCGTTCATGGTGCCAGCATATCAAATTCGTCCGGCAGTCCGCCAGCAGGGAATGATGCCAGTCTCGCGGCATGGCCAAGCCCAGGCGGGGATTTTTCAATCGCCACGCATCGGGATATCTCCATCATCCATTCTGCTCGGCGGCGAAATGGTGGTGCAGAAAATCGATCAGCATCGGCATGGGTACCGGATGCTCCCGGTTTTGACCGTCCAACCAGGTGATCTCACCGCATCGAATTGCATCGTGCAGTTCTCCAAGGGCATGCCAGCGCACGATCCGTTCCGCAGGCAATGGCAACATCCGTCCGCCACGCTCGCGAAAACGATGTAATATTTGATTGGTTTCCGGCCATTTGGGAAGCTGAGGAATAGGCTGACGTCCGTCTCGCACATAAGTGATCAGACCATCTGGATGACGTCGCCACCAGCTTTCGGCCTGAGCCAGACGTTGAATGATCGTCCTGGGATGGAATACCATTTCGACCAGCCACAGTTGCGCCGGTTGACCGTTATCGGCAGGCAGTTCGATCCGTCCTTCCTCTTCTGCCTCCAATGGCAACGCCTGTTCCCCGAGCAGATACAACCGCAACGCCTGAACGAGCCGTTCGGGGCGTGTCGGTTCATCGGCAATCCGGGTGCGAAAGCGGGTCGTCAGGGACTCCCAGGCTTCGGCCAGTCGTGTTTCCGGGTTTTCTGCGGCGGTCAGGGGAAGATCCAGCAACGCCTGTAGACAACGATTGGCCAGGGTCAGAACGATCCGGGGCGTGTGGCGTCCGGGAGGCAAGGTTTCGAGCAATGCAGCCGGATCAAAAAACAGATTCGCCATGCCTTCTTGTCCCAGGACACGTTCCAGGCGACCTTGGATCAAGGCTTCGGCTTCTGTGCGGGAACAGCCGGTCATTTCGAAACGGTTGCTTTCCACGCGGCTCACGGTTTGGGCGTTCCAACGATCCAGACGCAGTTCCTCCCAGAACTGTCCACGGACGAACACCACAGGCAGTGTTGCGGACATCCGATCCACCAGAAAGGTCAGCATCAGATCCATGGCAGCGTGTTGCCCCGGTGAACGCAGATCTTCCATGCGGTCAAAACAGACCAGCAACGGGCGATGAAAGTAGGCAAGAAGCTCTCCCAGGGCAATCAACAGGTCTCGCGATTGCGTTTCGATGGCCTCCGGGTTGTCACTGGAACGACTGAAACGGGCTGGCAGGATTTCGGTTTCGCGGGACTCGCCCCGCAACCAGGCCAGGGCTTCGCGTTGACCATCCGGCGAGGACGGCAGCCATCGGACCAGAATCTCTACCAGATCCAACGCCGCTGGAGAGAACCGGTTCAAGAAAGGGGCTGCCTGTATCTTTTTCCACCAGAGGGAAGTGTCCTTTTTGCGCGTTTTCATGCTCTTCAGGAGTTTGCGTACCGGTTTGCTCTTTGCTTCGCGCCAAGGAGAGGAATTCATCCCTTTTGCGATCAGTCCGGCGGCCAACTGGTGCCAGGCCGACAAACCATCCTTGCCTGGCATGGGAACGCGTAGGCTGTCGGCGATCTCGCGCAACAGGTAACAAAATGGTGTCGCTCCGCTTTCCGGCGGGGTTACCAGGGCGAATTCTCCGGGCCATTTTCCCTGACGACAGGCCAGACGCAACCTGGAAACAAGATGACTCTTGCCATTGCCCACTTCGCCGAGTACCAAAGCAGCCAAGGGTTCCCCGGGTGCGCGGGCGATCTGGTGAACCAGACGGGTTACTCCCTCGAACGGCAGACGATTGATGACGGGCACATCCACCCAACGGGTTGCCCATGGATCCGCCGCCGCCACCGACGCCAGAGGATTGTATTGCCGCAGACGTTTGCGGATTTGGTCCGCGTTCACGATGAGGGGTCCAACCTGTTGAGCGTGAGGTAACACATGTCGTTTTGATCCTGGGAGGCATTGTCCAACTTGTTTCGGGTCATGCGGGTGGGATCTCCCATGTTCATCAGGATACGCTCGGTGGCGCGCAGACGCGGCAAAGTCTGATCAAAATGTGTCCGACTCCACCCAACATGGGCCAGCAACCGGTGAATGGCCATGAA
>JADGBT010000042.1 GCA_015231375.1 Magnetococcales bacterium | reverse complement strand
CCTCCAGGCCGCCAAGGCGCGAGCCAGGGGCTACCGCTCGGATACCAACTTCATCACCATGGCCTACCTCATCGGGGGCAAGTTAAACTTCACCCTACCCACGTGAAACAGCGAGGAGCCGAAAATCCAAGCTCTTTTTCGATTTCATCTTTGTTGTCTTGTAATGTAGCAAAAGCTGCCTTCGGATTCATATCTCTTGGATAGATATTGACCTCAACACTGATGCGTTGCTTATCAATACTGGCTACTGCGCACAGGAGAAATCCGGTGCGGCCTATGGCAAAGTTGATCCAATGATTAGGCAATGGTTTCTGAGGACGCAGTACGGTTCTCTTGCGATTTTCTGAAAAGAAATCCCTGAGTCCCGTCCAATAGCGTTGATACAGAAGTGCATTTCCGGATAAGAATGTTTTTTCCTGTTCTGTTTTTCTCCAGTCGTTTGGTCGGGAGATCACGTTGAACTTGGGGGCGGGATCAGAGGTTCCGATTTTCCAGAGTTCAATTTCCAGACCAAAGAAACCGTAATCCGCTGCTGTAATTTCATTCATCCAGTCGAGCGCTGCCCGATGTTCATCCGTGAATGAAGTGGCCACCCACACAATGGCCTTTGCACTCACTCCCGCTGCGTAGGTAAGAATCTGTCCAAGATGAGAATGGTCAGTTCTTTCCAATTGATTCTCAATAATTATGTATTGCTGTGTCAGGGTATCCTTGCATAGGAGATCCGCCTTGAAAATGCCAACGGAATGTTCTTGCGCGACAAGCTCAAGTTCCATTCCAATTGTCTTTCCAAGTTCCGCGAGATTTTTTTCTTGAGCAAGCCAGGGTGTGAAATGCTGCGCTTCGGATTTCCATACTGAGCGTAAATCATCCAGCTTGACAAGTGTTCCGAGTGTTGTCATCGATTCGGTCCTGTGTGTATTGGAACTTTATATCGTCAGGAACGATTTCCGCCCGCCATCAGGCCGGAGAACCCACGCGGGTGATGACCTGGGGATCTGCGGGGCTGGAGGGGCGGATTTCGATTACCTGGGCTGGTTCTTTGACGTTTTGAACATAGGCCGCAGCAGCGGCTGTGGCTTGTTCCTTGTCGGGATAACGTCCGATCCAGATCAATTGCCAGGTGCGACCGTTGGCGTCGCGGGTTTCGCACAGATAGAGGTCAAGACCTTTGGCGGACAGTTGCACCAGTTTCTTGTCGGTTTCGGTCGGGTCGAGGAAGGCGGCCACCTGCACGGCGTATCCGGCCGGAGTGGTGGGGTCGGTGGCGGGGGTGTCGCGGCTCTCTTCCTGGCGTTGGGGCGGGGGAGGCAGAAAGGGCATGGGTTCGGTGACGGTCGAGCTGCCTTGTCGCGGCATCGGCATGATCACGCCGGATTGCCCCTCTTGTTCGGAGAACCGTTTGAGGGCCAGACGCGCGGCCTGTTCGGTTTCCATCCGGCCGATGGAGACTTGATATCGGGTCTGCTGCGGGGAGGTGTCCCGGAGTTCTTCCAGATACAGGTCGTGACCCTTGGCCTGCAACCGTCCGATCAGCTTGATCGCCTCGGCTTCGTGGCGGAAGGTGCCGATCCGGATGGTGTAGTACAACAGGTCCGGTGTGGGTTTGCGGGAGGCGGCCCTGGTTTCGTCATCGGACATGAGATGAATCATCTGCTGCAACGGGATGTTTTCCATCTCCTGGAGTTCCTGCGGATCCGGAGAGGAGGAAGCGGTCGGCACGATGTTGTCGGCCGGGGAGGGGGTCCGTTCATGCGATGCGTGGACGGTCCGGGCCAGGGAGTCCAGCGCGCCGGACATCTGGTCGCGGGAAGGGGCGCGCCGCTGGTCGCCGGCTGTGGCCGCCAGGGCTGCCCGCGCCTCTTGGGCCGGTTCCTGTTTGTCCGGGGTTCGAGGAGAGGGTGAGGGGGTGGAAGCCGGTTCCGCCGGTGGGGTGTGGAGCGCTGCCGGGGGGGTGGTTTCGGGTTCCGACGCGAACAGGGTCTCCACCAGACCGTCCATGGCCGCTTCCTGGGCTGTGGTGAGCGGGGCGTCGGCGGGCGGGGAGAGGGTCTGGTTGCGTTCCGGGCGCTCCGGCGTGATCGGTGGGGTGGCAGGCGCCGGGGGTGACGGGGAACGGGAGCTGGTTTCCGGGGAGCGGGACGGGGCGACAACCACCGGTGGGGAGCCTGCTGGCGTGGGCAGTGGGGCCATGATGGCCGGGAATGAGGAGGCCGGAGGATCCGGTTGGACCAGGGTCTCCTTGAGTCGTCCCATGGCGGCCAGCAGACGCAACGACTCCATCAGGGATTGGAACTGCTCTTCCACCAGCAGTCGTTTGGCGGCTTGCAGTTCGTGTTCGGAGTTGAGCAGGTCCAGCAGGCTTTCGCTGCCGATACGGTGTTGCTCCTGATGATCGCGGTTGACCGCCTGGGTGGTTTCGAGATGTTTGTCCAGGCTCTGGATCCGGGCGCGGGAGGCCAGCAGGGCGTTCCAGGCCCGATTGACCTTCTCTTCGATTTGCAGACGGATTTCCTCCATTTTGTCCCGGAAGCGGGCGGCCTTGAAGGAGCTTTCCTTGAATTTGGAGGTGTCCGAGCCGCCCCGGAACAGATTGTACTTGAAACGCAACACCGCCGAGGCATCCTGGGAATAGCTGCGGGTGCCGCTGGCGTCGGCGCTGTCGGAAACCGCCATTTCCAGACTGATTTTGGGCCACAGCGAGGCGGCGTTGGCTTTGCTTTCGGCGCGGGTGGCCTCCAGATCCGCCTTGGCCGCCAACAGGGCCGGATGACGGCTCATGGCGGTTTCCAGGGCGTCGCTGCGGGTGGTGGGCAGTTGTTTGGGATCGATGCGGGGGGCGTCGAGAGTGCCGGGGGGCGGAAATCCCACCAGGGTGGCGAAACGGCTTTCGGCGCTTCTCAACAGCCCTTCGGTGGAGGCCAGATCCGATGCGATCAGCGAGACCCGGCTTTCGGCCAGCCGGGCATCCATTTCGGCGGTGATGCCCAGACGGGTGGTCTGGCGGGTCTTGACCAGGATTTGCGAATGCAGCGTCATCGCCTCCTTGGCCACTTCCAGCAGTCGCCGCTGTTTCAGGACTTCGGCGTAGGCCAGGGAGACATCCAGGGAGACGGTTTCGGCCACGTCCAGAAAGGAGTAATCCGCCCCCTGAACCTGAAATCTGGCCTGCTCCACCTTGTGAACCGTGTTGAATCCGTCGAAAATAGGTTGATTGATGTTCATTCCTGCTTCGCCCCGGTTCAGGGTCAGACCGCCCCGATCCTGAACGCGGGTGGTGGGGGTGTTGACCCACTCCCGGCCTGTGCCCATGTTGAAGTCGATGGTGGGGAGATAACCGGCGAAGGCTTGACGGATTTTCTGACGGGTCTCTTCCAACTCCTGTCCGGCGGCCAACAGTTTGGGATGGGATCTCAGCGCCTCGTTCAGGGCGTCGTCCAGCGACAACGCCCAGGCGGCCTGGGTCGGACTGCAACACAGCAGCCACGGCAGCGCGAAGGTGAGAAGGGTCCGTTTCACACGCAGAACACCCAAGACAGGGCAGGAAGGTGGATGATGAATGGACGTTTCGCAATTTGTGTGCCTGTTATTTTGACATTCCTCCTTGAAATGCCGTCACGCTCAGCCGATAAGAAGTGCGGATGATGCGGGCGCAAGGAGTGGGCGGGGAGCCGGGAGCATGGTGAAGGATTCTTTTTTTTCCAAAGATGGATGGCCGGCGCGGTTGACCCCGTTTTCCGTGGTCAAGGACTCCTTGTGGGATCTGATGCTGGTTTCGACCCTGCTCAACCTGTTGGCGCTGGTTTTGCCGTTGACGCTGTTGCAAGTCTATGACCGCATCTTGCAGAACGAGGCCACCAGCACCTTGAGCCTGTTGCTGATCGGGGTCTCCGTGGCCTTGCTGGTGGAAGCCGCGCTGAAAATGGGACGTTCCTACATCGGCGCCTGGCTGGGCGCGCGGTTTGAACACAACGCCAGCGTCAGCGCCCTGGAACGGCTCATGAGCCTCAATTTCGCCGACTTTGAACGGGCCGGGGCGGGGGTGCATCTGGAGCGGATCAACGCCCTCAACGTCATCAAGGATTTCTACTCCGGCAGCGCGGTGCTGGTGATTCTGGATCTGCCGTTCGTGCCGATCTTTTTGATCATGATCTATCATCTGGCCGGTCTGCTGGTGTTGATTCCGGTGGTGGTGTTTGTGCTGTTCATGCTGTTCACGCTCTACATTGGCACCCAGTTGCACCGGGCGGTCTCCGAGCGCATGAAGGCCGATGATATCCGCGTCAATTTCATCATCGAGGTGTTGAACGGCATTCACGCGGTCAAGTCCATGGCCATGGAGGCCATGATGCTGCGGCGCTACGAGCGGCTTCAGGAGGCCTGCGCCCAGGGTGCCTTGCATGTCGGCATGCAGAGCGCGGACGCCCAGAACATCGGCTCGTTTTTTTCCCAGTTGACCACCGTGGCCGTGGTGGCCTTTGGGGGCATTCTGGTGATCAATCACGACCTGACCATCGGTGGCCTGTCGGCGTGCAGCATGCTGGCGGGTCGTTCCATTCAGCCGTTGCAGCGTGCCGTGGGCATCTGGGCCCGTTTCCAGACCATCCGCGTGGCCAGACAGCGGTTGAACGCCATTTTTGATCTCAAGCCCGACGCCCCCCCCGGCACTCCCCCTCTCCCCGAGGTGCGCGGCAGACTGGTGTTGGAGAATGTCAGCTTCTCTTATCCCGCCGAGGCGGCGGAGCCGTGGGGAAAGGATAAGGCCGCGCCAGCCGAGGCGCCTGTGGTGATCCGGGATGTCAATCTGGTGGTCAATCCGGGGGAGACCGTCGCCATCCAGGGCACCACCGGCAAGACCACCTTGTTGTGGCTGATGATGGGGGCCATCCGTCCCACCAAAGGCCGGGTGCTGATCGATGATTACGACCTCGCCCACTACGACCCCAGCTCGCTGCATTCCCAGGTGGCCTACATGCCCCAGGTGGGCATGCTGTTCAAGGGGACCATTCTGGACAATATCCACATGTTCCGGCCCGAACGGGAAGAGGCGGCGCTGGAAGTGGCCACCAAGCTGTACCTGGAGGATTTCATCGCCAAATTGCCCAAGGGTTACGAAACCATCATCGACGACGGGGCCGACGAATCCATTCCCCGAGGCATCAAACAGCGCATCACCATTGCCCGCGCCCTGGTTTCGTCGCCGCGCATCGTTTTGTTCGATGAGGCCAATACCGCCATCGACAGCAGCGGCGACGAGAAACTGAAATCCGTTCTGGAGGCCATGCACGGCAAGGCGACCCTGATTCTGGTCACCCATCGTCCCTCTTTGGAGAAGATCGCGGATCGGGTTTATCTGCTCCAGGATGGCACCCTGGTTCCCAAGCCTCCCCGGGCACCGTTCGCGCCCCCCGCCACTCCGGCGAAGATGGATCCCCCGAGGCCCTGATTCCATGCCCGATTCCACTCCCTTCTCCGGTGACGATCACGAACTGGAGTCCGTGCGGCGCATGATCCGCCCCCGGCAGCCGATCACAGGCTTGCTGGCGGAGTTCGCCCGGCTCTCGGACTTCGGCGCTTGCATGATTCCTTTACTGATGGCTTTGGGCTATCGGGGGGATCTGCGCCATGTGGCCGAGGCGCTGCCCCATTTCGCCGAAACCCTGGATCTCACCGGCCTGCGCAACATGATGGCCAATCTCACCTATGTCAGCCGACCGGCGCGCCTGGACCCCCGGGAGATCGATCCTCGATTGATGCCTTGTCTGTTCGTGCCGGACCGTCAGCCTTGCATCGTGTTGCTGAAACGCAAACTGGATGGCTGGATCCTCTTCAACGGGGCGACCGGACAGTTGGAACGGTTGCCTTTGACCCCGATTGCCGGCACCACCTATTTCTTCGCGCCCATGGACCTGGGAGAACGGGCCGCCATCCAGAAACGGCTTGGCTGGTTCCGCATGGTGGCGGAACGGTTCCGGCAGTTGATCGTGTACATTTTCATGGTCACCTTCGCCATCACCGTGTTGCAGATCGCTCCGCCGCTGTTCACCATGGCCGTCTATGATCGCGTGGTGGGCAGTCGATCCATCGAGACCTTGGGTTATCTGCTGATCGGCATCGGCGTGGTGATGACCTTCGAGTGGCTGATGCGGAAACTGCGTACCAAAATGCTCATGTATATCGGTTCGCGCATGGACAGCATTGTCAGCAACGCCATTTTCATGCGCATCTTGTCGTTGACCCCGAGCTTTACCGAACGGGCCCCCACCGGTGCCCAGGTGGCCCGCATCAAGGATTTCGATTCGGTGCGCGAGTTTTTCACCGGACCGTTGATGATGGTTTTCTTCGAGCTGCCTTTTTCCGTGGTCTTTTTTGTGGTGATCGCCATTCTTGGGGGTCCGCTGGCCATCGTGCCTATGGTAACCATGGGGCTGTTCGTGGCCTTGTGGGCGGTGATGATGCCCATGGTGGCGCGCGAGGAGGCCCGTTCCCGCCGGGCGAGCAGCCGCAAACAGGAGTTCGTCGTCGAGGCGTTGGGCCGGATGCGGGCGCTCAAATACGGCGGCATGGAGTCCATCTGGCTGGAGCGGTTTCGTCAGTTGTCGGCCCAGTCCGCCATGGCCAACTTCCGCACCGCGATCATCAACGCTGCGGTCAACGCCATCTCCACCATTCTGATCGTCGGGTCCGGGGTGGTGGTGATCGGACTCGGGGTGTTTCGGGTGATGGACGCCTCCATGACCACCGGTGGACTGGTCGCCTCCATGGTGCTGGTGTGGCGGGTGCTGGCCCCGATCCAAAGCGCCTTCATCGCCATGACCCGCCTGGAACAGGTCCGCTCTAGCATCACCCAGATCAACGGCTTGATGAATGTCACCCCGGAACGGGAAGAGTATACCGCCATCGAGCCGATCAAGACTTTCAAGGGTCAGATCTCTTTCGTGCGGGTCAGCATCCGCTACGTTCCCGAGGCCGAACCCGCCCTCATGGGGATCAATTTCGAGGTCACTCCGGGACAGGTGGTGGCCTTGATCGGTCCCAACGGCTGTGGCAAGTCCACGGTGGTCAAACTGATCGCCGGACTCTACGCTCCCCAGGCCGGCAGCATTCGCATCGACGGATTGGACATCCGCCAGATGAACGTCATCGAACTGCGTCACGCCGTGGCCTATGTGCCCCAGACCTGCAGCCTGTTTTATGGCACCATCGCCCAGAATCTCCGGCTGGCCCACGCCACCGCCTCGGACGAGGATCTGGAGGAGGCCTGTCGCAAGGCCCAGGTGTATGACGAGATCATGGCGTTGCCGAAAAAATTCTGGACCCGGGTGGGGGATCAGAAATCGGCCCAGCTTCCCGCCAGCATGGTCCAGAAACTCTCCCTGGCCCGCGCCTACCTGAAGCCTTCCCAGATCATGCTGTTCGACGAACCGGCCAACAGCCTCGGCTGGGAGGATGATCAGGCTTTCATTCGGGTGGTCAAGGAGTGGCGAGGCCAGCGGACCATCTTCATCGTCACCCACCGGCCCAGCCATGTGCGCATCGCCGATCTGGTGCTGTATTTCGATCAGGGCTATCTGCGTCTTTCCGGCAAGCCGGATGATGTGTTGCGTCAAATTCCAGGAGGTTTCGTATGACCACTCCGGATCCCAAGGAGAAGACAGCCGCCAAGGCGGATGGTCGCGCCGCACCCCGTTCCCTGGTGGTGGCCATTGGTCGTCCGGCCAAAAAGGAAAAAGTCGCGGACGGTCCGGTATCGGCCCAGAACGCTCCCCGTCGTCTGGATGCCCCGGTTGCCAGCGGATCCCCGTCGAACAGCGCTGCCAGGAAGAGCGCTCCGACCCCGGATGCGGCCTCATTCGTCCACACTCCCGCGATCCCTCCGGCCCCTATTGCTTCGTCCGCTCCGGGTGCCCCGGTGTCGGTGGTGGTCCCGGCTTCGGCGCCGGTGGCCCCGGCCCCAGCCCGTGCGGCTTCGGCCCCGGTGGCCCCGGTGTCCCCGGTGGTCCCGACTCCCGTGGTTCCGGCGTCCGTGGCCTCCCAGAGCGAGGCCGTCCTTGCCGTCTCTTCCGGGGTTGCCGCCTCCCGCGCTTTCGACTCCTCCGCACTCCCTCCACCCGTGGATCCGGATGTGCTCAAGCCGGAGAAGAAGGTGGCCCAGACCATGAAACAGGGCAACAAGCAGCGGCGTTATCTCGCCCAGTCCGTGGTGTTGGAGGAGTCCGGGCTTTCCAGTCTGGTGCGTCTTTCTTTGGCGTTCACCGCCGGGATGATGATCCTGTTTCTGGTTTGGGCCTCCTTCTCCCGCATGGAGGAGATGGCCCCGACCGTCGGGGAGGTCATGCCCGCAGGAGCGGTGCAGCATATCCAGCACCTGGAAGGTGGGATCGTCAAGGCGATTCTGGTCAAGGAGGGGGAGTTGGTCGAGGCGGGCAAGGTGCTGTTTCAGATGGCTCCGGAGTCGGCCTTGGCGGAACTCAATCAAATGCGCGCCCGTCATGCCGCGCTGGAGGCGCAAATCGCCCGCAACCGCGCTTTCCTGGAGGAGAAGGAACCCGCGTTCGACACGATTCCCGCCGAGTTTTCCCATCTGATCCGCGACCAGTTGCAGCTTCTGACCGCCCAACGTGCCTTCCGCGAGAGCCGCCGGGATGTGCTGCGGCTCAAGATGGATCAGCGTCGGCTGCGCATCACCAATCTCACCGCCCAGCGGGATTCCCTGGAACAGCAACTGCGCTACTTCGACGAGGAGGTGGCCATGCGTCGCGCCGGTCTGGCCAAGGGGGTGATGTCCCGGTTGGCGGCGTTGGGCAGCGAACGGGATCGCAGTCGCGTGGCCGGAGACCTGGAACGCACACGCGGTGATCTGGTGACCGCGCAAAAGGAACTGGATGAGGCGGTCAAGCAGTTGACCTCCCTCAATGACGAGGTGCGGCAGGAGTCCCTCAAGGAACTGGGAGCCATCACCTCCGAAGTGAGCCAGTTGCGGGAAGGGATGTTGCGTCAGCAAAACCGGGTCGAGCGTCTGGATGTGCGTGCGCCGGTCAAGGGCGTGATCAAGAATCTGCAGATGGAAACCTTGCGGGGCGTGGTTCCTCCGGGTGGTCTTTTGACCGAAATCGTGCCGGTGGAGTCCACACGTCGGGTGGAAACCCGCATCAATACCCGCGACGTGGGCCATGTGAAGCCCGGTCAGGCGGTCACGGTCAAGGTGACCACCTATGATTTTTCCCGTTACGGGGGGATCGATGGGGTGCTGGAGTCGATTTCCGCGACGACGTTCAAGGATCCGAGCGATCCCACCCCCTATTACAAGGGCATCATCCGTCTGGAGCGGGCTTATGTGGGCGGGGATCCCAAACGCAACGAAGTGTTGCCCGGCATGGCGGTCCAGGCAGACATCCATACCGGTTCCAAGACCTTGATGGAATACATGCTCAAGCCGATCTATGCCTCGATGGACAAGGCGTTCCGGGAGCGGTGAGGGGAGACCTCGAACCTGGAATACATGCTCAAGCCGATCCATGCCTCGATGGACAAGGCGTTTCGGGAGCGGTGAGGGGAGACCTTGAACCGCTGTGCGCGGATGTCAGGAGTGTTTCCACCACTCCTTGGGGATCAGGTCGAGTTCGGCCAGCTTGACCAGCAGTTTGCCACGGGTGATGGGTTTGTTGATGTAGTCGGTACAGCCGCCCATGTCGAAGGCTTCGGAGATTTCGGACATGGCATCCACGGCGGTGACCATGATGATCGCGGCCCGGTTTTCGTCGTGTATCTGATAGGTCTCTTCCAGGGCGCGCATCTGTTTGAGCGCCTGCTGACCGTCCATGATCGGCATCATGATGTCCAACAAAACCAGGTCGTAAGGATTGCCATCCACCAGTTCCGCTTCGAAGATCTCCACCGCCTCCTGGCCGTTGGTCGCCACGTCGCAATGGGAGAAGGGCTTGAGAATATCGGCCAGCAGGGCGCGGTTTTCCGTGATGTCGTCTACGATCAGGGTGTTCATGTGGGCAATGAATCCGGTTCATCAAGGGTTTAACACGATTGATCACGCGTATCTGTCTTTATTATTATCAAACATTCAGCGCATCCGGCAAGAAAAAATCCAAAAAAAACCGGGAATGAAGTCTCCATTCCCGGTTTCTGGAAATCATGGGATGTCGGAGATCAACTTTTGGAAGCTGTTCTTTGATTGATCCATTTATAGGTCATGAGAATGAAACCCAGAGCGATAAACGCGCCCGGAGGCAGGATGAATCCCAGGGCGGGTTGAAAATTGGTTCCGAACACCATGTGACCCATGAGCTGTCCGGAACCGAGAATTTCCCGGATGCTGCCCAGCAGGGTCAGGGCGAAGGTGAACCCCAGACCGGTGAACACGCCGTCGAGGATGGAGCCGACCACGGTATTTTTCGAGGCGAAGGCTTCGGCCCGGCCCAGGATGATGCAGTTCACCACGATCAGGGGAATGAACAGACCCAGCACCTTGTGCAGATCGTGGACAAAGGCGTTCATCACCAGATCGATGATGGTGACGAAGGCGGCGATGATGATGATGAAGGCCGGAATGCGCACGTCGTTGGGGATCACCTTGCGCACCATGGAGACCACCATGTTGGATCCCACCAGGACCGCTGTGGTGGCCAGACCCATGCCCAGGCCATTTTCCGCCGAGGTGGTCACGCCCAGGGTGGGACACATGCCCAGCATCTGGACAAAGACGCCATTGTTCTTCCAGAACCCGTTGACAATGATTTCCTTGGTTTCTCCGCTCATTGGGCAGACTCCGCAGTCGGGGTTTTAAAGATTTTGTCGTGGTTTTCCGCGAAGTATTCCAGGCCGCGTTTGACCGCGCCGACCACGGCCCGAGGGGTGATGGTGGCGCCGGCGAACTGGTCGAATTCACCCCCGTCCTTTTTGACGCCCCATTTGGCGTTTTTCAGGGTTTTGCCCAGAAAGGACTTGGGCCAATCGGTTTTGACGATCTTGTCGCCCAGACCGGGTGTTTCGGCGTGGTTGACGATCTGAACACCGGTCACCGTGCCCTGGGCATCCACACCCATCAGGATGTCGATGTTGCCGGAGTAGCCATCCGGGGCCGAGACCATGAACGCCACGGCCAGGGGATCCTGGCCTTTGCGGGCGCGGTAGAAGGAGACCGGTTTTTCCTGACGGTTGATGCGTTTATCGGCCAGTTGCACCAGATCTTTTTCCGGCGCGTTGTCGAATCCTTTGGGCATGACCTTGGCCAGGGCGTTGAGCAGTTCCTGGCGTTGGGTTTGGGCGATGGGGTCACGGGTGATTCCTTCGATTCCGGCCAGGATGGCGGTAGCGATCAGGCCCACGGCCATGAGAATCACACCCATTTTGAGAAAATGCGGCATTGGCGGCCTCCTGTGCGTGCTATTTCGCTTTGCCGTAGATCACGGGACGCGAATACTGGTCGATGAGCGGGACGGCCGCGTTCATGATCACGATGGCAAACGAGACCCCTTCGGGATATCCTCCCCAGGTGCGGATCAGATAGGTGAGCAGGCCACAGCCGAAACCGAAGAAGAGCTGTCCTTTGGGGGTGACCGGCGAAGTCACCATGTCCGTGGCCATGAAGAAGGCGCCCAGGATCAGACCCCCGGTGACCAGATGGAACAAAGGATCGGCATATTTGGCCGGATTGATGTACCAGAAGACGATGGCCGGCAGGAGGGTTCCCACCAGCATGGAGATGGGAATGTGCCAACTGATGACCCGCTTGCGCAGCAGATAGATGCCGCCCAGAGTCAGAAGCAGGGCCGAGGTTTCGCCCAGGGAGCCTTTGATCATGCCCCCGACTGCGGCGAACAGGTCGAATCCGTAGCTGCCGCCCAGCGCCTCGCGGACCGTATGGCCGAGGCTGACTTCCGTGCGGTATTGGCCCAGGGGCGTGGCCGTGGCGATGGCGTCCAGGAGTTCCGGGGTGTTGAAGGGGGCGGAGATGATCATCGCCAGTCCTTCGGAAATCGACAGAGCCTGTTCGCTCAGCAGAGGGGCCGGGGCGGGCCAGGTGGTCATCTGCACCGGGAAGGAGACGAGCAGGAACACGCGGGCGATGAGCGCCGGATTGAACATGTTGTAGCCCAGGCCGCCGTACAGATGTTTGCCGATCAGAATGGCGAAGAATCCCCCGACCGCACACATCCACCATGGGGAGTTGGGGGGCAGGGTCATGGCCAGCAACAGACCGGTGAGGGCGGCGGACTGGTCGTTCAAGGTGGAGGGTCGCTGACGGATGGCGTTGGCGAGACGTTCCGTGATCACGCAGGCCAGCACCGTGATCAGGATCACGAAGAGCGCCGACCAGCCAAAGACCATCACACCCATGGCGGCGGCGGGCAGGAGCGCCCAGATCACCGCTTTCATGATGGCCGGGATCGAACTGCCACCATGCATATGGGGCGAGGAGGGGATCAACAGGGGAGTGGGGCTCATGGGGCGCTCTCCTCGGTGGCGGGTTTGACGGTCGAAGCCGGTGGTTGCGCGGGGGCGGAAGCGGCCTCGGCAGGCTTGGGCGTGGCCGCCGCCGCCTTTCTGCGGGCCTCGGAGGCCAGGCGCATCTCCTCTTTTTTGCGTTCTTTTTCCGCTTTTTCCGCCTCGGCGCGGAGCTGTTTTTCCTTGGCGCGCTGGCGGTTCAGTTCCGCCTTATCCTTATCGTGTTTCTTGGCGGCCATGGCCAGCTTGCCATAACGGAAATAGTGGACCAGCGGAATGTGGGCCGGACAGGCGTAGGCGCAACTGCCGCATTCGATGCAGTCCATGAGATGGACTTCCGGCAACTGGTCGATGAGGTCGTGCCGGGCGCGCCAAGCCATTTCGCAGGGGGTCAGCTCGACCGGGCACACCTCCAGACAACTGCCGCAACGGATGCAGGGCTGTTCGGTTTCCGCGACGGTCTCTTTGGCCAGCATGACCAGCAGACCCGAAGTCCCTTTGACCACCGGGGCTTGCAGGTCGTTCATGGCCACGCCCATCATCGGTCCGCCCATGACCACTTTCTTCACGCCGGGTTTCAGGCCGCCGCAATGATCGATCAGGGCCTGGACCGGGGTGCCGATGGGCACTTCCAGGTTGGCCGGACGGGGAATGCCCAGACCGGTGACCGTGACCACGCGACGGATCAACGGATGTCCGAAGAGCACCGCTTCGCGTACCGCCGTGGCCGTGGCCACGTTGTGGACGATCACTCCCACGTCGATGGGCAGTCCTCCAGAGGGAACCTGACGGTTGATCACCACCTCGATGAGCTGTTTTTCCGCGCCCTGGGGATACATCACCGGCAGGGAGACCACCTGGATATGGGGGGTCTCCTCCACGGCGCGACTCATGGATTGAATGGCGCCGGGTTTGTTGTTTTCGATGGCGATGATGCAGCGGCTGGTCTGCAACGCCTGGAGCATGATGCGGATCCCTTCGACGATCTCGCGGGAACGCTCTTCCATCAGGCGGGCGTCGCAGGTGAGGTAGGGTTCGCACTCCACGCCATTGATGATCAGCAGTTCCGCGACCTTGCCATCCGGAGGGGAGAGCTTGATGAAACTCGGGAACGTGGCGCCGCCCAGTCCCACCACTCCGGCTTCCCGCACCTTGTTGCGGATGGTCTGGGGATCGGCGTTGTAGGGATTGTCCAGGCCTTTGAGGTCCGGATGCCACTGGTCATTGCCGTCCGGGATCAAGAGGGCGCAGGGCATGGTCAATCCCGAGGGGTGGGCCACCACGTGTTCCACGATGGCCTGGATGGTTCCCGAGGTGGGGGCGTGGACCGGCGCCGAGACGAAACCGCCCGCGATGCCGATGACCTGTCCCTTGTAGACCCGTTCCCCCGCTTCGACGCACGGATCGCAGGGCGCGCCGATGTGTTGGTGCAGCGGCACGTAGAGCTGTTTCGGGGGGGTGGAAAGCTCTTCGATGGCGCAGTGCCGGGAGAGTTCTTTGTACTCTTTGGGGTGCACGCCGCCGTGGAATGTGCGTAGAATGGTTGCCACGATTCCCATGATGGAGTCTCCTTGGATTCAATTAGTGGAGCGTGACATGGGGACCGGTTGGTTTTTCCCACTTCCAGGTGTAGATGGAGTCCGGCATCGGGACCATTTCGATGCAGTCCACGGGACACGGTTCGACACAGGCTTCGCAGTCGGTACACATGTCGGCGATCACGGTATGGGATTGCTTGTTGGCCCCGACGATGGCATCCACCGGACAGGCCTTGATGCAGGCGGTGCATCCGATGCATTTGTCTTCGTGGATCACCGCGACCCGTGGACCCTGATCCACCTCCATGACCACCGGTTCGATTCCCAGGATGCCGGCAATGGCCTCCATGGCTTCCGTGCCGCCCGGAGCGCAGAGACTGATGGCGATTTTTTCCTCACCGGCGAGGGCTTCGGCGTAGGCGTGGCAACCGGGATAGCCGCAGTTGCCGCAATTGGTGGAGGGCAGAGCCGCTTCCAGACTTTCCACGACCGGATTGCCTTCGACATGAAACTTGATGGCCGCGTAGCCCAGTCCCAGTCCGGCCACCAGGGCCATGCCACCCATGCTCAATACCGCTTCGATCATGGCGATCTCCTTTTTGGAACGCTTGAGTATCCTTTGTATGGAAGAGGAGCCTACTTGACCATGCCCGCAAAGCCCATGAAGGCCAGGGAGAGCAGTCCGGCATTCACCAAGGCGATGGGCGCCCCTTTGAACAGGACCGGAACATCGGACATGTCGATCCGTTCCCGCATGCCGGCGAACAGAACGAGGATCAGACCGAAGCCGGTGGCGGCTCCGAATCCGTTGATTGTGGCCTGAAGAAAATTGAGTTCTTTTTGGACGTTGATGATCGTCACTCCCAGCACCACGCAGTTGGTGCTGATGAGGGGCAGAAAGATGCCCAACGAATCGTAGAGGGCCGGGCTGGTTTTGTGAACGATCATTTCGGTCAACTGGACCAAGGCGGCGATGATCAAAATAAAGGCTAGTGTGCGGAGATAATCCAAACCGAGCGGGGCCAGAATGTAGCGTTGGGTCAGCCAAGTGATGATCGAGGAGACGGTGATGACGAACACCACGGCATAGGCCATGCCAACGGAGGTTTCCACTTTCTTGGAAACGCCGAGAAACGGGCAGATGCCGAGGAATTTGGTCAGGACAAAATTGTTGACAAGAATCGTGCTGACCAGAATCATGATGTAATCAGTCATGGCGAACGCACCTTGAGTTGGTAGGAGTGGGTGCTGTACGGGTCTTGAGCCTCTTTCCGATACGGGAACCCTGCAAGGGGGGGGAAGGGCGAATATTAGATACTCCTTATCCAGTGGGGTGGCAATGGAAAAAAACAGGTTGAAATATTTTCCAAAACGCGAGATGGCTTGACGAACGGGGCAAAAGCGTTCATCCTTATATTTTTTTGTTGACAGAACAAGATGTTGTTTTCCCTTTGGCACCATGGAGGATCGGCATGTCCCACATCCACGCAGAACAGGTACTGGAAGCGTTAAAAAAAGTCATGGATCCGGACCTGAAACGTAATATTGTCAGTTTGGGTTTTATTAAGGATCTGGTGATCGATGGGGGTCGGGTCGCGTTCAAGGTGGAATTGACCACTCCCGCCTGTCCGGTCAAGGCGCTGCTGCAAAAACAGGCACATGATGTGGTGGCGGCGTTGCCAGGGGTGGAAACCGTGGACGTGGAGATGACCGCCCAGGTGCGCGCCGCAGCGAAAAAGGAGAATACCGACCTGATTCCGGGCGTGCGCAATGTGATTGCCGTGGCTTCCGGCAAGGGCGGGGTGGGCAAATCGACCACGGCGGTCAATTTGGCTTTGGCTTTGGCGGAGAGTGGCGCGAAAGTGGGCATTTTGGATGCGGACATCTATGGTCCCAGTTTGCCGCGCATGCTCAACGTCACCGAAAAGCCCGAACCCGGCGAGGGGCGCAAGATGGCGCCGATCATGGCGCATGGTCTGGCTGCCATGTCCATGGGATTTTTCATGGACGAGTCCCAACCCGTGGTGTGGCGCGGTCCCATGGTGGGCATGGCCGTGGAACAGATGTTGCGCGACGTGGATTGGGGGGTGTTGGATTATCTGGTGGTTGATCTGCCGCCGGGCACCGGTGACGCCCAGTTGACCCTGTCCCAGAAGGTTCCCATCACCGGCGTGGTGATCGTCTCCACGCCCCAGGCCGTGGCCCTGGCGGATGTGCGGCGCGGGGTGAACATGTTCTTGAAGGTGGATGTGCCGGTCATCGGGGTGATCGAGAATATGTCTTATTATTTATGTCCCCAGTGCGGACATCGGGCCAACATTTTTGATCATGGCGGCGCCCGTGCCGAGGCCGAGGCCATGGGGACGGTGTTTCTGGGCGACATTCCTTTGGATATCGTCATCCGCGAAGACATGGACGCCGGCAAGCCGATTCTCGTGGCGCGTCCGGAAAGCCCCCAGGCGCAACGCTATCGGGAGATCGCCTCCCGGATCGCGGCGCGGGTGGCCACCATGGGTTTCCAGGAGAGCCGTTTTCCCAATATCGTGGTGGAGTGAGTTTTTGGAACGACTGCGGCGGCTCGTTGTCGTCGCAGTCGTTTTTGTTGTTCCTGATCGAGAAGGGATCCTGGCGTGAAATTCAGTCACCGCTATTTTGAAAATCCCGATTGCGAATACTACCCCTGCCATGTGATTCCTGCGGGCAGACATCTGAACTGCCTGTTTTGTTTCTGCCCGCTTTATTCCTACCGGGAGTGCCCCGGAACCCCCATTTGGCTTGAATCCGGCATCAAGGACTGCTCGGGGTGTACCACCACCGCCTTGGAGGATGCCCATGATGTGGTGATGGATTTTCTTCTGGATCCGCAGCGCGCCCGTCAATCGTGAGGAGAAGGTTTCGATGAAGGTCACCAGCCAGCCCTGTTCCCGTTGCGAAACCTTGCCGGGACATTTCTACACGCATGGCCGGCTTTATCTGTGGCCACCCTTGGGACACAGCATGGCCAAGGTCACCGCGTTTTTGCACCGGGCCGGATATCGGTTTGAACAGGTGGCCGCGCACGGGTATCTGGCGGTTGATATTCCCGAGGATGGATTCGACGGCTGTTGTCGCGGCATCCATGAGGCGATTGGCAGCAAGGAAGGGCAGGATACCCTGGCGTTGTATCTGGATGGAGACCAGGTGCCGGATTTGAACGACATTCGCGCGGTGATCAGCCTGGACGTGTTGATCGCCAGACAAAAGGAAGAGTGGTTGATCGATGTGTTGCGGGAAAAAAGATTGACCAACCATTTCCAGCCTATCTTTTATGCCAACGATACCCGCAAACCTTTTGCCCATGAGTGCCTGTTGCGTGGTCTGACCGGAGAAGGTCAGATCATTCCCCCTGGGAAACTGTTTCATGCGGCCACGACCACGGATCTGTTGTTTCAGTTGGACCGGGCTGCGCGGGCCATGGCGGTGCAGAATGCGGCGGCCTGTGGCCTCGACAGCAAGATCTTCATCAATTTCACGCCCACCTCCATCTATGATCCCCAGTATTGTCTGCAATCCACGGTCAGGATCATCAAAGAAAGCGGTCTCCTGCGCGACCGGATCGTGTTCGAGGTGATCGAAACCGAAAAACTGGATGATCCGGAACATTTGGCCAATATTCTGAAATTCTACCGGCATGCCGGATTCCAGGTGGCTTTGGATGATCTGGGTTCCGGTTATTCCGCTCTCAACCTGTTGCCCATCTTGAAACCGGATTATATCAAGATTGATCGTGAACTGATTTCCGGCATACACAAAGACCGCTTCAAGATCGTGATCGTGGAGAAACTGGTGGACATCTGCAAGGATCTGGGCATCCTGGTGGTGGCGGAAGGGATCGAGGTTCAGGAGGAGTTGACGGTCTTGCAGAAACTGGGGGTGGATTTCATTCAAGGTTTCCTGCTGGCCAGACCGGCTGCCAAAGGTTGGACTGAATCGTAAACTGGTTTAGTTTTCAAGTTCCCAGCGTACCCGTGGCGCGGAAAGCCATGGAAAAGGCCAGTTGACCTGCGAGCATGGTACCCGTGAATCCGCCTCCGGGCCTGGAAAAGGCCGAAGCCAACCAAAGACCTGATACCGGGGTTTGGGCTCCAGGGCGGTGGCGACCCGCCTGCATGGGGGTTTGGGCAAAACCGTAAACCGATCCTCCCGGGGTGTTCAGGTAGCGGGCCATGGTCCGGGCCGTGGCCATTTCGCGGATGACGATCTGTTCGCCAAGGCCGGGAAAACGTCTGGAAAAATCGTCGATGATGGCCTTCATCCAGGCCTTTTTCTTGTGGACATAGGCGCGTTTGTCGAGGATATCCCAGTTGGCCAGTCGATCCAGGCCGGTCAGCACGATCAGGTTCATCCCGTTGTCGGACAGGCCGGAGTCGATGGCTGCATGGTTGGCCACCACATAGGGCGGAATGGCGTGGTGTGGGGTTTCGGCCAACAATCCCGCCGCCTCCCGATAGTGTCCCAGTGTGTGCATCCAGTCAGGCAACAGAAAGGTGGAGTGGTGGATCAACCCATAATCCCGAGGTTGGGCCTTTACTCCAAGGTAGACGCACCACAAAGAGGTGGACGGTTCCAACCCGGCGTAGTTGGCCCGGAAAAGCCGACGCTCCTGGGGAGGCAGCATGTCGGCGATGACCATGGGAGCCGCGTTGGCAAAGACCATGGGGGCTGAGACCTCGCACGCCGAGGTGCCATCCCGCGAGGCGCACGCCACCCCGGTCACGCGTCCTTTCTTGATGAGAATGCGATTCACCACCTGACCGCAGCGCACCTCTCCGCCGTGGATGCGGATGATGTGGGCCAAAGATTGGCTTAATCGACCGGATCCCCCCTTGATGTAATAGTTTCCCCGATAGAAAGATCCTTGCGCGGTGGCGAAGAATTTCAGACTGAGCCGGTCGGGATCGTCACCATAATAGGGCAGATTGGCGCACAAGGCGATCTTCACCCCCTCGTCCTCTCCGAACAATGCGTCCAGCCAGTGATTGATCCCGCCGTGTGCGTATCGGGCCATGGACCACCGTTTTCGGTCCGACAGTGGAGCATCCGGGTTGTGGTCACCGTTGATCTCTTCAAACCAGTGGTCGATGGCGTGGCTGTGTTGGGGAAAACAGGCTTTGATCTGGTTCCGGTGTTGGTGCGCTTGACTCGGCATGACAAAAGGGTCAAAGGCGTGGTGGTGGACTGCGTAGAATTCCGGCAAAGGGACCAGGGAGAGTTTTTCAAACAGCCCCAGGTATTCAAACAAGTCACGATTGGGGTCGTCCGCTTCGAAGCCATCCATTTGATGCAAGCCGGCATCGATGCGCAGTTTGCCACGGGTGAAGTGGGTGGCGGCTCCACCCACCTGATCGTGTCGTTCTAGCACCGCCACCCTGGCTCCGGATTTTGCCGCCAGGGCCGCCGCGACCAGCCCACCCAGCCCACTTCCAATGACGATGGCATCAAAGCTGTTGTGCATCCGTGTTTCCAATACCGGGTGTGCCCCCGCGCAATAAGTTGATGCGATTTGCAAGAGAAGTCAATCAGGAAATCGTGATGCAGTTGGATTATTGGAATCGGTTCTCTTGAATATTTATTCGTATTTATAAATAAAGAATGAGTGTGCTTGCATATGCATTATTGGAATGCGGTCTTGTTGCCAAGATGACACGATTTTTCGTGGTCTGACAGGATCGGAATGGTATCCTCCATGGTTTTTTCAAGTCTTGAATTGATTTTATTAAAAAATAAATTGAATTGATTTTTTGTTAACGTTATGCAAACATGTTTTCTGTTGATACCTTGATCTTGGTGTTTGTGAAAATAATAGATTTCTTATTGCTCTGGATTGGCCATGTCAAAAAAAATATATGCCTCCAGTATTGTCAATCCGGTCACCGGGTCGGTGAATAATAGTGCAAGAATCAGACGCAAGGCGGCGCTGCTGAAGACAGGAGCCTTGCAGAATGCCATTCTCAACAGCGCCAATTTTTCCAGTATCGCCACCGACGCCAAGGGCGTGATTCAGATCTTCAACGTGGGCGCGGAACGCATGTTGGGTTACGAGGCGGCGGAAGTGCTCAACAAGATCACCCCCGCCGATATTTCTGACCCCCAGGAAGTGATCACCCGCGCCAAGGAGTTGAGCAACGAATTCTTCAAGTTGATCACGCCGGGGTTCGAGGCGTTGGTGTTCAAGGCCTCCCGTGGCATCGAGGACATCTACGAGTTGACCTATATCCGCAAGGACGGCAGCCGCTTTCCGGCGGTGGTGTCGGTCACGGCGCTGCGAGATGCCCAGGAGGTCATCATCGGCTATTTGTTGATCGGCACGGACAATACCGCGCGCAAACTGGCGGAAGAGGCTTTGTTCAAAGCCGGGGCGCTGCAAAACGCGATTTTCAACAGCGCCAATTTTTCCAGCATTGCCACCGATGCCAAAGGCGTGATTCAGATCTTCAACGTCGGAGCCGAGCGCATGCTCGGTTATGCGGCTGTCGAGGTGATGAACAAGATCACCCCCGCCGATATCTCCGACCCGAAAGAGGTGATCGCCCGCGCCAAGACCTTGAGCGACGAATTGGCCACGACGATCACGCCAGGGTTTGAGGCGTTGGTGTTCAAGGCCTCCCGTGGCATTGAGGACATCTACGAGTTGACCTACATCCGCAAGGATGGCAGTCGTTTTCCGGCGGTGGTGTCGGTGACCGCCCTGCGGGATGCCCAGGAGATCATTATCGGTTATTTGTTGATCGGCACGGACAACACCGCGCGCAAGCAGGTCGAAGCCGAGCAGAAGAAACTCGATCAGCGTTTGCGTGATCAACAGTTTCTGACCCGCTCTTTGATTGAGTCCAACATTGACGCGCTCGTGACCACCGACAAATCGGGCATCATCACCGAAGCCAACAAACAGATGGAAGCGATTACCGGTTGTACCCGGGATGAATTGATCGGCGCGCCGTTCAAGAACTATTTCACCGACCCGGAGCGGGCCGAAGCGGGCATCAAGCTGGTGTTGAGCGAGAAGAAGCTGATTGATTATGATCTCATCGTATTGGCCTGGGATGAAAAAAGGACTCCGGTTTCGTTGCACGCGACCACCATTTACGGTCGCAACCGGAATCTGCAGGGGGTTTTTGCCGCCGTGCGCGACATGACCGAACGCAAACGTCTGGATTATGTGATCGATGAAAAAAATGCCGAATTGGAAAATGCCAAGATTCTGGCCGAAAAGGCCAATCTCGCCAAGTCGGAGTTTTTGGCCACCATGAGCCATGAGATCCGCACGCCGATGAACGGGGTGATCGGGTTGACTCATTTGTGTCTTCAGACCGAGTTGACCGGACAGCAGCGTGATTATCTGGTCAAGGTGAGCGTCAGTGCCAACATTCTGCTGCAACTGATCAATGACATTCTGGACTTTTCCAAGATCGAGGCTGGAAAGTTGACCATGGAAAATGTCCGTTTCACCCTTGATGAAGTGTTGGGTGGGGTGGTGGCCATTTTGAGTGATCGCAGTCAGGAGAAGGGTTTGGAGTTGTTGTTGTATACCAAGAAGAATGTCCCCAATTGTCTGAAAGGGGATTCGCACCGTTTGGGGCAGATTCTGACCAATCTGGTGGGCAATGCCATCAAATTTACCGAAGAAGGCGAGGTTTCCATCGTCACCGAAGTCCTGCAAGAGACCGAAGCGACGGTCTTTCTCCAGTTCTCCGTGCGGGATACTGGAATTGGTATGACCTCCGAGCAGTTGGGCAAGTTGTTTCAGGAATTTTCCCAGGGGGATACCTCCATTACCCGCAAATACGGGGGAACCGGTTTGGGTTTGGCCATCAGCAAGCGTTTGGTGGAGATGATGGGAGGGCGTATCCGGGCGGAAATCGAATCGGGAAGGGGCAGTCGTTTCACCTTCACAGCCCGGTTTGACAAGGTGGATTGTCCGGCCGCGCAATCCTTGGTGCCTTCGGAAGATATTTGTGGATTGCGCATCCTGGTGGTGGATGACAACGCCGGGGCGTTGCAGATCATTGCCGAACATCTGGAATCATTGACCTATCATCCGGTTTGTGTGGAGAGTGGTTTTGCGGCGCTTGAGGCTCTGGTTGCGGCGGATCAGGATGAGGCGCCGTTTGATCTGGTGTTGATGGACTGGAGAATGCCGGAGATGAATGGCCTGGAAACCGCCCGGCGCATCAAGAAAGATCTGCATTTGAAGATTTTTCCTTATATCATCATGGTGACCGCCTATGGTCAGGAGTACATCGCCTCCAGCGCAGCGGAGAAGAAGTTGCTGGATGGTTTCCTGATGAAACCGGTTCATATTTCTTCCTTGTTGGATGTGATCATGATCGTGTTTGGTCACAAGCCGGCCAAGCAGTTGATGGAGAATTCCAACACGCAACGGGCCAGTCTGGCCGGGGCGCGTTTGCTGTTGGCGGAAGACAACGAAATCAACCAGCAGGTGGCGATGGAGTTGCTGGAACAGGCCGGGATCACGGTGGTGGTGGCCAACAATGGACTGGAAGCGGTCAATCTGGTGGGCAGGGAGCATTTCGACGCTATTTTGATGGATTTGCAGATGCCGATCATGGATGGATTGACCGCCACAAGACGTATTCGCAAGGAGAAAAGTGCCCAATTGTTGCCGATCATCGCGATGACGGCCAATGCCATGGCCGGAGACCGGGAAAAATGTCTGGATGCGGGCATGAATGATCATATTGCCAAGCCTGTGGAGCCGGACGAGATGTATGCCACCTTGGCCAGATGGATTACGCTCCAATCGGGGGTGAGCGGGCAATCCTCGGTATTGTTGGCTGCTTGCAGAGGGGTGAATCCGGTTCTGCCCATGCCGCTTTTGCCTGGAATCGATGTGACCCGGGGGTTGCGCAATGTGGGCGGCAACAGCACGCTGTATCGGAAGATTTTGCTGAAATTTGCCTTCAATCAAGGGGGGGCGTGTCAGGAGATGGAGCGGGATCTGGCCTGTGGTGACCGGATGGCCTTGGAATATGCTGCCCATGCCCTGAAGGGGGTTTCCGCCACGCTTGGGGTGTTGAAATTGGCCGATCTGGCAGGAAAGATCGAAGTACAGTCGAAGGATGGATTGTCGGGATTGTCGGAACTGCTGGTCACAACAGCCAACGAACTGGCACGCATCGTCTCCACCATTGAAACCACACTGGTGCCATTGCCGACTTCAACCCAGGAGGATCAACCGAGGGTGGATGTGGGGCCGGAAGTGCTGGCGCCATTATTCAAGCAGGCGGTTGCGTTGCTGTTTGCCTTTGACTCTTCGGTGGTCAAGGTGGTGGAGGAAATCGCGGTTTTGGTGCGCGGGGGATGCCGTTTGAAAAGGATTGAATCCATCCGGATGGCATTGGGGGCGTATGATTTTGAGACGTGTCTCTCTCTTTTTTATGCCTGGTCCCAAGAGGAAGGGATTCATTTGGAGGAGTGATCGATCATGCTTGATTCTGTCAATGCGCCCAGAAAGACCATTTTGATCGTGGATGACCTTTCGGAGAATCTGGATGTTCTGGAAGGGATCCTCAGCCCCTATTATCGGGTGCAGGTGGCGATCAGTGGAAGGTTGGCGATTCGGGTTGCCTTGTCATCGACACCGCCGGATTTGATCCTGCTGGATGTGATGATGCCGGAGATGGATGGTTACGCGGTGTGTCGATTTCTCAAAAACGATGTGCGCACCTGGGAAATTCCCATTCTGTTCGTGACCGCCAAATCCGAAGAGGAAAATGAGATCAGAGGTTTTGAAATGGGAGCGGCGGATTATCTGATCAAGCCGGTCAGTTCTGCCATTGTCCTGGCTCGGGTCAAGACCCACTTGGCCTTGCACGATCAGAGAAAACTGCTGGCCGATCAGGTTGCCGTGCGCACGGCGCAGTTGTTGGTCCAGAACATGGAGTTGGCAGAGACCCGCCAGGAGGTGATTCGTCAACTGGGTCGGGCGGCGGAGTATCGGGATAACGAAACCGGTATGCATGTGATACGTATGAGCCGGTATGTCCATTTGTTGGCCATCCACGCGGGGTTGAGTGAACCGGAGGCGGAGTTGTTGATGTTGGCGGCACCAATGCATGATCTGGGCAAAATCGGCATTCCAGATCATATTCTGCTCAAGCCAGGCAATTTGACCGTACAGGAGTTTTCCGTCATTCAGACCCATTGCGAGATGGGATATCGGATCATTGGAACACAAAATTGTAACATTCTGAGTCTGGGTGGGTTGGTCGCTTTGACCCATCACGAGAAATGGAACGGCAGTGGCTATCCGGCCAAGTTGTCCGGGGAAGCCATTCCTGTGATGGGACGATTGACGGCCATCGGGGATGTCTTTGATGCCTTGACCTCTGTCCGCCCCTACAAAAAAGCTTGGTCCGTGGACGACGCCTTGAACGTGATCGCCCAGGGGGCGGGAGAACAGTTTGATCCGCGACTGGTGAAGGTCTTTATCGGTCTGAAATCGGAAGTTGTAGAGATTATGCAACAGTATCAAGACGATGTGGTATGATGTCGATCGCTTTCACGCCGTTCAACCGGCATGATGCAACCATTCCAGTCGAGGTGCAATATTCACCATGAATCCATCTGAAATGCAGGCAACCCTGGAAGGCACCATTCTTCTGGTGGATGATCAACCGGAACAAATCGATGTGATCAAAGCGTCGTTGGAAGAGTATTTTGTGGTCAAGATCGCCATTCGGGGAAATTTTGTGTTCCCGGCCTGTCAGCGCGGGGTCATCGATCTGATCTTGTTGGATATCATGATGCCGGGACTCAATGGATACGAGATCTGTCGTCAATTGAAGAGCCTTCCGGAAACCCAAGAGATTCCCGTGATCTTTCTGACCAGCAAGGATGGTCAGGACGATGAGGCCGTTGGCTTGAAGTTTGGTGCGGTGGATTTTATCCGCAAACCCAGCAGCCCATCCGTGGTGTTGGCCCGATGTCGCAATACGATTGCCCACCAGCGGGCCAAAGAGAGTCTGCGTCGCAAGAACGAGGAACTCCAGCAGGCTTTGCAAGAACTTCAACAGGCCATGAAGATTCGTGAAGATGTGGAGCGGATGTCCCGGCATGATCTCAAGGGGCCGCTTGCCACGATCATCGGTTTGCCGGAGTTGATCCTGGAAGATTATAATTTGACGGACAAACAGAGATCATACATCAAAAGGATCGAAAGAAGCGGTTATACCCTGTTGGAGATGATCAACAAATCCTTGGATCTCTTCAAAATGGAAAATGGCACCTATCCATTCGATCCGGAGAAAATGGATCTTATGGTCATTCTGGAACGTATCGTCGGTGATCTGGGGAAACACTCTGGTCCGTGTGGTATCGATATGGTCATTGAATCGGAACCGGATTGTGAACCCTTTGACTCGTTTATCATTCTTGGCGAGAAGATGCTGTGTTATCCGCTCTTTTACAACGTGTTGCTGAACGCGATCGAAGCGTCTCCCGAGAATGGGCGGATTGTGATTGGTCTGTCCATGACAGGCGATGCAGGAATCATCCGGATCACCAATACAGGGGAAGTGCCTATGGAGATCCGGGAACAGTTTTTCGACAAATACGTCACTTCGGGCAAAAGCGGTGGCACCGGCCTGGGAACCTATTCCGCCTGGCTGGCGGCCAAAACCCAGTCGGGCCGGATTGATCTGGATACCAGTCAGGCCGGTGAGACCTCGGTGATTGTCACGCTGCCTTGTCCCGGAGTGCAGGGAGCGGACTCTTCGAGCAGCGGGGATTGATCGCGCGGGGGTGACTGACCACGGTTATGTTTGCTCCCCCGGAGCGCTGTTTGTGATGCCCACTCCCTTGACCAGGGCATAGATGGCCGGAATCACCACCAGTGTCAGAAGGGTGGAAGAGACCATCCCCCCCACCATGGGCGCGGCGATGCGGCGCATCACTTCCGAACCGGTTCCGGTACTCCACAAGATGGGCAGCAGACCCGCCATGATCGCCACCACGGTCATCATCTTGGGACGCACCCGCTCCACCGCCCCTTCCATGATGGCATGGTACAGATCCAGACGTGTAACCGGTTCATTTTTCGCGTGGCGTTTCCGCAAGGCATCCTTCCAGGCGTGGTCGAGATAGATCAGCATCACCACTCCGGTTTCCGCCGCGACCCCGGCCAGGGCGATGAAGCCCACCGCCACGGCCACGCTCATGTTGAAGTGCAGATAATCCATCAGCCAGATCCCGCCCACCAGGGCGAAGGGCAGGGAGAGCATCACGATCAGGGTTTCGGCGATGCGCCCGAAATTCAGATACAACAACAAGAAGATCAGGAAGATGGTCAAGGGTACCACAATCTTGAGCCGCTCCTTGGCCCGTTCCATGTACTCGAACTGCCCGCTCCATTGCAAAAAGGTGCCGGGTGGCATCTGCACCGCCGAGCGTACCGCCTGCTGGGCGTCGGCCACGTAACCGCCGATGTCGCGGTCGCGGATGTCGATGTAAATGTAAACCGACAGCAAGGCGTTTTCGGTACGGATCGCCGCCGGTCCTTTTTCCAGGCGCACCGAGGCCAGTTGTCCCAATGGAATGCTGACACCATTTTCCGCCTGCACCAGCACCCGTTGGGCAATGGATTCCGGATCGGAACGGAAATCGCGCGGATAGCGCACGTTGACCGTGAACCGTTCCCGTCCTTCCACGGTGGTGGTGACGCTCTCCCCACCCAGGGCGGTGAGAATGGTCTCTTGCAGATCGCCGATGGTCAGACCGTAACGGGAGATGGCGTCGCGATCTGGATCGATGGTCAGATAAAAGCCTCCCCCGACCCGTTCCGCATAGGCGCTGGTGGTGCCGGGGACTTTCTTGACCACAGTTTCGATCTGCTGGGCCAAAGGTTCCAACTCCTCGATGCTCTTGCCGAACACCTTGATGCCGATGGGCGTGCGGATGCCCGTGGACAGCATGTCGATGCGGGCTTTCAGGGGCATGGTCCAGGCGTTGCTGATGCCGGGCATTTGCAGGGCCTCATCCATTTCGGCGATCAGTTTGTCCTGGGTCATGCCGGGGCGCCACGCGCTTTCCGGCTTGAGATTGATCACGGTTTCGAACATCTCCGTGGGGGCCGGATCCGTGGCCGTGGCCGCCCGGCCCGCCTTGCCCAGCACCGAGGCGACCTCGGGAAAGCTCTTGATGATCTTGTCCTGGGTCTGCAACAGCTCTTCGGCCTTGGTCATGGAGAGACCCGGCAGGGTGGTGGGCATGTAAAGCAGAGTGCCTTCGTTCAAGGCGGGCATGAATTCGCTGCCGAGCCGTTGGGCCGGTGCGAGGGTGGCAGCGAGGGTGCCGATGGCCAGCAGAATGCAGACGATCTTGAAACGCAATACCAGCCGGATCACCGGACGATAGAGCCAGATCAGCAGACGGTTGATGGGATTCTTGTGTTCCGGCAGAATCCGTCCGCGCACGAACAGCAGCATCAGCACCGGCACCAGGGTGATGGAGAGAAACGCCGCTCCGGCCATGGCGAAGGTCTTGGTGTAGGCCAGAGGCTTGAACAGTCTTCCTTCCTGATCCTCCAGGGTGAAGACCGGCAGAAACGATACCGTGATCACCAGCAGACTGAAAAAGAGCGGTGGTCCCACCTCGGCGGCTGCCTCCATCAATACCTGATGGCGGGGCGCGTCCGGCGGGGCGCGTTCCAGGTGTTTGTGGGCGTTTTCGATCATCACGATGGCCGCGTCCACCATGGCGCCCACGGCGATGGCGATGCCTCCCAGGCTCATGATGTTGGAGGTCATGCCCAAGGCGTTCATCAAGATCATGGCGATCAGTACCCCGACCGGCAGCATCAAAATGGCTACCAGTGCGCTGCGCACATGCAGCAAAAAAACGATGCACACCCCGGCCACGATCAGACTCTCTTCGATCAAGGTGGTCTTGAGGGTCTCCACGGCGCGCAGAATCAGTTCCGAACGGTCATACAGGGCTTCGATTCTCACCCCTTCCCCCAGGCTGTTGGCCACCTCGGCCAGTTTGGCCTTGGTGTTGCGGATGACCGCCAGGGCGTTTTGACCAAAACGTTGCAACACGATGCCGCTGACCACCTCCCCTTCGCCATCGAGTTCCGCCAGTCCTCGGCGTTCATCCGGTCCCAGTTCGACCCGGGCCACGTCGCGTAGACGGATCGGGGTGCCGCGCTCTTCTTTGAGGACGATCTTTTCGATATCCTCCACGCCCCGCAGATATCCCTTGCCGCGCACCACATATTCGGTTTCGGCCATTTCCACCACCCGACCTCCCACATCCCGGTTGCTCATGGCAATGGCCTGGGTGACGCGGGAGAGGGGAATCTTGAAGGCCTGCAACTGTTGCGGATCGACGATCACTTGATACTGCTGCACAAAACCACCGACGCTGGCCACCTCGGCCACCCCTTCGGCCTTGGCCAGATGATAGCGCAGATACCAGTCTTGCAGGGTGCGCAGTTCGGCCAGGGTTTTGTCCTTGGCCAGGACCACATATTGAAATACCCAGCCCACGCCGGTGGCGTCCGGTCCCAGGGTGGGGGTGATGCCGGCGGGCAGGCGTTTGGCCGCGAAGTTGAGATATTCCAACACCCGGCTGCGCGCCCAATAGATGTCGGTGCCATCTTCGAAGATGATGTAGACGAAGGAGACCCCGAAGAAGGAAAATCCCCGCACCAGCTTGGAACGCGGTACCGAAAGCATGGCCGTGGTCAGAGGATAGGTGACCTGATCCTCCACCACCTGGGGAGCCTGTCCGGGGAATTCGGTGTAGAGGATCACCTGCACATCGGAAAGATCCGGAATGGCGTCCAGGGGGATGCGCGCGAGGGCGTGGGCGCCAGCGGCCACCAGAAACAAAGTCCCGAGCAGCACCAGCAGCCTGTTGTGGCATGACCAGCGGATGAGGGTATCGATCATGGGCGGTGTCGGGATTCCCGGTTAAGGTTTTCTGTAACTATTCACCACCCCTAGCTTGCGAAAATTCCTTGACATTGGGGTGCGAAATTTCTTGATACTCCTTGCGTCAATCCGATTCAAGGAGATTCCCGTTGAGAATCAACTCAGACGACATCCGCT
>JADGBT010000041.1 GCA_015231375.1 Magnetococcales bacterium | reverse complement strand
TATGCTGAAGTGGTCTGAAAATGAGAAAAAACCGACACCTCAAGGATCCAAACAGGTGTCAGACTCTCATCACGATTCGATATCAACAAAAGAATGGATCATTGCCATGGCCAGTCTCTCTTTGGAACAGTTTCTGCTTTCAGGAGGTATTGAACTATCTTGATTGACGAGACAAGAAGAAGATTTGATGAACATCTTGAGGAATTAGGCTCAATGATCATTCTGAACCTGCTGACAGCCTTTGAAGGACACGTGCGCGCCGATTTCGAGTCGCGCGTGCGCCGCAGAAAAAAAGATCCTGTCAGTCAAGCCTACCGGCAGGTGGAGACATCCCTCTCCACCCCCGGAAGAGTTCAATTTGAAAAAATTTTTGAAATCTGGAAAAATGATAATACGGATTGCAAGACTCAAATCGGTCGCATGAAAGGCTTCTGGCATTACCGCAACTGGTTGGCGCATGGCAGATGGTGGGTCACCCAATCCGGCCCGGCGCCTGTTGCAGAAAACGTGAAACGATCCATTGAAGAGGTGTTGATCTGCCTCGACATCTCTTTTGCCTGACAAAAAACATCCCCAGCCACACCCATTCAATACGGATTCTTCGGCGCCACCGACTCCATGATCCGCAGCATGCTGGCCAATCTGGTCGCCGCGATCGCGCCGCTGTCCACCGCCGCCCGCAGGGCGCAGCCCGGCTCGCGTTGATGGCGGCAATCGGTGAAACGGCAGCGTCCCAGATGAGGCAGCATGTCCACGAAGAGTCCAGGCACCTCCTCCCGGGTGACGCCGTGCAGACCGAACTCCCGCACCCCCGGAGAGTCGATGAGCCATCCCCCGGCGGGCAGACGATACAGCCGGGCGGTGGTGGTGGCGTGGCGCCCCTGATCGGTGAGGGCATGGACCTCGGCGGTGCGCATGGTCTCATCCTGGATCCAACAGTTCACCAGGGAGGATTTGCCCACCCCGGACTCCCCCACGAATACCGAGGTCAATCCCGCCAACGCCTGTTCCAGGGGCGCGAGTCCCTGACCCGACAACGCCGAAACCCGAAAAGACGCATATCCCATGCGCCCATAAGGGGCCATGGCCTCCTGCTCGGCCGACGCATCCTCCACCCGGTCGATCTTGTTGACCACCAGCATGGCTTCGATGTCGGCCTTGCGGGCCGCCGCCAGATAACGATCCACCAGACCGGTGTTGAGATTGCCACCCGCCGCCACCACCACAATCCGATCCACATTGGCGGCCACAGTGAGCAGACGCTGATACGGTCCAGGACGCCGCAACACCGAATGCCGCCCGTGTACCGCCACGATCACCCCCTGGTTTTCACCGACCCGTCGCCACACCACCCGATCCCCGCACACCGGCTCGTCCAGCAACGCCTCGCGCACCGCGCAGCGAAACCGTTCCCCGGCCTCATCTTCCACCTCGATATTCAAACCGAAATGGGCCACCACGCGCCCTTCTTCCTCCAAACCCGGCTCTCCCACGCCTCCGGCACCCCACAGATCCTCCCCCTCCACACCAACACGGGCGACACGGACGCTACGGGCGGTGCGTATACGTTCGATTTGACGCAATGACAGCCGTTTATCACTTCTTTTTCGTGGCATGAACCGACCATTTTCAGTTAATATCCCCAAAGCAACGTCCAAACACTATGACCCCCATCTTTGGTCCACGTCAATGAAACCGTGCGTTCCATCCGTTCTGTTGCGCTCCGCGCTGTATGTACCGGGCTCCAACACAAAGACCCTGGCCAAAGCCCCCACCCTGAACGCCGATTGCCTGATCCTCGACCTGGAAGACTCCGTGGCTCCGGAAGCCAAAATCCAGGCCCGTTTCAACGTGCTGGAGACCCTGCAAGCCACCGGATCCAATCTCCACCCCTTGCGGGTGGTGCGCATCAACGCCATCCACACCGATCTGTGGACCGACGACCTGAACACCATCCTGCCCGGTCGTCCCGATGCCGTGGCCCTCTCCAAAGTCGAATCTCCCGCAGACCTGGAAGGTCCGGCCCGACTGCTGCAACAGCACCCCCCACCCCATGGATCCCCCTGCGGCCTGTGGGCCATGATCGAATCTCCTCTGGGGGTGCTCAACGCCCTGGCCATTGCCCGTCATCCCCTGGTCACCTGTCTGGTGATGGGCACCTCGGATCTGACCCGCGCCCTGGGCATTCCCGGCGACCCCCAACGCATCGGACTGCGCCACGCCCTGCAACACACCCTCCTGGCCGCCCGCGCCGCCAGAGTCCCGATCCTGGACGGGGTGTTCGTCAACATCCGCGATGCCGAAGGCTTCACCGCCGAATGCCGGGAAGGGGCCATGCTGGGCTTCGACGGCAAAACCGTGATCCATCCCAGCCAGATCGAACCGGCCAACCACACCTTTCTGCCCTCCGAGGCCGCCGCGCACTCGGCCCGACAGATCCTCGACGCCTGGAACGCCGCCCGCGCCCGTGGCGAGGAGATCTGTGTCGTGGAAGGCCGCCTGGTGGAACGCCTGCACGCCGATCAGGCGGCTCGATGTCTGGCACTCCGGGAATTGGCACAAAATAAGCACTAGCAATCATTCATGTTTTGTGTTCACGCTCCAAATGACTTAATCTTTAGGCCAGAATAGACTCCATGTCACACAATCGGGGTGCATGATGAAACTGCAACAGAAAACCTCTCTTTTGGCCATCTTCCTATTCGGAACCCTGGCAGTCTTGATCACCGCCATCAGTCTGGTATCGTTCCGACAATTTTCCCTCTCCACCGCCAGCGAACAGGTGCGAACCGTCGCGGAGGTGGTGCGGGTCAGCCTGACCGAAGCGATGATCAACGGCGTGATCGACAAACGCGGCCCCTTCCTCAAACGGTTGGCCGAAGTCGAAGGATTGCTGGTGGCGCGGGTGATGCGCTCCCCCGAGGTGGTCCGCCAGTTCGGACAGGGACTGGACGGGGAACAGACCGTGGACGCGGTGGAAAAACGGGTCATGGAGACCGGAGTCCCGTTCTTCGGCATCGTCAACGATGAAATCAATCCCATCTTTCGCGGCACCATTCCCTTCATCGCCAATCAGACCGGGGAACCCAACTGTCTGCAATGCCACTCCACCCCCAATGGCGCGGTGCTCGGGGCAATCACCATTCACATCTCCATGGACCAGTTGCAAGCCAAGGCCCTGATCACCATCGCCATCATGACCGGGATCATCGTCGTGTTCGCCATTCTCCTGACCATCTTCTTCCGCCGCCAGATGTCCCCGGTGATGGCCACGGCCATCGAGGTGCAAGGCGTGGTGGCCAAGGCCAAGGATGGCAACTTCGTCGGTCGCATCCAGTATACCGGCGATGACGAAATGGGCGACATCTCCCGGGATCTGAACCAATTGATGGAACACCTGCACGACAGCCTCGGCACCATCACCCACGATGTCTCCAAACTGCTGCGCTACGAGGCGGAAGGCAACACCAATCTCATCACCACCACCACGGAAATGGTGGAAACCCTGCTGGAAATCTCCCAGTTCAAACAGGCCGTGGAAGAAGACCGCACCAAATCCGAAGTCTATTTCCGCATCGCGCACGTGCTGCGGGAACAGTTCGGGATTCGCACCGGCACCCTCTACGAAGTCTCCAGTCCGGGCATGAACCACATGAAACCGGTGGTGGTGGATGGAGAACTGGATTCCACCTGCAAATGGTGCAACGCCGAAATCCTGTTCCAGGCCGACTCCTGCCGCGCCAACCGCACCGGTCACATCATCGACTCCATCGAAACGGAGATGATTTGCAGTCAGTTCAAACATATCCTCGACAATCCCGGTCTGGGTCACATCTGCATACCGGTCTTCCACTCGGGCACGGTGGGCAATGTGGTGCAGATCGTGGTGGAGCGCACCCATGGCCCCATGTATCAACGCCTGCTTCCCTTCATCGCCGCCTATCTGCGCGAATCGGCCCCCACGGTGGAGGCCAAACGGCTGCTGGATACCCTGCGCGAATCAGCCCTGCGCGACGCCCTCACCGGACTGCACAACCGCCGCTTCCTAGAAGAGTACGTCGGTACCCTGGAAGCCACCACCAAACGCAAGAAAAGTCGCCTCTCCGTGCTGCTCATGGATATCGACCACTTCAAGGAAGTCAACGATGTGTTCGGTCACGACGTGGGAGATACGGTGCTGCGGGTGGTGGCCAAGGCGTTAGGTGCCCAGGTGCGCACCTCGGACATGGTGATCCGCTACGGCGGCGAGGAGTTCCTGGTGATCCTGCAAGAAGGCGAGGAGTACTCCGGAGAGCGCATGGCGGAAAAACTGCGCATGGCCGTGGCGGCCCTGAAGATCCCGGTTTCCAGCGGCATCATGCGCAAGACCATCTCCATCGGGGTGGCCGGCTTCCCCTCGGACGGCGAAGACATCTGGGAAGTGATCAAATACGCGGACTTGGCCCTTTACGACGCCAAACACAGCGGTCGCAACCGGGTGGTGATCTACACCCCGAAACTGTCCAACAAGGAGTGATCCACACTCCCGTCATCATTGCTGTCATTCTGGCACAATTTTGCCCAGGGGTAGGGGGGAATTTCCGGCCTACCCCTCACCCCTGGCCACCCAACCCGACCACATCCCGACCCGCGCGGTGAGTGCTACCCCTCACTCACCCCTGGCCACCCAACCGACCACCTCCCGACCCGCGCGACGCACGCCCAAAAACCGGTGGCCATTGACCCGGCACCACGCGGGCAGGTCATGCTCCAGCCCCGGATCCGTGGCCCGCACCTCCACCACCTGATCCGGTTCCAGGTTGCGGATGGCGGCATCCACCTTGATGATCGGCATGGGACACAACAAACGACGGGCATCCACCACACAGGCAGGCGTGGGCGGATCGAATCCGGAATCCTCAGAAACGCTCAAACATACCACTCCTCTTGAATCTCATGGGTAGGCATGGGGACCACCAGATGGGTCTCCTTGCGACCTCCCCCGGAATCCACCACCATGGCCACCTCGGACAGTTCCCGCCCCTTGCCGAAACGGGCGGCGAGACGACAGGCCAGCACCAGATCGTCGGCAGAGGGGGTTCCTTCCACCAGGGTGACCGGACCGGGCAAATCCCGAGCGCGCACCAAGGCTCTGCCCTCCACGAAACCGGAGAGAAAATGGTTCTCCGACTCATCCCGGCCGATCACCAGCTTGAAATGAGGCGCAGGCCGCAGATGACGCCCGGCCTTGAGCAGCAGGATATCCTCCATGGCGTAGGCGCGGCTGCCCCGGTACTCCCACAGATCCCGCAACTTGCGGGCATAGTTTTCGTCGGTGAGGAAACAACACCCCCCGGCCGGAGAGGGATAATCCTGGATGCCCATTTGGGCGGCCAGGGCCATTTGCGGTTTGCGGTTGCGACCGGAAAAGCCCATCAACCGGTCGCGATCCACCCATCCGCGTTTTTCCGGCTCGGTCAAAGGCATGCGCAACGCGGTCAGAGGCCGGAGCAGCCATCCGCCGGCTCCGGATTCCCGGTCGATGACCGGAAAAGTGTCGCGACGCTGGCTCATGGGCCGCTGTCCCAACACCTCGCCGGTGAACAGAAAATGAAACCCCATGGTCTGCATCATCTCGAAGGCTTTTTGCACCATGAAGATCTTGCAATCCAGACAGGGATTGAGATTCTTGCCATACCCGTGCTTGGGATCGGTGACGATGCGCACATAGTCTTCGGCGATGTCCACCAGATGCAGCCGAATGCCCAGATTGCCCGCCGCGTGCAGGGCGTCATGCCTGGGAGGCGGCGCGCCCGGCTTGGGATTGCGCATCGCCCCGGTATGAGACTGGATGCAAAACCCGGTGTGAAAATTGACGCACTCGACCTCGATGCCCTGATCCATGAGCAGACGGGCGGCCAGGGTGCTGTCCAGCCCGCCGGAAAGCAGTCCCAGAGCGCGTACCGGGGTCGGACGATCGGTCGTGGAGGGCATGTTCATGGCTGTTTCATCCAACGGGCGGCATCCAGGGCGTGATAGGTGAGAATCATGTCCGCTCCCGCGCGCTTGAAACCGGTCAAGGTCTCCAGCACCACGCGGGGTTCGTCGATCCAGCCGTGGGCGGCTGCGGCCTTGATCATGGCGTACTCCCCGCTGACATTGTAGACCGCCAAAGGCAGTTCGAAACGATCCCGCAGCTCGCGCAGAATATCCATGTAGGCCAGTCCGGGCTTGACCATGAGCCAATCCGCCCCCTGTTCCACATCGTAAGCCGCCTCGCGCAGGGCCTCGCGCCGGTTGGCCGGATCCATCTGGTAGGCGCGCCGATCCCCGAAGGCGGGAGTGTTTTCGGCGGCGTCGCGAAACGGACCATAATAGGCCGAGGCGTATTTGACCGCGTAGGAGAGAATCGGCACCCTGGTATGACCCGCTCCATCCAGCGCGTGACGAATGGCCGCCACCATGCCATCCATCATGCCGGAAGGGGCCACCATGTCCACCCCCGCGTCGGCATAAGAGACCGCAGCCTGTCCCAACAGCTCCAGGGTGGCATCGTTGTCCACCTCCTGATCGCGGATGACACCGCAATGGGCATGATCCGTATACTCGCACAGACAGGTATCGGCGATCATCCAGAGGTCGGGAAGCGCCTGTTTGAGGGCGCGAATGGCTCTTTGCACGATTCCTTGCGCATCCAGGGCATCCGAGCCCATGGAATCCTTGATTTTTGGGATGCCGAACAGGATAATTCCCCCAAGTCCCAGATCCAACGCCTCCCGCGCCACCGGCAAAGCCTCGTCGATGGACAGTTGCGCCACTCCGGGCATCGAGGAGACCGGCCTGCGCACCCCCTCGCCGGGAACGATGAACAACGGCAATACCAGATCTTCCGGGGCCAGTCGGGTCTCACGCACAAGACGCCTGATGGATGGCGTGCGACGAAGTCGCCGGGGACGATGGACAAGCGAAGTGGTCGGCATGGGTGGGGATTCACTCCAACGGTCAGGATGGTTTTAAACAGAATCCCGAAATTATGAAGCGATTTTTCGTCCGCCCGCAAGGCGTCTCCAAAAAATCGCCCACTTGAGAACCAAACGCGACGCTTAAAAGACCGGTCATGTCGCGCGACAGGAAAAAATCAGACATGGTGCAACGTATCGGGAATCGACTGCTGGTTGCCGCGCATAGCGACGTCGGGCGCGTTCGAACACTCAACGAGGATTCCTTTCTGGTCGATGACCAAATCGGTCTGCTCATCGTGGCCGACGGCATGGGAGGCCACGACGCCGGTGAAGTGGCCAGCAAACTGGTGGTGGAATCGATCCGCAACACCTTGATCCAGTTTCCACGCTCCGATCCGGGCCACACCACCCCACGCCTGAAACCCGGCACCGCCAAACCCGACGCGGCAGCCTTCACGGGTTCCAGGATGGGAGCCTTCCAGGACGAACCCACGGTGGATGACGCCCCCAATCCGATTCTGAGCGTGGTGCAGTCGGCCATCAATCGGGCCAACGCCGCTGTCAACGGCGCCAACGTCTCCCGTGGCTACCCGGACGGCATGGGCATGGGCTCCACCCTGGTGGGCCTGTGGCTGCCCGAATACAGCGAACGGCCCGTGGTGTTCCATGTGGGCGACAGTCGGCTCTACCTCTTCAGCAAAGGTCTGCTGAATCTGGTGACCCAGGACCACTCCATGTATCAACAATGGGTCAACTTCGGCTCCCGTGGACACCCGCCGGCACAAAACATCCTGCTGCAGGCCATGGGCCCCTCCAACTTCGTGACTCCGGATGTCGCATTCCAGGATGTCGCACCCGGAGACATCGCCCTGCTGTGCTCGGATGGATTGAGCGGCATGATCACACAAGAAAAAATCAAAAACGTACTGAACCAGACCAACGAAAACAACCTCGACGACGCCTGTCAACACCTGATCGAACTGGCCAAACAGGCGGGCGGCAAGGACAATATCACCGTCATTCTGGGTTGTTTTTCGTGATCCTTTCCAGACAACAAGACGTCAAGAATCGAAGAGGCCTCTCATGAGAGAAAACGCCAAGTTGGCCATTATGTTCGCCGACATCGCGGGCAGCACCAAACTCTATGAAACCATCGGCGACGCCAAAGCCCGCGAAATCACCTCCCGCTGCATCGAACTGCTCGGAGGCATCACGAAATCCCATGGCGGTCAGGTGGTCAAGACCATCGGCGACGAGGTCATGTGTACCTTCCCCAGCGCCGACGCCGCCGCCGAAGCCTCGGTCCAAATGCAAGAAGACGTGGCCGCCCAGGCGATTCGCTGGGGCACCGCCCTCAAAATTCGCGTTGGCTTCCATTTCGGGGATGTCATCAAGGAGAACAACGATGTCTTCGGCGACGCGGTCAATCTGGCCGCGCGCATGGCCGCCCAGGCCAAAGGGGATCAGATCATCACCACCGGCGACACCCTGGAGGTCATGAGTCCCCATCTGCGCATGGACAGCCGGATGCTGATCACCACCACGGTCAAAGGCAAATCCAAACCGATCCAAATCGTGGAACTGACCTGGGGCGAAGAGGAGGAACTCACGGTCATGGGAGGACTCTCTCCCGCCATCGTCGCGCCCAAGACCACCCCCTCGATGGTGGTCTCCTTCAACGACGAAAAAGTCATCCTCAGCGAAACCCAGTCCGTGGTCAGCTTCGGTCGCGGCTCCACCAACACCTTCGTGGTGCCGGACAACATGTCCTCCCGGGTCCACTCCCGGGTCGAATACCGTCGCGGCAAGATCTATCTCGTGGACCAAAGCACCAACGGAACCTATGTGATGAACGCCAAAGGTCAACAGACCTTCGTTCACCGCGACGAACTGCCCATCGAAGGTTCCGGCGTGATCGGTCTGGGTCGCATCGTCACCCCGGATGATCCATTGGCGGTCCACTACAAACAGTAGACATCCCGCACAAAGCCAACAGGATGGTCATGGGATCACCCCAAAAACCGGCACCCCCTCTGACCACTCCTTTTCCTTCCGCCCCGCACCCCAGGCGACTGCGACCGCTCAGTCCAGAAACACATCCTCAATCGACTGGGCTGTCAGGATACGCGGAGTCCAACGCTCCAGGAGGGTAGTGTCCGCCTCCTTGACCCGGGCGCGGATCGACTCCGGCACCGCACCAAAACGGGCGGTCAACACACACAACACAATGGCGCGTTCCCCTTCCCGCAGACCTTCCTGCAAGCCTTCGAGAATTCCCTCCTGACGACCCTCCTGACGGCCCTCCTGACGGCCCTCCTGACGGCCTTCCATCAACCCGGCCAGATGCCCTTCCCGTTTCCACTCCCTGACCCATTCATCCACGGATTCCGCCAACATGGTATGCACCTCCATCAAATCGTTCATCTCGGGGATCACTTCCGCAACCGCATGATGCTGTTTGGCCATTCTCGGCAGCAGGATCCGGTTCAACCACAAGGTGAAAGCGCGGCGCAGTTCCTTTTGTTCCGGGGCGCGCAACCACGCATCCAGCTCCACAATCACCCGCTTGACATCTTCGATATGACGGCTTCTTTCCAGACGGAACAAGGCCGCCACCACGTTACCCATGGGTTGCGACACCGCTTCCGGCGTCTGCTGCGCGTTCACCAGCAGATAACGCATGCTGGGGCGATAGCGCTCCATGCCGGGAGGATACTCTTCGATCAGGTCCGCCACGTCCATGGCCGCAGTCCAGCGTTGTTTGCCATTATACAACACAATGACCAACACAGGGGGAAATTTCTGACCGACCCCGATCCGGCCGGACTGACGCAAATCCTGATAGAACAGCATGGTGTACAAATCATTGCGCACCGCCATGATGTCATCCACCGTGGATTGCGGCTCCAGGATCAGATAGAGATAGAGCCATCGGGCGTGGTCGCGCCATTGAATCTTCCAGACCAGATCATCGATCCGCTTGCGGAAATCATCGGTCACGTAGACCGGATTGACCTTTTCCAGCGTGGCGAAATCCAGCCCTGTCACCCACTCCTCGTGGACAAAACCGGAGACGAGATCCTCGACCATGCGCGGATGGGAAAACAGTTTGGTGTAACCCAGATCATGGACATTCATGGAGCAATCGGATCTCCTTTTCCGGAATCGGTGGTCCGCAGGCACCAGACCAGGCTCTACCGGTGATACGGCACCCCCCGCAGAAGGGTCATGGCACGGTACAGTTGTTCCAGGATCAACACCCGGACCAGCATGTGGGGATAGGTCATGGGTCCGAAGGAGAGGGTGAACGCGGCAGAAGATTTGACCGCCGGGTCCAACCCATCCGGTCCGCCGATGAGCAGGACCAGCTCGGAACAGGCATCCTGCAACCAACGATCCATCTGGCGGGACAGCTCCGGGGAGGAGAGCGTCCGACCCGAAGCGTCCAAAGCCACCACCAGCGCGCCGGGAGGAATGCGGGCCAGCAGGCGTTGTCCCTCCCGCTCCATGGCCTGACGGGAGGTAACACCCTTGTCACGTTTCTCTTCGGCCACGCTTTCGACCCGCGCCGGGACAAAGTGATTCAACCGCTCCCGATACTCCTCCACCAACTCCCGGATCGGGGGCGGCATAACGCGCCCCACGGCCAGGAGGGTGATTTTCATGTCTTGACCGGAGAGGGACGATCCTTGCTGTCCTTCCCTTTGTCTTTGTCCTTGATTTTATCTTTGTCCTTGCCTTTGCCTTTGTCTTTCCGCTTTTCCGGTTTTGTTTCCGAATCCGTTTCCGCATCCGTTTCCGCATCCGTTTCCGCATCCATGTCCGAATCCATGTCCGAATCCATGTCCGAATCCATGTCCGAATCCGTTTCCCAATCCGTTTCCGCATCCATGTCCGCATCCATGTCCGCATCCGTTTCCGGGTCTTCAGGCCTGTCTTCGCGCGCGAGACGGGCCTGGGGACTCCACAGTTTCTCCAGGTTGTAAAACTCCCGCACCTCCTTCAAGAAGACATGCACCAAGACATCCCCCAGATCCACCAGCACCCAGGGTGCGCTTTCGGTCAATCCCTCGATGCCGCGCACATGGATTTTCTTCTCATGGGCGTACAGCAGCACCTCGTTGGACAAGGTGGAGACATGGGTGGAGGAGGTACCGGTGACAATCACGAAAAAATCCGCGAATCCGGAACGTCCCGCCAAGTCCACCAGCACCACATCCTGGCCTTTTTTGTCATCCAGCCGTTTTACCAGGTCGGCAGCCAGGGCCGCGATCTCGGGTTTTTTCGTCACTTAAAGTTCACTCCAAGGGTTGAAGGGGAATCCACGCCGCAGCCATAAAGCCCATGGGCACGCGCGTGTTCGATCACCGCATCCGGGGTCAGGGAACGCAGGTTTTCGCCGGTTCGCAGTCGCCGCCGCAGCTCCGTGGAGGCGATGTCGAACTGGGTGACCGGCAATGAAAAAAATCCATAACGACCCAGCCGTTGTCGATCCAGATCCGACGCCGTAGCCACCCGGAACCGCTCCAGATAGTCCAAAGCCGGGCGCTCCGGATCCGGGAGCAGGGAAAATCCGGGACGGGTCATGAGACAGACATGAGCCCGTTCGATCAAACGCCACCACTGCCGCCACAGATGCAATTCGCGGGGAATATCGGCCCCGATCAACAACACAGGCTCCTCATCCGGAAAATGACGATGCCAGGCGGCCAGGGTTTCGACCGTATACGAAACCTGCGGGGAGACGGCCTCGATCTCCCACACGTCAAAATCCTCCCAATCGGCCAAGGCCAGCCGCACCATGGCCAACCGGTGAGCCACCGGAGCCAGGATCTCCGGTCCCTTGAAGGGATGGACCCCGGTGGGAATCAGGACCACGCGGTCCAATCCCAACGCCTCCATGGCCTCCCGGGCCGGGCGCAGATGACCGTAATGGGGCGGATTGAACGCGCCGCCCAACAGACCCGTTTTCAGGGTCATTGGCGCAATTGACCGTCCCCGAGCACGATGTATTTCAGACAGGTCAACCCTTCCAGCCCCACTGGACCCCGAACATGCAGCTTGTCGGTGGAGATGCCCATTTCCGCGCCGAGGCCGAACTGGAAGCCGTCGTTGAAACGGGTGGAGGCGTTGACCATGACCGCCGAGGAGTCCACCTCCCGCAAGAACCGCATGGCGCGGGGGTGATCCCGGGTGACGATGGTTTCAGTATGACGAGAGGAGTGGGTCTCAATGTGGGTCAAGGCCTCGTCCAGGGTGGCGACCACGCGGATGGCGAGGATCGCGTCCAGATATTCGGTATCGTAATCTTCCGCACCCACCGGCGCCACCGGGGCAGACTCCCCCACCAGGGCACGGGTCTGATCACAGCCCCGCAGCTCACATCCGGCCTCGCTCAACAGCCGACAAACCCGGGGCAGAAATTCTGCGGCCACGGCCTGATGCACCAACAAGGTCTCGGTGGCGTTGCACACGCCGGTCCGCTGCATCTTGCCATTGAAGGTCAACGCCTCGGCCATCTCCAGATCGGCGTAGCGGTCCACGTAGGTGTGACAGATGCCATCCAGATGTTTGATCACCGGGATGCGGGACTCCTCCATGACACGCCGGATCAACCCCTTGCCCCCCCGGGGGATGATGATGTCCACATGCCGATCGCACTGGAGCAACGCCCCCACAGCGGCCCGGTCGGTGGTGTCGATGAACTGCACCGCGTCGGCGGGCAAGCCGGCGGCGCTCAATCCCAGGGCCAGACGCTGGGCGATGGCGCGATTGGAATGAATCGCCTCCGAGCCGCCCCGCAGGATCACGGCGTTGCCCGACTTGACGCACAACGCGGCCGCGTCGGCGGTGACGTTGGGACGGGACTCGTAGATGATGCCGATCACCCCCAAAGGAACCCGCATCCGCCCCACCAGCATGCCATTGGGTCGAGGTTTCATCTCGGTGATCTCCCCCACCGGATCCGGCAGCGCGGCCACTTCCCGCACCCCGTCGGCCATGGCCTGGATCCCCTGATCGGTGAGGCGCAAGCGGTCGATCATGGCCGGTTGCAAGCCATTGGCCTGGGCTGCAGCCAGATCCAGGGCATTGGCGGCCTGCAACGCCTCCCGGTCGGCCAGCAGTTGTTCGGCCATGCGGGCCAGGGCGAGATTCCTGGCCTTGCCGTCGATGGCCGCCAGGATACGGGCTGCCGCGCGGGCCTTTTGGCCGATCCGTTCCATCATCCCGTGGGTATCGATCATGCTCGTTTCACTCCTGTTGGATGGAGGCGGAGACCCGCAACTCCCGTGTCAGGACCAGGTTGTCCCGATGGATCACCTCCTCGGCCCCGAGATATCCCAAAACCCCCTCGAACTGTCGGCTGTGGCGTCCGGCGATGCAGGCGAGATCACCGCTGTTGTAATTGACGATCCCCTTGGCCACCTGCTGACCATCCGGCGACTGGCAATGGACCACCGCGCCACGGCTGAAATCCCCCAACACATCGGTGATTCCCTTGGCCAGCAGGCTTTTGCCCTGGAGCAAAGCCGCCGAAGCCCCGGCGTCGAGCAGAATCTCCCCCCGCCCCACGCGGGCGTTGACGATCCAGCGTTTGCGGGCGGGCAGCGGATTCTCCAGGCCCAGAAACAAGGTACCCACCGGAGTCGCGGCAAACACCTCGGAGATGGGATCTTTCCGGAAACCGCTGGTCAGAACCATGCGGCAACCGCTGCGGGCGGCCATGCGGGCGGCCTTGATCTTGGTGGCCATGCCACCCTTTCCCACCAGCGAGCCGACGCCACCGGCCATGGATTCGATTTCGGGGGTGACCCGCTCCACCAGAGGGATGAACCGGGCGGAAGGGTCGATGCGGGGATTGCTGTCGTAGAGTCCATCGATGTCGGAAAGCAGAATCAGCAGATCCGCGTCCACCAGATCGGCCACGTTGGCCGAAAGGGTATCGTTGTCGCCAAACTTCAACTGATCGGTCATCACCGTGTCGTTTTCGTTGACGATGGGGACCAATCCGAGTTCCAGCAGGGTTTTCAGGGTGTCGCGGGCGTTGAGGTAGCGCTGCCGGTTTTCCACATCATCGCGGGTGAGCAGGGCCTGGGCCACATGGACCCCCAGGGTATCGAACGCCTCTTCGTAGTGGCGCATCAACACCCCCTGTCCGGCGGCGGCGGCGGCCTGTTTTTCCTGCACCGAAGCCAGCGGACGGTTGAGTTTGAGCAAGGGGCGACCCGCCGCCACGGCCCCGGAGGTGACCACCACCACCCGGCGTCCGGTGGCCATGAGCGCGACGATCTCCTGGGCCCGGGCCGCGATCCAGTCGGGCCGCAGTCCCTCGCCGCCGCCGGTCAGGAGGTTGGAACCGATCTTGACCACGATGCGCCGGGCCTGGACCACCTCACGCCACTCCCGGTGCAGGCGTTCCATCGGCTCATCGAGCCCAGACGCACTCGACGCCATCCTCGTCTCCATCCTCATCCCGATCGTCTTCCTCCAACCCGTGACGCTCGCTGTTCCGGCCTGCCTTGGTGGGGGCGTCGTCGAGGGGGGCGTAATAGCGGTCCGGTTCCCGTTCGGTCCGGGCGTCGCGCACCCGCTTGGCGAGGGCGTGGATCAACGCCTCAATCCCTTCTCCGGTGACCGCCGAAATCCAGAAGATCTGCTCGACCTCCCCTTTCAGCCGTTTGCGAAATTTCTTGAAAATCTTCTCGCGCGCATCCAGGTCCAGCAGATCGCATTTGGTCAACACAGCCCAGCGGGGCTTGGCGGCCAGGGCGGGCGAATAGGCGGACAGTTCCTGTTCGATCAGGCGGTAACGGGCCAGGGGCTTGCCTTCGGCCATGGGGGAGGCGTCCACCAGATGCAGCAGCAGCGGACAGCGCTCGACATGTTTCAAGAAGGCGCGTCCCAGTCCTTTGCCCGCCTCGGCCCCTTCCACCAATCCGGGGATATCGGCCATGACGAAGCCATCCGCATCACCGGAGCGCACCACGCCCAGATTGGGCACCAGGGTGGTGAACGGATAGTCGGCGATCTTGGGACGGGCGGCGGAGACCTTGGAAAGCAGCGTGGATTTGCCCGCGTTGGGCATGCCGGTCAGTCCCACATCGGCCAGGAGTTTCAATTCCAGCCAGATCCAGCGTTCCACGCCGGGTTCACCGGGTTGGAAATATCGGGGGGCGCGATTGACGGAAGTCTTGAAATGGGTATTGCCCAATCCACCCCGACCGCCCGGAGCGATGACGAACTGCTGCCCGGCCTGCCACAGGTCGCACAGGATCGAGCCATCGGCGTCGTCACGGGCCACGGTGCCCACGGGCACGCGGATTTCGAGGTTGGAGGCCGCCGCGCCGGTACGGCACTTGCCCATGCCGTGGACACCGCGTTTGGCCTTGAAATGCTGCTGATAGCGGAAATCGATCAGGGTATTGAGATGGGGGTCGGCCACGAGGATCACATCCCCGCCGCGACCGCCGTCGCCGCCGTCCGGGCCGCCGAGCGGAACATATTTTTCCCGACGGAACGAGGCGGAACCACTGCCGCCATCGCCGGAGCGAACGAAAATCTTGACCTCATCCAGAAAGCGCATGCGTCAGCTCGACTTCCTCAGCGGATTCCGGGTTTCGCGTGTAAGCCGGACCCCGTTGAGGAGGATCCGGCTTACACGAGCGGATTGATCAGGCGGCCACGACGTGGATGTAGCGACGGTTGTTCCGTTCGCCAAAGGCCACGACCCCTTCCACCAGGGCGAACAGGGTGAAGTCACGCCCCATGCCGACGCCTTCGCCCGGATAGACTTCGGAGCCGCGTTGACGGATGAGGATGTTGCCCGGTATGACTTTTTGTCCGCCATAGCGCTTGACGCCCAGCCGGCGTCCAATGGAGTCGCGTCCGTTACGGGTACTGCCGCCCGCTTTTTTGTGTGCCATGAGTCGTCTCCCGACTTTTCAAGAACTTGAAGGACCGTGGCACCCGACCGCGAAGGCGGGGCGCGGGTCAAAACAAACCAAGGGATAATTACGCCGTGATGCCGGTGACGCGCAGTTCGGTCAACTGCTGCCGATGGCCATGGGCACGACGATAATTCTTGCGCCGTTTCTTTTTGAAAACCAGAACCTTCTTGTCCTTGAACTGGCGCAAGATGGTGCCGGTCACCTGGCTGCCGGAGGTTTCATTTCCGGTCTTGAGGCTGCCTTCGTCCGCCACGAGCAGCACATCGGTCAGTTGCACCGATTCGCCCTCTTCCCCGGGCAGTTTTTCGACGCGCACGACATCATTGACCGCCACTTTATATTGTTTTCCGCCTGTGCGGACCACTGCATACATGTCAACCACTCCTTATTCTCTCTTGGTGCCGTTCTGTGCCGCACGCCATCGCTAAAGTCCCCGGATTGTCCGTAAGACGATCGGAAACTGCTTATTATCACTCTGGACCAGAAAATGTCAACCCAAAATTCCGCAACAATTCCAGGGTTTCAAAGATGGGCAACCCCACCACGCCGGAATACGATCCTTCCACCCGCGCAACCAGAAAAGCGCCGACCCCCTGAATCCCATACGCGCCCGCCTTGTCGAGGGGTTCGCCGGTGGCGACGTAGGCATGAATTTCTTCTGGAGTCAAACTCTTGAAGCGCACCATTGTCTCCACCACCCGCACCCGGCCCGCAGGTTCGGCAGGAGAACAGACCGCGACTCCGGTCATCACGCAGTGGTCCCGTCCCCCCAGACGGGCGAGCATCCGGGCCGCCTCTTCGGGTCCGGAGGGTTTGCCCAGGATCTCCAGATCGCACACCACGGCGGTATCCGCCCCCACCACCAGATCCACTCCCGACTCCAATGCGGCGCGGGCCTTGGTCAGGGCCATGCGGGCCACATAGGCGGCAGGATCCTCGCCAGCACGCACCGATTCATCCACATGGGGCGGCCACACCTCGGGATCCAGACCGATCTGTCGCAACAGCGTCAGACGTCGTTCCGAGGCCGAGGCCAGACGCAGGCGGGTGCCGGGAAATTGCCACAGATCAAGTTTCAAGATGAAGATATCCCCATTGACCAGCTTTTTTGCCAAAAACCGCCTGCCGAACGGTCGAGAACACTTGACGGTTTCCGTCTTGCGATTCTATTGTGTGCAACCAGTTTTCCACCTTTCTGCCAGGTCGGCTGCGCGCAGGTCCGAACCCGGCAAAGATCATTATCGCGCTTGATCCATTGAAAAGCCAGCCATGAAACCGCCATCCCAATCCAATCTACCGCCGGTCCTGAAACGCCTGGGTGAACTGATCGGACCGGATCTGGAGCGGACCAACGCGATCATTCTGGAACAGTTGAACTCCCAGGTGGCGTTGATCCCGAAGATGGGAGCGCACATCATCGAAAGCGGAGGCAAGCGTCTTCGTCCAGTGCTGACCCTGCTGAGCGCCCGTCTGTTCGGATATGCCGGAGACGACGACGCCCTGCTGGCCGCCGTGGTGGAGTTCATCCACACCGCCACCTTGCTGCACGACGACGTGGTGGACAAATCCAACACCCGCCGGGGACGGGCCACGGCCAATTCGGTCTGGGGCAGCAAGGCTCCGGTGCTGGTGGGAGATTATCTGTTTTCCCGTTCGTTTCAGATTCTGGTCGCCCACGGTGACCTGAAGGTATTGCGCATCATCGCCGACGCCTGCGCGGTCATCTCCGAAGGCGAGGTGATGCAACTGGTGGCCACCAACGATCTGGCCACCAGCGAGGCCCACTATCTGGAGGTGGTGCAACGCAAAACCGCCACCCTGTTCGCCGCCGCCGCCCAGATCGGAGCCGTGCTCAACCACCGCTCCCCCGCCGAAGAACAGGCCCTGGCCCTCTACGGCATGCTGCTGGGCAAAGCCTATCAGGTGGTGGACGACGCCCTGGACTATTCGGCCACCAACGAGGTGCTGGGCAAAAGCGTGGGCGATGACTTCCAGGATGGCAAGATCACCCTGCCGGTGATCCACGCCTATCGCCACGGCAGCGCGGAGGAACGGCTCTTCTGGTCCGCCTGTCTGGAACGCAAGGAGTTCCCGGAAGGGGCCTTGCGCCACGCCATTCAACTGGTGCGGGAACGGGGTTCCCTGGATTACGCCATGCAACAGGCCAAAACCTTCGCCGCCGAGGCCAAAGCCCAACTGGCCGGCCTGCCCGACACCCCGGAACGGGAAGCCATGGCCATGCTGGCCGATTTTTCCGTGGAACGCAGCTATTGACTCGGTTGAGTCATCGGTAGTATACTGTCTGGATTGGTTGGTTTATCGGGGTGTGGCTCAGTCTGGTAGAGCACAGCGTTCGGGTCGCTGGGGTCGTGAGTTCGAATCTCGCCACCCCGACCAATACCAATCCCAAAAGGGTCAGGCGAGAGATTGCCTGACCCTTTTTTTTCAGCCTCTGTCCCTCCCCAAAAGAACACGACCATTCCCCCACATGAACGTATTGACACCTTCGTTTGGATAGCGTTATATAAACGGGTGATAACACATACCCACAAAGTCACCATCCACTCCCGCCCCACACCATCGGATCCAACCACGCCAGCAGGAGACCTGTCCCCATGAAAACCAGCGCACCTGTCCTGTCGATCGCGCTCCTGTGGTCCGGTTCCGCGTTGGCCGGGGAGGTCCAGGTGGCGGTGGCGGCCAATTTTACCGCGCCCGCCAAACAGATCGCGGCAGACTTCGAAAAAAAGACCGGACACAAAGCCATCCTCTCTTTTGGGGCGACCGGGAAATTCCATGCCCAGATCAAAAACGGCGCCCCCTTCGAGGTGCTGCTGGCCGCCGATACCACGACCCCGGCCAGGCTGGAACAAGAAGGAGACGCGGTGACAGGCAGTCGCTTCACCTATGCCATCGGCCAACTGGTGCTGTGGTCATCAAAACCGGGGGTGGTGGACGACAGCGGCTCTGTCCTGAAAACCGGCGCTTTCACCCATCTGGCCATCGCCGATCCGAAACTGGCCCCCTACGGCATCGCCGCCCTGGAGACCCTCGCCGCTCTGAAATATCTGGAATCCGTGCAATCCAAGTTCGTTCAGGCCGAAAACATTGCCCAGGCCCATCAGTTCGTGGCCTCCGGCAACGCGGAGGTGGGATTTGTGGCCTTGTCCCAGGTGATGAAAGCGGGCAAAATAACCGACGGCTCGGCCTGGATCGTTCCGGCCCCTCTCCACCAACCGATCCGTCAGGACGCGGTGCTGCTCGACAAGGGCAAGACCAACGCCGCCGCCCGGGCCTGGATGGACCATCTCAAAAGCGACCCGGCCAAAACCGTGATCCTCTCCTTCGGTTATACCCTTTAAGAAAAAAACCACAGCCATGCCCGATTCCGCCGATCTGGCTGCCATCCGGCTGACCCTGGAACTGGCCACCGTCACCACGCTGCTGCTGCTGCTGTTCGGCACGCCGTTGGCGTGGTGGCTGGCCCGCACCCACTCCCGCTGGAAAAGAACCGTGGGCGCACTGGTCGCCCTGCCGCTGGTGCTGCCGCCCACGGTGCTGGGTTTTTATCTGCTGATCACCATGGGACCGGAGGGTCCGATCGGACGTCTGACCCAGGCATTGGGGTTGGGATTGTTGCCTTTCACCTTTCCGGGACTGGTGCTGGCCTCATTTCTTTACTCCCTGCCGTTTGTCGTGCAACCGATCCAGAACGCCTTCGAGACCATGGGCCACCGCCCCCTGGAGGTGGCCGCCACCCTGCGGGCCTCGCCGCTGGATACCTTCTTCACCGTGGCCATTCCCCTGGCGCGACCCGGATTCCTGAGCGCGGCCATTCTGGGATTTGCCCATACCGTGGGCGAGTTCGGCGTGGTGCTGATGATGGGAGGCAACATTCCCGGCGTGACCCGGGTGGTCTCGGTGCAGATCTATTCCCACGTCGAGGCGATGGAGTACAGCCATGCCCACTGGCTGTCGGGGGGTATGGTGGTCTTTGCCTTTGTGGTGCTGCTGGCGCTCCAGAGCCAACGCCCGGCGCGACGATCATGACCATCGAGGCGCGTTTTTCCCTCTCCTGGCCCGGTTTCTCGCTGGAGGTCGATCTGCAATGCCCCGGCAAAGGGGTGACCGCACTGTTCGGACGCTCCGGCTCGGGCAAAACCACCCTGCTACGCGCCATCGCCGGTCTGGAACGGGTGGAAGGGGGACGACTGGTGGTCAACGGCGAGGTGTGGCAGGAACAGCAACTGTTTCTGCCGACCCACCGGCGTCCTTTGGGTTATGTCTTTCAGGAGGCGAGTCTGTTTCCCCATCTTTCCGTGCGGGGCAATCTGGAGTACGGCAGGCGTCGCGTCGGCGGGGGGGACGCGAGCCATTTCGAGGCCATCATCGCCTTGCTGGGTATCGAACCGTTGCTGGAACGCGGAACGGAACGTCTTTCGGGGGGAGAGCGGCAACGGGTCGCCATGGCCCGCGCCCTGTTGACCCGACCCCGCATCCTGTTGATGGATGAACCCCTGGCCGCCCTGGATCAGGAACGCAAAAACGAAATCCTGCCCTACCTGGAACAACTGCACGCCGAATTGTCCATCCCGATGCTTTACGTGAGCCACTCCCCGGACGAAGTGGCCCGACTCGCCGATCATCTGGTGGTGCTGGAGGCCGGACGGGTGGTGGGGGCAGGAGCGTTGACGGAGATGCTCGCCCGGCTGGATCTGCCCATCCGTCTGGGAGAGGAGGCGGGGGTGGTGCTGGAGGCGCGGGTGGTGCAGCGGGATCCGCAATGGCATCTGGCCCAGGTGGCCTTTTCGGGGGGGACGCTGTGGGTGCGGGACAAGGGGCTGCCTGTCGGTCACGCGGTACGGGTACGCATTCTGGCCCGGGATGTGAGTCTGGCCTTGCGCTGCGTCACCGGCACCAGCATCATCAACACCGTGTCGGGGGTGGTGACGGGTCTGGGGGAAGACACCCATCCGGCCCACTGTCTGGTAGGCCTCGACGCCAACGGCACACCGCTGGTGGCGCGGATCACCCGACGTTCCGCCGCCGCCTTGAAACTCGAACCCCACCGCCGGGTATGGGCGCAAATCAAGGGCGTGGCCTTGATCACCTGATCTCGCCGAAGTCAAACCGGATCCGGGTGATCATCCGCTTCATTTGATCGCAAACGCCTGGGCGCCATTCCAGGCGTCGGGCGGGGGAACGCGCAAAAACTCCTGACAGCGCTGCCGATACAAAGTGGCCAACCGATGGCCCGGCAGCAACGCCAACAGGCTTTCGCACCCTTCCAGGGCCTCCTGCCAGCGCCGATGCCGATAGTGATCGTGGATCGACAACCAGCGATGCAACTCCTGCCGCTGTTCAGGCCCCACCCGCACCTCGTCCGGTCCCTCCTCCAGCCCCATCAGCTCGAACAGGGTCAAAGGCAGGGTCGCCCCCTTGGGAATCACCGTATCCACGGGACGAAAGACAAAACCGCTTCCGGCCTGTTCCACCACGGCGTCGCTCACCAGGATGCGCGTGCCGTAGAACTTGTTCATCCCCTCGATACGCGAGGAAAGGTTCACGGTACCCCCCATGGCGGTGTAGTCCATGCGATCTTCGGAGCCGATGTTGCCGATGATGGCGTCTCCGGTATGCAAGCCGAAGCGGGTGAGCAGGATCGGCTTCCCCTGCCCGCTCCAGACCCGGTTGAGACGCTCGTTGGCCACCAGAGCGTACAAGGCCCCCAGACAGGCCATGCGGGCATGCTCCTCCAGACGCACCGGCGCATTCCAGAAGGCCATGATGCTGTCGCCGATGTACTTGTCGATGGTGCCGCCGTATGCGTGGATGGCCTCCCCGAGATGTCCGAAATATTCCGAAACCGTGCGGGTCAGTTGTTCCGGGGGCATGGTTTCGGCCATGGTGGTGAAATCCGCCACATCGGTGAACATCAGGGTCAAGGCGCGACGTTCCCCTTCCAGCCCCATGGCCTCGCCGGTTTCGATCAATTGCCGCACCAGGGCCTTGGGGACATACTGTCCGAAGGTGTTCAGGGCCACTTTCATGGCGCCGATGGATGCGGTCAACTGCCGGATCTCCTGCACCGACGAACGGATCTGCACCGGACCGGACAACTGGAATTTACGGATCAGTACGGTTTCCGCCGCCAACTGGCGCAAGGCGCGGGTGATGCCCACCGCAATGAACACCACGATGGGAATGGTGATCAGCAACGCGAACAACCCAAACAACAGACTGCGCATGCCGGTTTGGGCGATGGGCCCCAGAAATTCATCCAGCGGAACGGTGATGGCGATCCAGGTGCCTTTGGCGTAGCGGGCGGCCACCGGGGTGATCTGGCCGATGTAGGTCTGGCCCTGCACCTCGAAAATGATGCTGTTTTGCCACTGTCCATCCTGCTGCCGATTGTACATCAGGGCATCGAGCACCGGATCGCCCAGATCCGCCACCGAGGCGATCACCGGCATCGGAACGCCGCTGACCGGATCCCGTTCCACCCGCACCGAGCGGGTTTCGTCGGGATGGGCGATCAGATCCCCGTCGTTGTCGAACAGGATCAATTGACTGGATGGCCGGAAATTCTGCTCTCTCAGGAACAAGGAGATGCGGCTCATGGTCAGATTGACCCCGATCACCCCATGGCCCTCTCCCCCCTGAAACCGTCGGGAAACGGTGATGCCGGGTTTGTTGATGGCATGGTGGACATAGAGTCGGGAAATCTTCAGAGGGGTGGGATCCTGCGCCGGAATGAAGCCGGGACGGGTGCGGGGGTCGAACCGGCTGTTTTCCACCGGACCCGCGCCGATCTCCAAGTGATCGGCGTTCAGGAATCGCCACTGCTGACGGGCGGAGTTCTCCCCGTTGGCCCCCTGGAGGATCAGCATCCCGAAGGCGGTGGCCTCCGGAGCCTGCAAGGAACGCAGAAAATCCGGATATTCCTTCAGGTTGGCCAACTCCAGAAAATCGCCGTTGTCATGCACCATGTGCAAGGAGTGGATCTGCGGGTGCTGACGCAGAATCTTGAACATCAGATCCAAGGCGGGATGAGGCTGTTCGAAGGTGGGCGGCACCGACAGGGTTGGAACGGCGGCCAGGATCTCGGTCAAGGCGATCACCGGATCATAGGTGCCCTGGAACCGCTCCACGATTTTCTGGTTCATCTCATGAAGCAGCTCGCGCGCGGCGGTGGTGGCGGTGGCGGCGTTCTCGCTGTAATTGTACCAAGTGACCAGACCGGAAAAGGTGCTCAACACCGTCACAAAGATGGTCAACAGGCTGACGTGAAACGGCAAACCCTTCTCGAATCGTCGCATGAGACACTCCCGTCCACCCAAATGCTGTCAGACATGCCTGCCCCCAAACTTGCAATTTACACCAATTCATCTCCATATGCCATCCTCCCTCCGAGACCGGCTCCCCGGATGGCCCAGGGATCCATCCTGCAAAGACCGTCGAGTGTTTCCCCTCCATGGCATCACCCGACGCGCTCCAAAACGCGCATCACGGCAGACCATTTCACCTCGTGACGCATTCATGACTTGCCCTCGGGGCCGCGCCACCGTAAGCTGATTTTTTTTAACCGTTCAACCACGGGTGACACCATGAATTCCTCCATGTCCCGCATCATCTCCATTCAGCCGGTCATCCCGCCAGGCGAGGATGAAAAGCCCGCCCTCACGCCCGCCGAAGAGTGGAACGAAAACCGCATCGCCATCGATCAACTCAGCCGCCAGGGCCAATGGCCCGAAGTGCTGGAACTGCTCCGACGCCTCACCACCAAACACAAGAACAACGAAATCTACAAGGCGCTGGCCCAGCGGGTCTGGGTGGGACTCAAAACCCAGGCTCCAGCCATCGAAGTGGTTCAATCCTTGTACCATCTGCTCAACACTCTGGGTCCGACACACGAACTGGCCCCGGCGGTCTGCGCCCTGGCCCAACTGCTGGCCATCCACCGTACCCCGGATCATCCGGACCAGGAGTTGGCCATCGGTCATACCCAACAGATGTTCTCCATGGTCTGCGGCGCCTTGAACATCACCGGAGACGAAGAGTTCCAGAACTGGGTCAAGGCCAAACAGCTCGACGAACCGGATCTGTTCATCCCCGAGATCATCCGCATGCTGGAAATGATGGTCGGAGACGACTGGTGGATCGATCGGGAAGGGTTGCAAAAAGAGCTGGAACAGGCGCGACAGGCCGACTGAAATCCACCCCCAAACCGACAAACCGATGGCCGTGAACACCTCCCCATGGCTTCGTGCGGTTTTTTCCGGGTTTTTGATCCTGTCGGCCCCCATCGCCCTGGCGGATGAAACCGAAAAAACCGAACACGAAACACTCGACTATCGGGTCGAGCTATCCGGACTGGAGCAACAGCCGGAGATCGAAAGCTCCGCGCGCCAGATTCTGGTCACCTTTCAGCGTCTCAACGACCCGCCGGTCAGCCGTTTTCTGTTGGCCCGCCGGGTGGAACAGGACCGGAAACGTCTGGTGGAACTGCTGAAATCCCGAGGCCATTTCGATGGGGAGGTGGTGGGAGAATTGACCGGGGAATCCCCCCCGCTGGAGGTGCGATTCCAGGTCAGTCCCCACTCCCTCTACCGGCTCTCCCCGCCTGCGTTGCGCATCGAACCGGCTGCGGCCCGATTTCTCCCGCCGACCTGGAAAACCCTCCAGTTGAACGAAGACGATCCCGCCGAAAGCGCGCGCATCATCCAGGCGGGCAACGCACTGATCCAGGCGGCCCAGGAACAAGGCTTCCCCAAAGCGAAAATGGCCTCCCGACGGGTGATTCGTGAACCGGAAATCCACCGGATCACGGTCCGGTATCACCTCGAAACCGGTCCACGCGTCCAACTGGGAGATGTGGTGCTCAACGTCAACGGCAACGGCAGCGTGGACTCGGCCTTCTTGAAACGTCGGGTACCCTGGAACCGGGGCGTGATCTACCATCCCAAACGGCTGGAAGAGACCCGGCTGGCCTTTTCCGGCACCGGTCTGTTCAGCGTGGTCCGTCCCAGACTGGCGGAAAAACCCGACCAGCGCGGCTTGTGGCCCGTGGAAGTGGAGTTGACCGAACGCAAACATCGCACCTGGAGAGCCGGTGGCGGCTTCAGCACCGACCGAGGCATGGAGGTCAACGGAGGCTGGGAGCATCGCAACTACCACGGCGCCGGGGAACGGTTGCGCACCGAGGCCAAAATCGGCATGAGCACCCTGACCCTCTCCGGAACCTTCGACATTCCGGATTACGCCCAACGCGGTCAGATGCTGAAATTCTCCGGCAAACTCGACAAGGCCACGGAAGAGGCCTACGAAAACATCGCCCTGGAGTTGGGGGCCGGTCTGGTCCGGCAGGTGTTCGCGCCCGGCGGAGAGGGTTCCCTGACCCTCACCTATCGTCTCTCCCAGGTGCGCGAGTTGAGCACCGACATCGAAAACGACTACAGCGCCCTCTCCATGCCCCTGGCGCTCACCCTCGACCGCTCCAACGATCCCCTGGACGCCACCCAGGGATGGCGCTTCTTCACCGAAATCGCCCCAAACATGGCGGTGACCGGCTCCAGTGTGAGTTTCCTGCGCTTCACCAACAAGGCCAGCCGCTACTACACCTGGCCCGACCAACCCCGGCTGGTGCTGGCCGGACGGGCGGAAATCGACACCACCCTGGGGGCCGATCAGGAGCAGATCCCGGTGGACAGCCGCCTGTATGCCGGAGGTGGCGCCTCGTTGCGCGGATATGGTCAACAGATGGCCGGCCCCCTGGACGCGACCGGCAAACCTTTGGGAGGGCGATCCCTGCTGGCCTTCGGCGCCGAAGCCCGCTACCGGCTCACGGATACCATCGGCGTGGTCGGCTTTGTCGATGCGGGACGCGCCGACAGCGGCATCGTGCCGGGCAAAGGATTGGATCTGCTTTACGGAACCGGAACCGGTATCCGCTATCAAACCGCAGTCGGTCCATTGCGTCTGGATGTGGCCACCCCCCTGAAAAAACGCGCCGGAGACGTGGATGCCCCGTGGCAACTCTACATGAGCATCGGACAGGCCTTCTGACATGAACGCCACACCGCCGCCCCCGCCCCCCGTTGTCCCGGCTGCAAAGTCCGACGCCCCCACTCCGGCCCCGCCATCCACCCGTCCGGGTTTCAAGGTGGCCCGCATCCTGTTCAAGGGGCTGATGGCCCTGCTGACACTGCCGATCCTGGCAGTGATCGCGGCAGGAGTGGTATGGCGTTTCGAACCGGCGCAGCAGGCGTTGCTGGATCGGATCCATCGCATGCCGGCCATGGAGGGGATCCGTTTCCAGGGCATCGGCGGGGAACTGTTCGGGGAGATCCGGCTGGAAAAAGGGCAACTCCTGGATGCGCAAGGCCCATGGTTGACCATCGAGCAGGCCAGCGCGACCCTCTCCTGGGACCATCTGGCCCAGGGGACCGTGTGGCTCAGGCAGGCCCGTGCCGAACGGATCACGGCCCACCGTCCCCCGCTCCCGGACAGCCCGACCGTTGCCAACCCGAACGTCTCCGGCCCGCCGGACCACTCCCCGGTTGTCTCCAGCCCGAACGTCTCCGGCCCGCCGGACCACTCCCCGGTTGTCTCCGGCCCGAACGTCTCCGGCCCGCCGGACCACTCCCCGGTTGTCTCCAGCCCGACCGTCTCCGGCCCGCCGGACCACTCCCCGGCCACCGCTCCTCCAGCGCCGGTCTGGTCACGTTTTGTGCCGACCCGGATCGTGTTGGAACCGCTCCGGGTGGCCCGTCTGGAACTCGGGGAACCCCTGCTGATGGCCATGCCTCCGGCGTGGCGCGGACAGGTGGCCTCCCTGCCCGCCGCAGCGACCGTGGCCATCGACTGGGTTCAAGAACTGGTGGAAATCACCCATCTGCAAGCCAGCACCCCGCTCCTGACCCTGGAAGGAGGTCTGAAAGTGGAGTTGGCCGCCGAACGGCTCCATGGCGCCTTCCAGGCCGATCTGGCCGATATCGCGCCTTTCTTCTCCGCCTGGTCCGACCCGCCTCCCACCGGATCCGCGACGGTGGCGGTGAATGTATCGGGTCCATTGAGCGCGCCGCGCACCTCGGTGACCCTGGAAAGCCCCGCCCTGACCCTGCAAGGCCACCACGCCCAGGGCGTGACCCTGGCTCTGACCATCGATCCGCCTCCCCCCTCGGCCACACCACCGGCTCGGCCCTGGCCCGAAGGTGTGGTGCTGACCGCCCAGGGCGCGATCCGGTCGATGCAACCGGCCGGATATCCCACCGATCTGCCCCGGCTGCACCCGGCCTGGAAACTGAAAGGCGACTTCCGACCCAACGGTTCATTCCACCTGGAGCGGCTGGAGATCGACAACACCCCGGAATGGTCGGCCACGGTCCAGGGAGAATGGGATGGGGAACGGCGTTCCGGTCCCATCACGGTCACGGCCCGCAGCGCCGATTTGGCAAAGTTCCGCGCCCTGCTGCCCTGGCCGCTGCGAGGAAGCGCGGAGGCCCATCTGGAGACGCGACTGGAGCCGACATTGCGCACCTTTCCTTTTGTGGCGCGGGTGCAAGGCCGTGGAATCGACGGGTGGCCTGCGGACATCAAGCCCTTTTTAAGCGAGGCTCCCGAGATTCAGGCCCGAGGCACGGTACGGATCGGATCCGGGGTGGAGCTGGACTCCTTTGCACTGGAAGGCCACAAACTCGCCTTGCGAGGATCGGGACGGATGGGCTGGCAGGACTTGAAAATCCAGGCCAAAGCCGATCTCAAGCTGCCGGATCTGGGCCTGTTGTCAGAGTGGACCGGAAAAAAGCTCACCGGCGCGGCCAACGTGACCGGGGAAGCGAGCGGCCTGTGGTCGTCTCCACGAATCCTGCTGCGGGCGGAGGCGGAACCGTGGAGCGTGGAGGGCCATGCCTTCAAAAAAACCGTCCTGAGGGGTGACATCTCGGATCCGCTGCGCAAGCCTGCCGGGCATGTGGAACTGGTGATCACCCAGCCGCAAGGCGATCTGACGCTCAACACCCGCTATCGGGTGGAAGAGCGGGAACGAATTGTGCTCGACGCGCTGAAGATCACCGCGCCCCGCACCCGACTGGCTGGAGATCTGGCCGGGAGCTGGAGTCAACGTCGGCTGACCGGGCGTCTCAAGGGAGAGATCGAGGAGTTGGCGGCGCTCAAGGGGTGGCATGGCCAGAATCTGGGCGGTCGGGTCTCTGTGGATCTGGCCCTGGAGAGCGCGCGCGATGGCACGCCACGGGGTCACATTCAGGCCAAAGTCAAAAACTTGTCCGGCGCGTTTGGCCGCATGGAAGAGTTGAGCCTCGATGCCCGCGCCGGTCTGGAGCGGGGCAAACCCGGAGTGGAGGCAGAGGTGGCGGTGACCCGTTGGCACCACGGATCCACGGGATTGGAAACCTTCAAGGGTCGGGCCTCCGGCACTCTGGAGAAGGTGGCTTTTTCGGGAGCGGGGCAGGGCAAACTCCGCTGGCCCTACACTTTTGCCACCAAGGGCACCCTGGAACAAAAGGGCGGCAAGAGAATCCTGGGCATTCAGGAGTTGACGGGACGGCTGGACAAAGAGGCGATCAAGCTGATCAAACCGGTTGTTCTCACCGTCACCGACCAGACCCTGGAACTCACCCCCTGGGAGGCCACCATCGGGGAGGCGTCAACCCAGGGTTCCTGGCGGCGGGAGGGACGCCGGGTGGAAGGATCGATGCGGATGCGGGGGGATCTGGCGTTATTGAACCGTCTGGGATTGTGGCCCATGGGGGGGAAGGCAAATCTGGAGGTCACCCTTTCCGGCCACGAAGACAGGCCGGACCTGACCGCCAGCGCCACCTTGAGCCAAGGCCGCTCCCTGAGCGAAGGGTTGAAACAGCTTCCTCCGCTCAATCTGACTCTGCGCGCCAGCGCCCAGGAGGGACGCCATCCCAGAATCGAGGCGCAGGCCCGTGGATTCACGCCCGAGGAGGCACAGGGGATGATGGTGCTGCCGGTACGGATTTTCGCCCACGCCCCCTGGGTGGAAAACGATCCGAACGGAGAGATCTCCGGCTGGACCCGGGCCGGCATCCAGTTGCGGGATCTGGGCAAATGGCTGGGCCAGGACGAACGGCAACGGATGGAAGGCATTCTGATGCTGGATCTGGCGGCGGGGGGCACTCTGGCGCAACCGACCATCCGGGGCACCACCACCTTGGAGCGGGGCCGGTTCGAGTGGGCCGACTCCGGCACCACGCTGCACGACATTCAGCTGCGCATCCAGGCTGTGGGCGAATCTTTGGTGCTGGAGTCGTTCAACGCCACGGACGGGGCCAAGGGCACGGTGCGAGGAGATGGCCGATTGCGGCTGGATCCCGACCAGCATTTCCCGCTGGAACTCAATCTGCAACTCTCCCAGGCGGTGCTGGCGCGACGGGATGACGCCACGGCCACGGCCAGCGGTCCGATACGGGTGAGCGGCACGCTCTCCGCGCCCCGGGTGCAAGGGGAGTTGACCATCCATCGGGCCGAGTTTCATCCCACCTCCGGCGGAGCCGAAGAGATTCAGGTGGTGGAACTGGACGAACCGCGTCCGGTTTCCAACGCCCCGTCTTCCGGACCGGCGCTGTTGTCTGGCGGTGCGAGCGTGGATCTCACCGTGTCGATTCCGGGACGGGCCTTCATCCGGGGGCATGGACTGGATTCGGAATGGAGCGGGGATGTGCGCATCAGCGGTCCGGCCTCCGAACCCCAGGTGATCGGACAGTTGCGGGTCAAACGCGGCCATCTGGATCTGCTGGAACGGCGTTTCCAGTTGAGCAGCGGGGCCGTGACCTTCGACGGCGCCTGGCCTCCGACGCCCTGGATCGAAATGGAAGCCACGGTGCATCGGGGGGAGATCGTGACCCATGTGGGACTGGAAGGAACGGTGCAACGTCCACGGGTGAAACTGACCAGCGATCCCTCCATGTCCGAAGAGGAGATTCTCTCCCATCTGCTGTTCGACCGGGCCACCGACAGCATCACCCCGACTCAGGCGTTGAAACTGGCCCTCGCCTTGAAATCCATGCAAGGCGGCGGACCGGGTTTGCTGGGAAGCGTGCAGAAGGAATTGGGCATCGACCGGCTGGATGTGGGTGGGGATTCGGTGGAAAGCGGCACGGTGAGCGCGGGCAAATACCTGACCGACGACATCTATCTGGAGGTGGAAAAAGGGTTGAAATCCGATTCGGGCCGCATCAACGTGGAAGTGGAGATGACTCCCCGGCTCTATCTCAAGACCGGTGTGGACGCCAAGTCCAACGGCGACATCGGCGTGCAGTGGAAAAAGGACTATTGACCCCGAAGAATCCCGAATCCCGGATGGCCCCGAAGAATCCCGGATGGCCCCGAAGAATCCCGGATGGGCCCGAAGAATCCCGGATGACCCCGAAGAATCCCGGATGGCCCCGAAGAATCCCGGATGGGCCCGGGAAAGCGGGCCACGCCCGGCTCTTTTCAGAAAATCCCCTTGACGCGCGGTCCGCAATTGGGGAATAATGGTCGGAGTTGACTGCATTGGCGGATCGTCTAACGGTAGGATA
>JADGBT010000040.1 GCA_015231375.1 Magnetococcales bacterium | reverse complement strand
TCTTGCGCGGCGCGATGGACCGCATCCGCAGCCAAGCCCAATCCATCACCGCCGAATCGGGAGTGCAGTATGGCCATTTGCATCTGATTCCTCTGGACGGGACTTGTTACCAGGTTTGTTGAACGGACAGGACGGGCTGGCGAAACTGGTGGAGGCGGTATTGAACCAGATCTTGGAAGCGCAAGTCACAGAAGCTTTGGGGGCTGAGCGGCACGAACGCACGGAAGATCGGGCTGGATACCGCAACGGCACGCGGATGCGAACACTTTACACGCGCGTCGGACCGGTGACGTTGTTGATACCCCAAACGCGAGATGGTAACTTTTCGACGGACATTTTCAAGCGCTACCAGCGAAGCGAGCAGGCGTTTATTCTGGCGTTGATGGAGATGGTTGTGCATGGCGTTTCGACGCGGAAGGTGTCAGCTATCACGGAGGAGTTGTGCGGTGCCAGCTTTTCCAAATCAACGGTCAGCGCGTTATGCGCCGGATTGGATGCCCGTGTCAGGGCGTTCAATGAGCGACGGCTCGAAGGAGATTATCCGTTTGTTATCGTTGATGCATTGTTTCTAAAAAGCCGTGAAGATGATCGCGTGGTGTCACGCGCGGCACTGATCATGTCGGGAATTCGCAGCGATGGATTGCCATCCATCAGGGGTTGTTTGTCATCGAACAGGCCGGGGATACCCTGCGCATGGCCAATGACGACGCCTTTGTGCCACGTGCTTGGTGAACGAACGACGCGCGCGCCGTATCCAAATTGCTGAAAAAATCGAAAAGACAACGCGTTCAACACTCCCAGGCCTTTCCAGCGTATGCCTCGGGGGAGAAAGCAGCACTGCCTCCAGTCTCGTGGCCATTGGTGAGTGTGGCAATGGGAAGACAGATTCCGGCAAAATGGATTGTGTCATGGGTCACAATGGGATTTTGCAAGATCGGCAGGATTGATGTATCATGGGCAGAGTTCAGCGGAGTGGGTGTGGATTGGAGGGGATGACGGGGCTAAACCACGGGCCATGCTGGTGATCGGGATCCACGTTTCGGCAAGGTTAAGTGACGATGTTCAAACGGCGGCAGATCGTGATGGGTGGTGCGGCGCTGTTGGCCTCGACCCTGGTCGTTTCCCCCTGGGCGTGGGGGGAGAGCGGGAAAGACGGGGAATTGACCCTGCTGATCTGGCCGGATTACATCGATTCCGGTGTGGTCAAGGCGTTCGAGCAGAGTCGTGGCGTGACGGTGAAGCAGATCCATTTTGAAAGCGATCAGGAACGGGATCAGTTGCTGGTGCGCAAGGGAAGTGACGCGTTCGATCTGTTGCTGGTCAATCGGCTCAATTTGCCTTTTTACGCCCGACAGGGTTGGATCACTCCGCTCGACAAAAGCCTGTTGAAACATCTGCCGCATCTGGACCCCCGCTGGCTGATGGAGCCGGATTCCACGGGCAAACTGTCGGGTCTGCCTTATTTCTGGGGCAACATCGGATTGGCCTATCGGGAGGATCTGGTCCGGACGCCTCCTGTTGGCTGGCTTGATTTCTTTCGTCCTCCCGAGTGGTTGCGGGGTCGGATTCAGGCCATGGAGTCGGACCGGGAGTTGCTTGGCATGGCGTTGAAGGCGTTGGGCCATTCGGTCAACAGCGAGGACGGGGCGGCCCTGTCTGCGGCGGAGAGCCTGCTGATGGAGCAGAAGCCCCATGTAAAAAGTTATCGTTACATCGAACTCGGCCCGGAATCCCCACTGGTGACCGGGGAGGTGTGGATGGCCATGGTCTTCAACGGAGACGCCTTGAAGTTGGCCGAACACCATCCAGGGATCCGTTATTTGCATCCCAGGGAGGGCAGCGCCTTGTGGGTGGATGATCTGGCTTTGGGAAGCGGCCGGGCCAGAAGGGAATTGGCCCTGGATTTTTTGAATTTTCTCTCCGATCCGGTCCATGCGGCGCGCAATGCCGAGGCGCTCCACTTCGCCACGCCGAATCGGGAGGCGCTGCGTCTGGCTTCCAGGGCGTATCTGAACGATCCCACCATTTTTCCCCCCGAGGCGGTTTTGCGTCAGTCGGAAACCGTGCGTCCGGTGGGCGCGCGCACCCAGCGTCGCATCAACGACATCGTGGCCCGGTTGCTCAAGTGATGGCACCCTCCTCCGGTGCTTCCGCAGAAGCGCAAAAGCAACCCGGCACATCAAAACTGTCGGTTCGAAGCAATCTTCAGATGCGTCTCGCGCTGTTGGTGTTGCCGCTGCTGGTGGTCTCGCTGGCCACTTTGAGCCATCTGGCCTATGCCAACATGCGGGATTCCCGCTTGAACACCGCCCGCATCGAATTGCGCAACGCCATGGATCAGGCTGGCGGCACCATTCGTCATCATATCGAAACGCTGCACTCCCATCTGGAGGTGTTCACCCGTTCCGAAATTTTAGAGAAATATCTGGATATTCAGGATGAACAGGAGCGCTATACCCTGTTGCAGCCTGCGTTGATTCGACTTTTCTCCGGATTCCAGCAGGCGATTTCGGGTTATTTCGAGGTGCGTCTGTTGTTGCCGGACGGGTTCGAGGATACCCGCGTGACGGTTCACGAACTGCCCAACCGCTCGGAAGAGGAACGGGAGTCGCCTTTTTTCCGGGCGCTGTCGGATCGCGCCACAGGGCCTTATCACGTCATGGCCACGCATCCAGACAATGGAGAGTGGGTGATGATGGCCGGTGAGGCGGTGCGTTCTGGCCACAAGACGGGAGGCAAAGACGGAGCCAATCGGGTGCGGGGTTATCTGGCGGTCAGCCTGTGGCCGACTTTCTTGCAGGATCTGGCCGAGCGGCGTCAGGTGGGGCAGACCGGAGGATTCGTGATCGCCGATGGCCGGGGGGTGATCCGTTTGGCCCACAAGAGCGTCCTGGTCGGCTCCACGCTGCCCGAGGCGTTGCGAGCGTGTTTTCAGGGTGGGTGTGGCGCGGACGATCCCAGGGTCGTGACCCTGAAGGGAGAAGCGCATCTGGCGTCGGCGGTCTCCGTGGAACCCGAACTGCTGGTGGTGGGGGTGATGCCCCTGGAAGAGGTGTACCGGGAGACCGACCGGTTGCTGATGTTGACTTTTCTGGTGGGGGTGCTGGCCACGGTGGTGATGGGGTTGACGATGCTGTTTTCGTTGCATCGGGTGGTGGTGGTGCCGTTGCGGCAGTTGCGGCGGGTCAGTTTCCGGATCGGAGGCGGGGATTTCACCACTCCGGTTCCCAGGCTTGGACACGACGAGATCGGGCAGGTGGCAGTGGCCATGGAGGGGATGCGGTTTCGGCTGGCCTCTTTGTATCAGGATCTGACCAGCGCGCGGGATCAGGCCGAAAGCGCCAACCGGGCCAAGAGCGCTTTTTTGGCCAACATGAGCCACGAAATTCGTACCCCGATGAATGCCATTTTGGGCATGAGTCAGCTCATGCTGCAAGGGGAGATGCCGGTCAGACAGCGGGAGCTGTTGAGCAAGATTCAATTGTCGTCCAAGGCCCTGTTGCGGTTGATCAACGACCTGCTGGATTTTTCTTGCATCGAGGCCAACCGGTTGGAACTGGTGTCGGTGCCGTTCCGGCTGGATGACGTGTGGTTGAAGATCGGTCAGCCTTGCGAGGCGCGGGCGCTGGAAAAGGGGTTGCGATTGAGTTATCGGCGCGACGAGAGTGTGCCGGATCGGCTGGTGGGGGATTTTCAGCGGTTGCAGCAGGTGTTGTTCAATCTGGTGGACAACGCCTTGAAGTTCACCGATCAGGGATGGATCCGCATCGGGGTGGCGCTGGTGGAGCGGACCGGTGAGAAGCGGGTGTTGCGTTTCGAGGTGCGCGATAGCGGCATGGGTATGAACGCCGAGCAGCGGGAACATCTGTTTGATCGTTTCACCCAGGGGGATGCCTCCTCCACCCGTCGCCACGGAGGAACGGGATTGGGGCTGGCCTTGTGTCGCGCCTTGGTAACGCGGATGGGGGGCGAGTTGGGGGTGGAGAGCGAACCGGGGCAAGGGAGTTGCTTTTGGTTCACGGTGGAGGTGCGCGAGGCGTTGTCCGGCGACCCGATGCCGGAGTTTGCAACCCTGGACGCCATCGCGTCGGAAGCGTTGTCGTTGCCGGTTTGTCCTTCGGTCTCTTCTTTTGTGGGTGGGGGTTCGTCCCCGGAGGCGTCGTCGCCCGGAGAGTCGGATGACGCGGCGTTGCTGGCCATTTTACGCGAGATGGTCAAACCGTTGCAGGATCGGCAACCCAAGGCGTGTCAGGAGTTGTTGGGCCGGTTGGAGGGGATTCGGGCCGGAGCGGCGTGGCGTGACCGGGTGACGGAGTTGGCCCGATTGATCCGACGTTATCGTTTGAAGGAGGCGGGACAGTTGGTGGAGGGGTGGTTGGGAGAGAGCGATCCGGTTGAAGATTCCGGCTGACTCGGACAAAGCAGGCAGGAATCGAAGGGAGATGGGCTGTTTTCTGGAGTTGGGATGGTCATGGTTGCGTTGTATTCATCCGGGGGGGATGACTGAAAGAGTGGGAGGATGCCGGCTTTTTGTCGGAATGCTTGCGACAGTCACTGTTTTTCTATCCATTCGGGATGATGAATCATGAAAATTGAGCAGCAGTTGTTCAAGGACGGGAATGTTGATTCCGGGGGGCTGAACCGGCTGGCGTCGATCCGGCCCAATCTGGTGCTGGTGTTTGGCGGGGAGGGGGTGTTTGCGCGTCCGGGTCTGCATGCGATGTTGCGCGGCGCGTTTCCCGCAGCCCATCTGGCGGGTTGTTCCACGGCCGGGGAGATTGCCGGAGAACGGGTTTTCGATGGCGCGTGTGTGGTGACCGCCATCCATTTTGCCGCCACCGGGTTGCGGGTGGCCAGGGAGGATATTCCGACCATGGAGGCGTCCGGGGAGGTGGGCGAGCGGGTGGGAAAGGCGTTGAGTGGACCGGATCTGCGGGGGGTGTTGTTGTTTTGCAAGGGGCTTGAGGTCAACGGCAGCGCCGTGATCCAGGGGGTGAGCGCGGGGGTGGGAGCCGGGGTGGCCATCACCGGCGGATTGGCCGGAGACGGCGGGGCGTTCAAGCGCACCTGGGTGCTGGATGACCACGGCGTGAGTGACGCCGGATTGGTGGGGATTGGATTCTACGGCGACGCGGTGCGGATCGGATATGGTTCCTACGGGGGATGGGAGCCGTTTGGTCCGGCCCGGCGGGTGACCCGCAGTCAGGGCAATGTGTTGTTCGAGCTGGATGGGGAACCGGCTCTCAATGTCTACCGGAGATATCTGGGGGAGTACGCCAAGGATCTGCCTGCTTCGGGATTGTTGTTTCCTTTCGAGATGTTGAGCGGGGACCAGGCCCGTTTGGGTTTGATCCGCACCATTCTGGGGATCGACGAGGAGGCCGGGGGATTGATCCTGGCCGGGGATATCGATCCTGACGGCTTTTTGCGACTGATGCACGCTTCCACCGACGCGTTGGTGAGCGGTGCCGAGGCCGCCGCCGAGACCACCCGGCGCATGGTGGAGCGTTGCGGGGCCGGATTGGCGGTTCTGGTCAGTTGTGTGGGACGCAAGCTGGTGATGGGGGATCATGTGGACGAGGAGGTGGAAGTGGTGGCCGAGGCTTTGGCCGCAGGAACGGTCACCACCGGATTCTACTCTTATGGCGAGATCAGTCCGTTTTCCAGCACCACGGATTGCAAGCTGCACAATCAGACCATGACCATCACCTTTCTGGCCGAGGACTCCGAGTAATCCCCATGCACCGGCTATTGGCAAGGCAGCTCAAACGGGTTTTTGGTCTCACCGAAGCGGAGTTTCCCCAGGCCCTCGCCGAATTGCGCGGGTTGGCCGAGGCGCGGGGATCTTCCGGGGCCGGGAGGATTCTGGATGGATTCGAGGAGTTCTTCAGCCGGGTGGGACAGAGCTACGAACAGCACGAACGGGATCTGGATCTGCGCAACCGCAGTTTGCAATTGAGTTCCGAGGAGTTGACCCGCTCCAACGAACAGTTGCGCGCCGAGGCCAGACGGCGACTCGCGGTGATCGATTCGTTGCGCTCCACGGCCAACCGGTTGCTGGCCTTGTCGGGTCAGGCGGAGTTGGGGGAGGATGACGCCGGTCTGGAACATCTGACCGTGCTCATGGCCTCGCTGGTGGAAAACTATCTCCGGGCGCAAACCAGTCTGCATGAAGTCAACAGCCAATTGGCCCGCCAGAAATTCGCCCTGGATCAGCACGCCATCGTCAGCATCACCGACACGACGGGCCGCATCCTCTACGCCAACGACAAGTTTTGTCAAATCAGCGGATTCACCCGCGACGAACTGCTGGGACGGGATCATCGGATCGTCAATTCGGGGTATCATTCCAAGGATTTCTTTCGGGATTTCTGGAAGACTCTCACCTCCGGAGAGGTGTGGGAAGGGGAGATCTGCAATCGTACCAAGGAGGGGCGTCACTACTGGGTGGCCGCCACGGTGGTGCCTTTCTTGGATGAAAAGGGCAAACCGGTGCAATACATCGCCATTCGCACCGACATCACCGCCCAAAAGGCCATGGAAGATCAACTGCGTTCCAGCCGCAAATTTTTGGAAAGCCTGACCGAATCCATGGGTGAAGGGGTCTATGCCCTCGATTCCGCAGGGTACTGCACCTTTTTCAACCGCGAGGCCGAACGGCTGCTGGGTTGGAGCCGGGAGGAGATGGCCTCCCGTCATTTTCACAACACGGTACACTATCGACTCACGGATGGCCGTCTGGTTCCGGCGCGGGAGTGTCCCATGTGGCTGAGGAATGGCGCCGGGGAGACCTATCGTTCCGAAGCGGAGCATTTCATTCACAAGTCCGGGCGGATCTTTCCCATCGCCATCGTGGCGGTTCCTCTGAAAGAGGATGGACGCATCGTGGGGTCGGTGGCGGTTTTTCAGGACATCACCGAGCGTCGGCGCATCCAGGAGGCGCTTCAGGAGAGCGAGTCCCGGTTGAGCATCGCCCTGTCTGCCTCCAACACCGGTTTCTGGGACTGGAATCCGTGTACGGACGCAGCCTATTTCAGCGCCGAGTGGTTCGGCATGCTCGGGTATGCCAGGGGGGATCTGGAGGAAAACGCCGCCACTTGGCGTAATTTGATTCATCCCGAAGATCTGCCGAGAGTGACCGCCGCCTTGGGCGCGCATTTCGAGGATCCCTCGCATCCTTACGAAGTCGAATTCCGCATGCGTCATCGTCTGGGGGCGTGGAAGTGGATTCTGGCCTCCGGCAAGGTGACGGGTCGGGATCTGCGGGGACAGGTCAACCGCATGACCGGCATCCACAAGGACATCAGCGAACGCAAAACCGTGGAGGAGCAGCTCAAGGCCGCCATTGGCATCGCCGAAGCGGCCAGCCGGGCCAAGAGCGATTTTCTCGCCAACATGAGCCACGAGATCCGCACGCCGATGAACGCCATCATCGGCATGAGCCATCTGGCCTTGAGTACGGAACTGACTGTCCGGCAGAAGGATTACGTGGCCAAGATTCACGCCTCCGCCAAGGCGTTGTTGCGTATTCTGAACGACATTCTGGATTTCTCCAAGATCGAGGCCGGTCGTCTGGAGTTGGAGGAGGTGGTGTTTCGCATGGATGAGGTTCTGGAGACCGTCACCACCCTGGTGGCGCCCAGATCCCACGAAAAAGGGTTGGAGCTGTTGTGTTCCCGGGGGGCGGGAGTGCCTCAGCAGGTGCGGGGGGATCCGTTGCGTCTGCAACAGGTGCTGTTGAATCTGTTGGGCAACGCGGTCAAATTCACCAGTGCCGGCGAGGTGGAGTTGCGCGTCGAGGTGGTCAGTCGCCGGGGGTCGAGTGTCGAGTTGCGTTTCGTGGTGCGGGATACCGGAATCGGCATCCGTCCCGATCAGGTGGCTCATTTGTTCGAGTCGTTCACCCAGGCGGACACCTCCACCACGCGCCAATACGGAGGCACGGGACTGGGGTTGGCGATCAGCCGTCGTCTGGTGGAGTTGATGGGAGGCGGCATCACCGCCCGGGGCGAACCGGGAGTGGGCAGCGCGTTCGTGTTCACCGTGGTCATGGGGGTGATGGAGGAGGACCGGGGCGCGTTTCTGCCCTCTCCGGAGCTGCGGGGATTGCGGGTCGGCGTGGCGGTGGACAACTCCCGCGCCCGCGAGATCCTGTTGGAATTATTGGCCTCTCTCACCTTTCGGGTCTGCCAGGAACGCCATGACACCAACACTGACAGCGGCAGTGGAGCGTGGCTGGACAAACCGGATCTGCTGGTGATCGACGCCCACCATGCGGGTCAGGACGGCCTGGAGTGGTTGCGGCGGATGCGGGAGAGACCGGGTTATGCCAGAATGCCGGCGGTGATGCTTTGTCCCCAGCCGGAGATGGTCAACATGCAGGAGTGGTGCGGCGGTTTGCCGGAGACCCGTCCGGTGGCCAAGCCGGTGACCGCCTCGCAATTTTTCGATGTGGTGGCCGAGCTGTTCGGGGCCGAGAGTCATCGGCACCTGCGCCATATCGTCAAGGATCAGGGGGGATTGGTGGGTTTCCGCGAGCTTGCGGGCCGACGGGTGTTGCTCACCGAAGACAATGTGGTCAACCAGCAGGTGGCGGTGGATCTGTTGGAGTTGGTGGGCGTCGTGGTGGAGGTGGCGGGCAACGGCGCGGACGCGGTGGAGATGTTGCGTCGTCATCGTTACGATGTGGTCTTGATGGATGTCCAGATGCCGGTGATGGACGGCTACGAGGCCACGCGGCGCATTCGCGCGGAACTCGGATTGCAGGTGCCGGTGATCGCCATGACGGCCAACGCCATGGTCGGCGACCGGGAGAAGAGCCTGCAATCGGGCATGAACGATCATGTGGCCAAGCCCATCGATCCGCAGCATCTGTACCGCACCTTGCACCGTTGGCTGGTGCAAGGCGGTGTGGTCGCGACCGCCGGAGAAGCGGATCCCGCGCCTCTTCGTGAGGAGCGGGATCCGATGCCTCCGGAGATTCCGGGGATCGATCTGGCGGTGGCGTTGCAGCGGTGCGCCGGGAGTCGGGCTCTGTTGTGGCGTTTGTTGCGGCGTTTCGTGGTGGACCAAAGCGGGGTGATCGGGCGTTTGCGCGAGATCTGGAACCGGGGGGAGAGCCACGAGGCGGTACGGGTGGCTCACACCCTCAAGGGGTTGGCCGGGAGTCTGGGGGCCGAGGAGTTGCGCGTTGCGGCCCATGATCTGGAACACGGACTTGTCGCCGCTCCGGAGTCCGCGCCGGTGCTGATGGATGCGGTGGAGGTGGTGTTGCAGCCGATCCTGAAGGCTTTGTCCGAGTTGCCGGAAGCGGAGACCTCCGACGGCGCGGTGCGACCCGGGGCCAAACGGCCGGTGGAGGAGGCGGATCTGTTGGAGTTGCTGCGCCCGTTGCAAGAGCCGTTGCGGGCGCGTCAGCCGAAGTCCTGTCAGGCACTGCTGGATCATTTGGAGAGCGTGGAGCTTCCGCCCGGCGCGCGCGCGCGGGTGGGGAACCTGATCAAGATGATCCGCAAATACCGTTTCCGGGAGGCGGAACAGGAGTTGAACGCCCTGTTGAGTCCGCCGACCGTTTCATCCCCGTGAGGGGATCGACCGCAATCATTTCAAGAATGGGGAAAAGGCATGTCCGAAGAGCCCATGGCCCGGATTTTCGTGGTGGACGATACGGAGACCAATATCGACATTCTCCTGGAGACCCTGGGAGACTCCTATGAGGTCAGTGTGGCCCTGGATGGCCCCACCGCTTTGGAGGACATTCCGGATCGGGAGCCGGATTTGATTCTTCTGGATGTGATGATGCCGGAGATGGATGGGTACGAGGTGTGTCGGCGTTTGAAGCAGGATCCGCGCACCCAGGCCATTCCCTTGATTTTCGTCACGGCCAAGCAGGAGACCGAGGATGAAACCTATGGTCTGGAACTCGGGGCGGTGGACTACATCACCAAGCCGTTCAGTCCGGCGGTGGTGCTGGCCCGGGTGCGCACCCATCTGCAACTGGCCCGGGCGCGGCGCGAACTGGCCCAGGCCAATGAAGTCCTCGAAGACCGGGTGCGTCAGCGCACGGCGGAGTTGCACATCAAGAACACCGAACTGGAGGAGACCCGGTTGGAGATCATCCGCCGTCTGGGTCGGGCGGCGGAGTACAAGGACAACGAAACCGGTCTGCACGTCATCCGCATGAGCCACTATTCCCGTCTGCTGGCTCTGGCCGCCGGCATGGAGGAGAAATGGGCCGAAACTCTGTTTCAGGCCGCGCCCATGCACGACATCGGCAAGATCGGCATTCCGGATCTGATTCTGCTCAAGCCGGGCCGTCTGACCAACGAGGAGTGGGTGGTGATGCGGGGGCATCCGGAGATCGGCGCGGGCATCATCGGCAAGCAGAGTTCTCCGTTGCTGCAAGCCGCCCGCAGCGTGGCGTTGACCCATCATGAAAAGTGGGATGGCTCGGGGTATCCCCGGGGCCTGTCTGGAGAGCAGATTCCCATCGAGGGGCGCATCGTGGCCATTGCCGATGTGTTCGACGCCTTGACCACCAAACGTCCCTACAAGGACGCGTGGCCGGTTCCCAAGGCGGTGGAGTTGTTGCGCGAGGGGGCGGGATCCCATTTCGATCCCCGGTTGGTACCGTTGTTCATCTCCATCCTGCCGCGCATCCTGGAGGTGCGGGAGAGCTGGAAGGAGCAGGAGGATGAAGAGCATGGGGTGGAGTTGCGCTGAGATCCGGGGTTGGTGGATCCGGACGGGGGTGGCGGGATGGGTCGGGTTCGCGCTGATGACCGGGGCGGGGGATGCGGCTGCGTCCCCTTTGGTCAACGAGCCGATTCTGCCCGTGCCGTTGTGTACCACCATGGACGGGGACAAATTGCGGCTGGGCCGACGATTGTATCACGATGTGCGTCTGTCGGCGAACAACACCGTGAGTTGCGCCACCTGTCATCCGTTGGAGCGGTGGGGAGTCGATGGGCAGGAGCGCTCGTCGCGGGTCGATGGCGTCCGCGATGGTCTGCACACCCCGACGGTGTTCAACGCCCTGTTCAACCTCGCCCAGTTCTGGAATGGCCGCGCCGCCACCTTGGAGGATCAGGTGGACGAGGTGGTGCGCGTGCAGATGGGTTCGGACTGGAACGATGTGGTGCGCAAGCTCACCCAGGATGCGGATTACCGGCGGGAGTTTGGCCGTTTTTACCGGGGAGGGATCCAGGCTGCCAGCATTCGCGATGCGCTGGCGGAGTTCGAGCGTTCCCTGATCACCCCGAACAGCCGTTTCGACCGCCATTTGCGGGGTGATCCCCAGGCCATCACCGCCGAGGAAAAGGCGGGATACGCGTTGTTCAAGGGATTGGGGTGCGTGTCGTGCCACCAGGGGGTCAATCTGGGGGGCAACATGTATCACCATTCCGGGGTGTTCGTCGGAGTCGGCAGTGGAGCCGCCGAGAGTGCGGCGGACGAACAGGATCGCTTCGCGGTCACCGGCGTGCCGGAGGATCGGCGGGTCTTCAAGGTGCCTGGATTGCGCAATGTGGCCCGTACCGCCCCTTATTTTCACGATGGCCGGGTGGCGACCCTGGAAGATGCGGTGACCGACATGGCCCGGAGTCAATTGGGGCGCGCGCTTGCGGTCGGGGAGCGGGATCGGCTGGTGGCCTTCTTGCGCACGCTCGATGGCGCCTTGTACGGGGAGTGTCCATGAAAGCCATTGAACTGGCCCGGTGGCTGACTGGAATCCTGGTGGTCGTGACCATGGGGTGGATCGTCTCCCACTCCCAGGTGGATCGCGCGCCGTATCAGCGGTTGGAGGAGTTGGTCAACCGGGTGCTCACCCTGGAAACCGGTTTCAACCAGAAACTGGTGATGGCCCGTTTCGGCATTCTGACCCATTACGACGACACCGTGGCCTATGACCGGGAGGTGAAGTGGGCCTTGCGGGGGACGCAGGATCTGGCCACCCATCTGGATGAGGATCAGGAGGGGTATCTGAAGGCGTGGCGCGACCTGGAACGGGAGGTGAAACGCAAGCTGGATGGGGTGGAACGGTTCAAGTCGGGCAACGCCTTGTTGAAGAATTCCATGGCCCTGTTGCCGGTGGTGACCATGGAGCGGGTGGGGGCTTTGGCCACGGCGACCACGGTGGCCACGGCGAAGCGTGGTGGGGCGGCGGATAGTGGTGGAACGGCGGATGGTGGTGGAGCGGATGGGGGGGGCGAGGGGCAGCAGTCACGGGCGTTGTTGTTGCTGATGCAGGAGATGCTGTTGTTTTCGGGTCAGCACGCGGACGCGGAACGGTTGCGCAAGATCGAGCGGCATCTGGCCTCTTTGGCCGATTTTCCCCATTATGCCGAGCTGGTGGACCATGTGCGGGTGATCCTGGAGTGGAAACCCCGCACCGATCAGCAGTTGGAAGAAATTCTCAACCTGCCGGTCGCTGCGGGATGGCGGCAATTGACCCAGATCTCCCAGCGCCATCTCCAGAAGCGTCAGGAGGTGGCGTTGGGGTATCAGATCGTGTTGTTCGGGGCCTCCTTGCTGCTGCTGGGTCTGCTGTTGCGGGTCTTGTGGAGTCTCAAGCTCGCCTCCACCCGTCAGCGTCGTTTGCAACAGGCGGTGGACTCTTCCGGGGACGCGATTGTCACCTGCGATGCCCGGGGCACCATTTTGTATGTCAATCCGGGTTTTTCTCGCACCACCGGATGGCGGATCGGCGAGGTGGTGGGTCGGACACTGCACGATGTCGAGGGGTATCTGAACGATCCGGCGGCGCGCGCGGGGGTGCGTCACGCCCTGGAAACCGGTGTTCCGTGGCGGGGACTGTTGCCGGTGCGGCCCAGACAGCGGGAACAGGGGGTGGCGGAGGCGGTCTGCTGGCAGCAGTTCGGATTGACGCCGATCCGATCCAAACGGGGTCGTCTGGAGGGATTCGTGATGCTCGCCCACGACATCACCGAACTCAAACAGACCGAAGAGCAGTTGTTGAGCGCCAAGGAGCAGGCCGAGAGCGCCGATCGGGTCAAGGGGGTGGTCAACGAAATCCTGGAAATCTCCCTGCAAACCGAATCCCTGCCGATTCTGCTGCATCGCGCCCTGGAGCGCATTCTGGGCATTCCCTGGTTGCCCATCGAGGCCAAGGGGGCGGTGTTTTTGAAGGATGCGGGCTGTGACCGACTGTTGTTGAGCGCCCAGATGGGATTGCATCCGGAGTTGCGGGTCCGTTGTGCCCAGGTGCCGTTCGGCGTTTGTCTGTGCGGCATGGCGGCCCAGTCCCGGGAAGCGCTCTTCGCGGCCCACCTGGACGATCGGCATGTCATCCGGGTTGCGGGCATGACGCCTCATGGCCACATCTGTCTGCCGATCCGGTCCGGGGAGCGGGTGCTGGGGGTGCTCAATCTCTATTTGAAGGATGGCGCCCGGCGCGAGGAGGTGCTGGAGGATTTTCTGGATCTGGTGACCACCACCCTGGCGGGTTTGATCGAGCGCAAGCAGGCCGAGGAGATGCTCCACAAGCTGTATCACGCCATCGAGCAGAGTCCGGTGGCGGTGGTGATCACCGATCTGCACGGCATCATCGAATACGTCAATCCCAAGTTCAGCCTCAACACCGGTTATTCCCGCGAGGAGGCGATTGGACAGCACACCCGCATCCTGAAATCGGGTCACACCCCCGAAGAGGCGTATCGGGTCTTGTGGAAGACCATTTTGCAAGGTCAGGAGTGGCATGGGGAGTTCCACACCCGCAAGAAGAGCGGTGAACTCTTTTGGGAATCGGTTTCCATCTCCCCTTTGAGGGTCGGAGAGGGAAAGATCACCCATTTCGTGGCGATCAAGGAGGATATCACCGAGCGCAAGGAGATCGATGGTCAACTGCGCGCGGCCAAGGCTTCCGCCGAGGAGGCCAATCGGGCCAAGAGCGAATTCTTGGCCAACATGAGCCACGAAATCCGCACGCCGATGAATGCCATCATCGGCATGACCGCCTTGTGTCTGCATACCGAGGTCACCCCCAAGCAGGACGACTATCTGCGCAAGATCGAGCGGGCCGCCCAGTCCTTGTTGCGGATTCTCAACGATATTCTGGATTTCTCCAAAATCGAGGCGGGTCGGCTGGAAATGGAATCCAATCCGTTTCGTGTCGGCGAGGTGGTGGAACAGGTCACCACCCTGATCGCCCTGTCCGCCGAGGAAAAGGGGTTGAGCTGTCTGTCCCAGGTCGGAGAGGATGTGCCGGACTATGTGAGCGGAGACGCCTTGCGTCTGGGACAGGTGCTGACCAATCTCACGGCCAACGCGGTGAAGTTCACCGCCCAAGGAGAGGTCCGGGTGACGGTCCGGCTGGAGCGGGAGGAGGAGCGGGAGGTGTGGCTGCGTTTCGCGGTGCGGGACACCGGCATCGGATTGAGTCCCGAGCAGCAGGGGCGTCTGTTTCAATCCTTCTCCCAGGCCGACAGTTCCACCACCCGACGCTATGGAGGCACGGGGCTGGGGTTGTCGATCAGCAAGCGGCTGGTGGAGATGATGGGAGGTCGCTTCGAGGTGCGCAGCGCCTTGGGAGAGGGCAGCGAATTCGCCTTCACCGCCTGTTTTTCCCGCCCCGCCCCGGAGGCGTTGACCAGACTGGCGACCCGTGAAATGACCCGTCCGGTCGAAGCCTATGGCCGGATGTTGCGGGGTGTCGCGGCGCAACCGGTTTTGTTGGTCGAAGACAACGTGTTCAATCAGCAGGTGGCCCAGGATCTGCTGGCGCTGGCGGGTCTGACGGTGCGCATCGCGGCCAATGGCGAAGAGGCGTTGCGGGCCTTGGACGATGGCGTGTCGTATCCGGTCATTTTGATGGATCTGCAAATGCCGGTCATGGATGGTCACGAGGCCACCCGGCGCATCCGCGCCCTGGAGGCGTGGCGTCGGGTGCCCATCGTGGCCATGACCGCCAACGTGATGACCGGAGAGCGGGAGCAGTGTCTGGCCAACGGCATGAATGCCTATCTTTCCAAGCCGGTGGAGGTGGATCGTCTCTTTTCCACCCTGGTGCGGTTGCTCTGTCCAGACGCGGAGGCGCTGTTGGCCACGCCGTCCGGGTCCGCGTCGCTCCCGGATCCGGCCGACTGGGTGAAGTTGCCGGTTCTGCCTGGAATCGACCGGGATGCGGCCCTGGTCCGGTTGGGAGGCAATCGGGAGTTGTACGTCAAGTTGTTGTTCCGGTTTCTGGAGGGACATCGCCAGACCGATCGGGAGGTCCGACAGGCTCTGAACGACGGGGAGACCGCTGTGGCCATCCGCCTGCTGCACACCCTGAAAGGTGTGGCGGGCAGTGTCGGCGCCAGCGACTTGCAGGCGTTGTGTCTGGCCCTGGAAAACGATCTGGATCAGGGGGAGCCGGTGGATGAGGTCCGGTTGACCCTGTTGGATGAGTCGTTGCGGGGGGTGGTCGCGGTGATCGAGGCGGGTTGCGCGTCACTGGTTTTGGAAAAAAGTCCGACGCGGACCGTGGCGGGCGAGGCGCCCCGGACCGATCGTCTGCTCGTCTTGGTGGAGGAGATGCTGCCCCATGTGCGCGAGAGCCGCCCCCGACCCTGTTTGCCCCTGGTCACCTCCATGCTGGCCATGGGGTGGCAGGGGGAGACGGGAGCCTCGATCACCCGACTGGAGCAGTTGCTGCGCAAGTACCGGATGAAAGAGGCCCTGACCGCCCTGGAAACGTTGCGGCAGCGCCTTTTGTCGGGGGCGTGACCGGGAGAGGCGCGTTACGGCAGCGCCTCTTGTCGATGGCGTGACCGGCGGTTTTTGCCGATCCGCCTTTTTGATTCAACAGATCCTTTTGTCAATCGTTGGCGGATTTGCGCAGTTCCTCTTTGGCCTGGTGAAAGGCTCTCTGGGCGGAGTGCAGTTCTTCATCCGCAGAGATCAGCCGTTGCATGGCGATTTCGATATCGGTGCCGATCATCATGGCCATCACCCGTTCCACCTCCTGGGGGGTGCCTTCCAGCAGGTTGAGCGTTCCGGTTTCGCCGGTCAGCACCGCGAACAGATGGCTGCATATCGGTTGATTCTCTTCCGGCTCGCAGGTACAGGTGGCGGTCATGTTGGAGCCTTCCCGGACGAATTGCAGTTGATAGGTTTCGTGCCGATCGTCTTCTTGTACCAGCAGACTGATTTCCTGCAAGGGTTGTTTCAGGGCCTCGAACTCCTCCACCGCCTTTTTGACCGAGACGTAGAACTGATGGGTGCCCATGGTTTCGGAGATGCCGACCTTGTGCAACTGATTGCGCAGTGGATGGGGGGCGTCGGCGATCTTGATTTCGATGCCTTTGGCTTGCATCTCTTTGACCAATTCGGCGAAACGTTGACCGGCGGTGATGTCCATGTCGGTGATGGCCTGGGCGTCGATGATGAGCCATTGAACCGGGGTTTCGTGCGTATCCACCAGTTTGCGTAGTCTGTTGGTGACATGTCGGGCGTTGGCGAAGACCAGGGGCGCGTAGAGCCGGTAGACCAGCAGACCGGGTATGCTGTCCGCCTCGGCAGGCGGTTCGGTGCCGAAATCATGATATTTTCGTCCGGGTCCGAGGCGCTGGAGAACGGCGTCTCCGGGACGGGAAATCTCCACGATGATGCCGATGAGGGAGATCAGCAGCCCCAGAATGATCCCCGGCACCACCCCGGCCACCAGGATCGCCAGGGTTACGGCCACGGACATGAAGCCTTCGAAGCGATCCATGCGGAACAGGTCTTTCAGGGCGCTCCACTCCAGCATGCCCAGGGCGGTGACGATCAGGATCGCGCCCAGGGCCACCTTGGGGAGAAAACTCAACAAGTCGGTGCCGAAATTCAAGAAGAGCAGCAGGCCCACAGCGGAGATCAATTGGGCCACTTGGCTTTTGCCTCCCGCCGAATCGACGATCGAGGTGCGGGATTGGCTGGCGGAGACGGGAAATCCCTGAAAAATGCCCGCGCCGATGTTGGCGACGCCTAAAGCGGTCAGTTCCCGGTTGGGATGGATGTCGTAGTTGTTTTTGTCGGCGAAGGCCTGGGCCAGCAGAATGCCGTCGGAAAAGGCCAGAAAGGCGATGGCCAGCGCCGCTGGCGCCAGGGCCGGGATGTCGGCCCAGTGGAGGGCGGGCAGGACGAAATCCGGCGCGCCACTGGGCACCTGTCCCACCAGGGCGATGCCCATGGCGTGCAGGTCGAGCCAGCGGGTCATGAGAATGGCCACCAGCGACACGGCCAACGCGCCGGGAATGGTGGGCAGGGCGCGACCCAGGACGATCATGAATAATATCAATGCGACACCAAGAATCAGGGTGGGGGCATGGGTTTGCGGCAGGCGTTCGATGATCTGCCATAGCAGCAGAAAGAAGTCCTCGCCTTCTGTCTTGATGGCGAACAGTTTGCCCAGTTGGGTCGAGGCGAGGATCAAGGAGGCGCCGTTCAGGTATCCCACCAGCACCGGACGGGAGAGAAAATCGGCGATGGCCCCGACCCGCAGTCGGGCGGCCAGCATCAGGATCACCCCCGACAGCAGCGCCAAGGTGGAGGCCAGTACGACGGTGCGTGCCGGATCCCCGTCGGCCAGGGGCAGGATGGCCGCTCCGGCCAGCAGACCGATGGCCGCGTCCGGTCCGGCGATCACCTGCCGGGAGGAGGAGAACAGGGCATAGCCGATGGCGGCGGCCAGGGCCGCGTAAATGCCGGAGATCGGCGGCATGTGGACCAGTTCGGCGTAGGCCAGCACCGAAGGGATCATGACTACGCAGGCCGACAGTCCCCCCACCACATCCCCCGTGATCCAGGATGATCGATAGTGGCGCAACTGGGAAAGCAGCGGCAGCATGGGCAGGGTTTTCGGCAATTTTCGTGAGAGGGACATCAGGAAGCAAACTCCTTTTGGACGGTTTGGATGATCGGCATCGATGCAACGGAGCGGAAATGGGGTGGATGGGAGGAGGTTGGTTTAAGAATACTCTATTCTTCTGAACTTTACCTGAAAATTGGGATCTATATTATACTTGATGGTGAGGGTGTGCAGATGGCACGGCTTGTGTATACGCTGTTCTTCTAGTGCTGGTCTGACGCTTTCAGGCTGTTGTCGTTGCCGTTTTATTTGTGTCATGGAGAAACCGTCATGCCTCTCAAGTGTGTGCCCGGGTCGCGGTTGTCCTGCGGAGAAGGCGCTGCGCCCGTGTCCAGGTCTGGATCCGTGATCTTTGCCGGAGTGTTGCCCTTTTTGATCCATCTGGGCCACGCTTCAAGACGTTGGAAGCGGGAGTGGCTGGGAGGCGTGGCCCGGCGGGTGTTTCACGGGATGCATCCCCACGTGGTGGATCGGGGCTCCCGGCGTTGCCCGGATGGACAAAGACCCCATCCCAAGGTCTGTTTCCGGGGATGGCGGGGCGATTTGTGTCGGGGGTGTCATTCGTCCCGTTCTTGAGGGGCGCGTTTTCTGTTTCTCTTGATAGGTTCACTCTTCGATCAGGTTGTACTGACGCATCTTTTCCACCACCTTGTCACGGGTGACGGGTTTGGCGAGATAGTCGGTGCAACCTCCCCGAAAAAAGGCCTGCACCACCTGTTCTTCGGTGTTCAGGGCTGTCACCATGAAGATGACCGCTTCTTGCGTTTCATCGATGTTGTGTTCCCGTTCGATTTCGCGGATCTTGCGCAGCGCCTCCTGACCATCCATTTCCGGCATCATGATGTCCAGGCAGGCCAGATCATACGGATCCCCGTCAAGCAGCGCCATTTCGAAGGCTTCCACGGCCTCCTTGCCATTGACCACCAGATCGCAGTTTCCGTAGGGCGCGAGGATCTTTTCCATCAACAGGCGGTTGTGGGATTCGTCGTCGGTAATCAGGATCTTCATGAGTGGGCGTCCCCGGTTCGGTTCAATGCATGTCGTCGCGCATGGCAGAGTTGGGTGATCCGGTATCATACGGTTGTCGCCAGCCATAGCTCAAGATCTCTTGAACGGCGCTCACCCGCAACAGTTCGTGCAGCACCTTGCCCAGGACCGACGGTTTCTTGCCATCCATCTCCATGCTGATGACGTAGATGTCCGAGGTGCGTCCCTTGCCCTGGATGGTCTGGCCGTTGATGCCCATCTTGGCCAGGAGTTCCAGCACTTCCAGCAAGGCTCCCGCCCGGTGGCGCACCGTGAAGGTGATCTGCAACGCCTCGGAACCGGACTGGATGGCCCATTGTCCCTTTTCCCATTGGGAGCCTTGAATCTTGATGCAACTGGCCGCGTGGACGATCCAGCGTCCATCTTCCGAGAGTCGGCCGACAATGGGCATGGGTGGCGTGGCCAGACAGCAGGTGGACCAGAGAATATCCTTTCCGGTCAGGGAGGTGAGTTGGAAGGTGCCGGTGGCGAAGTTGCGGTTGATGCCCCGGACGGTGGCTTCCTGGTTCTTGAGGGCCTGTTTGATGAGCGTGCGGGCGCGGGCGGTCTTGACGTAATCCAGCCAAGCGCGTTGCGGGCGCGCGCCCTTGGAGGTGAGAATCCGCACCACGTCTCCGTCGGACATGGGGAATTCCGGAGGACGCTGGATGCCGTTGATCTTGGCTCCGATACAGCGTTCTCCCAGTTCGGTGTGGACCATGTAGGCGAAATCCACCACCACCGAGTCCACGGGAAAGGTGAAGCGGTCCCCCTGGGGGGTGTAGACATCGAGCATGTCCGGCAGCACATGGGCATGGACTTCGGACATGCGCAGGTCGCTGTCGCCCAGGGTGGCCAGCAGACGCATGTAGCGGGTCGGATCCGGACCGCTGATGCCCCATTGGGCCAGTACGCCGAGGCGGTTGGCCAATTCGTCGCACTTGCGCACCACATGGATGTTGAGGGGGTGTCCGTCCCAGATGATGCGGGTGGTCAAGGCCCGGAAACCGTTGACGCGCGGAGCGTTGAGATAATCCCGCACATGCCTGGGCAGCGGACCGAAAATGGAGTGCATCTTGCCCAGCACCCGCCAGGCCGCGTCATCGTCTTCCACCAGCAGACGCAGACGGTAGACCGGCCAACCGATCAACAGCAGACGGCCTGTGCCCGGTTTTTCGGTCAGATAGAAAAAATCGGAGATTCTTTTGGGTTCGATGATGAACTGTTCGGCCAGTCCGGGGCCGATGACCAGATCCAGGTTCTTGGCCAGACGCTGCATGCTGGCCGCGCCCCGGTTGAGCAGATCCTCGATGGTTTTCTGGGCGCGACGGTATTGGACAGGCATCAGGTGGGGCAGGGTGAGTTCGATCAGGGCGTCGGCCAACTCCATGATGCCCAGTCGTCGGGTCACGCCGACGTAGATCAGGGCCAGACTGGCTTTGTTCTTGGCCTTGGTCGGACCATGGACCTCCAGGGTCTGGGAGTTGTGCAGCACGTCGAAGGTCTTGATGAGCAGCACCCGCAGATCCTGGGACGCGGCGATCAGAATGCGTCGGTAGGTGGCGGGCAGATCCCCGCTGCCGGTGTGCAGATTGCGGATCTTGGAGACCGCCTCGACCAGGTTCAAGACCACCGGATCGAATTCGCCGATGGTGCGTTCCGCTTCCAGTTCGGGAGGGGCGTCTTCCAGGGCGTCGTGCAGCAGTGCCGCGCAAATGCCTTGCAAGTCGATCAGTCCCCATTCCAGGCAGCTTGTGGCCACTTGCAGACAGTGGGTGACATAGGGGGCGCGATCCAGTTTGCGGAACTGTCCGTGATGGAACCGGCAGGCCAGGTCGATGGCGTGGGAGACCTTTGCGACCGCGTCGTCTTGGAGGTGCCGCCGACTGAGGTCAAGCAGTTCCTGAATCTGTTTGGCGAGGTCCATGGTTTGAGTTGTCCCCTTGCTTTCGGTCGTGAGCGCCCGTGTCGAGTAGATCTAAAATATTTCTTTCTCGCATTGCAGCAAAGGAAGAATGAAAAAATTTTTTTTCAAGCTGCATTTCATTGATGCCTTGTTTGCAATCCGTTAATCTATCCGATGGAGGTTCTTGTTTATCGGCTGAATCCGTTCGGGGAGAAAGACTGTGATGCGTTTGATCCATTGGATGTTCCGCACCTTGGCACCATTCATGGTCGGGATTGGGGTTGGTGTTGGTTTTTTCTTTTTATTCAATCAATTGTCATCCATGCCCAGTCTTATCAAGGCTCCGGGCGCCCCGGTCCGTGAGGCAGCCACCCCGGCGGCGAATCAGAAACCGGTGGTCGCTCCTCCGGCCACCGCCAAACCCGACCCGGCCACGCCAACGCCGCCGGTGACGGCCTCACCGGCTTCAGCCCCGGTTCAACCCGCGCCTGCGGCCCCGTCCTCCGTGACAGCCCCGGCTTCAGCCCCGGTTTTGGCGCAACCCACCGCCCCGGTCCCCCCGGTCGAGGAACCCAGCGGTGTGGCCGCCCTTCCCCCCACGGTTCCGCCGACGACCGCTCCTGTCACGACGACTCCCCAGATGGGCATCCCCCAGATGAGCGTTCCCCAGATGGGTACCCCCCAGATGAGCATGCCTCAGATGAACGTTCCCCAGATGGGTACCCCCCAGATGAACGTTCCCCAGATGGGCACTCCCCAGATGAATGTTCCCCAAATGCGTTCCCCGACCTCCGAGCCATCTCCTGCCGTCCAGTGGCGCCGGGCCTGTCTGGAGCAGTTGGCCTTGGGCAAACGCATGGTCGAGGATGGCTTGAGCCAGTGTCCGAAATCCGGCTACATGCGGCAGAACTGTCTGGATTACTATCGTGGGTTGGAGCGTCACTACCAGAGTGTCACCTGTGACCCCAAGGGGGGCGGAATGGCCATGCCGGGATGGTGACCCGGATCAATCGAGCAGTTCCACCTGCGTTTCCTCTTCGGTGCAGGGCAGATCCAGCATCCCAAGCGCCCAGTCGTGATTGACGATCGCAGGGGGACCGAACATCACAATGGTGCGATCGATGACCCGCCACTGTTCCTCTTTCCCGAGTCGGGGTTTCCGGGTTGCCGGATCTCCGATTCGGGGATCCGACTCTCCCAACTGAAACTGCAACGTAAAAAGTCGAGCAAAACGGTCCATTGGGCACTCGATGCAAAAGGGCCGACAATCGGGGCAAGCCCCTTTGGCGGTCTTTGGAGTGAATGATTCAGCGTGCCTTGCCTACGCACGCTTCATGCCATGCGGATCAGACATCAACCCTCGTCTGAAACCCTCCGGCACCCCCACCTGCGTGAAACCAGATCCGAATGACTCCGGTTCATCCGACAATAAAAATAATTAAAGTAATATAAGGTTCGGCTTCAGGTGGCCAATGGCGACGGGTCCAGGCGGTTGTTGGGGCCGTTGTGGTTGCGACCGGTCTGATCGGAAACACGCGGGCGGGTGGGCGTTTCGGCTGTCGGTCCCCGAAAACTTCCGTCGCGCCACGAAACCTTGGATCGGGCACGGGGGAGAGGTACGGTCAACGCGGTATGGCGCGGATTTCGGACCTGGACCCGGACGATCGGTGGTGTTTGTATCGACGATTACGCCAGACCGGTTTGCTGAACGAAATTCTTGGCTCCCTGGGTCAGGGCTTTGGCCAGCGAGGCTTGATGGGAGTTCTTGCGCAGCAGCATTTCTTCTTGCCGATTGCTTAAGAAAGCCATTTCCACCAGGACCGAGGGGATTTCCCGCGTTTTGAGCACCGCGAAACGGGCCTGTTTGATGGTCTTGAAGTGCAAGGAGAGGCTGGGCGTGTTGGCGATGGCCGACAGCAGGGTGTTGCCGAGCATCAGGGAACGACGGTTGGCCGGGACTGGGGTCGGGCGGTCCCGTTCGGACAGACAATAGACCGACGCGCCACGCGCCGAGGGAATGTGAAACGCATCGGCGTGCAGACTGATGAACAGGTCGGCGTTGTGGTTGCGGGCGATGGCGCAACGACGGCTCAGGCCGATAAACCGGTCTTCGTTGCGGGTCAGAAAGGCTTTGTAGCCCGGAGTGGCGTTGATTTCGCGGGCCACGCGCCGCGCGACCGCCAAAGCCACATCCTTCTCCCGGACACCACCGGCGCCGATGGCTCCCGGATCGATGCCGCCGTGTCCCGGATCGAGCACGATGACGATATCTTTTTTCTTATTCTTTCCGCGAACCGCCGTCGATTGGGCGCGGGGAGCGGGTTCGGAGGCGTTGGCGTCGTCGTTGGACTCGCTGGAGACGAACTCCACCACCAGACGTGGCCGTCCGCCGTTCGTGTCTTTGAGAATGAAGGAGCGGGTGCGGGCCTCTTCGTTCAGTTCGAAGATCGTGCGCACGGTGCCGTTGTTGAGGGTATCGGTGCGGACCTTGCGGACGATCGGATCGGAAAAAGTCAACAGATTCAGATCCGCCGACATGTCGATATCCCGCATGTCCAGGATCACCCGGTCGGGATTCTTCATGGAGGCGAGGGAGTGCTTGATTTCCTGATTCAGCGAAAAGATGATCCGGGTGCGATTGGGCGTGGTCGAGAACCGTACATCGGTGATCCGTGGTTTCATGGCGGCATGCACCATGGAAACCGGCAACAGCAACCCTGTCATGGATAACGCCATCGCTTTCAAGACAAATCGCCGTTCCAACATGTTCCCGTGTCTCCTTGCTGTGTGTGTCGCGGGAGTCGGATCGATCTTTTGGGGACAAGGATCGGAACCGTCATCACGCTGATTGTGTGACCATGAGACGTTTTTATGGAGCAATATTAAAAAAAGTTAGTCTTTTCAAAATATTAACCAAAACATGAACCTTTGTTCGCCGTTGTGCGCTGTTGGTTTGCGGAACATTTAGCAAGCCCCATGCCGTCCTTTTGGTGCGTGGGGAAAAAGAATCGAACGATCGAGAAAACCATCACTTTCTGTTGGGATTCTCCGGTGTTGTCCGCAGGTGTGGCCGACTGCGGCAAACCGGGGAATGGGACGGTGATGGTGGAATCCTGACAGCCTGGGAGCGGGGTTGGCCCTGGAGGGGAGGGTTTTGGTCAACCGGTTCATTTTGATGGGATTATCGAATGTGTCAGGGCTTCGGGATTGCTGGATTTCGTTCCGGGGTTTTGGTAGAATGCGTCCATATGGGAATGATTGCTTTTTTATGTCGTCTCCCTCATTTCATGGCCTGCAAGCCTTCCCCATGGATCAAGCGACATGTCCGACACCCGACCACTGCCGACATCGCCCACCCAGGAACTGCCGTTGCCCGCAATCGACATCTCTCCACAAGAGATCGCCGAATTGCTTGCGGCCATGGGGAGCGGTCAGGGACTCGACGAGACCTTTGCCAAGCTGTTGTCGGTTCACAGCGGCAAGGCGCAGGGCCTCGGCGCCCAGGCTCCCCATGTCACCCAGGCCACCAGCCGGTTCAAGGCCATCTTGCTGCGGGAGTTGAGCAGCGGAGAGGCTCCGGAGGAGGGGTATCGGAATGCGGTCAAGGCCTTCTGGAATGAAATCCATCTCTCCTTGACCCCGGAACCGCCCGCCACCGAGGCCGGTCAACTGCTGGCCGTTCTGGCCGGAGACCAGGAAAGTCCCTCGCTGGAGCAGTGGCTGGCACAGGCCGCTCCCTCTCCGCATGGTGACGGCCACACCGTTCCGTTCACCCGCCTGTTGGGCCAAAACATGCTGGACGCCCTGGCCGATGGCGCGGACAGCCGGACCGCCCTGAAAGAGGCTCAGGCGGCCACTTCGTCGGCCATGGCTTTGTTGGGCGCGACGCACGAAGCGGATGCGGGGGCGAACTCTTTTCTCGAACGGTTCTCCAGGGGGTTGGCCGAGGGTGAAACCCTGGATGCCCTGTTCGCCGATTGGATCGGTACCCGTGATGCCGGGGGTGACTCCGGGAGCGATATCGGCGCGGAAATCTTTCAGAGCGCCTTGCTGGAGACCCTGGAAGGAGGCGCGCGGATGGAGGATGCGCTTCAGCAGGCCGCCACCGTCTCCCGCGAGGCCGTGACCCGCGAAAACGAACTTCAGGGGCCGTTGCCTCCCGCCATGTCCGTGTTGGCGGCGCTGTCCAGCGGGGAGAACATTCAAGGATCCCTGGCCGTGTTGGGGGGAGGAGAGGCGGGGGCGGAGAGCTTCGCAGACGCCTTGATGACCGCCCTGGCCGCAGGGGAGAGCATGCACGCGGCTCAGGCCGTTGCCATGAAATCGGTCGCCGCCTCCCGTGAGGCGGCCAGCGCGACCCATGCGGGGGTCGATTCCCCCATGGGGGCGCTGTTGCTGGCCATGGCCAATGGAGGCTCCATGGAGGGGGCCTTGAACGGCATGCCGGGTCTGATGACCGGCAACGGAGCGGTGTTGTTTCAAAACGTCTTGACGGAGATGATCCAGGCGGGGCGTTCTCCTCTTCAGGCGTTGGAAAACGCCGTGGCCGCGCCCCAGGCCGTGGCGGCGTTGGGATCTTCCTTGCAGCAGCCGGTCACCTCCGAGGCGGCCCTGCTCATGACCGCCATGGCGAGCGGTCAGAATCTGGACCAGGCGCTGGTCAACCTGCCCGCTGGCAATGCCTTTGCCGAAACGCTGGGAGAGACCATTCAATCCGGCTCCTCCATCGCCCAGGCCATGAACGAAGCCAAGGCCATGGCGGAAAGCATCGCCCAGACCCTCTCCACCCTGCAAAGCGATCAGGTGGATCATACCCTGGTGGCCATGGCCACGGGACAAGGCGTGGAGCAGGTAAGCGATATCGCCGCGTTCGTGGCCATGGCCGAGCAGACGGCACGGACCGCCGAACCTGTCCGTGCCGAGCCGCCGCCGTCGGTTCCGGTGGTCACCCCGCCGGCGGTCATCCCGCCGGCGGTGGTGGTCGAAACCCGACCCGCCGATCCGGGGTCTGCGGTGGTCCTGGTGCCCGTGGTGTCTGTCGTTCCCCCGCCCCTGCCGGAACCGTTGCCTCCGGTGGCGGTGCCTGTGCCGGTAAGTCTGGTGGAGGCGGCGCCCAGACCGGCCAATGTGGTGGTGGTCAACACCGCTCCCGTCGATTTGTTGCTGTCCAACCATGCCGTGGCGGAAAATCAACCGGGTGCGGTGATCGGTGTTTTGTCCGGGGTCGATCCAGACTCCGGCGCGGGTCTGTCTTATGCGCTGGTGGGAGATCCGTCGGGTTGGTTCGAGGTGGTGGACGCCACGTTGGCACTCAAGGCGGATCAGGCGCTCGACTTTGAATCCGCCAACTCCCACGTGGTGCGTCTCCAGGTCACGGACAGCGCCGGAGCCAGCTTCCAGAAGAGCTTCACCGTGGGGGTGACCGATATCAACGAGGCCCCGGCGCAGATGGCCCTTTCCAGCCGGACGTTGCAGGAAAACAGTGCCGGAGCCACGGTGGGGACTTTATCGGTCACGGATCCGGACGCGGGCGATCGGGTGACCTGGGAGTTGGTGACGGACAACGCGGGAGTGTTCGAACTCGTGGGGGCCGAATTGCGCCTCAAGACGGGTGTCGCCGTGGATTACGAGAGCGCTTCCGAACACGAGGTGCGCCTTCGCGCCACGGATCAGGGGGGAGCCACGCTGGAAGCCGCGTTCACCCTGTCGGTCACCAATCTCAACGAGGCGCCGACGGAGGTGACCCTTGCGGCGGCGCAGGTGACGGAAAATCAGGCCGGGGCGACCATCGGGACTTTCGTGGTCGCGGATCCGGATCCGGGGGATGCCGCCACGTTGACGCTGGTTGCGGATTCCGGTGGTCTGTTCATCCTGGATGGGCACACCTTGAAACTCCAGGCCGGTCGCGCCACGGATTACGAATCCGCCTCCACCCACACGTTGCGCATCCGGGCCACGGATGAGGGCAACGCCACGCTGGAAAGAAGTGTCACCATCACCGTGGTGGATGTCAACGAGGCTCCGACGGAGATTGTCCTTTCCAGCCGCACGATCCCGGAAAAGAGTGCCGGGGCGGTGGTGGGCACTCTGGCGGCGATCGATCCGGATGGCGGAGATCGGGTCACGTTTGAGTTGATCCAGGATCCTTCCGGATTGTTTGCCATCAGCGGCACCACCTTGAAACTGGCGTCCGGGGCCGTGGCCGACGCCGCGCTGGCGGTGTCCCATCTGGTGCGGGTGCGGGCCACCGACAGCCTGGGCGCCTCTTTGGAAAAAGAGTGGACTTTGACGGTCACGGATGTCAACGACGCTCCCACCGACATCACCCTGTCTGCGGTCACGCTCGCCGAAAACAGCGCTGGCGCTGTCGTCGGCCTGTTGAGCGCGACGGATCCGGACCTGGATGACACGGTGAGTTTTTCGTTGGTCAACGATGCGGGGGGGCTTTTTGTGTTGACCGCTGGCCAGCTCGCCTTGAAGGAGGAGGTGAGCCTTGATTTCGAGTCCGCCGCCTCCCACACGGTGCGTGTGCAGGCCCTGGACCGGGGTGGATTCGCGTTCGAGAAGAGTTTCGTGATCGGGGTTGCCGATGTCAACGAGTCTCCGACGGGTGTGTCGCTCTCCAGCACGCTGGTTTCTGCGACCCGGACCGGGGCCGTGGTGGGAGAGTTGACCGTTTCGGATCCGGATGTGGGGGACGCGGCGACCTTCGCGCTGATTTCCGATCCCATGGGACTGTTTGAAATCGTCGGGGAGACCCTCAAGCTTCAGGAGGGCCAAAGCGCCCAGATTCAGGGGGCGACCTCCCATCGGCTCGGGGTGCGGGTGACCGACGGGGCGCAACACACCTTCGACACCGAATTTGACATCGAGGTGACGGATTTGCAGAATCCGCCCACCGATATCCAACTGTCCGCGTCCAGCGTTGTCGAGAATCAGGCCGGGGCCACGGTCGGGGTGCTGTCGGTGGTGGATCCAGACCCTGACGCCACCGCCACGTTGAGCCTGATCGCCGATCCTTCCGGGTTGTTCCAGATCGAAGGCGATCGCCTGCAATTGAAACCGGATGCGGCGGCCAATTTTGAAAACGCCGAACATCTGACGATCCGGGTGCGGGCCACGGACAACACGCAGGCCAGCTTCGAGAAGAATATCACCCTGTCGGTGGCGGATTTGAACGAAAGGCCGACAGAGATCACGCTCTCTTCGACTCGCGTGACCGAAAATCAGGCCGGAGCGCTGGTCGGCACCCTGGCGAGCGTGGATCCGGATGCGGGAGATGCGGCCACTTTCGCTTTGGTGGAAGATGATGCCGGATTGTTCACCGTGGAAGGCGTCGAATTGCGGGTGAAGTCGGGCAGCGCCTTGAACTTTGAACAGGCCTCCTCCCATGTGGTGCGCATCCAGGTGACCGATGCGGCGGGACTCTCCTTGGAAAAGCAGTGGAACCTCGTGGTCACAGACCTCAACGAGGCCCCCACGGCGTTGACGCTCTCCAATGCGGTGGTGCAGGAGAACAATCCCGGCGCCACGGTCGGACGGGTGAGCGTGGTGGATCCGGATGCGGGGGATGGAGTGGTTCTGTCTTTGGTCTCCGATCCTTCCGGTCTGTTTGAACTGGCGGGTGACGCGGTGCGTCTGCGCGCCGACAAGGCGGTCGATTACGAGGCGGCCACCTCCCATCTGGTGCGCCTTTTGGCCACGGACAACGCGGGGGCCACCTTCGAGCAGAGCCTCACCGTGACGGTCGGTAATATCAATGAGGCGCCCACCGGCATCACCCTCACCAACACCTCGGTTGCCGAAAACAGCATCGGGGAGGTGGTGGGTCGGTTGTCGGTGGTCGATCCGGACGCAAACGATGGGGTGGTTTTCAGTCTGGTGGAAGAGGCGGCGGGCGCGGGCACGGGCACGTTCACCCTGGTCGGCGACACGTTGCGTCTCAAGGCGGATCAGGCGGTCAATTTCGAGTCGGCCTCCAGCCACACGGTGCGGGTGCGGGCCACGGATACCGCTGGAGAGAGCGTGGAGCAGGCGTTCGAGATCCGGGTCAACGATGTCAACGAGGCTCCCGGCGGCTTGAGCGTCTCGGCTTCGACCGTCGCCGAAAACAGCGCCGGAGCGATTGTCGGCACCCTGATCGCCCTGGATCCGGACGCGGGGGATACGGTTGTCTTCTCCCTGGCGGCCAATCCGGGCGGATGGTTTGTGGTGGAGGGGGATCGGTTGCGACTGGCCAGCGGGATGGCGTTCGACTTCGAGGCCGGATCGGGTCGCACGGTGCGGGTCCGCGCCACGGATCTGGCGGGGGCGTCCACCGAACAGGATCTGGTCATCACGGTCACGGATGTCAACGAGGCTCCGAACGATCTGTTTCTGTCCGGCAGCACGGTTGCCGAGAATACGCCGGGAGCGGTGGTGGGAACGCTGTCGGCCACCGATCCGGATCCGGGGGATGGGGTCTCGTTTGCCCTGGTTTCAGACGCCGGCGGTCTGTTCGAGATGGTGGACGACAACCGGTTGCGCCTGAAACCCGATGCGTTGGTCAATTTCGAAGGGGACGACACGCTGCCGGTGGTGGTTCGCGTCACCGATTCGGGGGGGTTGACCCTGGAAAAGAGCTTTTCGATCACGGTCACGAATGTCAACGATCCGCCCACGGCCACGGAGTTGTCCACCCCCGAGACCTTTGCCGAAGGGGTCGCCTCCCTTGTCTTGACCCCGATCGTGGTGAGCGATCCGGACAGCGCCCATGTGGTCGTGACCCTGACCCTGGCCTCGGCTGCGGTCGGAACCCTGTCGGTGGCGACGGCCGGCAAGGTGACCTCCACCTTCGATGGCGTGACCTGGGTGGCCAATGGTCTGGTGGAGGATGTCAATCGGCTTTTGTCCCAGGTCACGTTCACTCCGGCTGCGGATTGGGACCGCAGCTTCACCATCGCCACTTTGGTGAGCGATGGCAGCATGGCCTTGCAGGGATTGAAACGGATCACGGTCGCGTCGGCCAACGATCTGCCCGTGGCCGGTGGAGCGGTGACGGTCACCGATACCCTCGGCGGGGAGGTGACCATCGTCGAGGATGGGCCGTCACCCTCCCAGGCCAATATCCGTTTGACTCCCGCCATTCTGTTTGATCCGGATTTTGGCCAGATGCCCGCTGAAATCCGGATTCTTTCGGTGATCGGAGGCAGCGTGACCCGTGGCCAGGATGGCAGCGCGATCGTTCTGGGGGCTGCCGGAACCCGTCTGGCCTTGAATCAGGGGCATGTGGAGCTGCGTTTCACCCCCGACGCCAATCGGGAAAGCGCCGCCATTTTGGAATATGTGGTGGTGGACGCCGGGAATGCGACCCTGAACTCCCCGGCTTCCACCGCCACCATTGCCATTCAGGCCGCAAACGACGCCCCGACCCTGACGCTGCCCGGCAACCCGGATCGTTTCACCGAGGATGGTTCCGCGTTGAATCTGGGGAATATCGTGGTGGGGGATGAAGATGGAAATGCCCAACTCACGGTCTCCGTTACCTTGGACGATGCGGCAGCCGGTACGCTTTCTGTGGCGACTTCCGGCAGTGCGCGTGCCACGTTTGCGAACGGGGTCTGGTCGGCCAGCGGAGCGGTGGCGGATCTCAATACGCTGTTGGCCGGCATGATGTTCACGCCGGGGGCGGACTGGTCTCGTGATGTCGCGTTCACGGTCGCGCTTTCCGACGGTGTGGCCGCGCCGGTGACGGCGGTTCATGTGGCGCGGGTGACCATGGTCAATGACCCGCCCACAGGCAGCGTCACCATCAGCGGCGCTCCGACCCAGGGACAGACCCTGACCGCTTCGCACACCCTGACGGATGGCGATGGCATGGGGACGGTCCAGTATCAATGGAACGCGGATGGCAGCGCGATTGCGGGGGCGACCCTGGCGAGTCTGGTGTTGAGCGAAGCCATGGTGGGTAAGACGATCACGGTGACCGCCAGTTATACCGATGGTCAAGGCACCGGTGAAAGCGTCACCAGCGGCGTGACCGGCGTGGTGGCCAATGTCAACGATGGTGTGACCGGCAACTTCAGCATCGGCGGCATCGCGATCCAGGGACAGACCCTGACCGCCACCCACACCTTGGTCGATGCCGATGGTCTGGGGAGCGTGGGGTATCAGTGGCGGGCGGATGGGGTGGTGATTGTCGGCGTCACGGGCGCAACCCTGCTGCTGACCGAATCCCAGGTAGGCAAGGCGGTGACGGTGACCGCCTCTTATACCGACGGCCATGGCACTGTCGAAACCATCACCAGCAGCGCCACGGACACGGTGGCCAATGTCAACGACGCCCCCACGGGTGGGGTTGTCATCAGCGGCACGGCGAGCCAGGGTCAGACTCTGACCGTCGCGCACACCTTGGCGGATGCCGATGGTCTGGGGAGCGTGCGTTATCAGTGGCGGGCGGATGGGGCGGCGATTGCGAACGCCATGGAATCGACTTTTGTGCTGACTGAATCCCAGGTAGGCAAGGCGGTGACGGTGACCGCCTCTTATACCGATGGCCATGG
>JADGBT010000003.1 GCA_015231375.1 Magnetococcales bacterium | reverse complement strand
GGGCGTGACCACTTCGGGTGCCATCACCCAGTCTGGAGCGTTGAGCGTGGCTGGTGTGGCGACTCTGGCAGCCGGGGCGGCCAACAGCATCACCTTGTCTACCGCCACCAACGACTTTGCTACGATGGCCATCACCACGGGCAACAACGTGACGTTGGTGGATGCCAATGCCTTGATTCTGGGGGCCTCCAATGTGTCCGGCACCCTGGGTGTGACCACCTCCGGGGCCATCACCCAGTCCGGCGCCTTGATCGTGAGCGGAGACGCGACCCTGGCAGCCGGGGCGGGCAACAGCATCACCCTGGGTACGGCCACCAATGATTTTGGAACGGTCAGCATCCTGAGCGCTTTGGGGGTGACGTTGGTGGATGCCAATGCCGTGACCTTGGGCGTTTCCACGGTGGGTGCGGGCGGAGTCGGTGTGACCGCGACGGGCATCACCGTCAACGGTGCCTTCACCACGGCGGCGGCCAATGGAGCCATCACCTTCAACGCCGGAACCGGTACTTTCACCACCGGTGCGGCCGGGACCATCGCGGCTGGATCTGGCGCCATCCTCATCGACAGCAACGATGTGGCCCTGGGGGCCAATATTACCGGCATCGGTGCGTTGACCCTGCGTCCGGATGCCGATGCCGATACCATGGATCTGGCCTCCACCACCGGTGGTGGATGGCAGATGAATGCCACGGAGTTGGCCTATCTGCAAGACGGATTCAGCAGCATCACCATCGGCCGGACTGCGGGTACGGGCACGGTGTTTGTGGGTGGGACGGCCACGGCGGCCTTCAAGGATGGCGTGGTCTTTCTGGCCGCGCCGGTCACCCTGGGCAGCCAGGGACTTTCCACCACCGGATCCGCGACTGCCGCTTCCCTGACGTTCAACAACGGAGTCACCCTGGTGGGGGATGCGGGGGTCACCACCGGCGGTGGGGATGTCACCTTCAATGGTACCGTGAATGGCGCGCAGGCGCTTACCATCACGGCGGGCACCGGCCTAGTCAACCTCAAGGCCGCCGTGGGCGCCACCACGCCGTTGGCCTCTTTGACCGTAGCCTCCAGCGGTGGCGTTGATGTCGCGGCCACGGTCAACACCACGGGTGCGATCACCATGAACGCTGCCGGAGCCCTGGGTCTGCACGCCAACATGACCTCCAGCACCGGCAACATCGCTCTGGCCACCACCACGGCCAACGGCGCGATCACCCAGGATTCCGGCACCAGCGTCACGGCCACTACCGGCAGCGCGGGACTCACCAGCGCCGCCGGCAATATTTTGTTGGCCCATCTCCAGGCTGGAACCACCGCCAGCGTGCAGGCGGCGGGCACGGTCACCGACAACAACGGCGCCAGCACCAACGTCACGGCCACCACCTTGAACATCACCGCCGGAACCCGCATCGGTTCCACAGGGGCTTCCAGTTTTGTGGCCAGCACCGACGCGTTGGAAACCGCGCTCACCACTCTGTCTGCCACCATCACCGCCGATGACGGGCAGATCGCCATCAGCAACACCGGCGCGCTCACGGTCGCCAGCCTGACGCTTCCGGCTCTGGGGGCCGCTGACGGCGCGGACAATACCCTGGTACGCATCACCACCACCGGCGACTTGAATCTGTCCGCCGCTGCGGTGACCTCCAGCGTGGATTTGGATGATGACCTGGGTCTGGTCACCACCGGTGGCGATTTGATTCTGCCGACCAACGGGGGCGGCTTCGCGGACGGCTCTTTGGCCAACAGCAACATCGCCCTGGTGGCCAGTGGCGCAGGCAAGAACATCGGCGCCAGCGGTGCCATGGGCGCTGCCCTCACCGTGATCGGCGACAAGGTGCAACTGGTCTCCGGCACGTCCGAAACCCTGGCGGTCAAGGCCAATCAACTGGATGTGGTGATCAATGGCACGGGCAACACCCTGACCATCGGCGAAGCGACCGGCTCTGTGGGGTATACGGTCAAGGATCTGGACGGTGACGGCAAGAGCCTCTATGCTCCCGGCGGCGTCAGCGTGACGGCGGCCAACACCGTGACCCTGGACAACCTGACCACCGGCAGCGGCAATGGTCAGATCGCGGTCAATACCACGGGAACAGCGGGAGTGGTGCTTTCCGGCACCTTGACCGGCACCAGTTCCCAATCCCTGACGATCCACTCCGCCGGTACCGTGACCGGTGATGCCACCACCTCCGTGACCGGTCTGGGATCCATGTCCATCACCGCCGCCGGGGTGACGTTGGACAAGAGTTCCACCCTGGCGAGCACCGGAGCGATTGCGATCAGCAGTTCCGGCGGCGTCAGCCTGGGCAACATCACGACCGGCACCGGTGGCCTGACCATCGCCAAGGTCACCGGCTCCACGGCTACTTGGGATCTGTCCATCCAGGGCACCATCAATGCCGGTGGGCAAGCGGTCTCGATCACGGCACCCGGCGCCATCACCGTGGGTACGGGTGGCGTCATCACCAATGCCGCTTCCGTGGCCCTCACCGCCGCCGATGCCATCGGATCGTCGAGCGCGCCCATCACGGTCAATGCCGCCGCAGTCGCCGTCACCACCCAGAATGCCGGCAAGACGGTTCATATCAACAATACCACCACCGCGACCTCGGCTTTGACGGCCACCACCTCTTCCGGGTCGGTGAGCTATTCCCAGGCCGGTGGCACCCTCAATGTGGGCGCGGTCAGTCTGGGCAACGCCAACCTGACCATCGATCCGCCCCAGGATGTGGTTCTGACCACTTCCCTGGATCTGGGAACCGGTGTGTTCGACAGTCAATCGACCGGCACTTTCACCTCCAATGCCGGTGTGACCGTGACCGCGCAGGGTGGCATCTCGATCGTGGCTCCGGCGGGAATCACCATCCAGGGCAACATGACCGCCACCGGTGGGGCCATTGTGGTCACCGCCAGCAACACCACCGCCGACATCACCCTGGCGGATGGCGTGACCCTGGCCACCACCACCGCCGCCAAGAGCGGCACCGGGAACATCACCCTGACCGCCGGGCATTCGGTCAAGCTGGGCGCCATCACCAGTGGCGGCAAGGCCAATGTCACTGCCACCACCGGTTCCATCAGCAACAACAACGTCATCCATTCCACCCTGGTCCATGTCACCTCGGTCTCCACCGCCGCCCTTTCGGCTCCGTTGGGTACCATCGGTTCCATGACCAATCCGCTGCGGGTCTCCACAGGGGATACGTTAACCGTTGCTCCAGGTGGCAAGGACAGCAATAATGTTTCCGCCAACCTGATCGGGTCGGCGGCGGGCAGTACCCGGACCTTCACGGTGCAGGGCACGCCTGTCGGTTCGGTCTGGTTCAATGGGCGTTCCTGGCCCTTCTCTTTGATTGATGATACCAATACCGCCGTTTCCGGAACCCTGACGGCTCAAACCCAACGGTCTGCTCCGGGTGGGTTGTATCCGGTCACGGTGGGGAATGTGCAGGAGAATTATTCGACCCGTTCGGCTTGGCGCATCATGGAGTTCTTCCCGGTCGCGCCCGCTCCGATCACGGATCTGCTGTGGAAAACCGAAGCCGGTGGTCTGACCCTGCCGGAATTGCGGATGCAACCCGAGGATCTGTCCCGTGCGAAAAAGGGGCTGGATCAGCGGGTGGAACGGGAAGAACCGCTCCTGGACCAACAGGCCGGACTCTTCAACAGACTCTTTGCCAAACTGTTTTGATCTTTCGCTGCCGAGAATGGGGCTTTTATGTCTGATCATGCCATGTTGAACCGTAAGCTGTTCGCGACCGCTCTGCTGGGAGCGCTGCTGGGAGCGATGTCGATCGCGCCGGGAGCGGTGTTCGCCGCTCCGCCTGTCAAGGAACCGGCAGCGGTTGCCGATGACAAGGGACCACCCCTGGCCCGCATGGGGGATGTGGTGTTGACCGTGGCTGAGTTCCAGCGTTTGATGAACTACAGCAACAAAGAGGTCAAGAAACAGTTGCTGGCCAATCCCGAGCTGCTGCGGCAGAAAATTCGCGAGGCTTTGCTGCGCAAGACCATGCTGGTGCGTGCCAAGGCCAGCAAATGGGATGAGCGTCCCGAAGTGGTCTATTTGATGCAAAGAGCCAAGGACGGACTGTTGGTGGAGCAGTTCCTGGAAAACGTGGCCAAGGTTCCGGCTGATTTTCCGGATGAGGCTCTGGTGCGCAAGACCTATCAGGAAAACAAAGACAAATTGCAGTCCCCGCCCGCCGTGAACGTGGCCCAGATCTTTCTCAAGGTTGAGCCCAACGCCGACGAGAAGAGCAAGCAGGAAGCGGTCAAGAACGCCGAAAAATATCTCGGCTGGATCAAGAAGGGGGATGCAGATTTCTCCACCCTGGCGCGCAAGCACTCCCAGCATCAACCCAGCGCCACCCAGGGGGGGGACATGGGATGGGTGGAGGTGAATCAACTGCTTCCCGAGGTGCGTAAAGCCCTGGAAGGGATGAAGGCCGGGGATGTGGGCGGACCGGTGGTGAGTGGTCAGGGACTGCATGTCATCAAGCTGATCGCCTCCCGCGAGGCTGCGACCCGTACTTATGAAGAGGTCCGGGAGTCGTTGGTCAATCTGCTGATCTCCCGGCGGTTGCAGGAGAACAAGGATAATTATCTCAAGGAGATGGTCGAGAAATACCCCATCTCTTTGACCGAAGAGAATGTCAACCATCTGAAGTGACTTCCCGTGAACCCTTCGGAAACGCCCCAGCAAAGGATGATTGCATCATGCCAGCATTGATTTTTTATCAAAACCCCGTGCCTTTGAACAAAGAAGCGCACCGGAATCTGCGGATGACCAACCAGGCCGGACAGTATGCTTTCGCCAAGCCGACCAACTCCGTGATTCTGGCTGGCGGGGAGTTTATCGAAGCGGCCAAGGAGTATCCGATCGTTTTCGTGCGCAATGGTGGAGGAATCATTCCGGCGGCCATGCTCGGTTTGCGGGACGCGGAGAATCTGTTCTTGCAAGCGGACGGCACCTGGGATGCCCGGTACATTCCGGCTTTTGTGCGGCGTTATCCGTTTGTGCTGGCTGGCGGGGACGATACCCAGGAGATGACCGTCTGCATCGACGAGTCGTATCCGGGATTTGCCAGCAGCGGCGAGGATGGGCAGCCTCTGTTCGACGCGCAGGGCGAGCCTTCGGAATGGTTGCAGCAAGCCATTCGGTTTCTTCAGGAATATCAAGCTCAACTCCGTCGGACCGAGGTGTTCATCAACCGTCTGAACGAACTGGATCTGTTTGTGGAGTTGACCGCGCGCGCGGATCTGGTGAGTGGCGCCCAGTATGCCATGCAGGGACTGTTGGTGGTGGATGAGAAGAAATTGTTGGAATTGAGCAAACCGCAGGCCCTGGAACTGTTTCGTTGCGGCGAACTGGGCTGGGTGTATGCCCATCTCTTTTCCTTGTCCAACATGGGACGCTTGGTGGATCTTCTGGCCAGACGTACTTAGGAGCGTTCGACGATGTTTGATGTTCAACTTCTTGACAAGATCAAGTTTTTCGCGGACTTCCCCCAGAATGCCAAAAATGAGATCGCCGCCCTGGATACGGTCTTCAAGAAATATGCGGCCAACAGCCCCATCATCAACGAAGGGGACGAGTCGGATTCCTTCTTCATCTTGTTGCAGGGCAAGGTCAGCATCTACAAGAAACCGAATGTCAATCCCATCAACGAATTGAAACCAGGATCGGTCTTTGGCGAGATTGCCTTTTTGAGCGCCAAGCCCCGCGCGGCCAGTGTGGTGGCTTTGGATCCTTGCATTCTGTTGGAGTTCGACCGCAAGATCCTGCACCAACTCACCCCGGATGTGCGCGATCATCTCAAAGACAAGTTGATCAACATCCTGGTGCAGCATCTCAACGACATCATCGATCTGCGCACCAAGGAGACCTTTGGTCTGGTCACCAGCAATCCGCACGAAGCCGAGATGATCGGTGCCAAGGTGGAGGTACACAAGCAGATTTTCGGTCAGGAAGGGTATTACATCTACTACGTCGGCAACGGCGATGCGCTGATCGAAAACAAACACGAAGGCACCCAGAACAAGGTCCGCATGACCGATTTGACCGAGGTGATCCCCGGCAAGTTCGTCACCGCGATCAAACAGGCCAACCGGGATCCGGACGACTATCTGTATGGACAGTCCGGTGATTTTGGTGGATATCTGGTGCTCAAGGCGGCCCGGCAGGCGTGGAAAAGCACCTTGTTGGCCATTCAGGCCGAGAAGTTCGATATGGGACGCAAGTCGGCAACCTTCGTCAATCGCAATCTCGAACTCTCCTGACTCCTTAAGACGGGAGCGGGGTCGTGATGTCATGACTTCCGCTCCACGCCTTCTTTCGACCCCCTGCCTTTTTGCTCTTTCCGGCGGGAAAATCATCATGAAAATCATTCGTTGTGTGTCGGATTGGCCCTGGGCCGTCCGGTTCGTGCTCGTGTTGTCAGGGATGCTCTTCTGGGGATCCATGGTCGCGAGCGCAGGCGAAGGCCAGCCTTTGACCGCCTTCACTCCCATCTGGAAGCAGACCGCGTTGACGCCGGAGTTGATCGAGAGCGTCGTGGTGCTGTTGAACCAGGAGATCGCCGCCATCGCGTCGAATGTGAACGACGAGGCGCCCGAGGGGCAACGTCGCAGCGCCTTGAAGGATCGGGTGATGCTCCTGAGGCAGTTGGGGGAGACCCTGGTGCGTCGTCAGGAGATGGCCCAGACCAAACCGGACAAGGGACGCAGCGAAGCGGATCTGGATGCGAAAATCCGGGAGTGGGAGAAGAAAGCGCCGGCTCCGCCGCCGGTCAATCCCACCCAGGAGGTGTTCCGGCAGTTGGAGGAGAAACGCGCCGAGCGTCTCAAAGGGGTCAAGGCGTTGCAGGATGCGCGGGACAGCCGACGCCAGATGTTGCAGCGCATTCCGGAGATGATTCTTCAGGCCAAACAGACCCAGAAGTCCGCCGAGGAGGATCGGCGCAAACTGCCGGCCATGAGCGTCAAGGCGGGTGCCGCCAAAAAGGGATGGGTAGCTTTGAAGCTTGACAATGCCGAGTTGAGTCTTCAGGTCAGTCAGGCCCAGGTGGCTTTGTGGAATGCGGAACTGGCTTACGAAAAGGAGAACGGGGTTCGTCTCGACAAGGAGTTGGAACTGGCGCAGCGGATTTTCGAGTGGGAGGAGCAGCAGGTCAAGCTCTACCAGGAGGCGTTGAGTCAGTTGCAGGCCCAGGCTCTGGAGGTCAAGACCGGTGACCTGGAACGCAAGGAGAAAGAGGCGGAACAGGCCCGCACGCCCCAGGAGAAATTTCTGGCCCACTGGGAGATTCTGGTCGCGCAGACGCAAAAGAGCTATGTCGAATGGCAGCAGTTGCGCACCGATGTGGCCACGGTGATCACCGGTCAGGAGTCGCGCATCAAGGAAGAAGAGACCGAGTTGGGCAATCTGGGCGCGCTGGTCAAACGGCTCGGCTCCCAGGGCATGGCTGCCGAACTGCTCAAATCCACCTTCCGGTTGATGGGGCAGCGGCGTCTGGAACTGGAACAGGTGCTCACTCCGGCGTTGCGGGAGCGTCTGCTGGCGGCCCAGGCGCGCCGCGTGGAGATTGAAACCCGACTGGTCAATCTGCGGGAACAGTGGCGATTGGAGTTGCTCACCCTTCAGGCGGATGCCGCGCAAAACGGTACACCGGAACCGATGCTCAAGGAGAGAGCCACCCGGTTCTTTGATGCCTACCGGCAGGGGTTGATGGATGAAAAGCGCATCCTGTTCGAAATCAATGTGGATGAACGGCGTCTGGAACTGTTGACCGCCGAGCGGGCCAATGTCCTGGACTCTTTGGAACGGTTCGTGTTGTCCAAGGTCTTTTGGATCCAGGATGCCGATCCTATCGGATTGTCGTTGATCACCGGGGTGCTGGATGAGTTGGGCGGCGCGGATCGGGAAAACAGTGTGTTGCATTGGATGGAGCGTCTTTTCTCCGCCGAGAGCGGAGAACGGATCCGAGAGGCGATCTATCGTCCCTTGGTGCTGTCTTATGGGGTGATGCTGCTGTTGGCGTTGCTGTTCGGCATTCCGTTATCCCGGCGTTGCGTGCGCATCCTGTCAACCTGGAAGAGCTCGACCGACGGGGTGGATGCGGAGCGGCTTTACTGGGTCTGGCCGATTCTTGCCGTGGTGGTGGATGCGGCCTTGTGGTCGATCTACTGTCTGATCGGCGCGCTGGCTTTGGATGCGGCGGGTCTGCCCGAGGGGGTGGGCAAGGTGCTGGCCCGGGTTCTGACGCATTTGGCGCTGTTCTTCTTTTTGTGGCGGCTCAACCGGGGCCTGTTCGGGGTCGATGGCATGGCGCGTCGTCAATTCCGCATGCCGGTCGATCTGTCCGCCACCCTGCACCGGGCCATGTGGATCCTGCTGGTGGCCTATCCCAGCCTGTTGATGCCCTGGATCATCTTTCGCGGCTCGCCATTTGATTTCCAGGCCATGCCCCGACTGGGTTATACGGCCTATGAACTCACGGTGGCGGCGGTGCTGTATTACCTGATCCGGGACTCCTCCCCGTTGGTGCGGCACTCTTTTTGGGACCAGGCGGACTCCGGTGAGGGCGGCAAGGCCGCATCCCGATCCCAGGGCGGTCTGTTGGCCGACAACTGGCGGCTGATCAGTCGGGTTTTGTTGTTGGGCATCCTGGCCGTGGTGGGCATCGATGCCTTCGGTTACCGTTTCGGCGCGGCCACCATCACCCGCAACGGGTTGTTGACCCTGGTCACCTTGTTCGTGTTGATCGGCGTCTATCGTCTTTCGGTCTCGGTGGCGGCCCGACTGGCCAGGGATCGGCATTGGGTGGTCTCCGTGGCGCCGGGGGAGGAGGAACAAGACGGTCAGAGAGCGTCGGCCTTGAGCATGCATCGGTTCCTGCGACTGGTCTTCATCGTCGGAGGAGGATTGATGCTCGCCTCTTATTGGGGAGTCAACCGTCAGACCCTCGACGCCCTGAACGAATATACCCTGTTCACCGCCACCCTGGCCGATGGCAGCGTGGATGTGATCAGCGTGGCCGACATGCTGCGTTTTTTCCTGACCCTGACGATCTCGTTTTGGCTGGTGCATCACCTTCCCGGCATTTTTGAACTGTTTCTCTTTTCCCGACTGCGGATCGATCAGGGGGTGCGCTACGCCATCCTCACCATGAGTCGTTATACCGTGGTGCTGATCGGTCTGCCGGCGGCCCTGTCGGCTTTGCATGTGGATGTGGGCAAGATCGCCTGGCTGGCGGCGGCCATCAGCGTGGGCATCGGTTTTGGTTTGCAGGAGATCGTCGCCAACTTCGTCAGCGGCATCATCTTGTTGCTGGAGCGTCCGGTGCGGGTCGGTGATCGCATCTCCGTGGGCGCGGTGATGGGGGAGGTGCGACGCATCAACATCCGCGCGACTCGGGTGCTGAACCAGGATTTGCAGGAGATTCTGATTCCCAACCGGGATCTGATCACCAAGGAGGTGATTAACTGGACGTTGAGTTCCAAAGAAGTGCGCCTAGTGATCCCGGTGGGGGTGGCTTACGGAAGCGATGTGGAACGGGTGCGTTCCATCTTGTTGGAGGTGGCGGCCCGGGATCCGCTGGTATTGCGCACTCCCGCTCCCCGGGTGTTGTTCATGAATCACGGCCCCAGCGCCCTGGAGTTTCAATTGCGCATCTATCACGTGGACCCGGACATTCGCGCCACCATGACCGATCGGCTCAACACCGCCATCAACCGGGCCTTTCGCACCCACGGCATCGAGATTCCCTTCCCGCAGCAAGAGGTGCATATCCGCACTGGTGGAGAGGTCCATCCGAAGCCGGATGCGGTTGTTCGGGTGTGATTTTTGCCGGTTCCCCCCCGCGCAGGGGGAAACCGGCAGGTGTTGTCTTGTGGTGTCTGGTCTTTTACACCATGTCGATCAGGACTTTGTTGACACAGCGTTCGTTGACCTCGCTGGCGGTGAGACGAATGTTGTCTTCTTGTACGAAGTCGCCTTGGGCAGGAATCTGTTTGAGTCGGCTGATCAGAAAACCTCCGATAGTGTGCGCCTGATCCACCGGGAGTGAGCAGTGCAGTTGATCGTTGAGTTGTGAGATGGGCGTGCGTCCATCGGCCAGATAGGATGAGCCTTCCACCAGGGTCTGGATGCGATGGCGTTTTTTGGGTTGGTATTCCTCGAAGTCGTATCCCACATTGATTTCACCCACCACCTCTTCGAAGATGTCCTCCATGGTCAGGATGCCGGTGGCTGAACCGAATTCGTCCACCACCACCGCCAGATGGTCCCGGGGACGGCTTTTCAGCATGGGCAGCACCTGATCGATGGTTTGTTTAGGAGAGACGAACAGCGTCGGATGGATGAAGTCCTGGATCGGACGTTTTTCGGTTTCCGGATCGAGCAGGGTCCAGGTATCCAGGGTCAGGATGCCATGAATGTTGGTCATGTTGCCGTGGTAGACTGGCAGACGGTTGAATCCGGTGCGCCAGACCGTATCCATGGCCTCTTTCATGCTGGCGGTGTCTGGCAGACCGACCACTTCGGCCAGCGGGGTGATGGCTTCGCCTACGGTGGTATCGGCGAAGCGGATGATCCGTTTGACCCGTTCCTTGTCGAAGCGTCGGCTGTGGGTGGGGGTTTCGGAGATGTCCAGCAGGGTCCGCAACTCCTCCCGGGTGATGAAGCCGTCTTTGGGCTTGATGTTGCCCCCCACCAGTCGGGTGACCAGTCGCGCGATGCGGCTGAAAATGAAAATCACCGGGGAATACAGGATCGAGAAGAAGCGCAGAGGATAGATGATGTAGGTGGCAATGGTGTCCGAGCGTTGCTGGTAGATGCTTTTGGGAACGATTTCACCGAGAATCAGCAGAAACGGCGTGAAGAACAGCACCGCCAGAATATCACCGGCAGAACCGAACAGATTGATGAAAATCAGAGCCCCCATGGTGGAGATGGTGACCGTGGCGATGTTGGTGCCGACCAGGGTGGTGCCGAGAATGATGTCCGGAGTCTTGTAGAAGTTGAGAACCTTTTGCGCCCCGTGATTGCCCATCTTCGCCATATGGCGTAATTTCAGTTTGTCGCAGTTCACCATGGCGATTTCCGAGCCGGAGAAGAATCCCTTCAGCAGCAGAAAGACCAGAATGATAAGCAGATCAATCAAGAGATCCATGAGTCACTCCTTGCCATGGGCGGTGGGTTGGGCGGGGGTGGGATCCACAACGTGCGCGTCCGTTGCGCAGTGGATTTGGGTCATGGCAGATTGATTTTCCTCCTCATGAGGGTCGTCCAGCGGGCAATAATGGGTCGGATTCTGGCTGTCGGTTTCATCGTTATCGGATTCGGAACCGTCTTCACTGATGGCTCTGCGGTCGAAGGCGTCTTCCACGGCCACGGCGCCGGAACCGGGATTTTCCAGGACAATTGGCTCGAAAGAATCTTCCGCGTCGAGACCGACCGGCATGACACACAAGGTTTTGATGCGCAATCCCTCCATTTCCAGGATGGTGAAGCGGAGGTTTTCGTCCACGATGGTTTCCCCTTCGTGGGGCAGGCGGTCGAAGAGACGGAAGACCACGCCGCCGATGGTGTACATCAGTGGATCGCTGATGTTGTATCCGGTGACATCGTTGAACTTTTCCAAACGCATATCCCCGGCCACGATGTAGGCTCCTTCTTCTTCCCGATAGTTGGGCACCTCCCCTTTGCTGCCGGAAATCTCCCCGAAAATGAAGGTGAGGACATCTTTCAAGGTGATGATGCCATGCACGCCGCCGTATTCGCTCAATACCACAGCAACCCGCGTGTTGTTGCGTTGGAAGTATTCGAACAGTTCATCCACCTTTTTGGTCGGCGGAACGAAATGGGCCGGTTTGAGAATGGTGCGCAGCGCGATTCTGGAGAGATTGGTATTGTGGCGGCGCAGGCGCAGCAGATCTTCGGAGTGCAAGAATCCGACGATATTGTCTCTGTTGTGGCGGTAGACCGGAACGCGGGGGTGACGAATGCGTCGGAATGCCTCGAAGAGTTCCGGAAGGGGTTGGTCGGCGTCCAGGCTGATCATGGAGGTGCGTGGAGTCATGATGTGATAGACCTGGGTCTGGGAGGCTTTGAGCATGTTGTCGATCAACACCCGTTCGGTGGCGTCGATGATGCCGGAGGCTTCGCTCTCTTCGACCAGGGTGCGGAATTCGTCGAGATGGAGGATGTTTTCCCGTTTCATGGCCTCGCCGACGATGAAAGTGGTTACCCGATCGGCCACGAAGCGTACCGCCGTGCGCAACGGGGTGATGAGACGGATCCATCCCGGCAGCAGACGCGCCGATAAATGGCAGACAAAGACATGAGGAAAGGTGACCGCATAGGTCTTGGGGGTGACCTCACCCACCAGCAACAGCATGGGTACCATGACGAGAATGTTGATCCATTGGGTGTCGGCCTCGCTGAAAAACATGAGCAGCAGGGCCGCCATGTTGGCCGATGAGGCGATGTTGACCAGTTCGTTGCCGCATAACAATGAAATGATCAGGCGTCGGGGTTCATCCAAAAGCATGTGGATGCGTTCCGACATGGGATGGCGGGTGTTGCGGAATCGTTCCAGATCGATGCGGCTTAACGAAAAAAGTGCGGCTTCGGATCCTGAGAAAAATGCCGATGCGGAAAGAAGAATGATTTGCAGAAGTATGCGCAGCAGTAATTCCAAATTTTGTACCAGACCGGGTTCTGAGAGTGTGGTTTCCATATTTTTCCTTTGGTTTGATGAAATGCCTGCCAGATAATTGAAATCTTTAGTTGTACGTATTTTGACAAAAACAGATCTTGCACACAAAGATTTGCATTAATATATATTAAAAATTATTAATGTTCCTTAATTTTTCCTGAATATGATTTAATTGACACCATATTAAGCATCTGTTTGGGAATGCGCAAGTGGATTTTGTGCAAGGCAGCAGAAAGCGGAATCGTGAAAGATTATTCTGGTTGTTGATTGGCGGGCAGCCATGGGAGTGTCGTCAGGCGGAGCGGTGTGGCGCAGGTCTGGTGATGAGGTGGCGGGGAAACGATGCTTTCAAGAGGGTTTGGGGGATTCAGGATGTCCGGGTGTGCCAAAACGTCTGGCCAACTCTTCCAGCACCTGTTCCGCCGGGATCTCCAGATGGGCGAGCATCACCAGGGTGTGAAACCATAAATCGGCGGTTTCATGGATGATGGGGGCGGGGAGACGGTTTTTGGCGGCCAGCAGGGTCTCCACCGCCTCTTCGCCCACTTTTTCCAGGATCTTGTCCAGGCCTTTGGCGTGGAGTGCGGCGACGTAGGAGGTGGAGGGGTCTGCCTGTTTGCGCGCCACCAGCAGCGGATAGAGTCGTTGGAGAATGTCGGCGGCGCTGGGAGGCGTGTTCATTTGGGGGCGTAGATCTGGCTGGGATCCAGTTCCGGAGCGGCGATGGCCTTCCAGGTGCCGGGGGAGGCCTCCAGAAAGAAACAACTGCGGCGACCGGTGTGACAGGCCACTCCGACCTGATCGATCAGCAGCAGCAGCGTATCCTGATCACAATCGGTGCGGATGGCCTTGATTTTTTGCACATGGCCGGAGGTTTCGCCTTTTTTCCAGAACTTCTGGCGGCTGCGGGACCAGTAGCAGGCCACGCCGGTGCGCAGGGACTCGATCAGGGAGTCCCGGTTCATCCAGGCCATCATCAGCACTTCGCCGGTATCGTATTGCTGGGCGATGGCGGGGATCAGACCCAGATTGTTGAATTTCAGTTCATCGAGATTGGGCAGGGGATTCATGGGGACTCCTTGGGCAGACGGACCTCCACACCCTGATCGCGGAGATAACGTTTGACCTCCGGAATGGTGTGTTGACGAAAATGGAAAATGGAAGCGGCCAGCACGGCATCCGCGTGTCCGGCGCGCAAGCCTTCGAGCATGTGTTGCATGGTGCCGACCCCCCCGGAGGCGATCACCGGAATGGTAACCGAGTCGGCGATGGTGCGGGTGAGTTCCAGGTCGTAACCGTTCTTGGAGCCATCCTGGTCCATGGAGGTGAGCAGAATTTCGCCAGCCCCCAGTTCCTCCATGCGTTTGGCCCAGGCAATGGCATCCAGTCCAGTGGGCTTGCGGCCTCCATGGGTGAAGATTTCCCAGCGGATCGGGCGGTTGGTTGCGTCCCGGGCCGTGCATTTGGCGTCGATGGCCACCACGATGCATTGGGATCCGAACTGGTTGGCCGCTTCTTGCACGAACTCGGGACGAAAGACCGCCGCCGTGTTGATGCCCACCTTGTCGGCTCCGGCTTGCAGCAGACGGCGGATGTCGTCGTTGACCCGCACTCCACCTCCGACGGTCAGGGGAATGAATACCTGTTCGGCGGTGCGGCGCACCACATCCAGAATGGTATCACGGTTTTCGTGGGAGGCGGTGATATCCAGAAAGGTGAGTTCGTCCGCGCCTTCCGCGTCATAACGGCGCGCGGCTTCCACCGGGTCGCCGGCGTCCCGGAGGTTTTCAAATTGAACCCCTTTGACCACCCGGCCTTCGCGGACATCCAGACAGGGAATGATGCGTTTGGCAAGCATGCGGCACCTTTACGCCTTTCACCATTAAAAAAAAAGAGGGGGTCTGGGGGATTCATCCCCCAGGATTTTGATTTCTTTCACTAATTCTTATTCTTTCTTTTCATTCTCAATACGATCAATCCGCTGTTTCCAGCCAGCGGGCCGCAGCCTGGAAATCCAGTCGTCCATCGTAGATCGCCTTGCCGGTGATGATGCCGGAGATCCGGCCTCCATGGGCAAAGGGGCCGGCGTGGGCGTGGGCGTTGTGGATATCTTCCAGGCTCGACACGCCACCCGACAGGATGATCGGCAGGCTGATCGCCTCGGCCAGGGCGCGGGTGGCGGGAATGTTGGGTCCGGTCAGGGCGCCGTCTCTGGAGATGTCGGTGAAGATGATCTCCGCCACGCCCACATCCTCGAAGCGGCGGGCCAGATCCAAGGCGGTGATGTCGGTGGTGGTGGACCATCCTTCCACGGCCACGTGGCCATCGCGGGCGTCGATGCCCACCGAGATCCGACCGGGATACAGGCGGCAGGCCTCTTTGACCAGTTGGGGATCGCGGCAGGCGATGGTGCCGAGGATGGCGGTGTGAATGCCGGATTCCAGCCACAGGCGGATGGTTTCCAGGGTGCGGATGCCGCCGCCGAGTTGCACCGGAATGGTCAAGGCGGCCAGGATGGCGCTCACGGCCTTGGAGTTGACCGGTTCTCCGGCGAAGGCTCCGTTGAGATCGACCACATGCAGCCGTTTGGCGCCCAGGGATTGCCAGTGGCCCGCCATGGCGCCAGGATCATCGGAGTAGACTGTGGCTTGTTGCATTTCGCCTTGGAACAGGCGCACGCATTGACCGTTCTTCAAGTCGATGGCCGGGATGAGGATCATGGTCTAAGGTCTCCATTCCACAAAATTTTTCAGCAATCGCAGTCCGGCTTCCTGGCTTTTTTCCGGGTGGAACTGGGTGCCGAAGAGGTTGTCTTTGGCCACGGCCGCCGGGAAACGGATGCCATGGTCGCACCAGGCCGCGACCGTCTCCGGGTTGTCGGATTGGCCGTGGTAGGAGTGGACGAAATAGCAGTGGGTGGCGTCGGGAATGCCGTGCCACAGGGGATGGGGCCGGGTGGGATGGATGCGGTTCCAGCCCATGTGGGGGATTTTGAGCCGTTGGGTCGGGTCGTGGGGATCGGGCATCGTGTTGGAGAAGCGCACCACCTGACCGGGCAGCAGCGCGAGTCCGGGATGGATGCCGAATTCGTGACCTTCGGCATACAGCAGTTGCATGCCCACGCAGATGCCCAAAAAGGGTTTGCCCGCCTGGATGTGGTCGAGGATCGGCGGGATGAGGTCGGCGGATTCCAGGTTGCGGCGACAGTCCGCGAAGGCCCCCACGCCGGGCAGGACCAGATGGTCGGCCTGCTGGAGATCTTCGGGTCGGCCGCTGACCGAGACGCGGCCTCCCGCCGCTTCGAGGGCCTTGGCCACGGAGCGCAGATTGCCCGAACCGTAATCGATGACCGTAATCATGGGTGTGCCATTGGAGCGCGTTGCAAGGGGTTGGCGAGTCGGGTTGACGGGTTCAGGCGCTGGTGCGCTGGATGTCGGCGCCCAGGGCGTGTAATTTTTCCTCGATGCGTTCGTATCCCCGGTCGATGTGGTAGACGCGGGAGATGACGGTGGCGCCACGGGCGGCCAGTCCGGCCAGCACCAAAGAGGCCGAAGCCCGCAGATCCGTGGCCATGACCGGAGCGCCCAGCAGATGATCGACGCCGTGGACTTCGGCGATGTTGCCATGGATGCGGATGTCAGCGCCCAGGCGTTGCAGTTCGGAGACGTGCATGAAACGGTTTTCGAAGACGGTTTCGGCGATCCGGCTGACCCCCTGGGCCAGGCTGTTGAGCACCAGCATCTGCGCCTGAAGATCGGTGGGAAATCCGGGGTAGGGGCTGGTTTCGAGATCGACCGGTTTGAGCGGATCTGGAGCGAGGATGCGGATGCGATCCGGTTCCGGGAATTCCACGATGACGCCGGCATCCCGCAGTTTCTGGATGGGGGTTTCCAGGGTTTCGGGATCGGCGTCGGTCAAGGTGATGTCGCCGTGGGTGACCGCCGCCGCCACCATGAACGTGGCGGTTTCGATGCGATCCGGAATGATGCGGTGCTGGGTGCCGTGGAGTTCCTCCACGCCGTCGATGATGAGGGTCGAGGTGCCCGCCCCCTGGATGCGCGCGCCCATTTTGTTCAGGAAGATGGCCAGATCCGAGACTTCCGGCTCGCGCGCGGCGTTTTCCAGGATGGTGCGGCCATCCGCGAGGGCGGCGGCCATCATCAGGTTTTCGGTGCCGGTGACCGTGACCGGATCCAGATAGATGGTGGCCCCGTGCAGACGATTGGCGCGCGCGCGGATATAGCCTTCGTCCAGGGTGATTTCCGCTCCCATCTTGCGCAGTCCTTCGATGTGCAGATTGACCGGTCGGGAGCCGATGGCGCAGCCGCCGGGCAGGGAGATTTCCGCCATGCCGTGTCGGGCCACCAGGGGGCCCATGACCAGGATGGAGGCGCGCATGGTGCGAACCAGATCGTAGGGGGCGCGAAAGTTGTTGACTCCGCTGTTGTTGATCTCCACGCCGAGCCGTTCGTCCACGGTGATGGCCGACCCGTGCTGACCGAGCAGCTCCAGCATGGTGGTCACATCCTTGAGGTGGGGAATGTTCGACAGGTGGATGCGATCGCCGGTGAGCAGGGTGGCGGCGAGGGCGGGCAGGGTGGCGTTTTTGGCCCCACTGATGGGGATGGTCCCCCGCAGGGCATGACCGCCCCGAACGATGATTTTATCCATTGACACAGTATACCGGTGTTGAACAGGAGTGAACACGTCATCGGCGCGGGTGCTGGTTGCGCGTCGAGGGCTTTTCGTCTGATTCCTTGTTATGATTTTCGAGTATAGCACCCCATGGCGTGGGTTGCCATTGCCGACGGTGTTTTCTTGCGAGGATTCGGATCGGCATCATTTTGTGATCCTGGGGGGAAATCCGTTGACGCATGGGGAGTGTGATGCCAAACTCACTGATAGTTCAATAGATTTATCAAGTTCAGACCTGGAGGGCAAAGGGAGCATGATCGTCAAGGCCGAATCCGGCGACACTGTGAACGCGGCCAATTTCGTCGCGGTGCGGTCGTACATCCTGAATGCGATGGAGAAGGGCCGGATTCCGGTTTCCGGCTGGCCTTTGGAGAATTTCCACGCCATCCCCGAAGTTCCGGATGCGGAAGAGCGGGCCGTGGCGCTGCTCGGGGCGTGGCTGGATCGCCATGTTTCGCCGAAACTGCGCGCCATGATGTTCGGGGATTTGCGGGAGGTCCAGTTCGAGGCGGCCAAACGCTCGGCGGAGGTGGTGCTTTCCCAAGAGACCCGCAACGCCTTGAAACAGTACCGGGATCGGGTGTTCGGCGAAGGTCAGGGTTCCATGGAGTTGGCGGTCAAGCAGTTGCTGGAGATGGCGGGACGCACTCTGCCCCGGGATGCCCATCAACTGCTGGAAACCTATCGGCAACGCAAGGGACTCCGGAGCGCGGCGGATGCGGTGCGGGCGTTGGTGGATCTGGCCGAACGTCCCCCTGTGTCGGCTCCTGTGGCGTCGGTGACTCCGGTGACTCCTGTGGCATCGGTCTTGATTCCGGTCGGCAAACCGAGGCCAACCGGGGAGCGCGCCTTGCACCGGGAGGTCAAGGCGTTGCTGGAGGAGTGGAAACACGGACAAACCGTCTTGAATCGTTCGGGAGGTGAGGCATGAAGCGGGTATTGATTCCTGTGGCGTCCGGGTGCGAGGAGTTGGAGGCGGTCACCCTGATCGATCTGTTGCGTCGCGCCGGTGTGGAAGTGGTGACCGCCGGACTGGAGGCCGGGCCGGTGACGTGTAGTCGTGGCACGGTGCTGGTGCCGGACACTACTTTGGAGGCGGTGCGAGAGGAGGCGTTCGACATGGTGGTATTGCCCGGCGGTCTGCCCGGCACCACCCATCTGGACGAAGATCCCCGGATCCGGGCGTTGTTGCAGCGCATGGACCGGGAAGAAAAAATGGTCGCCGCCATTTGCGCCGCGCCGATGGTGTTGGCCAATGCAGGGCTTTTGGCCGGGAAAAAGGCTACCAGTTATCCGGAGTGCATCCCGGAAGCGCATCTGTCCACCCTGGAGTATCGGGAGGAGGCGGTGGTGCGCGATGGTCGGGTGATCACCTCCCGTGGTCCTGGGACCGCCATGGATTTTGCCTTGGCGTTGATCGAGGTGTTGACCACACCCGCGATCCGTCAACAGGTGGCAGCGGATTTGCTGTATCCGGGCGCGGGCTGACCCTGGGAGAATGGGTCGTGGGCGTGTGAGAGCAGGAGAAAGAACGCTGGCGCGGGGAAAAGGCTGGCGTTCTTTTTTTATGTTCTTTGGTGTGTGCGACAATGAAACAAATCATGATAATCCGAGATCATTGTTGTGATCGGTTGGTGCGGATTGGTGTCGGCTCTTGAAATTGTCATAAAGGCAAAATCCTGGGATATGGATCCCTGTATTCGTGTTGGTGAGAATGCTGTCATTCATGCCACGGCATACCGTCTGACATCAATCTCAACCCCGGCGCGCACAGCCTCTTCCGCCCGTTGCATCAATTGGGTCACCACCGCTTCGTCATGATAAATCTCGCCACAATTATCACAGATCAAGGCTGGCACCTCGCGAAACACCAAGGTGGCCCCTCTGCGTTCCAGGGTCACGCTGGTCGTGCCCGGTTTGGTCTCTCCGTGTTTGCAAACGGCGCATTTCATGGTCTGTTCCTCCGGGTGCTCCAATCCGACAACCACAAGGTCGGATTTGGGTGGTAAACGGTGATGATGATTTTTTGCTTTTCTGCATTCTCTGCCACGACCACATGCAAAGGTTTGCACTGTTTACCCTTGCCCAACCACAGGCTGCTTGGGTAAGGGGTGTCCTCTGGATACTCTTCGATCATACGCCCATGAAGCAGGACATTGCAAATATTCTTCATGGATATCTTTCATTCGAACATTCGCTGCAAGGCATGTTGACGTAAGATGATATTTATTAAATTTCGCCGTAAGAGACATAAATTCGTTCTGGCATTATATTCCAGAATTGTTCAATAATGCCAGCAAGATCATAAAATCTCTCAGAAGTTATCCAGAGATTGTCAGGATCTGGATGGCTTAAGTTTGTGAGTCGCAAAATCTCATCAGGTGATAGATGTGGATATGGACCCTTAAAAAAAACAGAATCTTTCTCAAATAATTTTTTACAAGAAGAACCTGCACCGTGTTTGATCGTATTGGCGACAAGACTTAACGTGTGGAGGCGATCTATAATATTTAAAGCATCTTGATGCTCGCAAAAACTCCACGCTTTTAACCATTCTTGAATCTTTCCAAATTTGGCTTCTTGGATGGTCTTTCTTGTGTCTTCACCGAAACACTGATTTGGAGAAAAAGGGGCTTCTCGTTCCAGGAAAGATTTGAGTGTCTTTTCCCACAGATGATATATTCCGGCTGTCGCCAGATTCATCATTTGTCCTTTGACAAACAAAAGATTTTGAAAGTTTTCTTCCCCTCTGGCTTGGGCTAATTCAGCCAGATCGGCACAATCTGGTCCATCCTCCCATCCAGGGGCTGAACACAGTCTATCATATTCTTGCTTAATAAAATCCTCTCCATCTTGTTCAATATCTTGAAAAACCGTTATCACATGGTTCTCAATGCCTTGGACAAATGCCTTGTGCTGACCTAAGGCAACGGCCCGATTTGACGTGCAAAAGTGCAAAAATTTATTAGATTCCATCAGTTGATCCCTTTCTGGCAGTTGATCCCTTTCTGGCAAATCCCACCCACACCGGTTCATAATCCTTTTCTTGGTCACATTTGTCAAACGGTGCGTGACAGGTGATGGTGCGCAGATGCGGACCACTCGTGGGGCAACCATGCTGAAATGACTGGTTTGAAATGGCTGGCTTGCCAGGAAATTGGGGTCAGCCAACCTGTCAAATCAGTACGGGTTATCAACTACTTAATATATTCATAAGTCGCCGAATTTGTTATACTATAATAATTTGCTGGTGTACCATTGGCTAGTCAGGATGGTTTTGTTGACGGTATTATTTTTTGGTTTATTTTGTATGTTTGATATTTTCTTTCGATGACTCATTGTGAAGCGTTGCATCATATGAATCACTTCACTATTTTGTTATGGAGTTTCCTGATTCTTAATAGGGAAAAATAACGAAATCCAGTCATTAAAAGGGGGAGTCATGCAAAACATGAAAAGAGGTGCGCTTCTGGCTGTGTCTTTACTGTTTTCCGGCTGTGCCGCCAACCTGCCGCCAGCCATGGTGACATCGTTCGACGATGTGTCCTCGGAAAGCGAGATGGTGGGGAAGGATTCCAAGGTCACGCAGACCAAGAGCATTTCTCTGCTCGGTCTGATGCCGATGTTGTCTCCCGGTGACTGGTGTTACAACAAAGCGAGTCGCAGCGTGGATTCCGTTGTGTGTTTTGCACCCACGGGGACGGATAGTTTTTATCGGACGCGCACCGTGGGTGCGAATGTGACCAACGGTGATGTGATTCAGGTGCGCAATGCGATTGCCAAGGTCGTGAGCCGGGCGGAACAATACCTGCATGCGAAACTGGAGTTGGTCAAATTTGATGTGAATGTCGAGTTGAATGGGAGCCAGGGTGATGCGGCGACCAGGGATGGCAAACGAACCATTCTCGCTACGGATCTCGCAGCCAAGGATGTCAAGTATCAAGAGAGTCTGGAGACTTTGAATCAGGCGTTGAGCAAGCCGGGCATGATTGTCTATACCTGGAATGCCCATACAGATGCCGAGTCCAGAATGATGATTGGCAAGATCTTTGGTTTAAGTATGTCAGAAAGCAAGAACCGGTCTGGTTTTGGTGTGGTCGGTGGAATTCGGGTGAGTCATTTGTTCTTGGGAAAGGGTATTGTTAAGGAGGGTAACGGAGACTGTACTGATATTCGTCCTATAGGTAATGTACGTACAATTGCTAGTGTTCCTTCTGAAGTAAATGTACGCACAAAGTCTGTTATCTGTGAGAATTTACTTGATAAGCCATCATCGCAGTCTGATAATGATCTGTTGAGGTTGGCGACCAGAAAATTCTACGGGGTGCCGACCACGATCTTCCAGGCCAAGCATACCGCAGCCTTTACGGAGATGGAGGAGATCAAGAGAGTGGAGATGGCGTTGTCGGCGACGATTGACGAATTGTCGAAAATCGCCTCCCGGCCATTGGTCGCTTTGGCAACGACCAAGCTTGAGTTCTCTTTGGCCCTGTCGCGCATGTACAAAGTGACCAACTCCTCGGTGATGGGTAGCGGCACGGTGAAAGATCTGCCGGTCTTGTGGTCGGGTCGGCAGGATGCGTTCAAAGAAAGAGAGGGGTGTGACTCCGAAAAGGATTCGTCCTGCTGGAACACCTTCTATACCATTTCGACCCAGTTGCAGGATTTGCGTGACATGTTGGTTGTGAAAGACAAGAAGTAGAGCCTCATCCGGTCCGGTTCTCGCCATCCAGCCCGCTGGCCGCCAATGCCACCTCCAGGGCCAGCAGGCCATGGGCGAGGGTGACTTTGGGGGGGCGGTGGGTCTGGATGGCCTGGATGAAATCCTCCAGTTGGCGTTGCATCGGGTCCGGGAGTGCCGGGGGCCAGATCCGCTCGCCGAGCAGACGGCGGGCGATCTTCTCCCGGAGGTTCCTGGGGGGTGGGGGTCCGGCCATGCGGGTATAGTCGAAGGTGCCGGTGGCGTGGTGGATGCGCAATTCGTCCGGGCGTTTCTGCGCGACGAACGTGCCGGCGGCCACCAGCAGCGTGGCGTTGTGCGCATAGGCGATCAGCGCCGCGCTGCTATCCGCGCAACGCAAAAATTCCCGACTGCTCAGAGAACGGGCCTCGATGCGCACGGGAGCGCCAAAAAACCAGTTCATCGCGTCCAGCCAGTGGATCCCCTGATTGATCAGCACCGCTCCCTCTCGTGCCCGCCAGCCTGATCCTTGCTGATAATATTCCCGGTTGCGTGGCCATAGAATGGTCAGTTGCGCCAACTTGGGAGAGGCGGGATCCAGCGCGTCGAGCTGTTGCTTGATCGTTTCCAGAATCGGATTGAAGCGGTACGGAGAGACCACGCCGATGGGCAGCGGCGAGCTTTGGGCGCGGGCGGCGAACTGCCGACAGGCGGCCAGATCCACCCCCAGCGGCTTTTCGATCAGCATGGGCTTGTCGTGCGCCAACGCCAGGGTGGCCAGCTCGATGTGGCGCGCCGGTTCGGTCAGAATCAGCACGCCGTCCACGTCCGGGTCGTTCAAGACCGCTTCGAGCGTGGAAGCGACCCGGGGAATGCCATGGGTCTGGGCAAAGGCGCTGGTCCGCTCCGGGCTGCGTCCCCAGGCGGCAGCCACCATCACGCCGGACATGGAGCGGATGGTCTTGACATAGTGGTGGGCAATGCCCGAGATGCCCAGAATCGCCAGTCGCACGGTCATGGGGGAGGGTGCCTCCGCCGTGAGGAAAAGAGTGCCATGACCCCCTCCAACGTTTAAAGAATCCTGTCAGGGCGATCCTCGGGAGGCCGGATGGGTCTCCTGTCCGCAACGGCTGTCAGGCGCCCAGGCGATTGGTGCCGCGCGTCTTCCGGGAAGAGGCGATCATGGCCCGCCAGCTCAAGGGAAGTCCGTCGGGGGTGTGTTGTTGTGCTTCCCATCCCGAAAGGCATTTCCATTCCATGATTTCTTCATATTCCGGCTCCATGTCGCCGAACCATTCGCGTCGGGGGGGAATTCGGATGGTCATGTATTGTCCCATGGTGTGTGTTTCCTTATAATCGTCAACGATCCGTGAGTCCGTTTTTTGTCTATTCTGGCAAAATTCAATGATCATGCCAGATCAACCCAAGACCGGGAGATTCTCCATGGCCGTCGGCCCCCTGCATACCCCTTCCTCCCTGCCGCCTTTGGCCGGATTTCGTCTGTCCAGCGTGGCGTGTGGCATTAAAAACGGCAAACGCGAACGCGATGACCTGTTGCTGGTGGCCATGGATCCGGAAACCACTGTGGCGGGCGTGTTCACCCGCAACCGGGTGCAGGCCGCGCCGGTGGTTTTGTGCCGACAACGCCTGGCTTCAGGCGTGGCGCGGGGACTGGTGGTCAATTCGGGCAATGCCAACGCGGTCACCGGACCGGGAGGCATGCACGCCGCCCTGGAGATCTGCGCAGAGGTGGCGCGTTTGCTGGAGGTGCCGGAGGCCGAGATCTTTGTCGCCTCCACCGGGGTGATCGGCGTGCCCTTGCCTTTGGAACGGATGCTGGAATCCCTGCCGACGCTGCGCGCTTCCCTGGAGAGCGAAGGGTGGTTGCGGGCCGCCCGGGCCATCATGACCACCGACACCTTTCCCAAACTGGTGACCCGCTCCTGTCTGATCGACGGCAAGACGGTCACGCTGATCGGCATGGCCAAGGGGGCGGGCATGATCCGTCCCGACATGGCCACCATGCTGGCCTTTTTGTTCACCGACGCGGCGGTGGCCCCGGCAACGCTGCAAATTCTGCTGGAGCGGGCCGTGGAGACCAGTTTCAATGCCATCTCCGTGGATGGGGATCAGTCCACCAACGATACGGCGCTGCTGTTCGCCTCCGGGGGAGCGGGTCACGGGATCCTTGACGATCCCGACGCGCCTCGGGCCGCCCCTTTGGCCGATATTCTGGAGTCGCTGTGTCGGGAGTTGGCCCAGGGGATCGTGCGGGACGGAGAGGGGGCCAGCAAGTTTGTCGCCATCACCGTTTCCGGCGCGGCCAGCGACCCGGAGGCCAAACAGGCCGCCATGGCCATTGCCAACAGTCCTTTGGTCAAGACCGCGTTGGCGGGCAGCGATCCCAACTGGGGCCGGATCCTGGCGGCGGTGGGGGCGTCCGGGGTGTCCGTGTCGCCGGAGGCCGTCTCCTTGTGGCTCGGGGATGTGCTGGTGCTGGAGCGGGGCCAGTTGGCCGAAGGGTACACCGAAAACAAGGGGGCTGCGGTCATGGCCCGTCCAGAGATCGTCATCCGTCTGGATCTGGCGGTGGGTGCCGGAGAACGCACGGTCTGGACATGTGACCTGACCCACGACTACATCACGATCAATGCGGATTATCGAACGTGAGTCCCGACCCGTCGCTGTCCTGGTCCGGGATTCGGGTGGTGCTGCTCGACATGGACGGCACCTTGCTGGATCTGCATTTCGACGATGTGTTTTTTCGTAGCACCGTGCCGGACGCCTATGCCCGGAAACACGGGATCGCGGTCGAGCGGGCGCGCGACGAGGTGTTGGCCGCCTATCAGGAACACCAGGGCACGTTGGCCTGGTATGACCTGCACCATTGGTCGGAACGGCTGGGACTGGACATTCCTCTCCTGAAAGAGGACGTGGCCCATCTGATCGCGGTGCATCCTCATGTATTGCCGTTTCTGGAGGCGGTGCAGGCTTCCGGGCGTCCGATCCATCTGGTCACCAACGCCCATCCGCTCTCTTTGGGCCTGAAACTGGCCCGTACCCCCATCGGCGATTATCTGACCTCGGTCATCACCAGTCACGAGGTGGGATGGGCCAAGGAGCAGGAATCCTTCTGGCCGGCTTTGGCCCGGCGTCTGGATTTCGATCCGGCCAGCACGCTGCTGGTGGACGACTCCGAGTCGGTGTTGAACGCGGCCAGCGCGTTCGGCATTGCCCATTTGCGTCAGGTGCGTCATCCCAGTTCCACGGCGCCTCCCAATCCGCCGGGGCGGTTCGTCAGCGTGCTGGACTTCCGGGAGTTGGGACTCCCGGATGATTCCGGATCGGGAAACCGGCCATGAACGGTGTGGCGTTCCGGGGATGGTGGCGGCAGCATCTGTTGACGATCCTGATCGCCGGATTGGGGGGATTGGCCACGTTCGTCTCCTGGTGGCTCTCGTATCAACCGGTGCATGAGAGCGGCAGTTGGCGTTGGGTCTTGTTGCTGGGAGGTCTGGCGTTCACGGCGTTGCTGGTGACCATGCACGCCCGTTTGCAGCGGGATGTGCGGCGTCAGTTCAAGGCCAAGCAGGAGTTGACCGCCGCCAACCGGGCTTTGACCCTGCTGGAACAGTGTCACAAACTGGTCAACCAGGAAAAAAGCGACGTGGTGATCCTGGCGCGCGCCTGCACGCTGCTGGTGGAGGTGGGCGGATACCATTTCGCCTGGTGCGGCTTTGTGGAGTCGGATCCGGAGCGGACCATCGTGCCGGTGGCCCATTCCCGGCTGGATCCGGAGCGGATGCAGGATTTTCGGCAGACCTGGCTGGAGTCCGGCAACTTGCAGGAACCGGCCCGCACCGCCATTCGCAACCGCGCGCCCACCCCCATGCACGACATTCTGGTCAACCGCTCCACCGGGGTGTGGCAGCGACAGGCCATGCGCTACGGTTACGCTTCGGCGGTGGCATTGCCGCTGCTGGATCGGGAGAGCCTGTTCGGGGTGTTGAACATCTACGCCCACACCCCGCGCGCCTTCAGCGCCGTGGAGGTGGAGTTGCTCACCGAGTTGGCCAACACCTTGGCGTTCGGCGTGTTGGCGGTGCGGGAGTCCAAGCGGCGCAAGAAGGCGGAAAAAGAGCTGGCCCATCACCGTCAGATCCTGGAAGAGCAGGTCGCCAAACGCACCCGGGTGTTGAACACCGTGGCCGCCATTGCCCAGCGGTTGTTGTTTCACGGGGGGTGGCGACAAAACATCGACGTGGTGTTGCAGGATCTGGGCGTGGCGGCCAACGTCAGCCGGGCCTACATCCTCAAAGCCAATGTGGAAGAGAACGGGGGCCTGTTGATCACCTTGATCCACGAGTGGACCGCGCACGGCATCTTGGCCCAGAAAGAGGATGGACGCTACCACGAGTGCCCCCTGGACCGGTTCGGGCTGTCCCGCTGGAAGGAGCGGTTCGTCGTCGGCGAGCATCTGTTCGGCCGCACCCGGGACTTTCCGGAAGAGGAGCGGGCCTTTTTGTCCGAACGGGGGATTCTGTCCATCGCCGTGATGCCGATTCTGGTTCACGACACGTTTTGGGGATTGCTGGGTTTCGAGGATTGCCGTCGGGAACGGACCTGGAGTTCCGGCGAGATCGACGCCATGCAACTGGCCGCCAACACCCTGGATGCCGCCATCCGCAAGGATCGGCTGCTGGAGGAGAAACGGGCCGACGAGGCGTTGATCCTCAAGCTCTCCACGGCGGTGGAGCAGAGTCCCAACATCGTGCTGATCACCGACGCCTCGGGCCGCATCGAGTACGTCAATCAGAAATTCACCCAGCTCACCGGTTACGCGCCGGAGGAGACTCTGGGCACCACGCCGTTGATTCTTCAGGCTCAGGCCAAGTCCGGTGGCGACTACGACCGCATGTGGGAGATTCTGCGCGCCGGGCAGGCGTGGCGGGAGGAGTTCCAGAGCGTGCGCAAGGATGGCAGTCTTTTCTGGACCCACGCCTCCCTTTCGCCCCTGGTCAACGCCGAGGGGCAGGTGACCCATTTCGTCTGCATCCAGGAGGATGTCACCCATCGCAAGCTCTCGGAACTGCAACTGCGCGAGACCTTCGACAAACTGATCCGCAGCGAAAACCGGTTGCAGGCCATTCTCGACAATATGCCGAGTCTGGTGTTTCTCAAGGATTTCTCCGGTCGCTACGTGCTGGTCAATCGTCCCTTCTCCGAGACCTTCCAACTCGATCCGGCGGCGATCATCGGCTGTCGGGACGAGGAACTCTTTCCGGAGGAGATCGCTCAGGGATTCATCGAGTCGGATCGCACCGTGTTGCAGCGGGGGGTGGCGGCGGATGTGGACATGATCATTCCCATGGGCGCGGATCGCCGGATCTTTCATACCATTCGTTTTCCCGTGGTGATCGACGACAGTGGTCATTCGTCCATTTGCGGTGTTGCCACGGACATCACCGATCGCCGCATCGCCCAGGCCCGGTTGTTGCGCTCCAAACAGGCCCAGGACATCCTCAACGGCCTGCTGTTCGCGGCCATGGATCAGTCCCTGTTCTTGTGGGAGTTCATCCGCGACGCCCTGGCACGCATTCTGTCCGCCCCCTGGTTCGTGCCGGATGGTCGGGGAGCGATTCATCTGTTCGGCGCTGGCGAGGGCGGCGGGGATGTGGTCTGTCAGATCGGGTTGAGCGATGCGGGCCGCGAGGAGCGGGCGGGCAAGGCGTTGCTGGAGACCGCCTGGGGTGTCCAGACCCCCGGAATCGTCTTCATCGACGCGGACAGTTGGCCCGGAGGGGTGATTCCCGGTTTGCCGGGGGGGGGATGGGGGTATTATTCCGCGCCGTTGTCCCCCGGCGGACAGGTCAAGGGGGTGATTCAGGTCTTTCTGCCTCCCACCCATGTGCGGGGCCGCGACGAGGAGGATTTTCTCTCCACGGTGCGCAACACCCTGGCGGGCATCGTGGAAAAGAAGATCCTGGATCGTCAATTGATCCTGGCCAAGGAGAAGGCCGAATCCGCCAGTCACGCCAAAAGCACCTTTCTGGCCAACATGAGCCACGAGGTGCGCACCCCCATGAACGGGGTGATCGGCATGCTGACCCTGCTGGGCAAGACCCGCATGAACCCCATGCAGCGGCAATATCTGGCGGTGGCGACCCATTCGGCGGAGCTGCAACTGAGTGTGCTCAACGACATTCTCGACTTCTCGAAGATCGAGGCGGGCAAGCTGGTCTTGGAACAGATTCCCTTCGATCTGAGGGAGGTGGTGGACAGCGTTGGCACCATGCTCTCCGGGACAGCCTACGGCAAGGGACTGGAACTGGCGATTCACGTCTCCTGGCGGATCCATCCGGAGTTGATCGGCGACGCGGTGCGTTTGCGTCAGGTGTTGATCAATCTGGCGGGCAATGCCATCAAGTTCACCCAGAGCGGCGAGGTGACCATTCGGGCCGATCTGGTGGAAGATGATCCGGAGCGGGTGCGCATCCGGTTTCATGTGATCGACACCGGCATCGGCATCGCCGCCCAGGCCCGCGACACGCTGTTTCAGCCTTTTGTCCAGGCCGACGACTCCACCACGCGACGTTTCGGTGGCACCGGTCTGGGACTGGTCATCGCCCGGCAGATCGTCGAGGCCATGGGGGGTGTGATCGGACTGGCCAGCCAGCCGGGAGCCGGTTCGATCTTCTGGTTTGAAGTGGAGTTCGGCAAGACTCCCGGTTCCCGGGGCGCCGATCTTCCGGCTTTGGGGCGCGTGCGGGTACTGGTGGTGGATGACAACGAGACCCATCGGACCATCCTGGAGAACTATCTGCATGTCTGGGGGGTGTGGTGTCGCAGCGCGGTCAGTGGCAGCGAGGCGTTGAGCGCGTTGCGGGAGGCTGCGCGGAGTCCGGGTGAGGGGTTTGACGTGGTGATTGTGGACCTGCACATGCCCGAAGTCGATGGGTTGGCGGTGGCCCGGTCGATCCATGCCGACCCGGGTTTTCCGCCGGTGGGGGTGATGCTGCTCAGCAACGGGGTGCATCTGGAAGAATCCGTGTTGAGCGAGGCGGGGGTGGGGGCTTTCATCATGAAGCCGGTGGGCCCCAAACGTCTGGCCCGCGCTTTGGAGTTGCTGGTGCATCCGTCCGGCCCGCGCGAAGCCGAGCCCATGGACGGAGTGGTGAGCCGCGCGGCGGCGGCTTTTGTGGGCAAGGTGTTGCTGGTGGAAGACACGTTTGTCAATCAGCAGGTGGCGGCGAGCATGCTCAAACAGATGGGGCTGGAGGTGGAGATCGCCAAGGATGGGGAGGAGGGTGTGGCCAAGGCGTTCGCCGGAAGGCCGGACGTGATCTTGATGGACATGCAAATGCCGGTCATGGATGGTCTGGAGGCGACCCGTCGCATCCGGGAGTGGGAGGGGTTGCGGGGACATGGGGAGCCGGTGCCCATTCTGGCCATGACCGCCAACGCCTTGAGCGGAGACCGGGAGCGTTGTCTGGAGGCCGGGATGAACGACTATCTGGCCAAGCCGGTGTTGTGGGATGCCCTGGCCGGCAAGTTGTCCCAGTGGTTGCCGATTCACGAACCGGAGCTGGAATGGGTGCCTCCGTCCCCGGTGGCGCGGGAGATTCCCGACGAGGGCAAGGCGCAGTTTCTGGATCTGGTCTGTCTGGAGCGTTTCTGGAACGCCATGAAGGCGGTGCCCGGCACCTTTTCCCTGGTGATCGAGGAGTTTCTGGCCAGTTCGCCCCATTTGTTGCAGGCCATCGAGCGGGGCGGCATCAACGGAGAGCCGGAGGTGGTGCGGGCTGCGGCCCATGCGTTGAAATCCAATAGCGCCACGGTGGGGGCCATGGCCTTGTCCGAGTTGTGCGCGGTGATCGAGAAGGCGGCGCGCGAGCGGGATACGTTGCCGGCGGTGCGCTTGCATCCGGCGGCGGTGGCCGCGTTTCAGGCCGCGCAACCGGGGTTGCAGGAGGCGTTGGAGCGGGAGTCGATCCCTGTTTTCGGCGAGTGATCCGAAGCGGGCGGACCGGGATGGTCTTTGAGCCTTCCCGGTCCGCGTGGCGGGCGTGACGACTCTAGCGGGAGTACAGGCAGCCGACGGGTTGGGCAACCGGAACCGCGTAGGTGGTGACCGTGGTGGCCGGGAGCGCATAGGCCACGGGAACGGTGTAGGCCACGGGAGCGGCATAGGTCACGGTGACCGGGGAGACGATGGCCATGGTGGAAGGGGCGGCGTAGGCCACGGGATAGGTGGTGGTGTGGGTGGTGTAGGTGTGGCGGTAGTGGCGGGGGGCGGCGGTATGGGCGTGGTGTTCCACGCTGGAGCCCACCAGCAGTCCGGTGATGCCGGCGCCGATGATGGCGGCGGTGGCGCCCCCGTCGGCCTGGGCCGGGGTCGGGGCGCTGATGGCCAGGACGGCGGCCAGGGCGGCGGTCGTGGTGAGGGAACGAAGGCCGAAGCGGGTCTGGATGGTCTGCATGCAACACTCCTTGATTTTTGGTGTTCAGGCGCGCCTTCGCCACCGGGCGCCTGTTTTGTAACGGTCAAATAAAGAAACCCTGACGGGATCGAAAGAAAACGGATTCCAAACGACCGGCAGAGCCGAATGGACGCGTCCGGGAGGGACGCTTGCCGGTCATGATTTTGGGATGGACGTTTACGGTCATGATCTTTAATGACCGATTATCGCATGATGGGTGCCGGATGCCAAGGCATGATCCGGGTTGGTTTGGTTTGTGTTGCAGGATTGGCCTGGTTGGCGGGATTGGCGGGGCTGTTTTTGGGGTGCGAAAGATCCGGATCCCCGCGTCCCTGGCGAAAGACGGGCGCGGGGATCCGGGTGGGAATGGTCAGGGTTGCCGGGCCGCCAGATGGTCGAGAGCGGCCTGGATCCGGTTCAGGCTTTTGTCTTGACCCAGCATCCACAGGGTTTCCAGGATCCCCGGCGATGCCCCGCAGCCGGTGAGCGCCACCCGCAGGGGTTGGGCCAGTTGTCCCATGGAGAGATGAAAGGTCTCCAGGGTGGACTGGAAGGCGCTTTCCAGCGCGGCGATGGTCCACTCCGGCAGGGTTTCCAGGGTGGCGGCCAAGGCGGCCAAAGGGTCGCGCATGGCGGTTGTCAGATGTTTGCGCGCCGCCTTTTCTTCGTAGGGCTGCACCGAGTCGATGAACAGGAAACGGCATTTCTGCGCCATTTCCACCATGGTGGCGGCGCGGGATTGGAACTCCGGCAGAATGGTCGCCAGGGTCTCGGGGGAGGGAGGCGGTTCGACGCCGAGCCGGGTCAGTTGATAGGCCAGTTCCGGCAGGAGCTGTTCCGGGGTGGCGGCGCGGATGTGGTGGCCGTTGATCCACAACAGCTTGGCCTGGTCGAAGATGGCGGCGGAACGGCCCAGGGCGCTGATGTCGAAGAGTTGTTCGAGTTCGGCGCGGGTGAAGATCTCCTGTTCGCCGTGGGACCAGCCGAGGCGGGCCAGATAGTTGTTGAGGGCCGACGGGAGAAAGCCCTCCTCCCGGTATTGCAGCACCGAAACCGCCCCGTGGCGTTTGGAGAGCTTGGCCCCGTCGGAACCGTGCAGCAAGGGCATGTGGGCGTAGTCGGGGATCTCCCAGCCCATCGCCTTGAACACATGAATCTGACGCGGGGTGTTGCTGATGTGGTCTTCGCCACGGATCACCAGGGTGATGCCCATGTCGTGGTCATCCACCGCCACCGCCAGATTGTAGGTGGGAGAGCCGTCGGAGCGCACCAGGATCAAGTCGTCGAGTTCGCCGTTGGAGATGCGGATCGCGCCCTGGATCCGGTCCTCCCAGAGGGTTTCGCCTTCCCGGGGGGTCTTGAAACGGATCACGTGGGGACGTTGTGGATCCGCCGGGAGGTGGAGTTCGCGGCACAGTCCGTCGTAGCGGGGTTTGTCTCCGTTTTCCCGCTGGCGTTCGCGCAGGGCGTCGAGCCGCTCCTTGGAACAGGTGCAGACATAGGCGTGACCCGCCTGGAGCAGTTCCTGCACCACCTCCAGATAACGTTGGGTGTGGTGGGATTGGAAAAAAGGCCCTTCGTCCGGCGACAGTCCCAGCCAGTGAAGTCCTTCCAGGATCACCGCCACCGCCTCCTGGGTGGAGCGTTCGGTATCGGTGTCTTCGACCCGCAAGACGAAGGTTCCCTGGTGGCGACGGGTGTGCAGATGGCAAAACAGCGCGGTGCGGGCGCCGCCGATGTGGAGGAATCCGGTGGGTGAAGGGGCGAAACGGGTGCGCAGCGTCATGGTGGGCATCCTGGTGGTCCGGGTGTCCCGAAGGACAGCGGGTGGGGAATTCCCCGGTGAATGGGTTGGGCTGTTTCTATTTTTTTTCAAGAAACGGATTTTGTCCAGACTGGCGTTGGAGGGGGGTCTTGGGTAAGATTCGTGATTCTCACAGGGTGTGTTACCCCCATCAACCTTGCAAGGAGCCGTACCGTGGGTTCACCGAAAGACCTCAACCAACCTGAAATGTACGTCAGCGCCCTGGTTCGGGCTGCGCAATTGAACAATGTCGAGGCGCTGACCCGCTGGCTGGCCGATGACGAGCAGGCCGAGGCCGGTCCCTTTTACAAGTGGTTCCGGTATTTCGCCGAGCGCCTGATGGCCATGGCGCCGAGTCCCGAACACGGTTTCGCGGCCCGACCCATCCGCCCTGTGGCGCCGCCCAAGATCGGCCGCAACGATATCTGTCCGTGCGGCTCGGGCAAGAAATTCAAGCAGTGCCATCTGGAGTCCGAGCAATCCGTGGCCTGGAAGATCGGTTCGCCCACGCCGATGATGCGCGCCATGGCCGCCTCGCAGATCATTCAGGGTCTGGATCTGGATGTGCTCGACGCCGTGCCTCTGGATCGGTGTTCGCCCCTGGTGCTGGCGGAAATGGCAGCAGCCTATCAGAAAGAAGGGGAGTTGGATACCGCTTTGACGCTGCTCAAGCGCATGCTGGATGGAGACCGGGAGGATCCGTTCCTGTTGATCGACTACTGGATCGCCCGTTACGCCGAATGGCTGGTGGACGCGGGCTTGCAGGACGAAGGAGAGCGCTTCCTGCTGGATGAATACAAGAATCTGCGCAAGATCGAAGGCTGGCAGGTGGCCCAGAAGCTGGCGGCTTTCCACATCGACCAGGGCAACCTGGAGGGGGCGGAGAGCTGGGTGGATATCGCCATGGAGGGCAAGCCGGACAATCCGTTCAATCACTATTTGCGGGGGTTGCTGCGGCATGGCGGGGAGCAGTGGGACGAGGCGGCGGCCTCTTACGAGCAGGCCCAGGCGTTGAGTTCCGGTTTCCGCGAGCAGGAGCAGGCCTACATGGCGGAGTTGGTGGCCGAGTCGCTGGAACGCGCCCGCAACCGTCAGCCCCTGATGGAAGAGTCGGGAGAGGAGGAGGGCGAGGTGATGGAACAGCCGCCGTTGACCGAGCCGGACGAGGAGAACCGCTGATGGAGCGCAGTCACTATTGCAACGAGGTGCGCGAGACCCTGGTGGGTCAGCGGGTGGTGCTGTGCGGCTGGGTGAACCGGCGTCGGGACCATGGCGGTGTGATTTTCGTCGATTTGCGCGACCGGACCGGTCTGGTGCAGGTGGTGTTCAGTCCGGAGGCGCACGGTTCGGTCCACGACGCGGCCCATCAGTTGCGCAGCGAGTATGTGGTGCATCTGTCCGGCGAGGTGGCCCGTCGTCCCGCCGAGACCGAAAACACCAAACTGCCCACCGGTCTGATCGAGGTGCGGGTGGACCGTTTGACCATTCTCAACGCCTCCCAGCCGTTGCCGTTCCAGCTTGACGAGGAGGTGGGGGAGGGGGTGCGTCTGACCCATCGTTTTTTGGATCTGCGCCGTCCGGTGATGCAGCGCAACCTGATGACCCGTCACCGGGCCATGCAGTCCATGCGCCGTACCCTGGACGAGTTCGGCTTTCTGGAACTCGAAACGCCCATGCTCACCCGCAGCACCCCCGAAGGCGCCCGGGACTATCTGGTGCCTTCCCGGGTCAATCCCGGCGAGTTCTACGCTCTGCCCCAGTCTCCCCAGTTGTTCAAGCAGTTGTTGATGATCTCCGGGTTTGATCGTTATTTCCAGATCACCCGCTGTTTTCGCGACGAGGATCTGCGCGCCGACCGGCAACCGGAGTTCACCCAGGTGGATCTGGAGATGAGCTTCGTGGAGCCGGATCAGGTGATCGGTCTGGTGGAGAGCCTGGTGGTGCGGTTGTTCCACGAGGTGCTGGGGGTGACTCTGCCCTCTCCTTTTCCGCGCATGACCTATGACGAGGCCATGGCCCGTTACGGCCTGGACGCCCCGGATACCCGCATCCGCATGGAATTGACCGATTTGACCCCGTTGCTGCGGGAGACCCAGTTCAAGGTGTTCGCCCAGGTGGCCCAGATGACCGGTCTGCGCGGTCAGCAGGGGGCGATCAAGGTGTTGCGCGTGCCGGGCGGGGCCGCCATGACCCGCAAGGAGATCGACACCTATACCGAATTCGTGTCGATCTACGGGGCCAAGGGGTTGGCCTATATCAAGATCAACGGCCCCTGGCAGGAGGGGGGGTGGCAATCCCCGATCGTCAAGTTCTTCTCCGAGACCGAACTGGCCGCCATCGCCGCAGCCACCGGAGTGGAGACAGGGGATCTGCTGTTCTTTGGCGCCGACCGGCTCAAGGTGGTCAACGAGTCGTTGGGGCGCTTGCGGGTCAAGGTGGGGCGGGATTGGAACCGGATGGACGATACCCCGTTCTCTTTCGCCTGGGTCACGGAGTTTCCCTTGCTGGAGTGGGACGAGGAGGCCAAGCGGTTTTCGGCGGTGCATCACCCTTTCACCGCGCCCATGGTCGAGGATTTCGCCAATCTGGAAGGCCAGGGGGGCGCGGGAGTGGATACGGTGCGTTCCCAGGCCTACGATCTGGTGCTCAACGGCAGCGAAGTGGGCGGAGGATCGATCCGTATCCACGACCCGGCCATGCAGCGGCGCATGCTGGAGCTGCTCAACATCGGTCCGGAAGAGGCCGAGGAGAAGTTCGGATTCCTGTTGCGCGCCCTGGAGTTCGGAGCCCCGCCCCATGGCGGTCTGGCGTTGGGCATGGACCGTTTGGTCGCGATGATGGTGGGAGCCGACTCCATCCGGGATGTGATCGCCTTCCCCAAAACCCAGAAGGCCGCCTGTCCTTTGACCCATGCCCCCTCGGTGGTGGATGCCGCCCAGTTGCGCGAACTCCATTTGCGCACCACGGCCCGTCCGCGCGGCGAGTAGAATGTGGTTCGGCGTCGGTCCGGCCCGGATCCCCGCGTGGGGTGTCAGGGCCGGACGGCGTGGCGCACGATTCAAGAGTCCGGATTCAAGATGCGGGTGCGCGTCTTTTTTTGTTTTGATTGGTATGATATTTGCGTCTTACCCTGGCAAGAAAAAGGGGTGACCGCTGCTGGCATGCGGTTTTTTGACGGTCACGCGGGTTGCTTTGGTTGCGCACGACCCATGAAGGCGGATGATGGTCGGATGGATGGTCGGATCGTGGTCTGGCGTTGGCAGGCGGGGGCGTTTTTTTTCAATGACTGGGGGGGTCGCCTCCGGGTAAGATCGAAGCGGATTCCATGCGCGGATCACGAATCGGTCGAAACCGGAGTATTCGGACGAAACGACACCTTCGATACACAGGTCACCAATCATGTCATGCAGGATCACGTCAGTCATTCAGGATAATGTCGCCACCGTCAATCAGTACCGCACCGTGTCCGAAGGTGTGGACATCATGGTGTCGCGGGGAGGCGGTTCCCTGGTGGTGATGGAAGGGAGCGCCGTGGTCGGCTATTTCTCGGAGCGGGATCTGCTGGTGCGGGTGGTGGGCAAGAAACGCGATCCGTTTCGCACCCCGATCCACGAGGTGATGACCCGCGATCTGGTCCGGGTGGAGTTCGACACCACCTGCAAGGCGAGTCTCAACCTGATGAAGGAACATCGCATCCGCCATCTGCTGGTGTTCGACGGACCGCGTTTCATGGGCGTGGTCTCCATGCGGGATATCGCCGCGATGATGACTCGCGCGGTGAGTTATTCCGACCTCACAGTGAACGTGGTGGGAGGCGTGGTTCTGGTGGTGGTGTTGTCGGTGATCGGTTTTTTGATCTATCTGGTTCCCGACATGATGGGATTCGTGCGGCGCTTCTTCGCCTGAACCGGTGTATCGGCGCCGCACGCGACGGTGATCGGTGGCGGTTGGGTCAGCACTGCACCCAGGGCAGTCCCCGGAAACGCCAGCCATTGACGCTGGAACGGTGATGCTGTTCGTCCCGGTCGCCCTCGAAGCCTTCCAGGACGTGATAGACGGAGGAGAAACCCTCCTGGATCAAACGATTGCCCGCGTCGATGGAACGGTGTCCAGAGCGGCAGATCAGCACGATGGTTCGGGTTTTGTCTTTGGCGGTGCGTGTGACATCCGGCACGAAGTCCGGATTCAATTCGAAATCCGGAGCGTCTTGCCAGGGGATGTTGATCACGCCCTTCGGACTGCCGACAAAAAAATGTTCCACCTCGGAGCGGATGTCGATGAAGAGCGTCTCCGGTTGGCTGACCAGTGCGAGCGCTTCGACCGGCGTGAGATGCCCGAGTTGTGGGTCGGAGGGGCTGTGGGGAGCGGAGGGGAGCATGGAAAGGGTCTCCTTGGAAAGGGTCGATGGTTCACGGGGCGTCCCGCAGTTTAAGATTGGATAGCAGGCCGATGGATGTGATCGGTTTTACGGGTGGACCTTTTGGGTTCCGGATTCTTGGCGCAGCGTCGTTACCTGTGACGCTTTTTCAAGAGGTAAACCGGATGAAGGGTTCCGTCAAGCGGCTTTGGCACACGACCGGCGAAATGACATGATCATGCACGCGAATAAACGTAAACAGGGAGGCCGGGCGAATGGCTATGATCGAACGACCGAGCGGGTCGGGGAACGACCCGCGCGCGCGTCGATCCTGGCCAATCAGAACATTCAGCCCAGAATTCCCGGCAAACTCCAGGGACTGCGCAGCGAAATCACCCGCAACGAGCAGCGAAGCCAGACCCGCGAGGCGGTGCGTCGGCGTGCGGGCGTGACTTCCGCCAATCCTCCCATCGGTGTGCGTCTTTTTGAAGAAGGGGTGGTGATCGCCGCCGGACTCTCGCTGATCGTCAAGAACGGCATCAGCCATATCGCGGGTTGGATTCGCGATGGCCGCGAGTTGGTCAGCGGTTACGGCCAGTCCCGACCCCGACCCTGGGAACGGGAGATGGTCGAGGAGTCCGAAGAGGAGATCTGGCGCGACGAGGGCCAGACCCCGCAGGGAGGCGGATTGCGTCTGATCGGTCGGCCCCTGGAGGACGATTTCCGGACGGAAGAGAGCGAATCCTTGGGCGACCACACGGAATCCCCATTGCGCCACGAAGTGGAACGGAATAAAATCCACAGTTTGGACGCCGAAGAGGAGGGCTTGTCGGAAGAGCAACTGGAGGATCAGGCCGGTGCCTTGCGCGCCCGGCTGAACGACGCCTCGCGGCTGGGCTGATTCACGGATGCGCTCGGGACTTTAGCAACCCCCTGCGCTGGAGTGTCCGCACTTTGGAACCCGAACCATCCGGCAAGAACTCATGAATTCCGAATCCTTCAGCAGCGCGCTGCCGCCAGGGTCGAAACTGCTTTGGTTTGAGATCATCCGGGTCTTGGGCAAGGGCGGATTCGGGATCACCTATCTGGGGCGGGACACCAACCAAAACCAGATCGTGGCCATCAAGGAATATCTGCCCACCGTCTTCGCCTCCCGGCGCGGGGGCAGCGAAGTGCTTCCCAACTCTCCCGAAGACAAGAAGACCTTTGACTGGGGGCTGGACAGCTTCCTCAAAGAGGCCCAGATCGTGGCCCGCTTCCGTCACCCGAGCATCGTGCGGGTGGTCAGCTTCTTCCGCAATGCCAATACCGCCTACATGGTCATGGAGTACGTCGAAGGGGAAGGGTTGGACGCCATTCTCAAGCGGCGCAAGGTGTTGCCCGAGGCGGCCATCAAACGGATCCTCCCCCCTTTGCTCGACGGACTGGAACTGCTGCACAAATCCGCCTTCATCCATCGGGATCTCAAACCCCCCAATATCTTGATCCGCGCCGATGGCTCTCCGGTGATTCTCGATTTCGGCTCGGCGCGTCAGTCTGTGGCGGGTCAGGGGGATCAGATGACCAGCCTGCTGAGTCTGGGATACTCCCCGTTCGAGCAGTATGACTCCTCCGGGGATCGCCAGGGACCGTGGTCGGATATCTATGCCATGGGCGGAGTGCTGTATCGCTGCATCACCGGCGACAAACCGGTGGACGCTTCCCAGCGGATCGCCGCCCGTCTGCGTTGCGAACCCGATCCGGTGAAACCGGCGGTCGAGGTGGGACGGGGCCGTTACTCTCCCGGTTTTCTCAAGGCGGTGGACTGGGCCTTGATGGTGCTGGAAAAAGAACGTCCCCAGTCCGTGGGCGAGTGGCGTTCCATGCTGCTGGGGGAGTCCGTGGTCGCGGCCTCGGCGTCCGAGGCGTCGGAGAATACCGTCCTGACCAGCCTGCGACCCCCGGAAGCGGGTGTGGTCGGAGGCGGCGGGGATGGGGGGGTGGCCCGCAAGAAGAGCAGTTGGCGCAGTTTCATCGCCTCGATGAACGAATTCGCCACCCAGGTCAATCCCGAGGAGGTCGATGCCCGCAAGACCGTGGTCCTGCGACCCACACGCGGGGATCTGGCCAATCCGCTCGTCGCCGACAACAACGCCGCCCCCTTGGTGGCGCAGCCCGATTCGGCGACGCGCCTCCAGGAGAGCCAAACCTCTTGCAGCATTCCTGGTCCTCCGGCGGTCGCCGCTCCCCCGCCGCGCAAACGGGGTGCCGTTTGGGTGGATCCGTTGACCCGCATGGAGTTTCTGTGGCTGCCCGGCGGGGTCTTCAAGATGGGGTCTCCCCAGGGGGAGTCGGGACGACGCGCCGACGAAATGCCTCAGCACGAGGTGCGACTGGATGGCTTCTGGATCAGCAAGCATCTGGTCACCTGGGGACGCTGGAACCGGGTGATGGGCGATTATCCTCCGGGAATGTACCGGGAGAGCAAGATCAATCATCCGGTGGCGCGGGTCTCTTGGACCGATGTGCAGAAGTTCGTGCGTCAGTTCAGCCGTCTGCTGGGAGAGAATTTCAATCTGCGCCTGCCGACCGAGGCGGAATGGGAATACGCGGCCCGGGCCGGCCTGAATGCCCCTTTCATCACCGGGGATGAGGATCACTGGAGTCTGACCGATTACGCCTGGGTGAAGAGCAACGCCGGTGGTCAATCCCGTCCGGTGGGAGAGAAACGTCCCAACGATTGGGGACTCCACGACATGGCCGGCAATGTGCGGGAGTGGACCGAGGACCGTTTCCAGGCTGAGGTCTCCACCCGTGGTGGCGTGGCGGTCAATCCCCACGGCGGCACCGTGGACGATGCCCGTGTGGTGCGCGGCAGCGGCTTTTTGTGCATGGCCAAGGAGTGCCGCACCGCCCGTCGCATGCGGGTGGAACCCTTCGCCGCCTACGACGATCTGGGTTTCCGACTGGTGCGGCTCGCCTGAAGCCGGATCCGGGGCGGGGGTATCCTCTACCCTCTTCTGCCCGGCACGGAGGTGATCCGTGGTCTTATGGTTTATGCCTCTTCGCTTTCAAAATCCAGTCCCACGCCCCTTGGATTGATCCGGGCCACGGTGCAGGGAAACGACACCTCGTAGGTGGATTCCCCTTCTTTCATTTCCAGAAAAACCACCCCTTTGTCCCCGACCCTGAGTTCATCCGTGGGCATGTCCGACTCCATGAAGGCACCGCTCATGCTCACATCCGCCGTGAATCCGGAAACGCTCTGACCCAGGGCGACTTCCAGGCGGATCTTGGTGTGAAATGGAAACCGGGCCTCGGTTCTGGGGCGTTCGGGTATCCCGGATGGGGTGGAGGGGGGCGGTTCCGGGGTCATGGGCGCAACTCCTGCGTGTGAGAAGGGGTGAAGTGTAATCCGGTGGCCGTTATTGTGGACCGATTCGGTATGCCCGCGCAATCAGGAGAGACATTTGGAGGCGATTTCGTGGCTGTTGCGGGACAGACCCGGCAAGGCGACGATCTCTTCCAGGGCGGCGCGCATGGCCTGGGCGCGGACCGGTTCAAACTGTTTCCAGCGGCTCAAGGTGGAGATCAGACCGGCGGCGGTCTGGGGATTGTGGGGATCCAAATCCCGGATCACCCCGGCCAGAAACCGGTAGCCCGATCCCGACGGGTCGTGAAAACGCACCAGATTGGCGCGGCAGAAGGTGCCGACCACCGCCCGGATCCGGTTGGGATTGCAGGGGTCATAGGCCGGATGGGTCATGAGTTGCCGCACCCGTTCCAGGGTGTGGTCCAGCGGGGCCATGGCCTGGATGGCGAACCATTTGTCCATGGCCAACGGGTTGGCGCGCCAGCGTTGTTCCATCCGGACCAGCAGAGGTTGCGCCTCGGGTCGTCCGGCGTGGACCAAAGGCATCAATCCTCCCATGCGATCGGTCATGTTGTCGGCGGTTTCGACCTGCTCGACGGCCATGCGGGCCGCCAGATCGGTGTCCGGCAGGGCCATCAGCAGTCCCAGCGCGAAATTCTTCAAGGAGCGTTTGCCGATGGTGGCCCCGTCGAGCCGATAGGGGCCGGGAGTCTGGTTTTCGGCGTAGAGTTTCAGCAGGGTGTCGCGACAGGCCATCGCCAAGCCACACCGTATCGCCTCCCGCGCCCGGAAGAGGGCGCCGGGATCGGCGTTTTCCATGGCCTCCACCAACATCCCCAGCGGGGGCAGGGTGATGGCCAGGGTCTTCATGGCCGGATCCAGTTCCGGGGCGTTCAGGGTGGCGGCAAACGCCCGCACGAAGGGATCCGGTATGGCGACGGGTTGATCCGGTGGAGTGCGGGCGGCGGTCAGCAGGGTGCGGGTGGCCAGATTCTGTCCGGCGTCCCAACGGTTGAACGGATCGGTTTCCGCCCCCCAGAGAAAGGCCAGATCCGCCTCCGAAAGGGGGGCGTCGAGCTTGACCGGGGCGGAAAAACCCCGCAACAGCGACGGGATCGGGGGGCGTTCGATCCCGGTGAAACGGAACGTCTCGATGGCGCGGGTCAACTCCAGCACCCGTTCCAGAGGGGCGGAGGCCGGATCTTCCCCTTCCAGGGTGAGGGGCAGGGGCGCGCCGGATTGGGGATCCAGCAAGGAGATGGCCAGAGGAATGGTCAGAGGCGGGCCGGATTCGGTCTGGTTGTGGGCGCGACACTCCTGCCGGATGGTCCATTCCAGTACGCCGGAGTCGGGGTGGTGTGCCTGGCGCACGGTCAGGCGGGGGGTGCCGGCCTGATGATACCAGCGTTGGAATTGGCTCAGATCCCGACCCGAGGCGTGTTCCATGGCCTGGATGAAGGCTTCCACCGTCACGGCTTGACCGTCGTGGCGGCGCAGATAGAGGGTGATGCCCCGGTGGAAGGCTTCCCGACCGATCAGGGTCATGAGCATGCGCACCACCTCGGCCCCTTTGTTGTAGACCGTGGTGGTGTAGAAGTTGTTGATCTCCATGTAGGCTTCGGGTCGGACCGGATGGGCGGTGGGTCCGGCGTCTTCGGGGAACTGCACCGAGCGCAGACGTTGGACCTCCCGGATGCGCTGCACGGGTCGGGATCCCACATCCGCCGAGAACTCCTGATCCCGGAAGATGGTCAAGCCCTCCTTGAGACTGAGCTGGAACCAGTCGCGACAGGTGACCCGGTTGCCGGTCCAGTTGTGGAAATATTCGTGGGCGATGACGCTTTCCACCTCTTCGTAATTGGCGTCCGTGGCGGTTTCCGGATCGGCGAGGACATACTGGGCGTTGAAGATGTTGAGTCCTTTGTTCTCCATGGCCCCGGCGTTGAAATCGTTGACCGCGACGATCATGTAGAGGTCCAGATCGTATTCGCAGCCGAAGCGTTGTTCGTCCCAGGCCATGGATTTTTTCAAGGAGTCCAGGGCGTGTTGACATTGGGCGGCGTTTTCCGGCTCCACCCAGATTTGCAGCTCCACCGGACGGCCCGAACGGGTGGTGAACGCCCCGGCGTGACAGGCCAGTTTTCCCGCCACCAGGGCAAAGAGATAGGCGGGCTTGGGATGGGGATCCTCCCACAAGACGAAGTGGCGGTTGTCCGGCAGTTCCCCGGCTTGCAGGCGGTTGCCGTTGGACAGCAGCACCGGCAGGGACTCCCGGTCAGCCTCCACCCGCACGGTGAAACGGGCCATCACGTCGGGCCGGTCCGGATAGAAGGTGATCTTGCGGAAGCCTTCCGCCTCGCATTGGGTGCAAAACAGGCCACGGGAGCGGTACAGCCCCTCCAGGGAGAGGTTGGTTTCCGGATGGATGCGGGTTTCGGTCTCCAGAACGAACGCCTCTGGCACGTTCGGCACGGTCAGGTGTTCCGGGTCGAGGGTGTAGCGGTCCGGTGACAGAGGCAGATCGTCGAGGCGCAAGGAGAGCAGTTCCAGTTCCCGGCCATCGAGACGCAGCGTCGTGGCGGCGGAGGCGGGGACCAGCGGATTGCGACGCATGGCCAGACGGGCACGCACCCGGGTTTCGTGGTCGTGGAGGGAGAACTCCAGATGGACCGTCTCCACCAGATGGACCGGCGGGGTGTAATCGGCCAGACGGGTGATCTGCTTTGGTTTGGCGCTCATGGGGGTGCGTGGCCTTCAGAAGGACGGCAAGGAAACGGAATGCTCAAAAGTTGACAGTTTAGCGCAGGGTTGGGCGCTGCGCCACGGTTGACCCGTCGGGGAGGGCGTCGAAGCGGGGAGTGTGGCCGAGAACGGAGTCCGGGAATGACGGGATGGCCGAATCAGGGAGGATTCACACCCTTTCATGATGCGGAAATTTGGGTTCTGTCCCGCGTTTTCAAGCTGATGTGACCGGCGTTGGCGAGCGGATGAGGGAATCTGGTGGCTGGCCTCCTGGGCCGTTATTCCCGGGGTGCTGACGGCGTGGATTCGGTTTCGATGCGGGGTGTGAAGGGGTGAATGTGACGCCAGCAAGGATCGGTTTCTCTGGCAATGGCCAGGGAATGGTTTTGTTGCAGGTTGATCCACAATTCGGGGGTGGTGTTGAAGAATTGTGCCAGCCTCAAGGCCATGTAGGGTTCGATGGAACCGCGTTCATTGAGAATTTTCGAGACTGTTTTCCGGCTGACCTGTAATCCGTTGGCCAGATCGATCACCTTCAGTCCCAGCGGGGCCATGTACAAGCGCCGGATGATGCCACCGGGATGGCTGGTCTTTCTGGTTCTGTGAGCGGATGTGATCATGATTTCATGTCCTCGGGGTGTTGTGATGTTTTGTTTTGGTATCATATTGGTCTGTTGATGAATGGGGTGCCGGATTGATGACTCGACCATCAGTGTGGGTCAGTCAGGCGGATTTGCGATGCCTTGCCATCACGAAATTCGAAAACCACGCGCCAATTACCCGTCACGGATACACTCCATACATCCTTCACGCCTTGCCATGGGTGCAGGTTTGATCCTGGGAAGTTCATGTCTTCAATCACCTTTGCCGCATCCAGGAGATCCAGGATATCCAGCAATTTTTCTGCGAGATGCGGCGTGATGCCTCGCTTGCTGCCGGTCAGGTAGAGGGATTCCAGTCCTTTGTGGCAAAAACTTTCGATCATTCAAGCGTTCCTTGTCGGCAAGGTCTGGGGCTGAAAGGCTTCAGATCGATCCGTCATGATTGTAACCTATAGGGTTACGTCTTGTCAAGAGGTCCATGCGTCATCCCTCCATTCCCATCAGAATGCCTTGTTGTCCGGCTTGGTGTTGGCTAATCTGTGCCATTCAAACGTGTCATTCGCCATGCCTTTTCCGATGGAGACCGCCTCGATGTCACCGCAAACGCTGTTTCACAAGATCTGGAATGCCCATGTCATCCGTTCCGAGTCGGACGGCACCTCGTTGCTGTATGTGGATCGTCATCTGGTCCACGAGGTGACCAGTCCCCAGGCGTTCGAGGGGCTCAGGCTCGCCGGACGCCGGGTGTTTCGGCCGGGTCAGACTTTCGCGGTTCCGGATCACAACGTGCCCACCCGGGATCTGGAGTTGGGCATTCGGGATCCCATCTCCCGCTTGCAGGTGGAAACCCTGAACGCCAACTGCGCCGAGTTCGGCGTGATCGAATTCGGCATCGGTGATCCGCGTCAGGGGGTGGTGCATGTGATGGCCCCGGAACAAGGCATCACCCTGCCGGGCTGCATCGTGGTATGCGGCGATTCCCATACCGCCACCCATGGGGCTTTCGGGGCGTTGGCGTTCGGTATCGGCACCTCCGAGGTGGAACACGTGCTGGCCACCCAGACCCTGCCGCAAAAAGAGCCGCGCACCATGCGGGTGAGCGTGGAGGGGGAGTTGTCGCCGGGGGTCACGGCCAAGGATCTGATTTTGCACATCATCGGCGCCATCGGCACCGCCGGGGGGACCGGGTATGTGATCGAGTTCGCCGGATCGGCCATGCGCGCCCTCTCCATGGAAGGCCGCATGACCGTGTGCAACATGGCCATCGAGGCGGGTGCCCGCGCTGGCATGGTGGCGGTGGATGACAAGACTCTGGCCTATTTGCAGGATCGTCCCCTGGCTCCCAAAGGGGAGACCTGGGAGCGGGCGGTCGCGGCGTGGCGGGAGTTGCACTCCGACGTCGGCGCGCGCTTTGATCGGGAGATTGCCTTCGACGCCGCCGACATCGCCCCCCAGGTGACCTGGGGCACCTCCCCGGAGATGACCCTGCCGATCACCGGTCAGGTGCCGGATCCGGCCGCCGAAACCAATCCGGTGCGGCGCACCTCGGTGGAGCAGGCTTTGGCCTACATGGGCTTGCAATCCGGAACCCCGCTGGAGGCCATTCCGGTGGACAAGATTTTCATCGGTTCGTGCACCAACGGACGCATCGAAGATTTGCGCGCCGCTGCGGCCATGGTGCGGGGACGGCGCAAGGCGGATTCGGTCAAGCTGGCCATGGTGGTGCCGGGAACGGGTCTGGTGCGGCGTCAGGCCGAGGAAGAGGGGCTGGATCGGGTGTTTCTGGCCGCCGGTTTCGAGTGGCGCTCGCCGGGCTGCTCCATGTGTCTGGCCATGAACGACGACGTGTTGCAACCCGGTGAACGCTGCGCCTCCACCTCCAATCGCAACTTCGAGGGACGGCAGGGACCGGGGGGACGTACCCATCTGGTCAGCCCGGCCATGGCGGCGGCGGCGGCCATCGCGGGTCATTTCGTCGATATCCGCGCCGGGCAGTGGGCCAGCGTCTGAAATTTTTCTTCCAACCAAAAAAACAAGGGAATCGACTCCCCATGGAACCTTTCAACAGCCTGACCGCCCGGGTGGCCCCGCTGGACCGGGCCAATGTGGACACGGACGCCATCATACCCAAGCAGTTTTTGAAATCCATCCGCCGCACGGGATTTGGACCCAACCTGTTCGACGAGTGGCGCTATCTGGATCGGGGAGAACCGGGCCAGTCTTGTGACCACAGGCCGAAAAATCCCGAATTCGTCCTCAACCAGCCCCGTTTCCAGGATGCCCGCATTCTGTTGGCCCGGGAGAATTTCGGTTGCGGCTCCAGCCGGGAGCATGCCCCCTGGGCGTTGCTGGGGTATGGATTCCGGGTGATCATCGCGCCGAGTTTCGCGGATATCTTTTTCAACAACTGTTTCAAGAACGGCATTCTGCCCGTGGTGCTGCCGGCGGCGGCGGTGGAGAGGCTGTTTGCCGCTGTGGCCGAACAGGAGGGATACACCCTGTCGGTGGATCTGCCTGCCCAGACCGTGACCACCCCGGATGGGGAGGTCCACGCCTTCGCGGTGGATCCTTTCCGAAAGCATTGTCTGGTCAACGGACTGGATGACATCGGCCTGACTTTGGAACACCAAACCGCCATCGAGGCTTTCGAGTCGCAACGCCGCCAGTCGGCACCCTGGGTTTTTCTTGCGTGATCAATGAAGGATGACATCATGAGTAAATCGATTCTGTTGTTGCCCGGTGACGGTATCGGCCAGGAGATCATGGCCGAGGCGGTCAAGGTTTTGGACTGGATGCAGGCCCAGGGTCTGACCTCCTTGCAAAGGAGCGAAGGCCTGATCGGCGGTACGGCTTACGATCAGGTGGGCACCCCGTTGCCTGCCCAGACCGTGACTGCGGCCAAGGCGGCGGACGCGGTGCTGCTGGGAGCGGTGGGGGGGGTGAAGTGGGAATCCCTGGATTATGCGGTTCGGCCCGAGCGGGGGTTGTTGGGCATTCGCAAGGCGCTGGATCTGTATTGCAATCTGCGTCCGGCCCAGGTTTTCCCCCAGTTGGCCAACGCCTCCACCTTGAAGCCCGAAGTGGTGGCGGGCATCGATATCATGGTGGTGCGGGAGTTGTCCTCCGGGATCTATTTCGGGGAGCCCAGAGGGGTGGAGACCCTGCCCGACGGACGGCAGAAGGGATTCAATACCCTGGTCTATTACACCGACGAGATCCAGCGTGTGGCCCGGCGCGCCTATGAGATCGCCGGCAAGCGTCAGGGACGGCTCTGCTCGGTGGACAAGGCCAATGTGCTGGAATCCACCGAACTGTGGCGCAAGACCGTGATCGCCATGGCGGCGGATTACCCGCACGTGGCCCTGTCGCACATGTACGTGGACAACGCGGCCATGCAGTTGATCCGCAATCCCCGTCAGTTCGACGTGATCGTGACCACCAACCTGTTTGGCGACATTCTCTCCGACGAGGCCAGCATGTTGACCGGTTCCATCGGCATGCTGCCTTCGGCGTCTCTGGGGGATCGCAGCGCGTTGTACGAACCCATTCACGGCTCGGCGCCGGACATCGCCGGGCAGGGAGTGGCCAATCCTCTGGCCATGATTCTCTCCGTGGCCATGATGTTTCGTTATACCCTCGACCAGCCCGCTTTGGCGGACCGGATCGAGCGGGCGGTCAACCGGGTGCTGGATGCGGGCTTGCGCACCGCCGACATCTGGCAGACCGGCATGAACAAGGTGGGCACCGCAGCCATGGGTGATGCCGTGGTGGCGGCGCTGACCGATTAACGGCCCGTTTCACGGGAATCTTCAAACCTTTTGTACAGGATGTTATCGATCATGGACGTATTCAATGTAGCCATCGCCGGAGCCACCGGCAATGTGGGACGGGAGATTCTCGCGATTCTCGAAGAGCGTCGATTCCCGGTGGGAGAGGTCCATCTGCTGGCCTCGGAACGCAGCGCGGGCAGTGTGGTGGAGTTCAAGGGTCGGGAGTTGGTGGTGAAGAATCTGGCCGACTTCGATTTCACCGGCGTGCATGTGGGACTGTTCTCCCCTGGCGGGTCGGTGTCGGCGGTTTACGCCCCCAAGGCTGCCGCCGCCGGATGCGTGGTGGTGGACAATACCTCTCATTTCCGCATGGATCCGGATGTGCCCCTGGTGGTGCCCGAGGTCAATCCCCAGGCGATCGCCGACTACAAGAAAAAAGGCATCATCGCCAATCCCAACTGCTCCACCATTCAGATGGTGGTGGCCTTGAAACCGATCCATGACGCGGCGGTCATCAAGCGGGTGGTGGTGTCCACCTATCAGGCGGTCTCCGGGGCGGGCAAGGCGGCCATGGACGAACTCATGGAGCAGACCCGTTCGTTTTATATCCCTGGCCGGGATGTGCCCCCCAAGAAATTCACCAAGCCGATCGCCTTCAATCTCATTCCCCAGATCGACGTTTTCTTGGAAAACGGCTACACCAAGGAAGAGATGAAGATGGTCAACGAGACCCACAAGATTCTCGATCCGGCCATTCGCGTCACCGCCACCACCGTGCGGGTTCCGGTGTTCAATTCCCACTCCGAGGTGGTGACCATCGAAACCGAACGGCCCCTCTCCCCGGAAGAGGCGCGGGCCATTCTGGCCCAGGCGCCGGGCGTGGAGGTGGTGGACGATCCGTCCACACTCACCTACATCACCCCCCGGGAAGCCGCCGGTCGGGATGCCACGTTCGTCTCCCGCATCCGTCGGGATTTCAGCGTGGACAACGGGTTGCAAATGTGGGTGGTCTCCGACAACCTGCGCAAGGGGGCCGCGCTGAACGCGGTGCAAATCGCCGAGGTGTTGATTCGCGATTACCTGAACGCCTGATCTGACTCAAGGTTGACGGACGATAGCATGATATTTGCAAGGCAACGGGGTCGTCTCCTTCATCCGCCGATGCACAGGGGTGGTCATGCCGCGTATCCTTTTCTCCCGCAAGCCGGGAGTCTGTCGTCCGTCAACCGTGTTGTCTTTGGCGCTGGTGTTGGGTGTTCCGGTCAGCGCCGAGGCCTTCTCTCTGGGTGAACTGCGTATCTTCAGCGCGCTGGGAGAGCCGTTCCGGGCCGAAATTCCATTGCTGCTGGCGCCGGGAGAAGAACAGGCGGATCTCGCCATGACCCTGGCCGCCCCCGAGGAGTACCGGTTGATGGAACTGGTCCGTTCTCCGGCGGTTGCGGGCCTGACCGCCACCTTGTCTCCCGGAATGGACCGTCAGCGACGCGTGACCATCCGCAGCACCGCTCCGGTCACCGATCCGTTCTTTCAACTGTTGATCAAAGGCAGCGTGGGCCGGGGATCCCAGGTCCGGGCCTATCGGGTCATGCTCGATCCGTCACCTCGGGAACGGGCTGCGTTGCGCCCGGATGCCGCGATCCGTCAGAGTTCGACCACGCCGACCGCCGCCAAAGCCCCCGCGCGTCAGGATCAAAAACCACGGCAAAAGTCCAAGCCCGTTCCTGCCAAAAGCGTGACGCCTGTCACCATCAACGGTGTCGCAGCCTCGACTCTCGCCGTCGCCCCGTCTGCGGCTCCATCGGTCGGGACTCCGGCAGCGGGTATGGCGGTCGGGACTCCGGCTGCGACTCCTGTTGGTATGCTCCCGGCCTCGGCTTCTCCGGTCACGGGGCAGCCGGGAGCAGGAGCGATCCCGACGCTCCCAAAAATTACAGCCGCTTCCTCTCCGCTGGCAGGCCCTGCGGCGGCCTCCCAACCCTCTGCGGAATCCGAAACCGCTCTGGCCACCAGACTGACCGATACCCTCCAGCAGTTGAAGACGCTGACCGAGCGTTACGAAGAGGCCAACCAGAAACGCGTTCAGAGCGAAGCCGAGCGGGAGAAGTTGCGCTCCCGGCTGACGGCCATGACCAAACGGGTGGAGGCTTTGGAGAACGAGAAACTCGCAGCCTTGCAAGAGGCCATCGATTGGCCGTTGGTGGGGGGAGTGGGTGCCACGGGAGTGCTGGTGCTGGTCGGTGGCGGTCTGGTCTGGTGGCGGCGGCGTGCCCGTGTTCGGGAGGAGTCCCTGGATCCCGCGTCCGACCACACGAGCGGCGCCGCGTCGTTGGCGTCCGACCACAAGAGCGGCTCCGAATCGTCAGCGGTTGGAAAGGTCGATGTGGAGGCTGGATCCGAAGAGCGTGCCTTCGTTTCCGGATTCGTGCCCCAGACGGCTCCGCAGGTGCCTGTCATCCCGGCGGCGGTGACGTCTGCGGGTTCTGCGGTATCGGCGGTGGTGCCGGCGGCAGCCTCCATGGCTGTCGTGGGGACGTTGCCGTTGTTGGCTCTGGCCTCCGGGGCCGGGAAAGAAGACGAGGAAATGGAAGACGGGGAGTTGGAAACGGTTGGCCTGACCTCCCTGGAAGGGGCTTTGGCCTCCGGGGTCGGGAAACAAGACCAGGAGAGGGAAGGCGAGGAGCTGGAACCGGTCGGTCTGATCTCCCTGGAAGGAGGAGCGAGCCAGGATGCCCGGAATGCCCAGGATGCTTTGATGTTGTTTTCCCCGTTTCCGGATCTGGATGAAGGGGCGGATCCGGAGGAGGATGGGGGCGGGGTGGAGTGGGTGGTTGAGGAGACCGATGCGATGCGGATGGAGGAGGCGTCTGCGCCGGATCTGCCGGAGATCATCCCCTTTTCCATGGATCAGACCGTGAGCGGTGGAACGGTCGCAAGGGGGGCGGAGCGGGCGGGAGAGAGGATTGCCGAGGACGACCCGATGGATGTGATCGAATTCGACCGGGATCGGATCTTTGCGCCGGTGGCGGCTGAGATGGTGTCAGGAGCTGGAAAAACGGACAAAAGGGAGTGGCCGACTGCGGCCCAGGAAGACGATGACGACATGGTGTTGGAGATTTCCGATGATTTTTCCGGAAGCGACAACTTCCGCCGTTGATCGGAACGTGCGTGGGTCGCGGATCGGTTGGGCGGCGTTGATGTTCGGACTGCTGGTCAACGAGGCCTCCGCGCTGACCATGACCGGTCCGCTTCAGGTGCAAAGTGCTTTGAACGCCCCTTTTTCCGCCGAGCTTCCCCTGGGTCTGGATCCGGGTGAGGAGATTCCGCGCATCGAGGTGCTGGTGGGATCCCACTCGGATTTTGCCGGTGGAGGCGAGGCCCGTACCCGTTTGAGTGCCCGTCTGGTGGAAAATCCCGTTGTTGCGGAGCAGTCCGGTCGTACCGGGCGGATTGTGATCACCGGCAGCCGTCCAGAGACCGAGCCGTTTTTCACGCTGCTGGTGCGCGTCACCCGCGCCGACATCTCGTTTGTGCGCAACTACGCGGTGGTGCTGGATGCCTTTCCCACCACGGGCACGACCCCGGTTTTTCCGGTGCGAACGCGGGTGGAGGATCGGGTCGGGGCGTCGGCGGCTGCCGAGCGTGGGGGTTGGATGCCCGATTGGCAGGGCTGGCTGGCGGATTGGCCGACATGGGTGGCGGGTGCGCGGCGATGGGTGGCGGATTTGTCCCGTGAGATGCTGGCCGGGATGTCGGGTGTGGCGGCGTTGTTGGGGCTGCTGGTGATCCGAGGGATGTTTCGTCGTCGTGAAGACGAGCCTGAGGCTTTGCTGCCGGACGTGTCGTATGGTGGCGGGGCAGGGTTTCTGGATACGCGGCGTGAACCGGTGGCCGTGAGCGAGGAGCCGATCGCGCCCGCGATTCCGACTGCGCCCGCGATTCCGACTGCGCCCGCGATTCCGACTGCGCCCGCGATTCCGACTGCGCCCGTCATTCCGACTGCGCCCGCGATTCCGTCCGCGCCCGCGACCCCGTCCTCGTCCGTCATTCCGCCCACGTCCGTCACCCCGCCCGCGTCCGTCACCCCGATTGCCTCCCCGCCCCTGATGGAGCGTGGGCGTGCGGAGGCGGAGTGGCCAGCGTTTGTGGTGGAGGAGGAGTCGCGTTCGGGGAGTCGGGTGGCGGGGTTTGCTCCGGATCCACTGGGGGAGCTGCCGGCCCGGCCACCGGAAAGCCGGCGGGAGGAGGAGAGCCGAACGGCGGCGCGTGCGCACGCTGGCGAGGGTCTGGTTCCGGAGACGACCACCGGCGTGGATTTGGCGATGGCGTGCGCTGGGCCGAATCCGGCGGATGGGTTGGAAGCGGAGCTGGATGTGTTCGCCGAGTTTGACACCGCCGAACAGGAGACGGACTGGATGCCGGAGCGTCGGGTTGACGGGTTCGGAGAATCGGAGGCGTACATGGATCTGGAGGTCAAGGATTTCTGGTCCCTGACTCCGGAGGAGGAGGAGACTGCCGGGGGAAAGACCCCTGCTGTTGCCCAGGCGCGCGCGTCGGAAGAGATCGAGGTGCTGTCTTTTGCCTTCATGCCCACGGATGCGCCATTGTCTGCGTCGGTGTCGGGTCCGTCGCAGCCTTCGCAGCCTTCGCAGCCGTCGGATCCTGTCGGAGAGCGGGCGGCCTGGGAGTTTGTGCCTTTTGATGGAGAGGAGAGTCCTGTCAGGGGAGAGCGACGGGAGGAACGGTGAGAAGAGGCTGTGATCCTCGTTTGACCCTGTTGGCGTTCGGGGTGTTGTTGTCGGTGATGATGTCCGCGCCCTTGTTTTCACGGGTATGGTGGGTGGGCTGCGGGCTGGTGGGGGTGTCTGCGTGGGCCGCGTCTCTTTCCTGGAGTTTCCTGGGGCGCGGCCTTTTTCATTGGCGTTGGCTATTACTTGCATTGTTGTTGGTGCATGGCTGGATGACCCCTGGGGAGTTTCTGTGGTCCTCCTGGCCGTTTGTGACGCGGGAAGGGGTGGTGGCGGGGGTGCATCAGGCGTTGCGGTTGTTGGTGTTGGCGGTGTTGGCCTGGAGCGTGGGACGGGTCACCACACCCATGCAACTGGTGGGGGGGATGGCTTTTTATCTGGGATGGCTGGAGCGGTTCGGGGTGCCGGTGGCGCGGTGGTTATCGATTCTGGGATTTTGTCTGTCGGGTTTGGGGCGTTTCCGGGAGCAGGCCGGATGGGTGCGGATGGGCATGACGGCGCGGCTTGGGGAGTCGTCCGGGGGGGGGGAGCGGCTGGAACGGTTGGCGTTCGCCGGGAGTGCCTTGTTGTCGGGCTTGTTGTGGGATTTGCGGCGGCGCGAGGAGGGGTTGCGCGCGCGCGGCTTCGAGGAGGGATTGCCGCCGATGGCGCGCGCGACCGGACCTGTTCCCTGGAGAGATTGGCTGGTGCCGCTCGGGCCAGGGTTGCTGTGGCTTTATGGGGTGTTGGGGTGAGGGTCGGGGTTCAGGTCATGGTGAACAGTTGGGAGAAGTTGGCCACATCGAGAATCTTGCGCACCTGTTCGTTGCAATGGATCAGTTGCACGTTGTTCTTGTCGCCTCCGGCGCCTTCTTCCTTGAGCAGCAGGAGCATGCCCAACGCGGAGCTGTCCATGTAGCTGACCCGCCGGAAATCGAGAATGTAGCGGGTTCCTGCGGGGCGGTTGTGATAGGTGCTCCGGAAGGCGCGGTGATCGCTGAAGACGAATTTGTCATCCAGGGTGATGGTGACGACCCCGGACTCTTCATGGGTGGTGATCGACATGGGGAAACCTTTGGGCAAGCGGACGAAGCCGGGGGGAGAGCCGTCACTCTCCCCCCGGCGGTGAAAGACAGGATCAGGCGGCCTTTTCCGAGGGGCCGGGCTTGGCGGCGGCACCGGCCTTGCCCGCGTCTTGCAGCAAGGAGAGTTCAGCGGCTGAGAAGACCTTGTCGGTATCCAGCAGAATGACAAAGTGGTTGCCCTGTTTGCCCATGCCCCGGATGAAGTCCGTGCGCAGTCCGGTGCCGATCTTGGGCGCGGGTTCGATCTGATTGGGATCGAGTTCCACCACCTCTTTGACCGAGTCGGCCATGGCACCGATGACCGTGGTGCCTTCTTCCTGGATCACATCGATGATGATGATGCAGGTATTGACCGTCTTTTCGCTTTTGGACATGCCGAACTTCAGGCGCAGGTCCACCACCGGCACCACACTGCCCCGCAGATTGATCACCCCGCACATGAAATCCGGGGTTCGGGGGATCTTGGTCACAGCCGAGAACTCCAGCACCTCCTTGATTTTGGAGATGTCGATGGCAAACACCTCCCGATCCAGGTGAAAGGTGAGAAATTGGGTCACTTCGGTCAGTCCCGGAACGCTCATGATCTGGGGCTCCTCGTGGAGTTAGAAGGTCTCGAATTCATCGTCGGAAGCATGACCACCCATGTTCAGGTCCACGCCACCGGATTTGTGTCCGGCAGGAGCGGGCAGGGCTTTGGTGGCATGTTTCTGAAGATGGGGTTGTGGTTTGGAGCCGCCGCCGATTTTGGGTCTGGCGGCCGGTCGGCTGCGGACGGCCGTGTGCGTCTGATTGCCGATTTTGAAGAAGGAGATGGATTGACTCATGATGTCGGCCTGGGCGCTCAACTCTTCGGCGGTGGCGGCCATCTCTTCGGAGGATCCGGCGTTTTGCTGGATCACCTGATCGAGTTGCTGGATCGCCTGATTGATCTGCGTGGCCCCCTGGTTTTGCTCCTGGCTGGCGGCGGCGATCTCCTGGATGAGTTCGGCGGTCTTTTGGATGTCCGGGACCAGTTTGTTGATGATCCCTCCGGCCCGTTCGGCCACGCCCACGCTGGACGCGGACAGATGGCTGATTTCGCCGGCGGCGGTCTGGCTGCGTTCCGCCAGTTTGCGCACTTCGGCGGCCACCACGGCGAAGCCCTTGCCGTGTTCACCGGCGCGGGCGGCCTCGATGGCGGCGTTCAAGGCCAACAGATTGGTCTGACGGGCGATCTCTTCGATGATGCCGATCTTGGAGGCGATTTCCTTCATGGCGGTGACCGCCTCTTCCACGGCGACGCCACCTTCGGCGGCATCCTTGGAGGCTTTCTGGGAGATGTTCTGGGTGGTGTTGGCGTTGTCGGTGTTCTGCTGGATGTTGGAAGACATTTCTTCCATGGCCGAGGAGGTCTCTTCGATGGAGGCGGCCTGTTCGGTGGCTCCCTGGGAGAGATTCTGCGCGGCGTTGGAGATTTCGTTGCTGCCCGCCGACACCTGGGCGGCGGCGACCGACACTTCGCCGATCACTTCCCGCAGTTTGGTGGCCATCTCTTTGAGGGCGTTGGCCAATTGGCCCACTTCGTCCTTTTGGTCCAGATCGATGGTGGCGGTGAGATCACCCCCGGCGATGCTCCGGGCGAAGACTACACCCTGGGTCAGGGCGCTGACGATCAGACGGGTGAGCAGATAGGCGATCAGCATGCCCAGCAGCACGGCCCCGACGCTGGCGGAGGTGATCAAGGTGGTGGCCGAGGTGATCTGGGCCTTCGCCTTGGCGCCTTGGCCAGAGATCACCGCGTCCACCTTCTCCTCGGCCTTGGTGCGACCGGCGATCATCTCCTGCTCGGCCTTGTTTTGCGCCTGGATGGCCTCGACCATGGTGGCCATCTCTTTTTGATACTGCTCGACGCCCGCGATGATCCGTTTGATTTGATCGATGTTGTTTTGGGACTTGAAGGTGGGGAGCAGTTCCTGGGCGTTCTTCAACGCGCCGTTGGAGCCGGCCAGATTGCGTTTGATCTGGTTTTCGTCTTTGCCGTTGGTCAGGAAGATCTCTTTCTCGCCGATGCGGGCATCCTTGAAATCGATCAGCATCTGCGCGGATTTGGCCACCTTGGTGGCCCGGTCTTCGACCTGGGCGGTCTGGGCGGTCTGGGCCGCCTTGTCCGCAGCATTGATGGTGGCTTGCTGGGCGAGGATCTCATGCAGTTTTTTGGTCTGATCCTCCTGCATTTTGGTCACTTCCACGCGCACCACGTTGTCGGCGATGTCGCGGATGCGGGTCAGGCTTTCGTTACGCTTTTTTTCCATGGCGACATACTGGGCAAAAGATTTGCCGTAGGCGTCGGCCAGTCCCAGCACATCGTCCATTTCGCGCTTGTCGGTGGGATCGTGGAATTTTTGATCCCGATCGAGAATGGCCTGCTTCTTGAGTTCTTCCAGCGCTTTGCCGTTTTCTTCCACATGCTTGAAATCTTTACGGATGATGAAGTTCTTCTCCGAGATGCCCGCTCTGCTGATCTGTTCGAGCAGAATGGACATGTCGTGGCTTTTGTCGATACGGTCGGCCAGACCACTTAAGCCGTTGTAGCCGCTGAAGGCAACAAGGGTGGTCAAAAGCAGTACCAGACCAAAGCCGAGCCCGAGTTTAAGTCCCAATTTCAAGTCTTTCATGCCCCATGTTCCTCCAGGTTCCAAACGGTTGCAGGTTTTTCAGCAACAAAATATGCCACTGTGATGGGGATCATAACTGATTTTGGTTTCATTGCAACGGTTTTCAGGTGCAGGTGATATCATGCGCTAAAACCTTGTGACCCGTTGATCCGAGAGCGCGCCGGCGCTGCGGCGCGGGGCGGGCAGTGCCAGCCGGGTGGTCCGGAGGGCGGGCAGGGGCAGGGGTCGGGCCTGGGGCGCGTCGCGTCGGTATGGGGTGGAGTCGCCGGTGTTGAAAAAAGCGATGGCGTTTTGCAGGGTTTCGGCCTGGGCGGAGAGTTCCTCGGAGGTGGCGGCCATCTCCTCGGAGGTGCCCGCGTTGCGTTGAATCGCCTGATCCATGGCTTGAATCGCGGTGTTGATCTGTTCGGCGCTGCGGTTTTGTTCCAGGCTGGAGGCTGAAATCTTCTGGATCAATTCGGCGGTCTTTTGGATGTCCGGCACCAGTTGGTTCAGCATGCTGCCGGCCTTCTCCGCCACGGCCACGCTGGAAGCGGAGAGTCCGCCGATTTCGCTGGCAGCGGTTTGACTGCGTTCCGCCAGTTTGCGCACTTCGGCGGCCACCACGGCAAAGCCCTTGCCCTGCTCTCCGGCCCGTGCGGCCTCGATGGCCGCGTTCAGGGCCAACAGGTTGGTCTGACGGGAAATCTCTTCGATAATGGAGATCTTTTCGGCGATTTCCTTCATGGCGGCCACCGCGTCCAGCACCGCCTTGCCGGTTTCCACCGCATCCGTGGCCGCCTGTTGGGAGATTTTCTCGGTGCTCTGGGCGGTGTCGTTGTTGGTGCGGATGCTGGCGGTCATCTGTTCCATGGCCGAGGAGGTCTGTTCGATGGCTGCGGCTTGTTCGGTGGAGGAGTTGGACAACCCCTGGGAGGCGTCCGACAGTTGCTGGCTCCCCTGGGCTACCTCGACGGAGGCCAGTTTCACCTGTCCGAGCACCTCTCGCAAGCGGTTGACGGTCTCGGCGAGAGAGGCGGCCATGCGACCCACCTCGTCTTTTTGCCGAATGTCGGTGGTCACGGTCAGGTCTCCCTGACCAAAGGTTTCGGTCATCGTTTGCAGCGACCGGACCGGCACCGAAATCGCGCGACCGATGATCCAGGCCAGCAGTCCGCCCAGCGCCAGGATCCCCAGACTGGTGGTCAGCGCCAGTTGGGCGTTGCGGCGCGCGTGGGCGTTGGTGTCGTCGGCGGTCTGGCTCATGTCCGTACTGGCCTCTTTGACCAGATCGTCGATCAACGGCTCCATGGCATGGATGGCGGCGCGCATCTTTTCCGTGGCCGAGGCGATCTCCTGGTTCTTTTCCACCAGGGCGGTGAAGGCCTGACTGTAGCTCTGGGTCGTCTGGGTGAGGCTTTTCTTCTCTTCTTCGGGAATGGCGGAACTGGCCAGCGCCTGGTGGATGGCCTGGATGCGTTTGGCGACCTGGGTGACGTATTTCTCTTCCCCGCGCAGTTGATAATCCTTTTCGTCCTTGCGCAGTTCCAGATAGATCCGGGCCAGACCCGGCACGTACAGCGCCTGCAAGGCGCGCTCGATGTCGTGGGCGATTTCCCGATAGCCCGGCGTGGCGCCACTGGCCTCGGGTTTCCCGGAGAGCGTGGCGGAGGCGGTGTTCTGGAAATCCTTCTCATAAAGCGCGGACTGGTCGGCAAGCTGCTTTTTGATCGGATCCGGCAGCGTCGAGGCGCTCACATGGGCTGCGAACCGTTTGACATGTGCTTCCAACTGCGCGATATACTTGGCATCCTTGCGCAACAGGAAATCCTTTTCCGCCCGACGGATTTGCAGCAGCGCCAGATAGATCTCTTCGGTGTCGTAGCGCAGAATCTGTTTTTCCATGGTGTGGGCCGCCTCCCGGAACACCCCTTGCAGCCCGGATTTGGCATCCAGGCCCTTTTCGGTCTCACTGTGGGCGACACTGCGGAAACTGTTGGAATATTCTTCGGTGCGTTTCTTGATTTCGGTGTCCAGCCGGGCACTTTCGGCGTCCTGGTTCTCGGTGGCCTTCTGGAGCATGGTGTCCGTGGTTTTCTGGATCGCCTCCACGTTCTGGGTCACCGCGTCCAGATATTGGCTCTCCTTGCGCAGCAGAAAATCCTTTTCGGCGCGCCGGGCCTGCAACATGCGGATGTTCACCTGCAAGGCGTTGGATTTTTCCACCTCGGTCCGTTCCAGGACATCGCCTTTGAACCGGTCCAACGACTCGATGAGCGTGGTCTGATACAGTCCGATCACGCCCAGAAACAACAAGCCCACCAGACCGAATCCCGTGCCCACCTTGGTGCTGATGGTCAGGTTGCGCAGCGTTTGTGTGATTCCCATGTTCCCCCCTTTAGGCGTATGGGTCGGATCGCCTCCTTTGGATTGGAAGTGATCTTTTAAAATAGAGGTATATATCCATTCACTATCTCTATTATAAGTTATAGATCATGTCATGATGGCGCGCAATCAAAAATTCAATGCCGGTTGCGTCGTTCCCTCAATTGGGCGAATACCGCCACCGGATCCTCTGGCGGCAGGCCCAGCCGGGCGGCCCATTCCGGATCGTCGGCGCGCAGAAACGGGTTGAGTCGTTTTTCCAGCAGCAGGGGATGGGGCAGGGTCAGGCCGCCACTGTCGAGGATCTTGAGGTAATGGTGTCGCCAGGTTTGGGGTTCGGGCGCGTCGGGTTGCAGATGGATGACGAAATCGAGATTGGCCAGGGTGTATTCGTGACCGGCGTATAATTGGAGGGTGTCGGGCAGGGCGCGCAACCGTTGGAGAGAGTGCCACATCATGGCCGGGGTGCCCTCGAACAGGCGGCCACAGCCGAAACCGAACAGCGTATCCCCGGAAAACAGGGCGTCTGCAACCCGATAGGCCACGTGTCCCAGGGTGTGTCCCGGCACTTCCAGCACTTCGGCCACCAGGGTGTCGTTCAGGACGACCGCGCTGCCGTCTCCCACCGGATGGTCCAGACGGGGCAGTCGGTGGGCGTCGTGACCGGCTCCCACCACCCGGCCACCGTGACGTTGACGCAAGATGTCGATGCCGCCGATGTGATCCGCGTGGTGATGGGTGATGAGCAGATGGGAGAGGCTGGCCGATCTTTGGTCCAGAAAGGCGCTCACCGGCTCCGCCTCTCCTGGATCCACCACCGCGTAACGGTGCGGAGCGGTGGCGATCATCCAGATGATGTTGTCCTGACGCGCCGGGACAGCCTCGACGCGGGGAAAGGGTTGGGTCATAATGACGACTCCTTGATTGGAATGGCTATATAAATAGAAGGATGACCGTGGAAGCGATCCGTCTACAGAGCTGGTACGATACCCCCCTGGGACGCACCGCAGCCCGTGTGGTGGGAGAGGCCATGGGACGCTGGCTGCGGGCCAATCCTGCGGAGCATACCTTGGGATTCGGTTTTCCCCATCCCTATCTGGCGAGCCTGTCTCCCTGGATCGGTTCGGTGCTGGGCTGTTCCCCTGCCGAAATGGGGGTGGCTCCCTGGCCCCGAGGCGGTCACAACCGGATTGCCCAGGTCCGCCCCGATGCCTTGCCCTTTCCCGACGAATCCTTCAACCGGGTGATCATGACCCATTTGCTGGAGGGAGTGCAATCCCCGCGCGCCACGCTGCGGGAGACCTGGCGGGTGCTGGTTCCGGGAGGGCGGGTGCTGGTGATGGTTCCCAACCGGGGGGGATTGTGGGCCAGACGGGATGCCACCCCCTTTGGTTGGGGACGGCCCTACTCTCCGGCGCAGTTGCGGATCGGTCTGGAGGAGTCGCTGTTTTTGTCCCGTCAATCCAGTTATGCCCTGTTCATGCCCCCCTTGGAAGGCAAACGCTGGCTTGCCGCCGCGTCGGCCTGGGAAAAGGCCGGTGCCCGCTGGTTCGCGCCGCTGGGCGGGGTGATCCTGTGGGAGGCCGAAAAGGTGGTGTACGCGGTTCCGAGCATCGAGGCGGGCAATCGTCACGCCGCTCCGCAGCGTCGTCTGGCGGTGCCGATGTGCAACAACCGGGTGCGGGAAGAAGAGGAGCGCAAGCGATGAACGATGCCAGCCGCATCGGCGCTTTTCTCGATGAGTTGCTGGTGGAGCGGGGCCTGGCGCACAATACCCTGGAAGCCTATCGCAACGATCTGGAGGGCCTGGCCGGATTCATCGCGGCGCGGGGCAAGGGGGTGTTGTCGGCAGACCGGGAGGATCTGGCCTGCTGGCTGGAGGATCTGCACGACCGGGGACTGGCCGCCACTTCGGTGGCGCGCAAGTTGTCGGCGGCGCGGCGGCTGTTTCGTCATCTGGTGGAACGGGAGGTGCGCGCCGACGATCCGGCCCGACTGCTTTCGTCCCCCAAGCGGCGGCGCACCCTGCCCAAGGTGCTGGACGAACGGGAGGTGAACGATCTGCTCGCCGCTCCCGACCACTCCACCCCGTTGGGCTTGCGCGACGCGGCCATGCTGGAGACCCTGTACGCCACCGGCATGCGGGTGTCGGAGTTGGTATCCATCGGTACCCAGGATCTGAACGCGGAAACGGGTTTCTTTCGGGTGGTGGGCAAGGGGGACAAGGAGCGGATCACCCTGGTGGGGGAACGGGCCCTGGCCATGATCGCCCGTTATCTGCGCGAGTCCCGACCCCTCTTGTTGCAAGGGTGCAAACCGACGCCGGCGCTGTTCGTCACCGCCCGGGGCGAGCCGATGACCCGTCAGAATTTTTGGTACGTGATCCGACGTCACGCGGCCATGGCCGGCATCGTCAAGACCCTCTCTCCCCACGGTCTGCGTCACTCGTTCGCGACCCATCTGGTGAAAAATGGCGCCGACTTGCGAGGCGTGCAGATGCTGCTCGGTCACGCGGATGTCTCCACCACCGAAATCTATACGCATGTGGCCAACGAACGGTTGAAACAGGTCCACGCCCGGTTTCATCCCCGGTCCGGACGCGACGCGCCTGGATGATCGCTCGCGATCCTGGGTTGGGGACGGCGCATGCGATGTTCCATGCGTCGGATCCGGATCAGGGCGGCGATCCGGTCGAGGCGGATCCGGGCCATCTGCATGTGGGCGTCGGCCTGGGACAAGGCCATCGCCGCGCGGTCGTGAATCGGTTCCGGCTCTGCGGCCAGAGAGCGTCGGGGAGGACCGGCGCGGGATTGTTCCAGCCGGTGTCGGATCCGGACGCTGCGCAGGCGCCCTTCGAGCAGAGCCTGTCTGGCCTGGGTCACGGCCCGGATCAGCGCGGCGCGAATGGGCAGCGGATCGTTTTCTGATGGGGAGTCGATGGAGGCAGGGGGCCAGATGCGCTCTTTTGCCGGGGCAAGCCGGATGGAGTCGGCCGCGTGGTGGTGTTCGTAGGTGCCGTCGGGCAGCAGGGTGTCCCAGGAGCCGTCGGCATGGGTGACCTGATGACCGGTCTCCGGGTTCCAGGTGTGCAAGGTGCCTTGGATGTTCGACCAGGAGCCGGCACCGTTTTCTTCCAGCACCCCGATCTCCCCGTTCGGAGACAGATGGGTGAAGCGGGTCGTCTCCCACGCTTCGCAATGGTGGCGGCTGTGGGTCCATTCGCCGCACTCCTCCCCCTGCCAGGAGTCCGGGAGGCCATCGGCGTGGATCCAGACGCCCCGGCGTTGGTCCGGTTCCCAGGTGCCGGTGAATCGACCGTCGCTTCCGCGCCATACCCCCTGGCCCGTCGCATCCCAGTGGGCCGACAGGATGGCGTCGGCAAAAGTGCCGGAACCGTCCGCGTTGCGGCTCCAGGTGGCTCCCGTCGGGTCGCGTCCTCCCCGGTTGCCCTGTGCGTCCCACCAGCCGGAGTGACCGGTTCCATCCTGCCAGCCTCCCGACGCGCCGTTCTTGGTTTCGTGGAGGCAGGAGCCGTCCGGTCCATGGGCGCCACGGGAGCCGTCCGCCATCGACCATCCCCCCAGTCCGCCCGGCTCCATCCACAACCGCACCCGATGTCTCTGCCAGGTGGTCGCGCCTGTCGGTTCCCAGGTGGCCACGGCCTGATCCGGGGTGTGCAGGGTGTGCAGGTCGGTGGCATCCCAGGTCAACTCCCCGTGCGCGCCGCCCAGCCAGCCTCCGGATCCGTCGGCGCCGTAACGCATGGTGTCGCGGCGGGTCTCGCTGTGGCTTGCAGAGCCGGAGGAGGTGAACGACTCGCGCAACGCGTCCGGCCCGAAGAAGTCGCCCTGCTCATAAGAAGAGGGCGGAAATTCCATGCCGTCCGGTGTGATGAACATTTCTTCCCGATGGTCGTTCCACAGCGTCACCGATCCATCCGGATGGTGGACCCCTCCGGATCCGTCGGCCTGAAACCATCCCCGGTTGCCGTGCGGAGTGCTCCATTCGCCGTGGCCTGTCGGATCCCAGGTGGCGTGGGAGCCGTCGGCGTGGTGCATCTGACCGGAACCGTCCGCCAGAATCGTCAGCCGGATGCCGTGCAGGGGATCGGTGTATTGAATCGCGCCATCCTGGCGCCACACACCCGTGGAGCCGTCCGCGCCATGCCAGAAACGTTCTCCCGGGTTGTCCCATCGGCCTGTGGAGCCGTCCGGATCGCGGAAGGATCCGGAACCGTCTTCATGCCGGATGAGGGAAGCCTCCCGGAGGTCGGGGGAGGATGGCGGGGTGTCGGCGCGATTGGTCATGGGACGCATCAAGACCCTCTATATAAAGATCAGGACAGATAGGGGGTAAAAGATCAGGACAGATAGGGGGTCGGATCCACGCTGTCGATTTGCGAGGGGCTGAGGTATTTTTCGGCATACTGACGATACACCCCGCTTTTCAAGAAGATGGAAAACAGATCCGGGTCGATGTGGCCATCTTTTTTCATGAAGCCCATGATCTTGATGGCCTGGCTGAGGGTCTTCGGCTCCTTGTAGGGGCGATCCGTGGCGGTCAGGGCCTCGAACACATCGGCGATGGCCATGATCCGGGCCGGAACCGACATCTGAGCGCGTTGCAACTGGCGCGGATAACCGGTGCCCCGCATGGTTTCGTGGTGGGCGCCGGCAAACTCCGGCACGCGGGCCATGGAGTCGGGGAAGGGGAGATTTTCCAGCATGGCCAGGGTCTGCACCACATGTTCGTTGATTTTGTAGCGCTCCTCGTGGGTGAGGGTGCCGCGTTCGATGCACAGATTGTAGATCTCTCCCATGTTGTACAGGTGTTCCGGTACCGGCATGCGGATGCCCATGGCCTGATCCCGGCTGCGGGTGTCCCGTTCTCGGGGGATGATGTGTTCCGCCTTGTCGGCCAACAGGGGTTCCGGCACGTCGATGCCGCCGGATTGCGAGGGTTTGCGGCGCAGTTCCGCGTAGGACAGACCCAGGGTGTCGTCGAAATGGCGGATCCAGGTGCGTTGGGCCAGGGCGCGGATGCGTGCCTGGTCGGCGGCGGTCATGAATTCCCCCCCGACATTGGCGCGGGCGACGAAGGCGAACTCTTCTTGCAAGGCGGTCAGATCGGCGTGCAAGGTCTGCTTCAGGGTTGCCGGGTCCGACTGTCCATCCAGCAGTCCTTGCAGACAGGCGATTTGCGCGTCCCGATGCAGCACCTCGAAGCGCATGCGCACCTCGTGGATGCGATTGTGGATCCCTTCGAGCTTGGTGGCCTTGTCCACCACATACTCTGGAGTGGTCACCTTGCCGCAGTCGTGCAGCCAGGAGGCGATGCGCATCTCTTGATGTTCGTCTTCGGTCATGGTGAAGTTGGCAAAGCCGGGATGATCGGTTTCGCACACCGCCTGGGCCAGCAGACGGGCCAGTTCCGGCACCCGTTCGCAGTGTCCGCCGGTATACGGGGATTTGGCGTCGATGGCGGCGGCGATCAACTGGATGAAGGCGTCGAAGAGATCCTTCTGGGCTTGCAACAACAATTGATTGTCCAGGGTCATGGCGGCCTGGGCGGCCAGGGCCTCTACAAAGGTGATCAGCTCTGGATCGAACGGGATCACTTTTTTGGTGATCGGGTTGATGGCATTGATCAGTTGCATCACGCCGATCACTTTGCCCTGACGGGGTTTCAGCGGCACCGTGAGAAACGATTGGGAACGATAACCGGTGCCGTTGTCGAATTGCCGCACGCCGGAAAAATCGAATTTTGTGGAGTCGTAGGCGTCCTCGATCACCACGGTTTCGCCGGAATTGACCGCATAGGCGGCGACATTCTTCAAGTTGGGGGTGCCATCGGGTTTCATCAGGGGAACGGCGGGCATGAAGACCGGTTTCTGACCCGCACCCCCCATGGCGATCCCCAGAGAGTCGGTGCGCACGATGGTGAAGCGCAGAAAGTCGTCCTTGGTGCGCAGGTACAAGGTGCCGGCGTCCGCGTGGGTCAGAGCCTTGCCACCCAGCAGGATGTTTTCCAGCAGCGTGTCGATATCCCGTTCCTGGGCCAGGGAGACGCCGAGTTCGACCAGTTTTTGCAATTTTTCCTGGGAGCGCACCAGATCCGCCGTCCGTTGGCGCACGGTCTGTTCCAGGGTTTCGGCGTGCCGTTCCAATGTCTGGTGGGCGTGATTCAATTCTTCTTGCTGTATCTGGATTTGCAGATGGGCCTGTTTGACCTTTTGTTCGTTGCGGTCGCTCATCCGCAAAATCTTCTGCGTGCTTTTGACCAGCTTTTCGTATCCCTTCAAAAGATGACCCAGGCTGGCGCGCAACTGCTCCGCCGAAACGTCCGGATTGTCCAGCAGGGCGGCGGTCTGGGCGATGACGGTATTCTCACCTTCGAAGAGGTCGAAATTCATGTTGGGGTTCACCTTGATGTTCAGGTTTGATGCGCAGGGTTGAAGGTTTACAAACAGGCGCTCATTTACAGAAGAATCGGTAGGGATCGTGAGTGTGCTGGATCAATCGAAAGCAAGAGAGGTCTTGTGGATTATAGAGGAAACGCTTCCCGGCGCAAGAATAATTTCAGAATTTGTTGAAACATAAAGCATAAATGCTCCCGGGCCGCAGGCGTGTCCGCACCCCGTGGGACAAAAAAATGAATTGCTCCCCCTGTCTGAATCCGATAGTGTGACCCCATCGGAAACGGTCAGTCGGTCCACGGGTTCTTGAACCACGGGTCGTCCCTGGCTCTGTGGGGTGTGGGGTTTCCGGTGCCATCCATGGGTCTCCCGTCCGGGGGGTCGCGTCATCTTTTGCTTTACAACTCTTCAGGAACTTGTATGATGTCCTCAACCATACTGGAAAATTCGCACAAACCGCGCAAGAAGGGCAGAAGCTTTCCCCCTTGCATGGCCTGTCACGCGGATCCGGGTTTCACCTGGACGTGTGATTGCGGTGTGGCTCTTTGCACCGAATGTCTCTGCCGCAATACCGATTTGTGGATGGGAGGAGGTCGCACCTGGCGTTGTCCGCAATGCGGCAAGGAGCACCTCGGACCCAATCGATGATCACCCTTTGTGCCGCATGGAGTGCGCATGCCGGCTGCGGATCAGAAATCCTTGTCGATGAAACCGTTCTGGCCATCCGTGTCGAGGCTGTTCCGATTTGCCGGGGGCGTGCTCCTGGTGGTGGTTCTGGCGTCCGCAGCGTTGTGGTGGCACTACGCGCAGGTGCGACAATGGACCTCGCCGGATCCGTCTGGGGTCGCGGTTTTGTTTTGGTCGGCGGTGGCGGTTTCGGTGAGCGGCGTGATCGCGCTCGTCGGGCTGATGGTGCGACTGCGGCGCTTGTTTGAAGAGGTGGAGCGGCTGGTGGGGGCCTGGAGCCGGGGCGAAGCCTGGACGAGCGGAGCGATGTCGCCGGAGTTGCGCGCGGTGTGGGATCGTCCGCCCGATGAAAACGGTCGCTGCCAGGAGATGCAAGCGGTGATGGCCCTGCACGCCGGCAGTCTGACCGCCTGCGCTTCGGAATTGATGAAGATGCGCGGCGTGCTGCGTGACGATGCGGAGAAATCCCGTGAAAATGTCACGGTGGTCTCCAGACAGAACGATCTGCTCTCCTCCGAGATCGAACGGGTCACCCGCTCGGTGCAGGAGACCATGGAGAATCTCACCGCCATTTCGGCGGCTTCGGTGCAGGTGTCGTCCGGTGTGCTGACCATCGCCGCCGGTGTGGAACAGGCCAGCGTGTCGATTGCCGAACTGGCCGGTTCGGCCCAGTCGATCAGCGGCGAGATCGGAACGGTCAGCCAGAACATGGGCGAGGTGGATGTTTCGGTACGCAATGCGTCGTTGGCCGTGGGGGAGATGAACGACTCCCTGGAGACCATTCGTCAGCAATGCCACGCCGCTGCCCGGGAGTCCGACCAGACCAGTTTGCGCGCCCACGGCAGCGAATCCATCATGGTGCGACTCGCCGACGCCACCCATGAGATCAGTCTGGTGGTGGAGGTCATCGACACCATCGCCGATCAGACCAAGATGCTCGCCCTGAACGCCTCCATCGAGGCGGCGGGAGCCGGGGAGGCGGGTCGTGGGTTTGGGGTCGTGGCCAACGAAATGAAGGATCTGGCCCAGAAAACCGCCGATGCCACCAAACTGATCCTGGATCGCGTCCTGGAGATCAAGCAGACCAGCGTCGCCGTGGCCGACTCCAACCATGCCATCGTTTCCAGCATCGAGCGGATCACCGCCGCCACCACCGAAATCTCCAACGCGGTCAACCTCCAGATGGAGACCACTTTGGCCATCGGGCACGACATGGAACGGATCGCCACCGCCACCGGTTCCGTGGCGCAGGGCGCCGAACGTCTCATGGGCTCAGTGGGTGATGTCTCCCGTTCCGCCGATGAGGTCAAACTCGGCACCACGGAGATCGCCCGCTCCTCATCCGATGTCGCCCAGGCGGCCGAGGCGGCGGCTCGGGACACCCATCAGGCCCTGAAACGGGTATTGGACATTCTGGAGTCGGCCCGCAAGACCGGCGACGCGTCGTGCCGGGTGCGGGAGTGCATGGAAAACGCCAGCCACACCGCTTCGTTGATGCACGGTTCTGCGACCCAGTTCGATCGGTTGGGCGGGGTGCTTCAGGATATGATCAACGCCTTTTACGCCACCCGCCTCGATTTGACGGAACACGCCGCGCCCCTTTTTGACATCCGCGCGGTCAAGGAGGCTTTTTTGTTGTTGCAGGCGCGGCTGGAGTTGGCCTTGAGCGGGCGTTACCCTTTCGGGCCTGGCGAAGCGGCGGAAATCGTGGCCGCCAGCCTGAAGGATTGGGGGATCGGAGCCGCTCCCGGATTCCGGGAGTCGCCCCTGTTCCAGGAGGTTTCCCAGAGCGCCGGAGCGCTGCTTCGGCAGGCCGAAGCCCTTGGCCAGCGGATCGCTGCGGGAGTGGTGTCCGAAGCGGCGGAGGTGGAAAGGGCGTTGGTGGATCATCTGTCGAGCCGGAATCATTTTTTTCGTCAATTGGACCGGCTCTATCTGGGAGAGCGGGAATTGGCGGTGGAGTTTCGTCCTTTCTTCCCCTGGGATGAGCGTCTGGTCACCGGCGTGCGGGAGGTGGATGCGGATCACCGGAAATTGGTGGATATGGTCAACCGTCTGCACCACGCCATGAAGGAAGGAGAGGGACGGGAGGTGCTCGGCGCATTGCTCAAGGAGTTGGCCGATTACACGGTGTTTCATTTTCAGCGGGAAGAGGGGTACTTCGCCCGTTACGGCTATCCGGACCTGACCTCCCATGTCCAGGAACACCGGAAACTCCTCGACGCGGTGGCCAACCTGATCCAGCGTTTCGAGGCCGGGGATTTTTCCGTGGCCATCGATCTGCTGGGAATCGCCAAAAGCTGGTTGATCGAACACATCATGGATGTGGACATGCGGTTCGTGCCTTTTCTCAAGAGCAGGGGGTTGGATTGAGGGTCGGCTTGCCCGCATCAAAAAAACGGGAGGGAAGGCGCGCGGCGCGCTTCGGTTGAAGTCGCGGCGCGCGGTGTGAAAAAAATCGGCTCTTCTTCGGTCTGGTCTTGAGAGGCGGGATGGATTGTTCATCGTTTTATGGTCACAATGGCAGGGATGACCATCCACGCTGGAACAGCCAGGAAATCCTCTCATGTCTTCTTGCGGACCCGCGCACTCTTTTCTGACCATCAACCGCTCTGGCGTTGTCCGGCGTTGGCCTCGGGTCTGGACCTGGTTGTCACAGGCCCCGGAACGCCTCGTCATGAGTTGGGAGGAGGGCCGAACCCCTGTGGTGAATGGGCGTCTGGTCTGCAGCCATCGGGATCCGGAGGCCGAGGCGCGTTGGCAGATTGCCTCCATTCCGATCGGCAGCCCCTGTGTGTGGGTGTATGGTGTGGGTTCCGGCGCCGCGATCCGGCTGCTTTTGCAACGCGCCGCCCTGAAACGATTGGTGGTGGTGGTGTGCGACGCGGCCACCACCTGGGTCGCCCTGGAAGGCTTTGATCACCGGGAGTGGTTGGAGGATCCGCGCGTGGAGTGCCAGACCCCGGACGAACAGGGGGAGTGGCTCCACAAACCGGCGGTGTTCATTCCCTTCGACTGGCAGAACGCCCGGCCTGGAACGGCGGGCGAGCGTTTGCGCAACCGGATTCCCCTGGAACTGGATGCGGCCATTCTGAATCAGGATGCGTTGCGTCTTCCCTGGCTGCAATCCCACCTGGATGACAATGCCCCGTTCTGGAGGCAGGATCCCGATATCGCCACTCTGGGTGGCCATTGGCAGGGACAAACCGTTTTGGTGGCCGCCGCCGGTCCGACGCTTGCGGACCATTTCGGCGCATTGGCCGAGGCCCGATATCCGTTGATCGCGGTGGGTGCGGCGCTCAAACCGCTGCTGGCCGCGCGGATCCGACCGGATATCGTGATCACCCTGGATCCGACCCCGATCGTCGTTCAGCATTTTTACACCGACTTGATCGCGTTGCGCGAGACGGTGCTGGTCTATTTTCCCGCCACCGATCCCTGGATCGTGGCCCACTGGCCGGGTCCGCGCCGGGTGGCCTGTGCCGACGGGGTCTTGTACGAGTCGTTTCTGGCCCACAGACCCGGGTGCGCGCGTCTTTTCACGAGCGGCACCGTGACCCATGCCGCCGCCGATCTGGCCTGTCTGGCGGGAGCGGGGCGGGTGCTGCTGATGGGCGCCGATTTTTCGTTTCCCGATGGAAAGAGTCATGTCGCCGGTACGGCTCACGGTCGCGGCGCCCTGTCGGCCTCGGAGAGTCTGTTGAACGGTTTGGGCGCGCCGGTGCCCAGCCAACCGGCGATGAAAAGTTTTTGTCACGATATGGAGGCGCTGATCGCGCGTCATGCGTCCATCGCCTGGTTTCAGGCCAGCCGTCGGGGAGCGCGGATTGCCGGTTGTCGTTATCCGGAAGGAACCGATCTGGAAGAGTTTCTGGCCGTGCCCTTCCGTCCGGACGCTCCTTTGCCGCGCGAACGGATCTTGAGCGCGGCGCGGGAAACGGCGCGTCAGCGTCTCTGGTCGGAAACGGAACACCTGTTGGAACCTCTGGAATACGATGGAACGCTGTCCATGGAGGCCGGGTTGGATCTGGTGATGGCCCGCCTGCATCGCGGTGCGTGTGAACAGGCTTTGTCTTTGCTCGACGTCCTGTTGGATAGCGCGCCTGTCGATCCGGCGGTTCGGATTCGTCTGATGGCCCTGCGGGGGGAAGGGTTGATTCCGGACGAACCGGAGGAGTCCTTGCATCTGTTGCGTGGCGCGCTGAATCTGGCCCAGTCGGCCGGATTGGATGACGAAGAGGCGTTTGTGGCGTGTCGTCTGGCCCGTTTTCATCGGCATCGGGGTCAATGGCAGTCGGCTGCGGCCGGGTGGAAGGAGGCCATCGCGCGCACCGGTAGCGAGACGGATCGGGCTTTTTTCAACATGGAGTGGGCGGATTTCCTGCGGCAGACCGGGCAGGTCGTCGCGGCCGAAAGCGCGTTGTCGGCTGCGGTGGAGGCGTGCGAGCGGACCGGCGTGGTCTGTGGCGCCGCCCAGGCCAGACATCAACGCTTCCTTTTGAAGATGGCCTTTCCGGAGGGGGATCCCCCCGAAGACCCCGACTGTCGCCGCAAGGTGGCGCAAGTGGTCGAGGCGTTCCGTCAGGGGCGGGTGGCGACGGGCAATCAGGGCATGGTCGCCAGCATCGATTGTCTGTTGAAGGCCATCCAGGCCGGACGGATCCTGCCGCGTCCTCCTTTGCCCCAGGTACTCAAGGCCGTGATGTCGGCCCAGGCCAACCGGGATTGGGTGCGGGTGGCAGACCTGCTGGAATTCGAGTTGTCGGTCTTCCATGCATGACCTCCGGTGACAAGAATCCGCTCATCCGGCCAGGAGCGCACCATCTTGTTGTTGACGGTCCATGCGGGCGAGGAATCATGAAGAGGAAGTCATGAAATGTGTGCAGAATTCAATAATTCAAATTATAGATAAAAGATTTATAAAGTCATATTTTCCAATTCTGGTCGAGCCTCGCCCGCCCGTCTTGTTGCACTGCAACGCGCTAGAGGGTTGATAGAAAATATGTATTAACAATCAAGAATATTGATATAGTCTTTTATAGAAGAAATTTATTCTTGAAGATCGGAACTCTTTTGTATACCATGGTCTCTATACGGGAGACAGCAAAATTGGTGAATGTTAAAACTAAGAATCAATATTAAATCATCTTGAGTTTTCCAAGAACATCCCAGGAGTGACCTAATGAGCGAACAAGAACAGCAGAAAGACCAATCATTTCAACTCAATCCAACGCCCATGCTGGACGATTTGGAAAATGGTCCATGGCCAAGCTTCATCAAGGGCTTCAAGGAGACGGCGCAACGCACCGGCAAGACCATGGTGCGCGGTGTTCTCGATCAACTCAACTATTCCTACGAGACCCGCATGGGTTACTGGAAGGGGGGCGTGGTCGGCGTGCATGGCTATGGCGCCGGGATCATCAGCCGCTACAGCATGATCAGCGACAAGTTCCCCGAAGCCACCGAATTCCACACCATGCGCATCCAGCCGGCTCCGGGTCTGCATTACAGCACCAAGTCCCTGCGCCACATCTGCGATGTCTGGGAGAAATACGGCTCGGGTCTGATCTCCATGCATGGACAGACCGGCAACCTGCAACTCCAGGGAATCAAGGCGGAATACGTCCAGGCCTGCTTCGACGAACTCAACCAGGAAGGTTGGGATCTGGGCGGCGCCGGCGCTACGGTGCGTACCGGTCTGTCCTGCGTGGGTCCGGCCCGCTGCGAACAGGCCTGCTACGACACCCTGCACGCCCATGGCAAGGTGCTCTCCTATTATTCCGATCTGACCCACCGTCCCCAGCTTCCCTACAAGGCCAAATTCAAGTTTTCCGGCTGCCCCAATGACTGCACCAACAGCATTCAGCGCAGCGACTACTCCGTGATCGGCACCTGGCGGGACGATATCAAGATCAACGAAGCCGAAGTGGAGAAATTCATCGCGGCCAAGGGTGTGGACTATCTGGTCAACAACGTCATCACCCGCTGTCCCACCAAGGCCATCACCCTGCAAGGCGGCAAGATGGTCATCGACAACCGGGATTGCGTGCGCTGCATGCACTGCCTGAACGTCATGCCCAAGGCCCTCTCTCCGGGAGACGACCGGGGCATCACCCTGCTGGTGGGTGGCAAGGGTCACCTGAAAGTGGGCAACATGTTGGGATCGGTCATGGTTCCCTTCATGAAGATGGACACCGAAGAGGATATGGATGCCTTCATCGAACTGGTGGATCGCATGATCGACTACTGGTCGGAAAACGGTCTGGATCACGAACGGATCGGCGAATGCATCGAGCGGGTCGGCATCCAGCAGTTCCTGGACGCCGTTGGCCTGGAGGCTTCCGTGGAGATGGTTTCCCATCCCCGCGACAATCCGTTCTTCAAGGCCGGTGAGTACTCCACCGACGAAGAAGACCGGGATGCCGCCTGATCGCGGACCCATCACGAACCACTTCAAGGCACCTTAATCATTTCAGGGAGATGTATCACCCATGGCTACTGCTGCGCGTACCTGGAAGACCGTCGAGAACGGTCCCCACGAACTGGACGAATTCCTGCACCCCATCAGCAAAAAGAATTACGGTAAATGGAGCTATCACGAACGGCCCCGCCCCGGCGTCTTGAAACATGTGGCCTTGAGCGGCGACGTGCTGTTCACCGTGCGTGCCGCCACCCATCGTCAGGTGACGGTGGATATCGTGCGTCGTCTGTGTGATCTGGCCGACCGTTACGCGGATGGTTATCTGCGTTGGACCGTGCGCAACAACGTCGAATTCATGACCCCCAACGCCGAAAACGTCGATCCGCTGATCGCCGCCCTGGAAGCCGCCGGACATCCGGTGGGCGGCACCGGTCCTTCGGTGAGCGCCATCGCCCATACCCAGGGCTGGCTGCACTGCGACATCCCGGCCGTGGACGCCTCGGGCGTGGCCAAGAGCATCATGGACACCTTGTTCCACGACTTCGCCCACGAAGAGATGCCCAACCGGGTCCGTCTCACCACCTCCTGCTGCGAAATCAACTGTGGTGGTCAGGCCGACATCGCCGTGGTGGTGCAACACACCCGCCCGCCGCGCATCAATCACGAAATCCTCGCCAACGTCTGCGAAATGCCCAGCACCGTGGCCCGTTGCCCCGTGGCCGCGATCCGTCCCACCACGGTCAATGGCAAACCCTCGCTGATGGTCGTCGAAGAGAAGTGCATCTATTGTGGCGCCTGCTTCGGTGCCTGCCCGGCCATGGAAATCAACCATCCCGAGCACTCCAAACTCGCCATCTGGGTCGGCGGCAAGAACTCCAACGCCCGCACCAAACCCGCCAACATGAAACTGGTCGCCCATGGCCTGCCCAACAATCCGCCCCGTTGGCCGGAAGTGGGTGAACTGCTCAAAAAGATCCTCTCCGCCTACAAGGCCGGTGGCCGGGACTGGGAGCGGCTGGGTGAGTGGATCGATCGCATCGGCTGGAAGCGTTTCTTCGAGGAGACCGGACTGCCCTTCGACAAGTTCATGATCGACAATTATCGTCATGCCCGCGTGTCGTTCAATCAGTCCGCCCACATCCGGTTCTGACGGGGGAGCGCGATGATCGAAACCAACCCCATGCATCAATCGGCGACGGAATGGGTCTACGCACCGTATTCCAACGAGGAAGGGCTGGACCGTGTGGTCGCTTATGGCGATCGCAGCGGCAAATGTCCGACCTACGTGGAACGCGTGGCTCCCTGTTCCAACGCCTGTCCGGCCGGAGAGGATATCCGAGGCTATCATAACCTGATCCGTGGCACCTGGAAGGATGGTCCGGATGCGTGGGAGGCGGCTTTCCGTCGTCTCACCCGCACCAACCCCTTTCCCGGCGTCATGGGACGGGTCTGCCCGGCCCCATGTCAGGGGGCGTGCAACCGTCAGTATCGGGATGAAACCATCCACATCAACGCGGTGGAACAGGCCATCGGCGAATACGCCATCGAACAGAAACTCGCCTACCCCAAGCCGACGCACAAAACCGGCAAGAAGGTGGCTGTGGTGGGTTCCGGTCCCGGCGGTTTCTCCTGCGCCTACCAGATGGCCCTGCGCGGCCACGAGGTGGTGATGTTTGAATCCAGCGACAAGCCGGGTGGCATGATGCGTTATGGCATCATGGGATACCGGGTGAGCCGCGAGGTGCTGGAGGCCGAGTGCCAACGGATCCTCGATCTGGGCGTGGAGTTGCGTTGCAACGTGCGCGTCGGGGTGGATGTCTCCTTGGAACAACTCAGCCGCGACTACGACGCGGTGTTTCTGGCCGTCGGCGCGCAGAAGGGGCGGGGACTGCCCATTCCCGGCGCGGAAGGTCCGAACGTGACCAATGCCATCGATTTCCTGCGCAGCTTCGAGCTGCAAGGTCACGCCATGTCCATCGGTCGTCATGTGGCGGTGATCGGCGATGGCGACGTGGCCATGGACGTGGCCCGTCTCGCCCTGCGTCTGGGAGCGGAACAGGCCACCTTGATCTCCGGCGTGCCCCGCGAGGAGATGAAATGCTCGGCTTACGAGTTTGACGAAGCTGTGGCCGAAGGCACGCGCATGGTCTATCAGGCCGGAACCGTCGAGGTGTTGCGCGAGGGTGATGCGGTCAAGGGACTCAAGTGCGTTCAGATGGTCAAGAAAGAGCAGGGCGAAGAGGGATGGAATCATCCGATCCCGTTCTTCCGCTTCAAGGTTCAGCCCGGCACCGAGTTCGTGCTGGACGTGGATCAGGTGGTCGCCTCCATCGGTCAGACCACCGACATGACCGGCCTGGAACAGACCACGGGCGGCACGCCGTGGCTGAAGGTCGATCATAACCAGAAAGTCGAAGGCTTTGCCAATGTCTTCGGTGGGGGCGACGCGGTGAGCATCACCTTGTTGACCACCGCCATCGGTCATGGCCGCAAGGCCGCCGAGGCCATGGATCTGCTGTTGCGGGGCGAGCCGTTGCCCGCCAAACCGGGACGCCGTGACGTGGTGCGTTTCGAGAAGCTCAAGTCGGATTATTTCGTGCAATCCGCCCAGAAAAAACGGCGGCTGGATCATCCCGAGATCGTCAAAGGATCCTGGCGCGAGGTGCTGATCCCGTTGTCCCGTGAAGACGCGAAGGCGGAGTCGGCGCGTTGCATGAGCTGCGGTTTGTGCTTCGAGTGCAATCAGTGCATGTTGTTCTGTCCTCAGCACGCCATTACCCGTTTTCCGGGCAACCCTGAAGGGGAGGTGATGTTCACCTTCTATGAGCGCTGCGTGGGTTGTCACATTTGCGCCGAGATCTGCCCCACCGGGTATATCGACATGGGCATGGATTGATGGGCAAGGAGAGAGAAACCATGAACAAGTCGGATGTCGTCAAACAGTTGGATCAGGCCATCGCCGAATCCCGCGCCTGGTCCGAAAGTGGCTGGACCATGACCTTCGGACGCAACGCGGTGCGGGTCGCCTCGTTGACCGAAGCCAAGGCGCAGACGGATCGCTTTGTCAATCGTCAAGAGGCGTTGGCCTATTGGCGCAGCGTGGCCGAGGCCGGAGAAGAGACCGCCATCCAGGGTGAAAAGGCCAAGGCGGCCCTGGAAAGCGGTGATCTGCGTTATGCGGAAGGGGCGGTCTATCATGCCGCCTATGTGGAAAAACGGCTCAACAAGCCGGTCTCCACCTGGGAACCGGTGTTGGCTGCTGTCCGTACCCTTTAAGAGTCCAATGTTTCAAGGCGTGTCCGGAAACGGGGTTGCGTGACTTCCGTTTCCGGACCGTTTTTCTTCCCGGATTGCGCTTTTCCTCCTCTGATACGCCCCCGAGTTTTCAAAACGATTTGCATCTTCCCGGCATTTTTTTATCGCTGGACGGAATGTCGGGTTGGACAAGAAAATGGTTTTTCTATACCATTCATGGCCGCCATCTTCTCGACGGGTGATCCGAACCCGTGGAGATGGCGGCATACCCTGAAGATGGGGGTCCATGGGGGTTGGCCTTCTGGACCCGTTTCCGGTCATCCCCCAGAGGGGATGGCTTGTCTCCCACGCACGGGGATCCATGGACGAACAGGCTGGATCGACAACGATTCGTTGAAGGGATCTTCGTTTTTATGAAGGCGTCAACCCATTGCTGTTATGAACACCTTGACCTTTGTGACGTATCTGACCCGGGATAGGGATTTGATGCCGGTGGGGCCGTTGTCTTTGGCCACGTTGGCGCGTGAACGGGGCGTGGATGTGACCGTGGTGGATCTGCCCACGGTGCAAGAGGAGCCGGAGTTGGCCGCGCGCCTGGCCCAACGGGAGGTGGTGGGGTTCAGCACGTTGTGTTCCACCTTTCACCGTTCGTTGCGTCTGGCGGATCTGGTCAAGGCGATCAATCCCCGGGTGATGGTGGTGATGGGGGGGCCTCAGGCTTCGGCGGTGGCGGTTTTGCTGCTGCAACGCCATGCGTGCGTGGATCTGGTGTTTCGCGGCGAGGCGGAAGCGGGATGGAGCGCCTTTCTGGATCGTCTGCCTTGGTGCGATATTCCGGGTCTGGTGTACCGTCAGGGCGAGGCGGTCATGGAGACCGCTGCGGCGCCCTTGCTGATGGATTTGGACCGTCTGCCCCTGCCGGCCTTCGACCTGTACCGACCCACCGGCATCAGTGTGCCGGTTGAGACGGGTCGCGGCTGTCCTTTTTCCTGTACCTACTGCTCCACCAACGAATATTTCTCCCGTCGTTTCCGCGCCAAGAGTCCAGCACGGATCCTGGCCGAAATGGATCGACTGCATGAACTCTACGGGGTGCGCTCGTTCGAAATGATCGAGGACTCCTTCACCACCAATCGTCGCAAGATCGTGGAATTCTGCGCGGCCATCGGCGCGCATCACCGTCCATACCACTGGCAGATCAGTGCCCGTCCCGATCTGGTGGATGCGGAGTTGCTGGAGCGTTTGCGTCACGCCGGATGCCGTGGCGTCTATTTCGGCATCGAGACCGGATCCCAGCGCATGCAGAAGGTGGTGCGCAAGAATTTGCGCGTCGCCCGCGCGGTGGACAACATTCTGCTGACCAGACAGTTTGGATTGACGGCCATCGCTTCATTCATCATCGGGTTTCCGGACGAAACCGCAGCGGATGTCCAGGAGACCTTGAGGGTCTTTGGCCTCTTGAGCGTGCAGCGGGACGTGGTGGTGCAGATACATCTGTTGTCGCCTTTGGCCGGTTCGGCGCTGGTGACCGCCAACACGGCTTTGGCTTATGACGGCATGCCCACCGATTTCAATGAACCAGACGACCCTCATGACCTGTCGGTGTCACCACCGCATCGATTCCGGGAAGAGAGCGGTTTGTTTCCCCATCGGCACTATTTTGCCAATGCCCACGTGCCACGGGAACGTCATCTGTTTGTGGCGTATGGCTTGCGCTTGCTGGGATGGTATTTTCCCAATTTCTTGCGGCGGGTATTCGAGCAGAGCCAGGAGGCGTGGATCGATTATCTGTTGACCACTCCGGTTCCCGAGGCGATGGTCACCGATCCTTCGTTTCCCGAACCCATGGCGGTGTGGAGCGAAAGGGGATACGCGTTGTGTGTCGATTTTGTCAGGCAAGGGGATTCGGTGGGCTTGCAGGAGGTGTTGGCGTATGATCGGGCCTACAGTCGGGTCAGTCATGGCCTGGAAGAGGCCCCGGTGATGGTGCGACTGCCTCGGGTGTTGGCCGGGCGCAATCCGGGACGTGTGCTGCCGGAGATCCGGGGGGATCGCACCGACCTGGTGGCGTTTGTGGTGAGTCGGCAGGAATCGGGGATGGTGGATGTGTCGATACACATGACCCCGGAGGAGATGGAAAAACGGCTTCAGGAGATTTGTGGCCCGTGTGGCGAGTGTTGTCTGGATGAGGACGGGTTGATGTGTGGGGTTGAGGAGTGGGGGAGGATCGCCCAGTTTCTGGAGAGTCGGCATCGGGTTGTGCCGGTCACCACACCGACCGCCTGGCAGGGGTTGGTGCTGGAAGGAGGGGTTCGGTATCTGGCCCAGACCTTGGACGGCGTGCGCAGTCTGCATGACGGCCGTGAGGCCGCGTGGGCATCGGCAGGGGAGGAGGGGTGGGTTCGGCATGCCTGCGCCCATCTGGAGTTGTCTGGGTCGGGGCGGCACCAATGCGCCATTCAGGGAGTGAAGCCGGCGGAGTGTGTGGCCTATCCCTATCGACCCATGGGGGATGAGCCGGGTGGATGGCATTTGGAGGGGCTGGAAGGGGCGAGCAGGGGGCGTTGTGCCCTGATCGGGTTGTTGCGGGATAAGCCAACGTTCCGGAAACAGTATGCGGCATGGGCCGTCGGACGCATGGGGTTTGAATCCGGGGCTGAGGCTTTGGGACGGATGCATGCCGAGGAAAAGCAGGATCAGGAACGTTGGGCCTGATCGGCACGCCCAAGGCGAAAGAAAAAGCATGGGAACGAGAAGGGCAGGGCGGACGGATGACCATCTTCCCCCGCCTTGTTTCTCTCAAGACCGGATCACAGGCGAGAGCGGATAAAAAAACGGCTTGACCAAAGGGTCAAGCCGTTCATTTTTTTTTGGAGCCGCTTCTCGGAATTGAACCGAGGACCTGCTCATTACGAGTGAGCTGCTCTACCCCTGAGCTAAAGCGGCGTGCTCAAGACAGGCTAGGGCATTCCGCCTCTATCGTCAAGGGATCACAGCGTGTTGGCGTGTTCGGCCAGATATTCGGCCACACCCTTGGTGGAGCCTTTCATGCCGGCCTTGCCTTTGTTCCAGCCCGCCGGGCAGACTTCGCCATGCTCTTCGGTGAATTGCAGGGCATCCACGACGCGCAGCATTTCGTCGATGTCACGGCCTAAGGAGAGATCGTTGACCACCTGATGACGCACGATACCCTGGCGGTCGATCAGGAAGGAGCCGCGCAGCGCGATGCCGGCGCCCAGCAGCACGCCAAAATTCTTGGAGATTTCTTTGGACAGGTCGGCCACCAGGGGATATTGGATGTTGCCGATGCCGCCTTGATTGACCGGCGTGTTCTTCCAGGCCAGATGGGAGAAGTGGGAGTCGATGGAGACGCCGATCACTTCCACATTGCGCTTTTTGAATTCATCCAGGCGATGATCGAAGGCGATGATCTCGGAGGGGCAGACGAAGGTGAAGTCCAGGGGATAGAAAAACAACACCACATATTTGCCACGATAGGACGAAAGGGTGAACGCGTCGGCGATGCTGTTGTCGGGCATGACGGCCTTGGCGGTGAAATCGGGGGCGGGTTGGGTAACCAGAACACTCATGATGCGTTTCTCCTGTTTTGCAGTTTTATTTATTTTAATATATGATACTGTGCACGCTTGCCGTGTGGGCGTCAAGACTAAAAACGATATGCAGTCAAAATTGTTTTCAGATTGTCAGGCGGAGTGAAATGCCAACATGATCACCAATTTGGTCGGCACCCGAATCCGTTCGATCCGCCGACAAAGGAGTCTCACGCAGCAGCAATTGGCCGATCTGGCGGGCATTCCACGGGCCACGCTGGCCACGGTGGAAAAGGATGCCGCCAATCCCAGTCTGGCGGTGGCCTTCAAGATCGCCTGCGCGCTGGAAATGACCCTGGATCAACTGGTGGATGCGTCGCGTCGTTTCATCCGTGTGCTGCCCGGGGCGCAGATGCATCGGGTGGAGTCTGGCGATGATGGATACCAGGCGGTGATGCTGACTCCGCCCAATATTCTGCATCTGTCCCAATGGTGTTTCAGCTTGCGTCCCGGAGCGGGTTATCTGGGGAAACCCCATCCGCCGGGCAGCGAGGAGTATCTGCATCTTCAGGAAGGGGAGATCGAGTTGGATGTGGGAGGAGAGTTGGCGCGTCTGCGCAGCGGAGACACGGCCTGCTTTCACGGAAATGCCCGCCACTTCTACCGTAATCCCTCGACAGAAGTCACGGCGAAAGGGATCATGACGATCCTGAGCGCGCCGGACGAAGAAAAAATGACAGGCTGAATTAATTCTCTTGACATTCGCTCCCGTAACGTTTAAAAATTTCCAGCTCAACACGGGGTTCGTTTCGGGGTCGCAAGAACCCGCCGGGAATCGCGTGTGAACGGGAATGTCAGGAGGAAGTCAGGAGGGGTTCCCAAGCGGCCAAAGGGAGCAGACTGTAAATTTGCCGGCTCAGCCTTCGGAGGTTCGAATCCTCCCCCCTCCACCACTCATTGCGTTCACCCCCTGGGTGATGGTACAATGAGAGACAGCTGTGAAAGCGGGCGTAGTTTAGTGGTAGAACGTTAGCCTTCCAAGCTGATCATGGGGGTTCGATTCCCCCCGCCCGCTCCAATTCACGTGGCGAGCTCTCTTGGCCTCGTACATAACTTTGTTGTGCAAGCGTAGTTTTATGCCCATGTAGCTCAGTGGTAGAGCACTTCCTTGGTAAGGAAGAGGTCCTCGGTTCAATCCCGAGCATGGGCTCCATATTTGACCCCGGTGGTTTCTGGCCCAGCCAAAATTTGCAATCCTGCAGGGTGGAGAGATTGTCATGTCCAAAGCGAAATTCCAAAGAAATAAACCCCATGTCAATATCGGAACCATCGGTCATGTGGATCACGGCAAGACAACCCTGACGGCGGCCATCACCAAGCATCTCGCCAGCCAGGGTCTCGCGGAATTCAAGGCATACGACCAGATCGACGCGGCTCCCGAAGAGCGGGCCCGTGGTATCACGATTTCCACCGCCCATGTGGAATACGAGACCGGACAGCGTCACTATGCCCATGTGGACTGCCCTGGTCATGCCGACTACATCAAGAACATGATCACCGGTGCGGCGCAGATGGATGGCGCGATTCTGGTGGTTTCCGCAGCCGACGGCCCCATGCCCCAGACCCGCGAGCACATTCTGCTGGCCCGTCAGGTGGGTGTGCCCTCGCTGGTGGTCTTCATGAACAAGGCCGACCAGGTGGATGACCCGGAACTGCTGGAACTGGTTGAGTTGGAAGTGCGTGAACTGCTCTCTTCCTATGATTTTCCTGGCGACGAGATTCCGATTGTGGTGGGATCGGCCCTCAAGGCCATGGAAGGCGACACGGGACCGATGGGATCCGGCGCCATCCAGAAATTGATGGATGCGGTGGACGCTTACATTCCTCAGCCCGAGCGTCCCCTGGACGGCGCCTTCCTGATGCCCATCGAAGATGTGTTCACCATCTCGGGTCGTGGTACGGTGGTGACGGGTCGTGTGGAGCGTGGCATTGTCCGTGTGGGTGAGAACGTCTCCATCGTGGGCATCAAAAAGACCACCAACTCGGTGTGTACCGGGGTGGAGATGTTCCGCAAGTTGTTGGATCAAGGTCAGGCGGGTGACAATATCGGTGTGCTGCTGCGCGGCATCAAGCGCGAGGATGTGCAGCGCGGACAGGTGTTGGCCAAGCCCAACTCCATCACGCCGCACACCAAGTTCAAGGCCGAGTGCTACATCCTCTCCAAAGAGGAAGGTGGACGTCATACTCCGTTCTTTTCCAACTATCGTCCTCAGTTCTATTTCCGCACCACGGATGTCACCGGTGTGCTGAAGTTGCCGGAAGGTGTGGAAATGGTGATGCCGGGTGACAATATCTCCATGGAAGTGGAGTTGATTGCCCCCATCGCCATGGAAAAAGGCTTGCGTTTCGCCATCCGTGAGGGTGGACGCACCGTGGGCGCGGGCGTTGTTGCGGAAATCGTGGCCTGAACCAGGGCATGATGTCACCAGGGATCCGGGAGAGTTTTAGATGCGTGACCTGATCAGTCTCAGTTGTGAAGCCTGCAAACGGCGTAATTACACAACGGACAAGAACAAGAAAAACAAGCCTGAAAAAATGGCACTCAAGAAATTCTGCTCCTCGTGCAGGAAGCACACCCTTCACAAGGAAGGAAAGATCAAATAATCCACGCGCAATCGGCTCTTCGGAGCCGTGGCGTGAAAATGATGATCTAGGATAGTAGCTCAATTGGTAGAGCATCGGTCTCCAAAACCGGCGGTTGGGGGTTCGAGTCCCTCCTGTCCTGCCATACTTATGATGGAATCGGGTTGTCAGGATCATGTGTGCATTTGTGGATTACATTGTTAATTGCCTTCCTCACCGTAAGATCACTCCATGATTAATGACACCGGGCGGATTGCCCAATTCAGAAGCTATCTGACAGAGGTGCGCGCCGAGGTCGGTAAGGTTGTCTGGCCCACGCGGAAAGACACGATGAATACGACCATCGTCGTCTTCGGCATGGTGGTGCTGGTCTCCTTGTTCATGTGGATGGTGGATGCCATTCTGGCTCTCATCGTGCGGCAAATCATCGGTTGAGTTCCCCCGAGTCGTGTGTGGTTTCGTGTCATAGAGGAGATCCATGGCCAAACAGTGGTATGTCATACACGCCTATTCGGGGTTTGAGAAAAAGGTCAAAACCACCCTGGAAGAGCGTGTTCGCCTGACCGGCTCTGGAGAAATGTTCGAGGAGATCCTCGTTCCCTCCGAAGAGGTCGTGGAGTTGCGTGGTGGCCACAAGGTAACCTCGGAACGCAAATTCTTTCCGGGCTATGTCCTGGTCAAGATGGAGTTGAATGACGAAACTTGGCATCTGGTCAATTCCATTCCCAAGGTGACCGGATTTCTGGGAGGCGGAGGACGCCCCCAGCCCCTCTCGGAACGGGAGGTGGAAAAGATCCTGCACCAGGTGGAAGTCGGGATGGACAAACCCAAACCCAAGGTCACCTTTGCCGTGGGCGAGAGTGTCCGGGTGACCGATGGTCCCTTCATCTCCTTCAACGGAGTGGTGGAAAATGTGGACGAGGACAAGACCCGCCTGAAGGTTTCGGTGAGCATCTTTGGCCGTGCCACGCCGGTTGAACTGGATTTCGTGCAGGTGGAAAAGCTGTAATTTTATCACATGATTTGAGGATTCGCCAAAATGGCAAAAAAAATCACAGCCTATGTCAAGTTGGAATGCCCGGCCGGCGCGGCCAAGCCCAGCCCCCCCGTGGGTCCGGCTCTGGGTCAGCACGGCTTGAACATCATGGAGTTCTGCAAGACCTTCAATGCCCGTACCCAAACCCTGGAGCCGGGTGCCCCGACTCCGGTGGTGATCACGGTGTATGCGGATCGTACCTTCACCTTCGAGTTGAAGACCTCGCCGGCCACCTATCTGTTGCGCAAGGCGTCGGGTGTGCCCAAGGGTGGGGTGACTCCGGGCAAGGGGGCTCCGATCGGCAAGGTGACCTGGGATCAGGTCGAGCAGATCGCGGAAACCAAAATGGTGGATCTGAACGCCAAGGATATGGAGGGCGCCAAGCGGATCATCGCGGGATCGGCCCGGTCCATGGGCCTGGAAATTGTCTGAGATTGATGGATTGCGATTGAATCGAGGAGCGAATCATGGCAAAGCGCGGTAAACGGATCAGAGGCCTTCTGGAAGGATTGGACCCGACCACTCTTTATGGTCTGGACGAGGCGATCCGGTTGGTGCGGGAAAAGGGCAACGCCAAATTCGATGAAACCGTCGAGATCGCGGTCAATCTCGGCGTGGATCCCCGTCATGCCGACCAGATGGTACGCGGTACCGTCGAACTGCCTCACGGCACTGGCAAGACGGTGCGCATTCTGGCCTTCGCCAAAGGCGACAAGGCCCAGGAGGCCTTGGCAGCCGGAGCGGATTTCGTCGGCGCCGATGAACTGGTGGACAAGATCCAGGGCGGCTGGTTGGATTTCGACCGCGTGGTCGCCTGTCCGGATGTGATGGGTATCGTCGGACGTTTGGGCCGTGTGCTCGGACCGCGTGGCCTGATGCCCAACCCGAAACTGGGTACGGTCACCTTCGACATGGCTGGCGTGATCAAATCCATCAAGGCCGGTCAGGTGGCGTTCCGTGTCGAGAAGGCGGGAATCGTTCATGCCGGTGTGGGCAAGGTCTCTTTCGAGAACGAAAAATTGAGCGAAAACTGCCGCGCGCTGATCGCCCAACTCAAGAAGCAACGTCCCGCCGTGATCAAGGGAACCTACATGAAACGGGTGACCGTCTCTTCTTCCATGGGTCCGGGTGTGCGGGTGGATGTTCACTCCCTGTAGTTCGGGGTGGCGTTTTTGAAATACGTCCAAGACAGCGGGTGGGGCATTCACAGCGTGCCCCTTAATCAGGAGCCATCCAGCCCGCCGAGACCAATCATGCGGGAAATCCTTTGGTTGGGGACGCTTTTGCAGGTCTGACGAATGGAATGAGCGGTCTTTTGACCGCGCCAACTCAACCAGAAAGGAGAACAGTCGGTGAACCAAACCGAAAAATCAGAGATCATCCAAGGGGTATTGGATAGCATGGGCCGCTCCGAAGTGGCGATTGCGACCCATTACCGTGGTCTTTCCGTGGCCCACATGACGCGACTGCGGCGTGAAATTCGCCAAGCCGGCGCCGAATTGCGGGTGGTCAAGAATACCTTGACCAAGCGGGCGATTCAGGGATCCCCGTTTCAACCTCTGGAAAAAGTGCTCACCGGTCCTACGGTGCTGGCCTTCTCCAAGGATCCCGTGGCTCCCGCCAAGGTTCTGACGGAATTTGCCAAAAAGAATCCTTTGCTCGTCATCCAGGGCGGTGTCTTGAACGGTGTCTTCATGACGCCTCAGGAAATCTCCGAACTGGCCAAGCTCCCGTCCCGCGAAGTGCTGCTGGCGCGTTTGCTCGGTACCATGATGAATCCGGTGCAAGGGATTGTCGGCGTCCTGGCTGCCGTACCTGCGGCCTTTGTCCGGGTGCTCGACAAGATCCGCGAAGAAAAAGAAAAACAGGCAGCTTGAAACCACTTGGCCTTGTGACCAAGGGGTGGCAAGGCTTGTCATTCACGCAACGCGCAGATCGCGCGATCGATTTTTGGAGATAAAAACATGGCTCTCTCCCAGCAAGATATGATTTCCGCCATTGAAAATATGACGGTTTTGGAACTGGCCGAACTGGTCAAGGCCCTCGAAGCCCGTTTTGGTGTGTCGGCAGCCGCCCCGGTCGCCGTTGCCGCCGCCGCCCCGACTGAAGCCGCCGCCCCCGTCGAAGAGCAAACCGAGTTCACGGTCATGCTGGTGGATGCGGGTGACAAGAAGATCCACGTGATCAAGGCCGTGCGCAGCATCACCGGTCTGGGCCTCAAGGAAGCCAAGGATCTGGTGGAAGGCGCTCCCAAGCCGGTCAAGGAAGCGGTTTCCAAGGCCGATGCCGAGAAGTTCAAGAAGGAATTGGAAGAGTCCGGCGCCAAGGTCGAAATCAAGTAATTGGAAGCATCCCCTGTTCCCGCCGCGTGAGCCTGGAAAAATCTCCAGCGCACGCGGCGGGAACTTGTGTTTTGATGCCTTGAGTCTCTTGACCGCGTCGAGAATTTTTTGTTTCCAAACAGGTCGTTCCAGGAGTTCCGATGGCTCTGTCGTTCACTGAAAAGAAAAGGCTGCGCAAGAACTTCGGCCGCATTCCGACCATCATCGACATTCCCAACCTGATTGCGATTCAGACACTGTCCTTTCAGCGCTTCTTGCAAGAAGAGGTTGAGCCGGACATGCGCCGGGATATGGGGCTGCATGGTGTCTTTTTGTCGGTTTTTCCCATTCAGGACTATTCCGGGACCATCAGTCTCGAATATGTCCGCTATCAATTGGGCGAGCCGAAGTATGAGGTCGATGAGTGTCTGCAACGGGGCATGACCTTCTCCGCTCCTCTGAAGGTCGCCTTCAGGCTGGTGATCTGGGAGGAGAACGAGGACGCCGGAACCCGATCGGTCCGGGAGATCAAGGAACAGGAGGTCTATCTGGGCGAAATGCCGCTGATGACCGCCACCGGAACCTTCATCGTCAATGGCACGGAGCGGGTGATCGTCTCCCAGATGCATCGTTCCCCCGGTGTCTTCTTCGACCATGACAAAGGCAAATCCCACTCCAGCGGCAAGCTGCTGTTTTCCGCTCGCGTCATTCCGTATCGTGGTTCGTGGCTGGATTTCGAATTCGACCCCAAAGACATCGTGTATGCCCGCATCGATCGCCGCAGAAAATTGCCGGTGACCACCTTGCTGCGCGCCATGGGCATGTCGGGTGAGGAGATTCTCAATCGCTTCTACGACTCCGAGCAGTTCCGCAAGCAAGGTGTGGTCTGGGAAAAGAGACTGGACCTGGACCGCCTCATGGGCAGTCGTTTCAATTATGCCATCGTTGATCCGGAAACCGGGGAAGAGTTGGTCAGCGCCAAACGCAAGATCACCGCTCGGGCCGTCAACAAGATCAAACAGATGGGCCTGGAGTGGCTCCCGGTTCCCGCCGAGGATCTGGTCGGCCGGTTCGTCTCCCACGACATGCACCATGCCAACGGCGACCTGATCGCCGAAGCCGGCACCGAGGTGACCGAGGATCTGTTGGTCATCATCGACGAGGCGGGGATCAAGCAGATCGATGTGTTGTTCATCGATTATGCCACGGTCGGACCGTATCTGCGCAACACCATGAGTCTGGACAAGAACCAGACCACGGACGACTCCCTCATCGATATTTACCGCATGATGCGTCCCGGGGAACCCCCCACGATTGATGCGGCCACCAACCTGTTCAACAATCTGTTCTTCAACGCGGAACGCTACGACCTGTCGGCTGTGGGTCGCATGAAGATGAACAAGCGGTTGGAGCTGGATTGTGATCTGGATGTGCGGGTGCTGCGCAAAGAGGATATCATCGGCGTGTTGTCGATTCTCCTCAAGCTCAAGGATGGTCACGGCAAGGTGGACGATATCGACCATCTGGGCAATCGTCGGGTCCGCTCGGTGGGAGAGTTGCTGGAAAACCAGGTGCGCATCGGTCTGGTCCGCATGGAGCGGGCCATTCGCGAACGGATGTCCTCCGCCGACTCCGACTCCCTGATGCCCCATGACATCCTCAATTCCAAGCCGTTTTCGGCGGTGATCCGGGAATTCTTCGGATCGAGCCAGCTTTCCCAGTTCATGGATCAGACCAATCCGCTCTCCGAAATCACCCACAAACGGCGTCTGTCCGCGTTGGGGCCTGGGGGTATGACCCGGGAACGGGCGGGATTCGAAGTCCGCGACGTGCATCCGACCCACTATGGACGCATCTGTCCCATCGAAACCCCGGAAGGCCCGAACATCGGTCTGATCAACAGTCTTTCCACCTATGCGCGCATCAACGAGTTCGGCTTTATCGAAAGCCCCTATCGTCGCGTGGAGAGTGGACAGGTCACCGACGAGGTGGATTATCTGTCGGCGATTGAGGAAGAGAATTTCGTCATCGCCCAGGCCAACGCGGCCTTGGACCGGCAGGGTCGGTTCACGGGGGAAATGATCCAGTGTCGTCACAAGCTGGAGTTCACGGTCTCCGAGACCAGTCGCATCGAGTATATGGACGTGTCGCCGAAACAGATCGTTTCGGTGGCGGCGGCCCTGATTCCGTTTCTGGAAAACGACGACGCCAACCGGGCGTTGATGGGTTCCAACATGCAGCGTCAGGCCGTGCCCTTGATCAAGACCGATGCCCCGCTGGTGGGGACGGGCATGGAAGGGGTGGTGGCGCGCGATTCGGGTGTGGCCATTGTCGCCAAGCGTTCCGGTATCGTGGACGAGGTGGAAGCCGGCCGCATCATCATCAAGGCCGATGACGAGCCGGGTGCCACGGAACCGGGTGTGGATATCTACAACCTGATGAAGTTCTCCCGCTCCAATCAGAACACCTGCATCAATCAGATTCCTTTGGTGCGGGCTGGCGAGCGGGTGACCAAAGGCGACATCATCGGTGACGGACCCAGTACCCAGTGGGGTGAGTTGGCTTTGGGTCGCAATGTGCTGGTGGCCTTCATGCCCTGGAACGGGTACAACTTCGAAGACTCGATTCTGATCTCCGAACGTTTGGTGCGTGACGATGTGTTTACCTCGATTCACATCGAAGAGTTCGAGGTGATGGCGCGCGACACCAAACTGGGAGCCGAAGAGATCACCCGCGACATGCCCAATGTCGGTGAAGATGCGCTGCGCAATCTGGACGAATCCGGCATCATCTATGTGGGTGCCGAAGTCAAGGCGGGTGACATCCTGGTGGGCAAGGTCACTCCCAAGGGTGAAACCCAGTTGACCCCGGAAGAGAAATTGCTGCGCGCCATCTTTGGCGAAAAGGCTTCGGACGTTCGCGACACCTCCTTGCGACTGCCCCCGGGGGTCGCGGGTACCGTGGTGGATGTGCGGGTCTTCTCCCGTCGCGGGTTGGAGAAGGATGATCGTGCCAAGCTGATCGATCAGGAGGAGATTGTCCGTCTGCGCAAGGACATGGCGGCGGAACGGCGCATCATCGAACTGGATGCGGATGCCCGTATCCGGGCTTTGATGGTGGGCCGCAGTGCGCGTGGTGGCGCTGGATTGCCTCCCGGCACGGTGATCACGGAAGAGTTTTTGTCCCAGATCGGTTCGCGGCGTTGGGATTCGATCGTTTTGGACGACGATGCCATCACCCAGCAGATCGAAGGCATTCGCGAGCAGATTGAAAAGGCCGCCAACCGGCTGAAGAAACGTTTCGACTCCAAGGTGGAAAAACTGGAGCGGGGCGACGATCTGCCTCCTGGTGGCTTGAAGATGGTCAAGGTCTACATCGCGGTCAAGCGCAAGTTGCAACCCGGTGACAAGATGGCGGGCCGTCATGGAAACAAGGGCGTCATTTCCAAGATCAATCCGGTGGAGGATATGCCGCATCTGGAAGATGGCACGGTGGTGGACATCGTGCTCAATCCTTTGGGTGTGCCTTCCCGTATGAATGTGGGACAGATTCTCGAAACCCATCTGGGTTGGGCTGCCAAGGGACTGGGAGTGCGCATCGGCGAGGCGCTGGATGCCTACCGTGCCCAGGAGCAGAAGGATATCGAGCAGTTGCGTGAGGTGTTGGCCTTGATTTTCACCAATGCCCGTCAGTCCAGAGCCGTGAAGGCGCTGACCGACGACGAGGTGTTGATCTTGAGTTCAAACCTGCGCGACGGTGTGCCCATCGCCACCCCGGTCTTCGATGGCGCCACGGAGAAAGATATCGTCGAACTCCTGGAAAAAGCCAATCTGCCCAAGTCTGGACAGATTCGCCTGATCGATGGGCGTACCGGTGAACCGTTCGACCGTCATGTCACGGTGGGCTATATCTACATCCTGAAATTGCACCATCTGGTTGACGACAAGATTCACGCCCGTTCCATCGGACCTTATTCACTGGTCACCCAGCAACCCCTCGGGGGCAAGGCGCAGTTCGGTGGTCAGCGTTTCGGGGAGATGGAGGTCTGGGCTCTGGAGGCGTATGGCGCCTCGTATACCCTGCAAGAGATGCTGACGGTCAAGTCGGACGACGTGGCTGGACGCACCAAGATCTATGAATCCATCGTCAAGGGTGACGACTCCTTCGATGCCGGCATTCCGGAATCGTTCAACGTTTTGATCAAGGAGTTGCAATCCCTGGCATTGGACGTGGAGCTGAAAACAGCCGACTAGAGCGGTGTGCTGAGGGTATTTCCAGGAATCATCCGCCCCAAAGATGGGGCGCAAGGCTATCGAGTGGAGCCTAAGGACGTGAAACCAAATCTCTTCAAATTGTTTTCCCGGCCAACCCTGGGACAGAATTTCAACGGCATCCGCATCTCCCTGGCTTCGCCGGAGAAGATTCGTTCCTGGTCGTTTGGTGAAGTCAAGAAGCCTGAAACCATCAACTACCGTACCTTCAAACCGGAACGGGATGGCCTGTTCTGCGCCAAGATCTTTGGACCGGTCAAGGATTACGAGTGTCTGTGCGGCAAATACAAGCGCCTCAAGCATCGGGGTGTGGTGTGCGAGAAGTGCGGCGTTGAAGTGATCCAGTCCAAGGTGCGGCGTGAGCGCATGGGTCATATCGAACTCGCGGCGCCGGTGGCTCACATCTGGTTTCTGAAATCCCTGCCCAGCCGTATCGGTCTGCTGCTGGATATGACCCTCAAAGATCTGGAGCGGGTGCTATATTTCGAAAACTTTGTGGTGCTGGATGGCGGCATGACACCCCTTTCCAAAGGTGAGTTGCTCACCGAGGAACGGTATCACCAACTGTTGGACGAATATGGCGAGGATTTTACCGCCGGCATTGGCGCGGAAGCGATCCGGGACATGCTGGCTGGCATGAACATCATCCAAGAGATCGAAACGCTGCGCGAAGAGATGGCGGCCACCAACTCCGATGCCCGGCGCAAGCGGATCATCAAGCGTCTCCATACGTTGGAGTCCTTCCAGGAGTCGGGCAACCGTCCAGAGTGGATGATCCTGGAAGTGCTGCCGGTCATTCCGCCGGAATTGCGGCCTTTGGTGCCTTTGGATGGCGGGCGTTTCGCCACGTCGGATCTGAATGATCTGTACCGCCGGGTGATCAACCGTAACAACCGGTTGAAAAGATTGTTCGAACTGCGTGCCCCGGACATCATCATTCGCAATGAAAAGCGCATGCTGCAAGAGTCCGTCGATGCCCTGTTCGACAACGGTCGTCGCGGTCGGGTGATCACCGGCACCAACAAGCGTCCTTTGAAATCCCTGTCTGAAATGCTCAAGGGCAAACAGGGCCGTTTTCGCTTGAATCTGCTCGGCAAGCGTGTGGACTACTCGGGACGTTCCGTGATCGTGGTGGGTCCGGACATGAAGCTCCACGAGTGCGGTCTGCCCAAGAAAATGGCTCTCGAACTGTTCAAGCCTTTCATCTACAATCGACTGGAAGAAAAGGGACTCTCCACGACCATCAAGGCGGCCAAGCGCATGGTGGAAAAGGAGAAGCCGGAAGTCTGGGATATCCTCGAAGAGGTGATCCGGGAACATCCGGTGATGCTCAACCGGGCCCCGACCTTGCACCGTCTCGGCATTCAGGCGTTTGAACCCAAGTTGATCGAAGGCAAGGCCATTCAGTTGCATCCGTTGGTCTGTACCGCCTTCAACGCCGACTTCGACGGCGACCAGATGGCCGTGCATGTGCCTCTCTCCGTGGAGGCGCAAATTGAGGCCCGCGTGTTGATGATGTCCACCAACAACATCCTCTCCCCGGCCAACGGCAAACCGATCATCGTTCCCACCCAGGATATCATTCTGGGACTGTATTACATGACCTCGGAGCGGTTGGGTGTCGCCGGCGAGGACATGATTTTCTCCGCTCCTTCCGAGGTGCGTCAGGCGTATGATTCGGGCGTGGCCGGATTGCACGCGCGCATTTTCTGTCGTATCAACGGACTGCGCATTCAGACCACGGTGGGCCGGGTTCTCCTGACCGAGATCCTGCCGGAAGTGGTCTCCTTTGAGCGCATCAATCGACTGTTGACCAAAAAGGAAGTGGCCAATCTGATCGATATGGTGTACCGCACCTGTGGTGCCAAGGAGACCGTGGTCTTTTCGGATCGCCTGATGTCCATGGGCTTCTCCTTCGCGGCCCGGGCCGGTATTTCCTTTGGCAAGGATGATCTGGTGATTCCGCAGGCCAAGAAACGGTTGGTCCGTGAATCCCAGGGCAAGGTGCAAGAGATCGAACGCCAGTATTCGGATGGCTTGATTACCGAAGGCGAAAAATACAACAAGGTGGTGGATATCTGGTCGCAGTGTACGGAGCGTGTGGCCGAGGCCATGATGAAGGCCATCTCTTCGGAAGAAGGGGTGGACTGCAAAGGCCAAAGACAGGAGCAGCTCTCCTTCAACTCCATCTTCATGATGGCCAATTCCGGTGCCCGTGGATCGGCGGCCCAGATGCGACAGTTGGCCGGCATGCGCGGATTGATGGCCAAGCCATCGGGTGAAATCATCGAAGCGCCCATTACCGCCAACTTCCGTGAGGGATTGACGGTCTTGCAGTACTTCATCTCCACCCACGGCGCGCGCAAAGGTTTGGCGGATACGGCGTTGAAGACGGCCAACTCCGGTTACCTGACCCGTCGTCTGGTGGATGTGGCCCAGGACTGCATCGTGCGTGAGTGGGATTGCCAGTCCGATATCGGGCTGACCGCCGCCGCCTTGCTGGAAGGCAATGATGTGGTCGAGTCGCTGGGGGATCGCATTCTCGGACGTACACCGGTCTATGATGTTTATGATCCGGTTACCGATGAGCTGTTGGTCAAAGCGGGCCAGATCATGAGCGAGGGGGATGTCGAGCGCATCGAGAACTCCAATGTGGAGTCGGTCTTGATTCGGTCACCGTTGACCTGCGCGACGGAACGCGGAGTGTGCGTGTTGTGTTACGGTCGTGACTTGGCCCGTGGCGTCCCGGTGACCGAAGGCGAGGCTGTCGGCGTGATCGCGGCGCAGAGTATCGGTGAGCCGGGTACCCAGTTGACCATGCGTACCTTCCACATCGGTGGTACCGCTTCACGCGCGGTGGAGCGTTCCTCCATCGAAACCGTCAATGGCGGTATTTTGCGTTATCACAATCTGACCACGGTGACGGATCGCAATGGTCAATTTGTGGTGTTGTCGCGCAACAGTGAAGTGACGGTGCATGACGCCAGACCGCAGGAGGATGGTGTCAAGCTGGAGCGTGGTTTCGTGGGTCGGGAACGGGAACGGTATCGCGTTCCCTATGGTGCCCGTCTGACCATTGCCAATGGCGGTTTTGTCGAAAAAGGTGGCGTGTTGGCCGAGTGGGATCCCTTCGCCACGCCGATCATCACCGAGTTCAATGGTGAGATTCGTTATGGAGATCTTCAGGAAGGCGCGACTCTGCGCGAAGTGACGGACGAAACCACAGGCTTGACCTTCCGCGAGGTGACGGACTGGAAAGGACAGGGACGTAGGGTGGATATGCGTCCGCGTTTGACCCTGAAGGATCCGGCGACCGGTGAAACCTTGATCTCCCAGACCGGTGCTGCGGTGAGTTATTATCTGCCAGCCGGATCGGTGATCGTGGCCCAGGAAGGGGATCAGGTGCAAGCCGGCGACATTATCGCCAAGATTCCGCGTCAGAGTTCCAAGACCCGTGACATCACCGGCGGTTTGCCGCGCGTGGTGGAACTGTTTGAGGCCCGGCGTCCCAAGGAGTTCGCCATCATTGCCGAAAACGAAGGCGTGGTCTCCTTTGGAAAGGATCTCAAAGGAAAACGTCGCGTTGTCGTGACGCCTGATGATGGGGGGGAACCGCGCGAATATCTGTTGCTCAAGGGCAAGCAGTTGGCGGTCAATGAGGGCGACTGGATACGTCGGGGAGAGCCTTTGATCGAAGGTTCACTGGTTCCGCAGGACATACTCAAGGTGCTTGGACTGGAGGCGTTGTGCCGGTTCATGGTCAACGAGATTCAGGAAGTGTACCGTTTGCAGGGGGTGCGCATCAACGACAAGCATATTGAGGTGATTGTCCGTCAGATGCTGCAAAAGGTGACCATTGTGGATCCTGGCGATACCACGTTTGTCGCTGGCGAACAGATTGAACGCACCGAGCTGGTGCGCATGAATCAAAAGGCGGTGGCGCGTGGCGGAAGGGAAGCGACGAGTACTCCGTTGCTGCTCGGCATCACCAAAGCCTCTTTGTCCACGCCGTCCTTCATCTCGGCGGCCTCCTTCCAGGAGACCACCCGTGTTTTGACAGAAGCCACCATTTCTGGCAAAGCGGATACCTTGACGGGGCTGAAGGAAAATGTCATAGTAGGTAGATTGATTCCGGCGGGAACAGGGCATGCGAAGGATGTGTTCAATCACAAGGTTCGTATGGTCATCTCCTGATCTGGGGAGAATCGCGGCCGGAAATGAGGCCAATGAAGAAAATGCAGTGCAGTTCAATTTTCTTGAACAAACAGGTTGACAAAGCAGGTCAGTATGGTTAGTATAAAGGGCTTTCGCGAAATGGCGAAACGAGATTCAAGCATCATGCAGATGGGCGCCTAGCAGTATTGAGAATCAGGCGAGAGCGGGTCGCTGGTCGGGTCGAAGTTTTTGAAGAACAATACAAAATTAGACTTTACCGGCAGGCCGAACATTGATACACTACTCGGATGAATGGTTTGGGGTGAGATCGTAATGCCAACCGTGAATCAACTTGTGCGTTTTGGACGTAAGACGATAAAAAAGAAAACCAACGTCCCGGCCATGCAGTCTTGTCCCCAGAAACGTGGGGTCTGCACACGTGTTTACACGACGACACCGAAGAAGCCCAACTCCGCGTTGCGTAAAGTGGCTCGCGTGCGTCTGACCAATGGCCACGAAGTGACCGTGTACATTCCCGGTGAGAGCCATAATCTGCAAGAGCACTCGGTTGTTCTGGTGCGCGGTGGTCGTGTGAAGGACTTGCCTGGTGTTCGGTATCACATTATTCGTGGTACTTTGGATACGCAGGGAGTCAAGAACCGCAAACAAGGACGCTCCTTGTATGGCGCGAAACGGCCCAAGTAACACAGTTTGTCGAAGATAGCGAGTCCGATACCCAACGCATTGCAGTCAATGCAGTGTGAACGGTTTCAGGAAATCTCCCACATGTTGGTAGGAGCAGTATGAATGTCCAGACGGCGTGACGTTCAACAACGGGAAATCATTGGTGATCCCGTTTATGGTGATCAGTTGGTCGCCAAATTCATGAACTGTCTCATGCGGGACGGCAAGAAATCTCTGTCCGAGCATCTGTTCTACGGTGCTCTGGAGATTGTTGGTGATCGTACCAAAGATGATCCGATGAAGATCTTTCGCGATGCGATCGACAATACCCGTCCGACTGTAGAGGTTCGTTCTCGTCGAGTTGGTGGCGCCACCTATCAGGTTCCGGTGGAAGTGCGTCCCAGCAGAAGGCAAACCTTGGCCATCCGCTGGATCGTCAAGTATGCCAGAGATCGTGGCGAGAAGACGATGCGTGAACGTTTGGCTGCCGAATTGATGGACGCTGCCAACGGACGTGGTTCAACAGTCAAGAAAAAGGACGATACGCACCGCATGGCAGAGGCGAATAAAGTTTTCGCTCACTATCGGTGGTAACGCCAACGGCAATGATGGGCCTCGTGCTCTTCAGCGCTTCTGTACAGGGGATTTGACGTGTCAAGGGAAATACCACTGTCTCGCGTGCGCAATATCGGCATTATGGCGCACATTGATGCCGGTAAAACCACCGTGACCGAGCGGATTTTGTATTATACTGGGCGTTCGCACAAGCTCGGTGAAGTACATGATGGCACCGCTACGATGGACTGGATGGAGCAGGAACAAGAGCGCGGCATCACCATCACCTCTGCTGCGACCACCTGTTTCTGGAGTGATCATCGTATCAATATTATTGATACCCCTGGGCACGTGGATTTCACCATTGAGGTGGAGCGTTCTTTACGCGTGCTGGATGGTGCTGTTGCTGTGTTCTGTTCGGTTGGTGGTGTGCAGCCCCAGTCGGAAACCGTGTGGCGTCAGGCGGATCGCTATGGTGTCCCACGTGTGGCTTTTGTGAACAAAATGGACCGCATGGGAGCTGATTTCTTCCGTGTGGTCGCTATGATCAAAGATCGTTTGAAAGCCAAAGCTGTGCCGATCCAAATCCCGATTGGCCACGAAGACAATTTCCGTGGCATGGTGGATTTGATTTCGCGCAAGGCCATGATCTTCGATGACGAGTCCCTTGGAGCCCGATATGATGTGCGGGAGGTTCCAGCGGATATGGTCAATGAAGTCAACGAATATCGTGAAAAGCTGCTTGAAACGGCTCTCGAAGAGAGTGACGAATTGATGGAGCGCTATCTGGAAGGCGATACCATCACGGAGACCGAGCTGCGTGACTGTATTCGGAAAGGTGTGATCCGGGGATCGTTCATCCCTGTCATGTGTGGATCTGCCTTCAAGAATAAAGGCGTGCAGGCTTTGTTGGATGCGGTTGTCGCTTTCTTTCCCTCACCGGATGATGTGGCTTCGGTCCAAGGAATCAAATCCCTGGAAGATTCCACCCCTGACACCCGTGAGGCCAAGGATACGGCGCCCTTCTCGGCTTTGGCCTTCAAGATCATGTCTGATCCCTTTGTGGGCAGCTTGACCTTTTTCAGAGTCTATTCTGGTGTCTTGACGGCTGGATCGTACATTCTGAACCCGGGCAAAGACAAGAAGGAACGGATTGGTCGCATCATGTTGATGCATGCCAATAAACGAGAAGATGTGAAGGAAGTCCGTACCGGTGACATTGCGGCAGCCGTTGGTCTGAAAATGACAACCACAGGGGATACTCTGTGTGATCCGGCCAAGCCCATTATTCTGGAGAAGATGACCTTTCCGGAACCGGTGATTTCGATTGCCATTGAGCCGAAAACCAAAGCTGACCAGGAAAAAATGGGTGTTGCTTTGGGACGGTTGGCCCAGGAAGATCCATCGTTCCGTGTTTCGGTGGATCATGAAACCAACCAAACGATCATCTCTGGTATGGGTGAGTTGCATCTGGAGATCCTGGTGGATCGGATGATGCGTGAGTTCAAAGTTGAAGCCAATGTGGGTAAACCACAGGTCGCCTACAGAGAAACGATTACCAAGACGGTTGAGTCCGAGGGTAAATTCGTTCGGCAATCGGGTGGACGAGGCCAGTTCGGCCATGTCTGGCTGCGGATCGAGCCAAGAGAACCGGGTGCTGGATTCAATTTTGTGGATGAGATCAAAGGTGGTATTGTTCCACGTGAGTATATTTCCGCTGTCGCAAAGGGCGCGGAAGAGGCGCTCACGACCGGTGTCCAGGCCGGATATCCCATGGTGGATATCCAGGTGGCTTTGTACGATGGGTCCTATCATGATGTTGACTCGTCAGAAATGGCCTTCAAGATCGCGGCGTCCATGGCCATCAAGGCAGGATGTGTCAAGGCTGCGCCCGTCATTCTTGAACCCATTATGGAAGTGGAAGTGGAAGTCTCAGAATCCTTTATGGGTGATGTCATTGGGGACTTGAACTCCAGACGCGGTACGATCTATGGTATGGATTCCGTAGCGGGCAATCAATTGGTCAAGGCCATGACACCGCTTGCGAACATGTTTGGTTACGCCACAGACCTGCGGTCCATGACTCAGGGAAGGGCGACTTTCACGATGCAGTTTCATCATTACGAACCGGTGCCGAAGAGCGTCGCCGATGAAATCGTGGCGAAAGTCAAGGGCTAAGGGGAGAGAGATATGGCCAAGGCAAAATTTCAAAGAAATAAACCACACGTCAATATTGGCACCATCGGTCACGTTGATCATGGAAAAACTACCCTGACAGCGGCGATCACCAAGCATTTGGCCTCCAAAGGTTTGGCTGAGTTCAAAGCTTATGACCAGATCGACGCGGCTCCGGAAGAAAGAGCGCGTGGTATCACGATCTCGACTGCCCATGTGGAATATGAGACGGATCATCGTCACTATGCCCATGTGGACTGTCCTGGTCATGCCGACTACATCAAGAACATGATCACCGGTGCGGCGCAGATGGACGGCGCGATTCTGGTGGTTTCCGCAGCCGACGGCCCCATGCCCCAGACCCGCGAGCACATTCTGCTGGCCCGTCAGGTGGGTGTGCCCTCGCTGGTGGTCTTTATGAACAAGGCCGACCAGGTGGATGACCCGGAATTGTTGGAACTGGTTGAACTGGAAGTGCGGGAGCTGCTCTCTTCCTATGATTTTCCTGGAGATGAGATTCCGATCGTCGTCGGGTCTGCGCTCAAGGCCATGGAAGGGGATACCGGTCCGATGGGATCCGGTGCTATCCAGAAATTGATGGAAGCGGTTGATGCTTATATTCCCCAACCTGAGCGTCCTCTGGACGGCGCCTTCTTGATGCCGATTGAGGATGTGTTCACCATCTCAGGACGTGGTACGGTTGTAACGGGTCGTGTTGAACGTGGTATTGTCAGAGTCGGTGAGAACGTTTCGATTGTGGGAATCAAGGCCACAACCAATTCGGTTTGTACCGGCGTTGAGATGTTCCGCAAACTGCTGGATCAAGGGCAGGCGGGTGACAATATTGGCGTTTTGTTGCGTGGCGTGAAGCGTGAGGATGTTCAGCGTGGTCAGGTGTTGGCCAAGCCGAATTCGATCACACCTCACACCAAGTTCAAAGCCGAGTGTTACATTCTGTCCAAAGAGGAAGGTGGACGCCACACCCCATTTTTCTCAAACTATCGGCCACAGTTTTATTTCCGTACCACGGATGTTACCGGTGTTTTGAAATTGCCGGAAGGGGTGGAAATGGTGATGCCAGGTGATAACATCTCCATGGAAGTGGAGCTGATCGCACCGATTGCTATGGAAAAAGGTTTGCGTTTCGCCATCCGTGAGGGTGGACGGACCGTGGGTGCCGGCGTCGTATCGGAAATCACGAAGTGACGATGGCCTGTATGGGGCGGCGTCTGGAAGGCGTTGGGTGAATTGGTAATGGATAATCAAAAAATACGAATCCGGTTGAAGGCGTTTGACCATCGGATACTGGATCAATCGACGGGTGAAATTGTCCAGACCGCACGGCGGACTGGTGCAGAAATCCGTGGCCCGATCCCGTTGCCGACAAGAATCAGCCGCTATACGGTGCTGCGTTCACCGCACGTGGACAAAAAGTCTCGTGAACAGTTTGAGATCCGTACCCACAAACGGGTCATCGATATTATTAATCCGACGCCTCAGACCGTTGATGCTTTAATGAAACTGGATCTGGCAGCTGGCGTTAACGTCGAGATCAAACTCTAGGCGGTTTTTGCCAGGGAAAGGATGGATCAAGATGCGCGCGGGATTGATCGGACGCAAACTCGGAATGAGCAGGATCTTCACAACAGACGGCAAGAGTGTTGCCGTGACCTTGTTGAAAGTAGGTCCATGCCCGATTGTAGGTGTCAAGACAACTGACGTGGATGGCTACAATGCCGTGCAGCTCGGCTATGAAGATGCCAAGCCATCTCGTGTCAAAAAGCCGGTTCGTGGGCTTTATGCCAAGGCCAATGTGCCGCCACAACGGATTCTTAAGGAATTCAGAGTGGATGATACTGCGGAGTATCAAGCCGGCGAGAGCTTGAGATTGGAACGCATTGAAGCAGGCGCTCGTGTTGATGTGACCGCAAAAAGCGTGGGTAAGGGATTTGCTGGTGGTATGAAACGTTGGGGATTCCGTGGTGGACGCGCTTCCCACGGTGCTCACCTGACCCACCGTTCTCCTGGATCCATTGGTCAATGTCAGACGCCTGGCCGTGTGTTCAAGAACAAGAAAATGGCTGGTCACATGGGAGATGTGAATGTGACCGTTATGGGCTTGACCGTGGCTTTGGTGGATTTGGAACGTAACCTTTTGGTTCTGAAAGGGAGTGTTCCAGGTTCCAAGGGATCGGTTGTATTCATTCGGGATGCCGTCAAATCGGCCCTGAAATGACCCGTACGAGATCTGATGAAATGATTGAGCATCCTGTAATCGACGCGGCCAACCAAAAGTCGCACACCGTGAATCTCAGCAGCTATGCTTTTGGTGCCGAGGTTCGGGGTGATTTGTTGACTCGTGTTGTCCATTATCAATTGGCCAAACGCCGTCTCGGTACTGCTTCGACCAAGCGTCGTGGCGAGGTGAGTGGTGGTGGTCACAAGCCCTATCGTCAGAAGGGTACGGGTAATGCTCGTCAGGGCACGATCCGGGCGCCTCAATACCGCACAGGTGGTGTGGTGTTTGGGCCTCATCCCAGAGATTTTTCGGTCAAAATGACCAAAAAAGAAAGAGCTCTCGGATTGAGAATTGCCCTGTCGGCCAAGAGAGAAGCCGATGAATTGATTCTCCTGAAGGATTTTGGTTTGTTGCAAATCAAAACCAAGTCTCTTCTGGAAATTCTGAATCGATTGGATGCGGCAAAATCGGTACTGATTGTCCTCCCGGAATCCGATCCTCACGTTGAACTTTCGGCGCGCAATTTGCCCGGAGTCGATGTGATTCGAGTGGAGGGAGTCAACGTGTACGATCTGTTGGCGCATGAGAAAGTCTTGATGACCGAAGCCGCTTTGATAAAGCTCGAAGCCAGAGTGGCGCACGGCAATGGATCCAAAGTCGAAGAGAGCGAGCAGACAGAAGGAAGCCCAGTATGAGCGGTCCCTACACCTTGTACCAAGTTCTGGATGCACCGCGTGTCACTGAGAAATCCACCATGTGCCAGGAACAGGCCAATCAGATGGTCTTCAAAGTGGCTAACTGGGCGAACAAGCCTCAGATCAAGGCTGCGGTGGAAAAGTTGTTTAATGTTCAGGTCAAGGCTGTACAAACCCTGAAGGTGACTGGCAAGATCAAGAGAGTCGGTCGCACACAAGGGCAAAGAAGTCAATGGAAAAAGGCAATCGTTCGACTTGAGCAAGGGCAAACCATCGACTTTTTCGCCAAGTCCTGACAGGAAGTGAGAACTCCACGCACGGAGCGCAACAATGGCACTGAAATATTACAATCCTACATCCAACGGTAAACGGACCCAGATCAGTGTGGACCGTGGTGCATTGTATCGTGGAGAGCCGGAATCCAGTCTGACGCAAGGCCTGCATTCCTCGGGTGGACGCAACAGTTATGGCCGCATGACGATTCGTCATCAAGGTGGTGGCCACAAACAGCGTTACCGGATCGTGGATTTCAAGCGAGACAAACATGGCATTCCGGCCAAGGTGGAACGTATTGAATACGATCCAAATCGTACTGCGTTTATCGCTCTTTTGCACTATGCAGATGGTGAAAAGCGGTACATTTTGGCACCACAACGATTGGCCGCTGGTGATCAGGTTTTGTCAGGCAATACAGTCGAAGTCAAGCCAGGGAACGCCATGCCCTTGCGGGTGATTCCTCTGGGATCAGTGGTTCATAATGTTGAACTGAAACCAGAGAAGGGCGGACAACTTGCCCGTTCCGCAGGGAACTATGTGCAATTGATGGGCAAAGAAGGCAAGTATGCACAGTTGAAACTGCCTTCCGGTGAAATGCGCTTGGTCTTGTTGGATTGCATGGCCACGATTGGGCAGGTTTCCAATCCGGATCATGGCAATATCAAATTGGGTAAGGCAGGCCGTGCGAGATGGATGGGCAAACGTCCTTCGGTTCGTGGTGTGGCCATGAACCCGGTTGATCATCCACATGGTGGTGGTGAAGGACGCACCTCCGGTGGACGTCATCCAGTCACCCCGTGGGGCGTTCCGACCAAGGGTAAGAAGACCCGTGATCGTGTCAAATCCACCAATCGACTGATCATGCGGCGGCGTGTGACGGGTGACCGTAAGTAAATCGCGTCAGGGACCAGGTATCGCAACTATGGAAGCAACCGGGCAAAGTGCCGTAATGATGCCAGAACGGGTGCAAGAGGATAAGCATGGCAAGATCGATTAAAAAAGGTCCATTCTTCGATGGTTATCTTCTTCAAAAAGTGGAGAAGTTGCGCGATATTGGACGAAAGGAACTGATCAAGACTTGGTCAAGACGATCGACGATCATTCCGGAATTCGTTGGTTACACCTTTGGCGTTCATAACGGACGCAAATTTATTCCGGTCCTGGTGACCGAAAATATGGTGGGCCACAAACTTGGTGAATTTTCTGCCACCCGCACCTTCCATGGTCATGGCGGGGACAAGAAATCCAACCGGAAATAGCGAGAGGACGGGACGATGGAAGCCGTAGCAAGATTGAAGAATCTCCCGGTCTCGCCAACCAAGGTCAGACTGGTCGTTGATCAGATCCGTGGACATCGGGTGGAAAATGCCTTGCGTGTTTTGGAATTTTCCAAGAAGCGCGTGGCTCATTCTGTCAGGGAAACACTGAAGTCCGCGATCGCCAATGCTGAAAACAATTATGGGCTGGATGTGGATACCCTGATTGTCTTTCAGGCCAGTGTTGATCAAGGTTTGGTGATGAAACGCTTTCGGCCAAGAGCAAGGGGCCGAGCTGGTCGGCTCATTAAGAGGACGAGCCATCTCACTATTACCGTGCGTTCTGCCGAATAGTCAGGTGATGGTGAATCGGGTCGAAGGATCCTCATCAAGTTAAAGCTGGAGAGCGACTCAATGGGTCAAAAGGTACATCCAACAGGTTTTCGTCTTGGTATAACCAAGACGTGGGATACGCGCTGGTATGCGGACAAGGCTTTTGCATCCTTGTTGCTGGAAGATATCAAGTTGCGTGAGTGGATCAAGAAGCGCTTGGAACATGCGAGTGTATCAAAGATCATCATTGAGCGCCCTGCAAAGAAGGCACGCATCAATATTCACACGGCTAGGCCAGGCATTATTATTGGCAAAAAGGGTGCGGATATTGAGAAGCTGAAAAACGATATCGCCAAGGTTGCCAATACAGAAGTGGCCTTGAATATCGTTGAAGTCAGGAAACCAGAGGCTGAGGCACAGTTGATTGCAGAAAATGTTGCCCAGCAGCTGGTCAGACGTGTCGCCTTCCGCAGAGCCATGAAACGTGCCGTAACCTCAGCCATGCGGTTGGGAGCTTTGGGGATTCGCATCAATTGTGCGGGTCGCCTCGGCGGAGGTGAAATTGCACGTACAGAGTGGTATCGTGAAGGACGTGTGCCCTTGCATACGTTGCGCGCTGATATCGAATACGGGTTCGCGGATGCGAACACCACCTATGGCGTCATTGGCGTCAAGGTTTGGGTGTTCAAGGGCGAGATCATCGACAGGGAAATCAGGAGGCCGTAAGGATCCTTCGTCATGCTTTTGCAACCCAAAAAGACCAAGTTCCGCAAGGCCCATAAAGGGCGCATTCATGGCATAGCGGGAAGCTGCTCCGAACTGAACTTCGGCCAATTCGGCCTGAAGGCCATGGAAGCCGGGCGAATCACCGCCAGGCAGATTGAAGCAGCAAGACGCGCCATGACCCGCCACATCAAGCGTGGTGGACGCATTTGGATTCGTCTTTTCCCGGACGTCCCGGTTTCAAAGAAACCTGCGGAAGTGCGTCAAGGGAAAGGAAAGGGGAATCCAGAATTTTGGATGGGTCGGGTCAAACCCGGTCGAATCCTCTATGAAATGGAAGGGGTCTCGGAAGAGATCGCCAGAGAGGCTATGGCCTTGGCTGGTGCAAAGCTGCCTATTCCAACCAAATTTGTGCATAATTGGAGGAAAGCGTAATGAAGGCTGCTGAAATAAGAGCGCTTTCCGAAGAGCAGGTCGGCGAAAAGCTGAAGGCGCTCTATCAGGAAGCATTCAATTTGCGCTTTCAATTGGCGACGGCGCAACTGGAAAATACAGCGAGAATTCGAAAGGTGCGTAAAGAGATCGCCCGGTTTCACACCATCACTGGCGAGCGCACAATGATTAAAAACGCTGTGGATAAGGAGAACTAGTCATGGCGCAACGCATCATGCAGGGCGTCGTGGTGAGCGACAAGATGGACAAGACTGTCGTGGTCAAAGTGGAGCGGAATGTCAGGCACGCGCTCTATGGAAAGATCATCAAGCGGTCGAAAAAGTATAAAGCACATGATCCGGATAACCGGCTCAAAGTGGGTGACGTCGCCAAAATTCGTGAATGTCCACCTGTCAGCAAAGACAAGTGCTGGCTTGTGATTTCGGAGGAATCCTCATGATTCAAGTTCAAACGACTCTTGAGGTTGCAGATAATTCAGGCGCTAAAAAGGTCCAGTGTATCAAGGTTCTTGGTGGATCCAAACGGCGCTATGCCAGAGTTGGCGATGTGATTGCTGTCGCCATCAAATCTGCGATTCCTCGTGGCAAAGTGAAAAAAGGTGATGTGGCCAGAGCCGTTGTTGTGCGTACCAAGAAACAAGTGACGCGTGATGATGGCAGCTATATTCGTTTTGACCGTAATGCCGCTGTACTGATCACCAAAACTGGAGATCCAGTGGGAACCCGTATCTTTGGGCCGGTGACTCGCGAATTGCGTGTCAGAAACTACATGAAAATCATTTCATTGGCGCCAGAAGTTCTCTGAGTGTCAGTGGCTTGACAATGACGACGACGGGTGATGTTTCCATGAATACCGCTTTTAAATCTTCCCTGAAAAAGGGTGACCAGGTTGTCGTGATCGCCGGGAAGGACAAGGGCAAACGCGGTCGCATTTTGCAAATTGTGACCGACAAGCAAAGCGCCCTGGTGGAACGTGTGAATATGATCAAGCGCCACACCAAAGCGACCAAAGAGAAAGAGTCCTCGATCGTCGAAAGAGAAGCTCCGGTTCATATCTCAAACCTTATGTTTTTTGATGTGGCAACAGGTAAGGGAACCAGAATCGGAAAGAAAATTTTGGCGGATGGACGCAAAGTACGCGTGGCTCAAAAATCAGGCGAGACTATTGACCGGTAGGTTGCGGTTCAGGTAAGATACCATCTCAAAGCTTTGTGTTTGTTAGGCCCCACAGGGAATGAACAATGGCCAGACTGAAAGAACTGTATGACAAGGAGATCGGTCCCGCCTTGATGAAAGAATTTGCATATCAAAATGTGATGCAAATTCCTCGGATCGAGAAGGTCGTCATCAATATGGGTGTTGGCAAAGCGGTTGCCGACAAGAATCTTCTGAACGGTGCTGTATCGGATATGACCGCCATATCTGGACAAAAGCCATTGGTCACAAAGGCCAAGAAGTCCGTTGCCGGATTCAAATTGCGCAAAGGACAGGCCATTGGCTGTTGTGTGACGTTGCGTCGCACTCGTATGTATGAATTTCTGGATAGACTCATTAATGTGGCTTTGCCTCGGACCCGTGACTTTCAGGGCGTCAAGGGGAATTCCTTTGATGGACGTGGTAATTACTGCATGGGATTGAAAGAGCAGATCATTTTTCCGGAAATTGATTACGACAAGGTGGATGCTGTTCGTGGCATGGACATCGTCATTGTGACCTCGGCACCCACGGACAAGGAAGCCAAAGCCCTGTTGCGGGCCTTCCGGATGCCTTTCAAGAACTGATCGTCGAGGATGATGCGAAGACATGGCCAAGAAATCACTGATTGCCAAGTGTAAGCGTAAACCGAAATTCAGTGTTCGGACGTACCATCGGTGTGCGCGTTGTTCTCGACCCAGAGGTTATATCAGAAAGTTTACCTTGTGTCGAATCTGTGTCAGACAGCTTGCATTGCGCGGTGAGATTCCCGGCATTGTGAAAGCATCGTGGTAGAAATCAGCATTTTTAGAGTGGAGCTTTGATTCCATGGGAATGACCGACCCAATCAGTGATATGTTGAGCCGGATCCGAAACGCCCAAATGGTGCGCAAGGATCAGGTAGACGTACCCGTTTCCAAGCTCAAGACGCGTATTGCCGAAATCCTGAAGGATGAAGGGTTCATTGATAAAATTGAACTCCTGCCCTCGGGAAACTTTAATGTCTTGCGTCTTGATCTCAAATATCGGAATGGACGTCCGGTGATCGAAGAGATTCGTCGTCGCTCGCGGCCAGGACGTCGCGAGTATGTGGCCCGTGATGAGATCCCGAGCGTTTATCAGGGTTTGGGTATTGCCATTCTCTCTACCAGCAAGGGTGTGGTCTCAAACCGTCAAGCCCGTAAACTGGGTGTAGGCGGCGAACTCTTGTGTACGGTTTTCTAACGTTCGAGGAATTTTCTCGTGTCCAGAATTGGAAAATTACCGATCTCTGTCCCCAAAGGGGTGGAGGTGATCATCGAGAATCAGACCATCCAGGTCACGGGTAAACTCGGAAGCTTGACGCGCAAGTTTCCGGATCAGATGCAGATTACCCAGGATGGCGATCTGTTGACAGTAACCCCTCAATCCGATTCCAAAGACAGTGGAGCGTTGTGGGGGTTGAGCCGTGCGCTGTTGAACAATATGGTCAAAGGGGTGTCGGATGGATTCACCAAGTCCCTTGAGATCATTGGAGTGGGTTATCGTGCAGCTGTCGAAGGACGCATTCTGCGCTTGAATCTGGGGTTCTCTCATCCAGTGGACTTCAATCTTCCGGATGGCGTTGATGCCACGGTCGATAAAAATACACTGTTGATTCTCAAGAGTATCGATGCAGAGCGTCTGGGACAAACGTGCGCCGAAATCAGGGCTTACCGTCTGCCTGAGCCGTACAAGGGTAAAGGTATCTGCTATGTAGGCGAAAAAATACTCCGTAAGGTCGGCAAGAAGAAGTAGACTTTGCGTTTCACGCATACGTGGCCAATAAAGCATGGGGATGGTTTGATGTCACAGGATCGGCACGAGGCCAGAAAAACACGGAGCGCCCGGATCCGGTATAAAATCCGGCAGGTCGCAGACAAACGTTTGCGGCTTTCAGTGTTTCGCAGTGCGAAGCACATCTATGCGCAAATTATTGATGATACACAGGGGGTGACTCTGGTATCCGCTTCGACCTTGGAAAAAGAGGTTCGTGAGCAAGTCAAGAATGGCGGCAATAAAGATGCCGCCGCAGAGGTTGGCAAACGGTTGGCGGAAAAGGCCAAAGCGGTCAATGTCAGCACTGTCGTTTTTGATCGCAGCGGTTATCTGTACCATGGCCGTGTCAAGACATTGGCCGATGCCGCGCGTGAAGGCGGGTTGGAATTCTGATCCAGCCCGTTCAAGGGCTTTGACTCATGGGCAGGAGTGGAGATGGCTAAGCGACGCAGCACCAACACCAATAACAGCAACAACAACACCCCGGAAGAAAAAGTGGGGAGTTGGCAATCCGATGACTTTATCGAGAAGTTGGTGACCATCAAACGCACGGCGAAAGTGGTGAAAGGTGGTAGCCGATTTAATTTCTCTGCCATTGTCGTGGTCGGAGATGGAAAGGGTCGCGTTGGATATGGCCTCGGAAAAGCCAAAGAAGTTCCAGAAAGCATTCGCAAAGCGACAGAAAAAGCGCGCAAAAACATGATGGATATCGCCATCAAAGATGGAAGAACCATTTTCCATCAAATGATTGGTCATTACGGTGCGGGTGGCGTGATTCTGCGTCCGGCGGTTGAAGGTACCGGTATCATTGCGGGTGGTTCCATGCGTCCCATTTTTGAGGCCTTGGGGATTCGTGACATCCTTGCCAAATCCACAGGAACCTCCAATCCGCACAATTTGATCAAGGCAACCTTTGATGCCTTGAAATCCATTCGTTCACCACGGGAAGTGGCAATGAAACGTGATCTGCCTTTGGCCCGATTTGGCATGGCGTGAGGATCATCTAATGGCAAAAATGCTGAAAGTGCAACAAATTCGTTCTTTGATCGGTCGTCCCATGGAACAGCGTCTGATTGTGCGTGGGCTCGGTTTGAAAAGAATTCGTCATATCCGTGAACTTCAAGACAATGAGTGTATTCGCGGAATGATCATCAAAGTTCCTCATCTGGTTCGTGTTGTTGAATAGTTGATCTGTCCGACCGACAAGACAGGAATTCTTGTTCTGCCCTATCTCATTTGTCCAGTAAGGTTTTAGATACCATGAAACTCAATGAACTGCCAAAAAATCCTGCCGGTGCCCGTGGTGGCAAACGTGTAGGACGCGGGATCGGTTCCGGTCACGGCAAAACAAGCTGTCGTGGTCAAAAGGGACAAAGCGCTCGCTCAGGTGGTTATCACAAAGTCGGGTTTGAAGGTGGACAAATGCCGTTGCAGCGGCGTCTGCCGAAGCGTGGCTTCAAGAATCCCTTCCGGAAAGAGTATTCCCTGGTCAATGTTCAGGATCTGGAAATCTTTGAAGCGGGTAGCCAGATCGGTCTGGCCGAGCTCAAAGCAACCGGTCTCATTGGTCGTGAACGCGATGGCATCAAGTTGCTGGCACAAGGTGAAGTGACTCGTGCCATCACGATCCACGTGGATCGCGCGTCTGCAGCCGCCATCGAGAAGGTGCGTGCGGCTGGTGGTGAGGTGATCGTGAGAATGGTTGAGTCGATTGCCGTGGCGCAATCCGAGGGTGAATAAAGGCGGGCATGAGTTCTATGGAAGCGCAATCTCCGTTTGCAGGTTTGGCAAATCTTGGCCGCATACCCGAGTTGCGTAAGCGCTTGTTATTTACACTGGGCATGCTGATCGTTTATCGTATTGGTGCCCATGTTCCAACACCTGGCATCGATCCCAAGGCGCTGGCTGCTTTTTTTGATCAGCAGCAGGGGACTTTGCTGGGTATGTTCAATATGTTTTCCGGTGGAGCGCTGTCGAGATTGACGGTGTTCGCACTTGGGATCATGCCCTACATCTCCTCCTCCATTATCCTGCAATTGATGACGGCCGTTTTTCCGAAACTGGAAGCCATCAAAAAAGAGGGTGAGCAGGGCAGAAGAAAGATCAATCAGTATACCCGGTATGGCACTGTGGTTCTTTCCATTTTCCAGGGCTTCGGTATCGCCTATGGATTGGAGTCCATGCAGGCGGGTGGACTCGGTGTGGTGGTGGATCCAGGTTGGTCCTTTCGCATCATGACTGTGATCACCTTGACCTCTGGCACGGCTTTTATCATGTGGGTGGGTGAGCAAATCACTGCACGTGGTATTGGCAATGGCATTTCGTTGATTATTTTTGCAGGGATTGTCGCCAATCTTCCCATTGCCTTGGTCAAAACTCTTGAATTGGCCAGAACCGGAGATTTGCAACCCCTGTTTGTTTTGTTCCTTCTGGTGATGTCGGTTGCGGTGACGGCCTTCATTATTTTTATGGAACGTGCACAGCGCCGTATCACGGTTCAGTATGCCAAACGACAGGTGAGTGGCCGTCGTATGGTCGGTGGTGAAAGCACCCATCTTCCGTTGAAGGTGAATACCTCTGGCGTGATTCCGCCCATTTTTGCCAGTTCGATCATTCTTTTTCCCGTGACGATCGCCAATTTTGCTCCCTGGGAATGGTTGAAAAGCGTTGCGACCGCTCTGTCCCCTGGCCATATTGCGTACATGGTGGTTTATTCGTTGGCGATCATTTTCTTTTGTTATTTCTATACAGCCATCGTGTTCAATCCCCAAGAGACGGCTGAAAACCTGCAAAAGTATGGTGGCTTTGTTCCCGGTATTCGTCCTGGTGTGAGAACTGCAGAGTATTTAGATAATATTTTGACCCGCTTGACCCTGGTGGGTGCCGTCTATGTCACTGCAGTTTGTTTGTTGCCAGAGATTCTGATATCGAGCTATAATGTGCCGTTTTATTTTGGCGGAACCTCCATGTTGATCGTTGTGGGTGTCACCATGGATACCGCCGCGCAAATCCAGTCCTTTCTGATCAGCCGTCAATATGAAGGCTTGATGCAGAAGGCCAGAATTCGTGGCCGCCGATAACGGTCTCGCTTTGGAGGTCTGACTTATGAAGGTTCGTGCATCTGTCAAAACCCTTTGCAAACTTTGTAAAGTGGTGAAGCGCAAGGGAGTGACGCGGGTGATTTGTCCGGCTCACCCCAAGCACAAGCAACGGCAAGGATGACCACTGAGAAAACGTTTCGTTTTCCGTGTGGGAAGAGTATAATTGGTTGAACCGGCTCAGGAGGTGGGAAGGTGGCCCGTATTGCTGGCGTAAACATCCCGATCAATAAGCGGATGGAAGTGGCTCTGACGTATATTTACGGGATCGGTCCTGAAAGAGCCAAAAAAATCTTGTCGGACGCAGGTGTCTCCACCGAAGTCAGGGCTCGTGACTTGTCAGAGGCAGAAACGGCCCGTATCCGTGCCATCATCGACAAGGATTTCATTGTCGAAGGTGATCTGCGGCGTCAAGTGGCCATGAACACGAAACGTCTGATGGACCTGGGAACCTATCGCGGCTTGAGACATCGCCGTGGTTTGCCGACACGTGGACAACGCACTCATACCAATGCTCGCACGCGCAAGGGACCGCGCCGCGCCGTGGTTGGAAAATGATCATGAATCACTTACTGTTTGGCCGTGGTAACATGACCAGGCCCGGAATGAAGGAGTAAACATGGCGACGAAGGCTCAGAAAACCGCTACCCGGATTAAAAAGAAGGAGCGGAAAAATATCGCCAGCGGAATCGCGCATATCCGATCCACCTTCAACAATACGATCGTTTCCATTACCGATACCGTTGGAAATGTCATTTCCTGGGGATCGGCTGGGGCACAGGGTTTCAAGGGATCTCGTAAATCCACGCCCTTCGCAGCTCAGATGGCTGCCGAGGACGCCGGACGAAAAGCCATGGAACATGGCATGAGAAACTTGGAAGTTCGCCTGAAGGGACCGGGATCCGGACGTGAATCCGCCCTGAGAGCATTGGCCAATATTGGCTTTAATATCGCCTACGTGCAGGACGTCACCCCCATTCCACACAATGGCTGCCGTCCTCCGAAGCGGCGTCGCGTCTGATTCGACTCGGTTGATAAGGGACTCTGGGAAAACATGGCCCGTTATTTTGGATCCAAATGCAGATTGTGCCGCCGTGAGGCGACCAAACTTTTCCTGAAAGGGGAAAAGTGCTACTCTGACAAGTGCGCTATTGAGCGCCGAAACTATGGTCCCGGTCTGCATGGTCAGCGCCGACGCAAGGTTTCGGACTATGGTGTCCACCTGCGTGAGAAGCAGAAAATCAAACGTACCTATTGCGTGCTGGAAAAACAATTCCACAACTACTTTGAAAAAGCAGCGCGCATGCCCGGTGTTACCGGCGAAAACTTGTTGATTCTCCTCGAAAGGAGACTCGATAACGTGGTCTATCGCCTCGGCTTCAGCGCTTCCCGCAGTGAAGCCAGACAGGTGGTCAGCCACAAGCAAATCCTGGTGAATGGCAAACCAATCAACGTCAGTTCCTATTTGGTAAAGCCAGGCGACAAGATCGCTGTGGACGAACAGTGCAAGGCCCATATCCGTATCAAGGGTGCCTTGGACAGCGCCATGCGGCGCAGCTTCCCCTCCTGGCTTGAGGTCGATCCCGTGGCCATGTCCGGCACATTCCTCTCGTTCCCGGATCGCGCGGATCTTCCTGCCGATTATAACGAAAACCTCATCGTCGAACTTTATTCCAAGTAGTGTGTTTACCTGGATGGGGGATTGTGATGTACAGGAATTGGACGGAATTGATCAAGCCCCGCAAGGTGGAGTTGGTCGGGGATGGAGATTCTCAATACAAGGCCACTCTGGTTGCCGAACCCCTGGAACGTGGATTTGGCACTACTCTTGGCAATGCCTTGCGTCGTGTTCTGCTCTCTTCGTTGCAGGGAGCAGCAGTTTCGTCGGTCAAGATCGAAGGTGTCTTGCATGAGTTTTCAAGCATTCCGGGTGTGCTGGAGGATGTGACCGATATCATCCTCAACCTCAAGGGCGTGGCCATCCGGATGAAAAGCGGTTCAACCCGTACCATGTCTTTGGTCGCGGATAAAGAAGGTGTGGTCACGGCTGGCGATATCGAATGCGGCCATGATGTGGAAATCCTCAACCCCCATCACCACATCGCCACTCTGAATAAAAGTGGCAAATTGAATATGACCATGACCGTCACAACCGGTAAAGGTTATGTTCGTGCCACACCCGGCGCCGATGATGTCCCGACCAATATCGGTGACATCCCCTTGGATTGCAGCTACAATCCCGTCAAACGGGTTTCGTATAAAGTATCCAATGCCCGCGTCGGACAACAGACCGACTATGACAAATTGGTTCTCGACATCGAAACCAATGGTGTCGTGAGCCCGGAAGACGCTTTGGCCCTGGCTGCCAAAATTCTTCAGGATCAGTTGAGCCTGTTTATCAATTTTGATGACATCCCCATCCACGAGGGACGTGACGACAACGCCACACCCAAATGGAACCCCAATCTCTTCCGCAAGGTCGATGAGCTGGAACTTTCGGTCCGCTCGGCCAACTGCTTGAAGAATGATGACATCGTCTATATCGGTGACCTGGTTCAAAAAACCGAATCCGAAATGCTCAAGACTCCCAATTTTGGACGCAAATCCTTGAATGAAATCAAGGAAGTGCTGGAAGAGATGGATCTGAGCCTGGGCATGCATCTGGATGGTTGGCCGCCTGAAAATATCGAAGACTTGGCCAAGCAGTTCGATGAAGAGAATTTCTAGGAAAGAGAACATCTGATTTAAGGACGGATTGATCATGAGACACCTCAAAAAGGGCCGCAAACTGAATCTGAGACCCGATATTCGCAATGCCATGTTGAAAAACATGTTGACCAGTCTGTTCCGGTATGAGCGAATCGAAATCACCCTGCCCCGTGCCAAGGAATTGCGCATGTTGGCGGATCGGATGGTGACCTTGGGAAAAGATGGGTCGCTGCACTCCCGGCGTCAGGCTTTGTCCGTGATGACCGACAAGGAAGTGACCCACAAGCTGTTTTCGGATATTGCCGAGCGCAACCGGACCCGGAATGGCGGTTATACGAGAATCATCAAGACCCGTCACCGTTTTGGTGACTGCGCGCCGATGGCCTTCCTGGAATTGGTGGAGCGGCAGGCGACGGCTTGATGGGGTTTTGCCGGAATCATGACGTTGCAACCGTTTGATTGGGTTGCCTCGTTTGAAGCATGCAGAAGTCATTGAAGATCAAAAAAGGCCGATGGTGCAAACCGTCGGCCTTTTTTGATGGGCGAGGGGAGACCCGCTCCTTGTTCGCGGGAGGAGGAGGCTTCTCTTTTTTGAGGTTTACAACTGACGCAAGAGGCTGTGCAACTCCTCGATGCGCACCGCAGCCTCCTCCCAGGCGCGATCCTTGATGCTCAGGGTCTGGGTCTCGTGATTGAGGCGGATGCTCCCTTTCCCCTGCTGCAACAAGCCGATGATCCCTTCCGGGCTGACGTTCGGAGTGGCGTGGAACTGGATGCTCGCCCCTTTGGGGCCGGCATCGATTTTGAGGATCTTGATTCTCCGGCACGCCTGCTTGAGACTCATGACCCGGAGCAGATTGGAGGCGGATTCGGGCAAATGGCCAAAGCGGTCCGTGAGTTCGGCGCGCATCTCTCCGATATCGTTGGCGGTTTCCAGGGTGGCGATGCGTTTGTAGAGGGTCAGCCTCTGGCGCACGTCCGGAACGTAATCCTCCGGGATGTGGGTGGAGATGTGCAGATTGATCACCGGTGAGAACTCTTCGGGCTCCGGTTTGTCGGTTGGTGAGGCGAGACCTTGGCCGGAGGTGAGACTTTCCACCGCTTCCTTGAGCATCTGATTGTACAGTTCAAAGCCCACTTCCCGGATTTGTCCCGACTGTTCTTCTCCCAGCATGTTGCCGGCGCCACGGATTTCCAGGTCGTGGGTGGCCAGGGTGAATCCCGCTCCCAGTTCTCCCATGGACTCGATGGCCTCCAGCCGTCGCAGGGCGTCTTCGGTGAGGGATTGGGGATGCGGGATGAACAGATAGGCGTAGGCCCGATGTTTGGAGCGTCCCACGCGTCCGCGCAGTTGATGCAGTTGCGCCAGGCCGAAGCGGTCGGCCCGGTGGATAATGATGGTGTTGGCGGTGGGGATATCCACGCCGTTTTCGATGATGGTGGTACACAGCAGCAGGTTGAATTCCTGGCGATAGAAGGAGAGCATGATCTTTTCCAGCCGACCTTCCCGCATCTGGCCATGGGCCACGCCGATTTTGGCCTCCGGGACCAGTTCGGCGAGCTCGACCGCCATCTTTTCGATATCCTGCACCCGGTTGTGGACAAAGAAAACCTGTCCTCCCCGGTAGATTTCCCGCAATACCGCCTCCCGCACTTTCTGGCGGTCGTACTGGAGCACAAAGGTGCGGATGGACAACCGGTTGACCGGAGGCGTGGCGATGATGGAAATGTCCCGCAGACCGGTCATGGCCATGTGCAGGGTGCGGGGGATGGGGGTGGCGGTCAGGGTGAGGATGTCCACCGTGGCGCGCATCTGTTTGATGCGTTCCTTGTGGACCACCCCGAATCGTTGCTCCTCGTCCACCACCAGCAGTCCCAGATCCTTGAACACCACATCTTTTTGCAGCAGGCGATGGGTGCCCACGATGATGTCCACCCCTCCGCAGGCGATCATCTCCACGGCTTTTTTTTGTTCCGCCGGGGTGCGGAAACGCGACAGAATGTCCACCGTGATCGGATAGGCGGCGAGACGACGGCTGAAGGTTTCGAAGTGTTGCTGGGTCAGGATGGTGGTGGGACTCAAGACCGCCACCTGTTTGCCATCCATCACCGCCCGGAAGGCGGCCCGCAAGGCCACTTCGGTCTTGCCGAACCCCACGTCTCCGCAGACCAGCCGGTCCATGGGTTTGCTCTGGGCCATGTCCTCCAGCACCGCTTCGATGGCGGCGGTCTGGTCCGGGGTCTCCTCGAAGGGAAATCCCGCCGCGAACTCTTGCAGCAGCGGATCCGGCGTGGAAAACCGGTACCCCTGGTTGGCCTGTCGCATGGCTTGCAGCCGCACCAGTTCTTCGGCCATTTCCAGGATTTTGCGTTTGGCTTTTTCTTTGGTTTTTTCCCACTTGATGCCGCCGAGCTTGTCCAGCGGCACCTCTTCGCCGCCGACGTATTTGGTCACCCGGTCGAGGTTTTCCACCGGGGCGTAGAGTTTGTCCGAGCCGGCGTAGTGGATCAGCAGAAAATCGTTCTTGATCCCCCCCACCTCCAGGGAGAGAAGTCCGCCATAGCGGCCCACGCCGTGGTCGGCATGCACCACGGGATCTTGTTCCCGCAGGTCGGCGAATCCGGCCAGCAGTTGATCCAGATAGCGGGGATCGGTCTTGCGCCGTTTGGTTTTGATGCCGAAGATGGCGCTTTCGGTCAGCAGCACGATGCCCATGCGACCGTGAATGAAACCGCTTTCCAGATCGCCGACCGCCAGAAAGGTGGTGGAACCGGGGGCGACGGCGAGCAGTTCGTTCCAGTGGGAAACCGTGGCGGTGGGAATTTTGTGATCTTCGAGGAGTTCCCGCAGTCGTTCCCGTTGCCCCATGGAGGTGGCGGTGACACACACCTTGAACCCCTGGCCATGGGCCTGACGAATGGCGTCGCTGGCCAGATCCAGGGGCGGCTTGGGGGGCTCGGGAGATTCGGTGCCTGTGGTCGGCTGGATGAAGTTGGGAGCCGGATCAAACCCCATGGAGATGCCACCCGGCGCAGCCTGGGGGGTGGTGGCGAACAGGGCGAAACGGTTGAGCTGTTCCCGGAGTGTGGTTTCCGAGAGGTAGAGTTCACGAGGCGGCGGGGGGCGGCCAGAATCGTGTTGGGTTTCGTGTGCTAGATGGGTGAGGCGTTCTTGCACCTCGTCGTCGAAGCGTTTGGCTTCGGCGAGGGCGTCGGTGTCGAGCAGGAACAGCGCCGTGGGGGGCAGGTAGTCGAAGAAGGTTTCCGCCGTGTTGTAGAAAAAGGGCAGATATTGTTCCATGCCTGGGGATTTTTCCCCTTTGGAGACCTGTTTGTACAGTTCGTCCTCGGCGGCGCCGATGCCGTGGGCCTGGCGGAACGAGGCGCGAAAGTCGCGGATGGTCTCTTCGGTGAGGATCACCTCGCTCACCGGCAGGGCCTGGACCGACTGGATGCGATCCGTGGAGCGTTGGGTGATGGGGTCGAAGAGTCGGAGGGTTTCCACCTCGTCGCCGAACAGTTCCAGGCGCACCGGGTCTTCTCTGCCCGGCGGGAAAAAATCGACGATGCCGCCCCGGATGGCGTATTCCCCGGACTCTTCCACCTGGGTGGCGGCGCGATAGCCCGCCGAGGCCAGAAAATGGCGCAGCGCGGCCAGATTGAGTTGATCCCCTCGGGAGACCGAAAAGCCATGGGTGGCCAGATATTGATGGGGAACCGTGCGGCGCATGAGGGCCGAGGGGGTGGTGATGAGGGTGGTCAGGGTGTGTCCCGCCGTATCTCCGGCCATCACCGGGCCGGTGCCCAGGGTCTGGGTGAGGCGGAACAGGGCGCGGATGCGTTCTCCCATGATCGGTCCATAGGGGGAGAGCCGTTCAAAGGGCAGGGTCTCCCAGGCCGGAAAGGGCAGCAGGGTAAGCGTCGGCGTCAGGTGGTCGGCGAAGAAGAGCAGTTCCCGATACAGGCTTTCCGCCCGCGCCGAGGTTCCGGTGACCACCACGACCGGTCCCAGGGCGTGTCGGGAGGTTTCGATCGCCAACCATGGGAGGGCGGCGCCGGGGAGATTGCCCAGGAGCGGATAGGGTGGGCCGCGACGTTCCAGAAGAGGCACCAGGGGGGCGAGCAGGGGATGTTTCACGGGAATGGACGTATCGGTGGTCTGGCGGTGTGAAAGTTCGGGCAAATAATTGATTGTGTATTTATAATAATATAATATGCAGTGTCAACCCAGCCTGAGAGCGGTTTTTCCGGCGCCGGGGATGATCCGGGCGGGAAAGTTGAGCGGGTTCAAGCGAAAAGAGGGAATGCGATGACCTGGGAATTGCGGGTATTGGTGGAGCGGGCGTTCGAGGAGAGCGTTGCCGATCATTTGACGGCGGAAGGTTCCATGGGGGTTTCTGCCACCGTGGCCGGGGATCGGCTGCTGGTGACCGGTTACTTCGATCCCGAGGTGGATCGGACCGGGGTGGAGATTCGGCTGTTGCTGGTTCTGGCCGCTGCGGGGTGGGTGGCCGAAGCGCAGGCGGTCACCTGGCGGTTTCTGGCCGAGCAGGATTGGGCCGAGGCGTGGAAGGAGTCCTACACGCCCCTGCCCGTGGGCAAAGGGTTGCTGATCGTGCCCTCCTGGCTGGATGAGCCGATCGATTCCGGGCGTCGGGTGTTGCGCATGGATCCGGAGATGGCCTTTGGCAGTGGCACCCACGCCACCACCCGGGGCTGTCTGGAACTGCTGGAGGCGGTGGCGGGTCAAAAGCCGTTGGGACGGGTGCTGGACATGGGTTGCGGTTCCGGGGTATTGGGCATCTGGGCGGTCATGCTGGGCGCCGAGGGGGTGGTGGGGACCGATCTGGATCCGGTGGCCGTGGAGACCGCGCAACGCAACGCCCGGCTCAACGGGGTCGCGGAGCGGTTGGAGATCGTGGAATGCGCCCAGGTGCCGGAGGGTCAGTTTCAGACCATCGTGGCCAACATTCTGGCGTCGGTCCTGCTGTCGGCGGTGGCGCCCCTGGTGGCGGCGCTGGCGCCGGGGGGCAGTCTGATTCTTTCCGGGATCTTGCGGGAGCAGGCGCGCGAAGTGCAATTGGCGTTCGAGGGCGAAGGGGTGCGGCTGGATCGGACCCTGTTCATCGAGGAGTGGGCCGTGCTTTTATTGGCATCTGGAGAGGGATCATGACTGTTTTCGATGTCGCGGTTTGGAAGGATGGTCGGGTGCGCATGCTGGATCAGCGGCGTTTGCCCAGCGATGAGATCTATCACGATTACGTTTCCGCCGCCGAGGTGGCGCAGGCCATTCGCGACATGGTGGTGCGGGGAGCGCCGGCCATCGGTTGCGCGGCGGCTTTCGGGGTGGCGGTGGAGGCGTTTCGGTTGGCGCGGGAGGGCCTTCCCGCCTCCTGGTCTCTGGCCATGGATCCCGCCATGCGGCAGTTGCGGGCGGCCCGGCCCACGGCGGTGAATCTGGCCTGGGCTTTGGATCGCATGCAGCCGTTGTTGGCCGGGGAGCCTGCGGGCGTGCCGGAGCGGTTGCTGGCCGAAGCCGAGGCGATCCATCGGGAGGATATCGCGTCGTGTCGGGCCATGGGGGCGGCGGGGGCGGCCATTCTGCCCATTCCGGTCGGCGGGAGACCTCTGGCCATCATGACCCATTGCAATGCCGGCGCTTTGGCTACGGCGGGATACGGGACCGCCTTGGGGGTGATTCGCGCCGCGCGGGATCGCTTCGGAGCGGTGAGGGTGTATGCCACCGAAACCCGTCCTTATCTGCAAGGGGCCCGTCTGACCGCCTGGGAGTTGCTCCACGACGGTTTTGACGTGACCTTGATGACCGATTCCATGGCCGGTCACGCCATGAGTCGCGGATTGGTGGATGTGGTGGTGGTGGGGGCGGACCGGGTGGCGGCCAACGGCGATGTGGCCAACAAGATCGGAACCTATGCCCACGCGGTGCTGGCCAAACGCCATGGCATTCCGTTTCTGGTGGCCTGTCCGTTGTCCACCATCGATCTGAACACCCCCACAGGCGCGCAGATTCCCATCGAGGAGCGTTCCGAAGAGGAGGTGACCCATTTTTCGGGACAGCGGGTGGCCCCTCATGGGGTGCGGGTGTTCAATCCCGCCTTTGACGTGACGCCCGCCGAACTGATTGCGGCGCTGGTCACGGAAAAAGGGGTGGTCCATTCCCCGGACGCCGTGGGGATACGGGGGCTGTTCCGCTCTTGAATCGGAGGGGGGAACCGGATAGTATTTGGATCGTTTCTTGCTCTCGTTTCTGTCGTGATTTGTCGTTTGTCGTGATTTGTCTCGTATCGTGAATGTCGTGAATGCCCGGAATGCCGGCCCATGGGCCGCGACTCGAATCCGGCAAGCCTATGACCTGACTGGGAACCAAGCGTATGGATTTTGCAACGATCATCGGATTTGTATTCGGGCTTGCCTTGATGTTCAGCGCCATCCTGATGGAGGGGCAGCTGGGCATGTTCGTGGATATTCCCAGCATCCTGATCGTCTTTGGTGGGACCATCGCCACCTTGTTCATCCGTCACAAGATGAGCGAGGTGTTCGGCGCGTTTGGCATTCTGATGAAGGCTTTTTTTGTCAAGTCTCACGATATCAATCAGATCATCAGCCAGATCGTGGAGATGTCCCACATCGCCCGCAAGGATGGCATTCTGGCGTTGGAAAAGATCAAATCCCCGGACGAATTCCTGCAAAAGGCCATCAATCACTGCGTGGACGGGGCGGATCCGGCCTTCTTGGAAAAGTTGCTGGCCAAAGAGTTGAGTTACCAAAGAGATCGTCACCGCAACGGGGTGGGGATCTTCGAAGGGATCGCCGAGGCGGCTCCGGCATTCGGACTGCTGGGCACCTTGATCGGTCTGGTGCAGATGCTGGTACACATGGAAGATCCCGCCACCATCGGTCCTGGTCTGGCCATGGCGTTGATCAGCACCTTTTATGGCATTTTCATCGCCAACATGGTGGCTCTGCCCATCTCCTACAAGTTGACCGCCTACAGCAAAGAAGAGCAGACGGTCCGTCAGGTGATCATCGACGGCATGATCGGTATCCAAAAAGGGGTCAATCCCCGCATGTTGCTGGAATCCCTGATCGCGGTTCTTCCGCCTACGGCGCGGGATCTCAAATGACCACCCGTGGCCCGACAGGGGCCTGACCGCCGTGAAGACAAGGTATCCTCATGGATGAACTGGATGACAAACCCGGATTGTCCGGCGCGCCGGGATGGTTCATGCCGCTGGTGAGCCTGATGGCCATGCTGCTGGCGGTCTGTGTCTTGTTGCTGTCCATTTCCCGTCCGGATCCGCTTCGGCTTGCCGAAGCCACCGCGTCCATTCGCGCCACGTTCGGCCTGGAGGTGGGGGCTTTCGTCCCTTCCGGTGTTGCGAGCGACTCCTCCCGGGCGATGCAGGAGGCCATCGCCTTTGAACAGGCCATCGAGCTGGTGCGCATCAAGGAAAAGCTGGAGCGGATGCAAAGCCGTCTGCCGGATGCCAAGGGGATGGAGGTGATGGCGGTGGAAGAGGGCTTCCTGATCCGCTTGAGCCGGGGCATTCTCTTTGTGGAAGGGAGCGTGACCGTGAGGCCGGAGGTGGTTCCGTTGCTCAAGGAGTTGGCCCAGATGTACGCCCGGATTCCCAACATCGTCCGCATCGACAGTCATGGCGGGGAGTCCAGGTCCGTCTCCGTGGGTGGCGTGGCCAGTGTCTGGGCGTCGAGTGCCGCCGAGGCGGCCACATTGGCTGATTTCATGGTCACGGCCGGAGGGGTGGATCCGGCGCGTCTGATTCCTGCGGGACATCCCGCGCCCCGCGCCGCGCCCGCCCAAGCCCGGGAGGAGAGCCGCCGTCCGGCCGGAATCGAAATCCTTCTGACCCGCGAAATCCGCGCCGCAGTCAAGCCCCTGCCGGATCCGGCCGGAGTGTCGCCACCTGCCGCCGCTGCTCCGGGCGGCGCCAAGTAGGGAGGTCTCGTCGATTCATCATGTCTGAAGCCAACGTCGTTTCGGGACAGCAGCGTCAATTCGTCCGGGTGGATGATTCCCTTCCTTTGGCCTGGCGGCGGATCGAGGAGTCCCGGTTCCGGGAGATCATGACCTATTTCGAGAAACATCGGGTCTTTCCGCAAAAGGGCAACGATGTGCATCAGGTGATCACCGCTTTGGACATCACCGACTCCCTGCGCAAAATGGAACAGAGTGATCCGCTGCTGGCGCGCGTGCTCAGTCGTTTGGATCAAAAGCTCAATGTGCTGTTGCGGCTGTTTCATCCCGGCGAGGCGGATCGTCCCATGGTCATCACTCCGGTCAATTTGAGCGGGGGCGGGGTTTCGTTTCTGGAAAAGGATCCGGGGCTGTCCAAGGGGGAGATCCTGGAAATCCGGTTGGCGCTTTCGGTGGAGGCGTTGACCGTGATCGAGTGTTTTGGTCGGGTGATGATGATTTCCGACAACGCCCAGGATGGCTTGACCCGTGTGGCCTGTCGTTTTGAACCGATTCTGGACCCGGACCGGGAACGGTTGATCCAATATATTTTCTGGCGTCAGTCCGAACTGTTGCGGGCCAAGAGCGGTTATTAGACCGGTCGGAATCGAAACTGGGGAGAGTGGCATGATCGGAAATGCGGCGGCAATGGGCTCCAGTGTGGTCGAGGTTCCATTGTGGTGGCGGAAGATCAATGCCGTGGAATTCGAGGCCGTGGTGCGGGCCCGTCGGGGCAAACAGGTGCCTCCGGTCCTGCAACCGGGTCTGGGCCTTGAAATCCGCACCCTGCTGGACGCGGAGCAGTCGCGGGATGCCGATGAGGGATTTTTCGGGTCGATTGCCCGCAAGTGGCGTCTGGTGGCGTTGGAGACCTTCAACGCCAAGCTCAACCGGCTGGTGGAGCGGGCCTATTCCGGTCAGGACACCTTTCAACCCCACCCCCTGCAATGGCATGAATCCGGAGAGGGATTGACCTTCTGGGTGTCGGAAGGGGATGTGGGGGTGGGGGATTGCATCGAGTTGCGTTTTTCCCTGTTTCCCGAGCAGCCGGTGCCGGTACACGCCTATTGCCGGGTGCGGCGGGTGCGGCGGGAGTGGAGCGGTTCTGGCTTGCGGGTGGAGTGCAGCTTCGCAACTTTGGAAGATTCCGACGCGGTGGCGCCGCCTCCTCCTGGCGACGCAGAGGCCCCGGGGCTGATCATGCCGCCTTTGGTCCGGACCCCTCCGGATCCCGATCTTTCCGAACGTCGACCTCCGGCCCGCTCGATGGACGAATCCGCCTCCCGACCGGTCGAATCATCCCGGCCAGTGGTGGAGGATCGCAAGAGTCGGCTCGAACAGACCCTGGCTGCGGGCAGGGCCATGCTGGACGCCGACCCGAGGGTGGTGGCCGCCCATGTGACTCCTCCTGCCCATCCTCCCCCGTTTCACTCGACCTTGCCCAGGGCGACTCCTGCCCCGTCGGTGGCGGTACCGACACAACAGGCCGGTTCCAAGCGTCAGGATTTTCGCATCAACGATAATCTGCCCCTCACCTGGAAAGTGGTCTCCCAGAAGACCTTCGATCAGGCCGTGGCCTATTTCGAGGGGCATCGGGAGTTTCCCCCGCGTGAGCGGGTGGTGCGCCAGAAACGGCTTCTGGCCGAGGTGGATGTGCAATTGAAGTTGTTGCGTCAGCTCAACGTCAAGGCGCGTCGGCCTGTGGTATGGTTTCGCGAGTTTCTGGATCGACGTTTCCGTCAGGCCAACGCGGAGAACGAAGAGGAGTATTTTCAAAGTGTCTTGATGCTGTTTTTTGGTCTGGTCAAGGATCTGACCAAGCGTCCTCCCGGCTCGATGACTGCGGCCCAGGTGGTGTCGCTCATCAAGGAGCAGGTGGATCTTCAGATCGCGCGTGACCATGCCGAACCCGGCGCTCCCCCCTTGTCCAGAAACAAGGTGGACGAGGGCCTGACCGAGATCGCCCGTCAGATGGGCAAGTTGCTCCGGGAGTTGCGGGGGGTTTCCGCAGAGTTGGCGGACCGGATCGAAGCCTTCCGGGAGGTGCTGGCGCTGATGGATCTTTCCACCCAGGATTTGCCCAAACAACTGACCGCCGAAGGGGATGCGGTGTTCACGGTCAATCTGAGCGCCACGGGCGTGGCCTGGAAAACCTGGAAGGATCGGGTTTATCGGGGGGATCTGGTGGAGGTGCGGTTGGGCGTGGATCCGAACGGGGATGGGTTGGAGCCGATCTGGGCCTATGGCCGGGTGGTGGTGGTCCAGGAACCGGATGATCAAGGCAAGCGTCGGGTGGCCAGTTATTTTGAACACATGTCGCCGCTGCATCGGGAGAAGTTGCAAAGTCACATGGTTCGCAAGCAGCGTTCGGAGTTGATGCGTCGGGCTGGCGCCGCCTTGTGAGGGGGTGTGAGGCGCCGGGGGGGAACCGGTGGTGTGCTGGAGCATGGCCCAGGCCTGTTGAAAGGTGATGGCGCGGATTTGGCCCGGATGGCGTGCGAGCAGTGTTTGATGAAAGCGTTCCAGGGTTTTCAGATGGGCCGGATGAATCCCCTTGGGGTGGATGTTCAAGGAGACGAACAGTGGAGCGGTCGGGTTGTGGCGTCGGGCTGTGGCCACATGACCGTTGAAACAGGTCAGCAGGGCCTGGAGGTCGGTTCCCAGTTCCAGGCGTTGGAAGTCGTTGGCCAGAATGGCCGTGGCGCGCCAGTAGGCCTGTTTCATCCGGCTGATGGGGGTGGACAGGGGCGGCGGGGCGTTGCAGGCTTCGCCCCGGGGAGGGGGAGGGGTCTGGCCGGTGAGCATGGCGACAGCCTGACGCAGCGCCTGGGGTGCGCGCACCCGCAGCCGTTGCGGTCGGGTGAGGCGGTGGGCGCCGATGGGGATTTCAAACAGACCCGATCCCCACGGGGCGGGCGTGGTCAGGCCGGAGGTGTGGCTGATCCAGTAGTTGCCCGCTGTGGGCACGTTGGAAAAATCCACCTGTTGCACCGACGAGGCGATGCGGGCGCCGGGAATGATGCTGGAATCGATGCGGTATCCGGTTTCGTGCAGCACCTGGAGGAGCATGGTCGCGTCGGGTTGCAGCCCGTAGCCTCCGGCCCGGAAGGCCAGACAGCGATAGGCTGGGGCCTGGGGGGGAACCTGGGGGGAGAGCAGGGTGGTCAGGTAGGTCGAGGCCCGTTGCAGCCAGGAGCGGGTCAGGTGGCGGCGTTCTTGAGGATCCGGGGAGAAGGTGCCGGGCAGATAGTGTTCGGGCTGGAAGACGAAGCGCTGGTCCTCCAGGCGGGTTTGGGTCCAATGCGGGTGGAGATGGGTCTGGACATCGTGACCCCGCTGGATCGCTTCCGCCAGTTGGGCTTCGGCCTGATCGGGAAAGTCCGGACGTTGCCACTCCCGATAGCGCCACAGACAGGCCACGTCGGCAAACAGCGTGAGGGGAATGGCGAGCCGTTCGCAGGTGGTGAGCAGGTGGGTGGTCGGTTCGATCAGCACCGCGTGTTCCGGCTGGCAGAGGCGGCCCAGATAGAGTTCGTAATCGGCGGAGTAGAGGAGATGGATCATGGGATTTCCGATGTCGGCGCCGACTGGCACCCCGTGGCGAGTGTATCTGGTCGGGGCAGGATAACAGAGGGCAAGGAAATGAAACAAGATCCGGCCAGCGCCATCGGCCTCCGGGGGCGGCAGCCATGAGCATGGATCCGCGTTCGTGGTTCACGACCCTGGAGCAGGAGGTGCGCGGGCGTTGGCGGCGTCGGGTCCATTATGTCACCGACGCGGCCAACTGGTCGTACAAGTGGGATGCCCACTACATTGCCGGGGGGCTGGAAAAGCGACTTGGAGAGCGGGTGCCGATCATCACCGCGCCGTGGTCGTTGCGGCATCAGGTGGTGGTATTCGGCAATCGGGGCGCGTTCTTTTTTGGTCCACGGGAGCGGTTGCATCGCTCCAACGCTTTGTTTCTCATCTGGTTTCATGGCGAATCCGGCTCCGGAGACCCGAGGCTGGAGTCGATGTTCGCCCAGTTGCCCGACGCGTTGGAGCGGGTGCGCAAGGTGATCGTGTCGTGTACGGTCTCCCGTCGGGTGCTGATGGAACAAGGCGTGGCCGGTGACAAGATCGAGTTGATCCCTTTGGGGGTGGATCTGGAGCGGTTCCGGCCTGCGGATGCGGCGCGACGGGCGGCCCTGCGGGCGGAGTTGGGCATTCCCCCGGAGGCGTTTTGCATCGGTTCCTTTCAAAAGGATGGGACAGGGTGGGGGGATGGGCTGGAACCGAAACCGGTCAAGGGGCCGGATCTGTTTCTGGAACTCCTGGAGCGGATTCGCGGGGTGCATCCGGGTTTGATGGTGCTGCTGACCGGTCCGGCCAGAGGGTATGTCAAGGCCGGGCTGGAGCGGTTGGGCATTGCGTATCGTCATCGTTTTTTGGAGGATTATCGGCAGATCGTCTCTTATTATCAGGCGTTGGATCTGTACGCGATCACCTCCCGGGCCGAAGGAGGCCCCAAGGCGTTGATGGAGAGCTGGGCGTGTGGCGTGCCGGTGGTTTCCAGCCGCATGGGCATGCCGGCGGATTGGATCCTGGATGGCCAGAACGGGTTCTTGTCCGACGTGGGGGATGCGGCCCGCATGGCCGAACAGGTGGTGGCGTTGATGCGCGATCCGGCGTTGCGGGAGCGGCTGCGCACCGGAGGGCTGGAAACCGTCCAGGGGTTGGACTGGGAGCGGATCGCCGCTCAATATCACGCCTTGTTCGTGGAGTGCGGGGTGCTTTGAGCGTTGCTCTTTGCCGGAGGCTCTGATACACTCCAGGCATGACTGACAACTTTTTTAATTATTGAAAGTTAGAGTCAGGTTGAGAGAAATTTCCTGAGGCGTGGGTGCGTCGGATTCTCTATTTTTTTCATCCATCCATCTGGGGGCATATGAACCGATGACACTGAAAACAGAGTTTGCCGGTTTGATCAAGGACGCGGTTCACGAAATGTTTTCCGCCTATCTTGTCATGGAGCTTGAAAACGGCCCCACGGTCAGCAAGAAAGATGATGACGACTACCGTCCACCGAGTTCCGAAGTGACTGTGGTGATCAATTTTTCCGGCGGGATCAATGGTGGCATCCATCTGGCGGCCCCGCTTCACTCGGCCATCGAACTGGCCTCGGCGTTTTCCGGCGAGGCGTATGACTCGATTGTCGGCGAGGCCGGGGATGGCTTCGGGGAGTTGGCCAACATCGCCGCCGGTGGGGTTCAGACCCGGTTGGGCACCCGCTTTGGCAACATCAACCTCACCCCCCCCACCCTGATCACCGGTACCGATTACAAAATGCAGTATAAAAGTAATTTTGATAGCGTCAAGCAGTATTTCAAGTGCGATGCCGGTCTGTTCTTTGTCGAGTTCTTCTTTTACGTGCAACAGTTCAAGCGCTGAACCGTTCCCATTTCAAAATCCCCCACTGGTCGGGCCCGAAGCGTCGGGCCTGACCGGTGGAGTGGTTTCATCGGGGTGACACGGGCGTCTGATTGATCGCTTCCAGCAGTTCCCGTTTGCTCACCGGCTTGGTCAAGTGGCCATTGCATCCGACGGCCAGACTCTCTTGTTTCTTGTCGTGGGTGGCGTGGGCGCTCAAGGCCAGGATGGTGAGGGGGGGCAATCCCTTCTCCCGTTCCCACTCCCGGATGAGACGGGTCGCGGTCAGACCATCCATGATTGGCATTTCCAGATCCATCAGCACCAGATCGAATCGCTCCTGATCGAGCTGTTCCAGGGCCTCCTGACCGTTGTTGACCGTGACCACACACTCGTGGGACGACTCCAGATAAAGCTGAAATAGAAACTGGTTTTCGGAACAATCCTCGGCCAGCAGGATTTTCAGGCGGCGTGCTTCGGTGGCCGGGAGTGTCGTGATTCCGTTGGAGGGGGTCTGGGGTTCGATCTGGCGCACGGGCAGGGTGAAGTGAAAACGGCTGCCTTCGTGCAGACGGCTTTCCAGCCAGAGTTCTCCGCCCATCATGCTCAACAGCTTGCGGGAGATGGACAGTCCCAGTCCGGTGCCGCCGTAGCGACGGGTGATGCCGGTGTCGGCCTGGGAGAACTGCTCGAAGATCCGGGTCTGGAACTCCGGCGCGATGCCGATGCCGGTGTCCGACACCGTACACAACAGGTACTCCTTTTGGGTGGGATGCAGATCCAGATCCACCTGAATCTCCCCCTGGTTGGTGAACTTGATGGCGTTGCCCAACAGATTGAGCAGAATCTGTCGCACCCGTCCATCGTCTCCGAGCATGGTCAACCGGGTCGCGGGGGTGACGTTGACCTGGAGTTTCAGTCCTTTTTGTTCGGCGGACAGGCGCATCAGGTGGGAGATCTCTTCCACCAAGGTGCCGGGTGAGAAGGGGGCCTCGTTCAGGGTGAACTGGCCGGACTCGATGCGCGAGTAGTCGAGAATGTCGTTGATGATGGCCAGCAGCGCGCCTCCGGAACGGTGCATCATTTCCACGAAGTGGCGCTGCTCGGGTTTGAGTTCGCTTTCCAGCAGCACGCCGCTCAAGCCCAGCACGATGTTCATCGGGGTGCGGATTTCATGGCTCATGGCGGCCAGGAAATCGCTTTTGCCCTTGGCGGCCCGTTCCGCCCGTTCCTTGGCTTCCCGGAGTTCCTGTTCGATCTTTTCCCGTTCGATGATCTCCTTGAGCAGTTTGGCGTTGCTGGTGGCCAGCTCGTTGAGCAGTCGGGACATGGTGGTGCGGCGGTAGTACAGTTCCAAGAAGATGCGGATTTTGGACAGCAACGTATAATCGTCGATGGGTTTTTCGATGTAATCCACCGCCCCCACCCCGTAGGCGTGGACCCGGTGGGAGAGATCCTTGTAGGCCGCCGTGACGAAAATGATCGGATAATCGCGGGTGCGCTCCTCGCCGCGCAGCAGGGTGGCCACTTCGTAGCCATCCATGTCCGGCATCTGCACATCCAGAAGGATCAGCGCGAATTCGTGTTCCAGACAGAGATTCAAAGCCTGATTGCCCGATGACGCTTCCAGGATTTCGACCTGCACCTGTCGCAACAGTTTGCGCAAGGCCACGCGATTGGCCAACACGTCATCCACGATCAACAGTTTGGGCAAGGGTTCATTCATGACGACACATCCTGGTCATGGGTGGGGGAAGAATCGGATTGCGGTGGATGGGAGCGATAGATCCGGCATCCCGGATCGAGTTCGGCGAAGCGGGACTCTTCTCCGGATCCCAGCAGTCTTTCCTGGGGGCCCAGACAGAGAAAACCGCCGCGCACCAGACTTTTGCGGAACACATCGAGTACCCGGTTTCTCAGTGCGTCGTTGAAATAGATCAAGACATTGGCGCAGTAGATCAGGTGGGTTTCCGCGAAGTCGCCATCCGACACCAGATTGTGATGGGCGAAGACGATTTTCTGCCGGATCCGGTCGTGAATGGTGGCCGACTGGTCATGATAGCGGAAATAGTCTTCCAGCACCCCCTTTCCTCCGGACAACTGATAATTTCTGGTGAATTGTCGCAGTTTGTCCTTGGAGAAGACGCCGGATTCGGCCTGGGCCAGGGCGGTATCGTTGATGTCGGTGGCAAACAGGGTGGACTGGTTGAGCAGGCCCTCTTCGTGCAGCAAGATGGCCAGGGAGTAGGCCTCCTCGCCGGTGGCGCAGCCGGGCAGCCAGAGCTGAATGCGGGGATAGGTGGCCAGATAGGGAATCACCCGGTCCCGCAATCCCAGATACAGGGACGGATCGCGAAACATCTCCGTGACCGGCACCGAGACATGCGCGATCACCTCGTCCACGAAGGTCGCGTCGTGGAGCAGTCTGGGGATCATCGCCGACAAGGTGTGGTATCCCAGGGAGACGGAGAGGGTATGGAGCCGACGTTCCAGCGAGGCGCGGGCGTACTGATTGAAGTCGTAGCCGTGACGCAGACGCAAGGCGTCCAGCAGCAGTTGCACCTCGATGGCGTGAATCTGGGGATCGGTCATGGTGTCCGGGTCAGCCAGTGGTGCATCATGGCCATGAGTTTATCCAGATCCACGGGTTTGGCCAGATAGTCGTTGGCGCCGGCTTGAAGACATTTTTCCCGTTCTCCGCTCATCGCCTTGGCGGTGAGGGCCACGATGGGCAGATCCTGCCAGTGCGCGTGGCTGCGAATGGTGCGCATGGCGGTGTAGCCGTCCATCTCCGGCATCATGATGTCCATGATCACCAGATCGATTTCCGGATGGGCCTGCAACTGGGTCATGGAGCGGATGCCGTCCTGGGCCATGAGCACCTGCAATCCCCGGGCGCGCAACGCCTTGGAAAGGGCGAAGATGTTGCGCATGTCGTCGTCTACGATCAAGACCGTCTTGTCCTTGAGGGCCGGAATCTGGTGGATCGCGGGATTGATGGCGGTCGCCGGAGGAAAGGAGCCGGTCGGGACGTGTTGCATCTGATGGAGAAACTGGGCCACCTCCTCTTGCAACCGTTCCGGGGAGCGCTCTCCTTTGATGATGATGTGATCGGTGTATTGCCGCAGATACAGGGTTTCTTGATCGGACAGCATGCGTCCAGAGTAGATGATCACCGGCGGCAGACGCAAGCCATTGGTGGTGGCCCGCTCCAGCAACTCGAAGCCGCTGATCCCGCGCAGGTTCAGATCCAGCACCATGCAGCAGAAAGGTTCCTCTCCCAGTCGCGCCAGGGCCTCTTCGGCCTTGGCCACGCAGGTGGTCTTGACCTCGCTGGACTCCTCCAGCAACGTGGCGATGGCCTTGCGGGCGTTGGGGTCGTCCTCGATCACCAGGACGTGGCGGGGCTGAAGCAGTCCACCCTGACTGCAGGCGATCCGGTTCATCACGATTTCGATCTGTTCCCGGCCAATGGGCTTGACCCAGTAGTCCGTCGCTCCCTGGGTCGTGCCGAAGGCGCTTTCGTCGCGGGCCGAGATGACATGAACCGGAATCTCGCGCGTGACCGGGTTGGATTTGAGTTGCTTGAGCACGCTCCAGCCATCCATGTCCGGCAGGGTCAAATCCAGAATCACCCCCGAAGGAAGATGGCGGATGGCCAGCGTCAGTCCCTGTTCTCCGTCCGGGGCCAGGATGGGGGAGAATCCCTTGTCCTGGGCCAGATTGTTGAGAATGCGCGCGAAGACTGGATCGTCTTCGACAATGAGAATGGTTTTCTTTTGATGGGCCGGAAGGGGGGGCGGAGCAGAGGAACCCGAAGCCGGGAAAATCGAAGCCGGGGAAAGCGGATCCGGGCGCCGGGTGTGGGGGGTGGAGCCGGGGAGGGTGGCCGATGCCAAGGCGGAGTCGGGGTCGGCTGCCGGTGCGGGGATCGGCAGGGTGAGGGTGAAACGGCTGCCGGAACCGGGAGTGCTGGCGACCCGGATCTCTCCACCCAGCAGGGTGGCCAGCTCGCGCGCGATGGTCAGTCCCAGACCGGTCCCCCCGTGACGGCGGCTGGTGGTGCCATCCACCTGTTGAAAAGCCTGGAAGATGCGCTCCTCCTGTCCTGCCGGAATGCCGATGCCGGTATCGTGAACCGTCCAGGCGAGCCACACCCGTTCATCCGGGCTGGTGGCGGAGGCGGTGGAGCCTGGGGTGGAGAGGAGATCCACGCTGAGGGTCACCTCCCCCTGATCGGTGAACTTGATGGCGTTGGCGAGCAGATTGGTGAGAATCCGGCCCAGTTTGTGGGGATCGGTGCGCAGGGTGGCTGGCGTGTGGGGCGTGGCCCGCAGGGTCAGGGCGAGGCCTTTGTCCTGGGCCAATGGGGTGAAACGGCGCTCCAGATTGGCGAGCAGTTGCACCAGGCTCACCGGTTCCAGGGCCAGCTCCATCTTGCCGGACTCCACCTTGGCCAGATCCAGGATGTCGTTGATCAGCATCAGCAGATCCTGACCGCTGTCGTGGATGATCTGGGCTGATTCTTTCTGGTCTTCGTTGAGGTTGCCTTCCGGATTGATGGCCAGGGCGCGGGACAGGATCAGCAGACTGTTCAGCGGCGTGCGCAACTCGTGGGACATGTTGGCCAGAAACTCGGATTTGTATCGGGAGGCCTGTTCGAGTTCGGCGGCGTTGCGTTCCGCGACCTGCCGGGCCTCTTGCAAGGCGCGGGTGTGGCGTTCCAGGGTTTCGTTCTTGGTGCGCAGCTCCTCGTTGGCGACTTGCAGGGCCTCGCCCTGGGTGGTGAGCTCCTCTTCCGAACGGCGCAGCTCCATGGCCTGCTGTTCCAGGGTCGCGCTTTTGGAGCGCAAGGTGGCGTTTATCGCCTGGAGTTCCTCCCCCTGGACCTGGAGTTCGGCTTCGGATTGGCGGAGCTGTTGCGCCTGGCGTTCCGACTGGTGCAGCAGATTGCGGGTGCGTTGCAGGCGGTAGAGGCTTTCGAGATTGATGCCGATCACCGGCTGGATGTTTTCCAGCAGGGCGTGATGGGTGGGAGTGAACGCCTGGAAGGAGGCGATCTCCACCACCCCCAGGGTGCGTTCCTGGAAGCGCAACGGGATCAGGATCAGGGTTTGGGGTTTGGCCTCTCCCAGGCCGGAGGCGATCTTGACATACCCTTTGGGCAGGTCGGACAGCAGGATCGTCTGACCGGTCTGGGCGCACAATCCCACCTGATTCTCTCCGAGCGCGATGATCTGCCGGGCCTGGTTCAGGTCGTCCAGGCCGTAGCCGCCCTTGAGTTCCAGCACCTTCCGGTCTTCGTCGTGGAGATAGCAGGCTCCGTGACTGCCGTTGAGCAAAGGGGTCAGATGGTGAATCACCTGATGGGCGAACAGACCCGGATCCGAGAGTTGCTGCAACTGCACCGACAGTTGATTGACCTGACTTTTGATCCAGGACTCCTCGTCGATATGCCGGGCCATGCCCTGGAGAATGCCGATGGAGCGGGCCAGGGTGCCGAATTCATCCTTTCTTTCGGTGCCGGGCACGGTGATGGCGAAGTTCTTGGAGGCGATGCGGGTTACGGCGTCGTTCATCTCCCGCAGCGGACGGGTGATGGCGCGGGTGGCCAGAACCGCCACCAGCAGACCGAACAGCAGGATCGCCGAAAAAAACAGCAAGACCACCTGTCGGGCCGCCGTCGCGCTGTGATCGAACTCCCCGGAGATCGCGCGGAGTTTGTTCTGGGCGAACTGGACGATGTAGTGGAGATTTTCGTGGATCCGCTCCATCCGCTTCAGGTGTTCCGGGGAGGTGTGCAGCGCCTGGGCCTCGGCGGCGCGGTTGTCCAGGAGCAAGACGATTTCCCTTTGTTGCAGGGTGTGCCACCAGGCGTCCAGCAGGGTTTGGGTCTCGGTGACCCGGTTCATGTCGCCCAGGAAACGTTCCTGGATGATTTTCATGTTCTCTTTCAGGCCGTTCCAGGACTCCTGAAGCTGATGTTCGATCTTTTGGATTTCGTCGGGCGAGTGGGCGTTGAGGATCAGATCGCTGTACAGGCGGATTTCGACGACGCGTTTTTCCAGGCGAAGCGAGGCTTTGGTGACGGTGAAAGGGTGTTTGACCAGTCGGTCGTGGATGTCGATGAGTTTTTGATTCTGGGCGTCGAAGAGCAGAAACTGCATGACCAATAGAATAATAAGTATGGAAAACCACGCGGTAATACGATAGGCGATGGGAATATGATGGATGGATCGGTTCATGCCCTCTCCTTGGCGGGTGGTTATGACTCCATGTGGGCTGCGAGAGTGGCCGTCAGGTCGGCTGCCGAAGGATTGTCCCGCACCACGGCCCGTCCGATGGTTTCGGGCAGGATGAAGCGCATGTTGCCAAATGCAACTTTTTTATCGTGTATCATGGCTTCCAGATAGTGGTCAACCGGATACGCGGGCAGCCGGGTCGGCAATCCGGCCCGTTGGATCAGGGCGCACACCCGTTCGCTGGCTTCCGCCGGACACAGGCCGAGCCGGGTGGCGAAGCGCGCGGCCACCACCATGCCGGCGGCCACGGCCTCGCCGTGCAGCCAGGCGTCGTAGCCGGTCAACGATTCGATGGCGTGCCCGAAGGTGTGACCGAAATTCAGCAGTGCCCGCGTGCCCAGTTCGCGTTCATCCATGGCCACGATTTCCGCCTTGATGGCGCAGCAGCGGTGCAGCAGTTCGGTGAGCAGGGAAGGCTCTCCGGCGAGGATGGTCTCCAGACGTGTTTCCAGCAGCCCGAACAACTCTTTGTCCCAGATGACCCCGTATTTGATCACCTCCGCCAGTCCGGCCCGATGTTCCCGTTGGGGCAGGGTGGCCAGGGTATCGACATCCATCAGCACCAGACAGGGTTGATGAAAGGCGCCGATCAGGTTTTTGCCCAGCGGATGGTTGATGCCGGTCTTGCCGCCCACCGAGGCGTCCACCTGGGCCAGCAAGGTGGTGGGCACCTGCACGAAGGGGACGCCGCGTTGATGACAGGCGGCGGCGAAACCGGTCATGTCGCCGATCACCCCGCCTCCCAAAGCCAGCAGGGCGTCTCCCCGCTCGAACCGGTTTTCGATCAGGGCGTCGAAGATGCGCTGCAAGGTGATCCAGTTCTTGTGACTCTCTCCGTCTGGAAGAATGATCGGCGTGACCCGGAATCCCGCCTCTTCCAGCGACCGCCGGGTCTGGGCCAGATAGAGCGGGGCCACGGTTTCGTTGCTGACCACGGCCACCCGTTGGCCGCGAAAGCGTGTTTTCAGTTCCGGGCCGATCGCGGACAGAATCCCGGAGCCGATGAGAATGTCATAAGAGCGTGGTCCAAGCGCCACGGTCAGGGTGCGCGGGGATGGATTCATGGGGTCTGCTCGATGATGCGGGGAGTGATGAAGACCATCAACTCCACCTGTTTGTTGTCTTGGCTCTCCTGCTTGAACAGCCAGCCCAGCAGGGGGATTTCACTGATCTGCGGGATGCCCAGGGTGCGGTCGCTCTCTTTGGTGCGGTAGATGCCGCCGAGCACGATGGTCTCGCCGTCTTTGACCAGGGCGTTGGTGGTGATCTCTTGTTTGCTGATGGGCGGCGGCGCCACACCGCTGCTGGCGCCCACTTCGTTGTTGGTGGTCACCACGTCCAGGATGATGAATCCGTTCGGGGTGATCTGCGGGGTGACGGTCAGACTCAAGGTGGCGTCGATGTACGAATAGGTGACCGCGCCCGTGGAGTCGCGGGTCGGGTAGGGCTGGCTGGAGCCTTGGGTGATGACCGCCTTTTGTTTGTTGGTGGTGAGAATGCGCGGACTGGCGATGGCGGTCAGCTTGCCGGTATTTTCCATGGCGCCGAGTTCGATGTCCAGATCCAGCATCGGGGAGAGGGTTCCCAAGTGTAATCCCACGCTGCCGAAACCGGGTGTGCCGGGGGCGGCGGGCATGAAGGGGAAATTCATCGGCGGACTGGCGGTCATGGGCAGACGCGGGGAGTCTGACGTATTGGCGCTGACGGTGTGGGCTTCGTTGGCATTGCTGATGCCGCTGGACAAGGCCCATTTGTCGTTTTTCTTGTAATTGAAACCCCAGTTGATGCCCAGGGAGGCGGCATTGTCACGCGAGACTTCGACGATGCGCGCCTCGATGAGCACCTGGGGAATGGGGTGATCCAGCTTGCCCACCAGTTCGCGGATTTGCGCCAGATTGCCCGCCACCTCCTTGACGATCAAGGTGTTGGTGCGCTGGTCCAAGGCGACGCTTCCCTGTTCGGAAAGAATGCGGGTTCCTTTGGCCTGGTCTCCCTCCTGGAGCAGAGTCTGGATCTTCTCCGCCTGGGCGAAACTGACCGGAATCATTTCGGTCACCACGGGTTCCAGTTGTTTCTGATTGTTCTGTTCGACGATGCGCGCCTTGGCCGATTTCTGGATCTCTTCCAGGGGGGCGATGCGCAGCACGTTGCCCTGCCGCACCTTGCCCAACTGCTTGGCTTCGAGCATCAGGTCCAGGGCCTGATCCCAGGGCACCTCTTCGAGGCGCATGGTCAAGGTGCCGGTCACGCTGTCGGCCAGGATGATATTGATCTTGGCCACTTCGGCCATGAAACGCAACGCATTCTGGATGTCGATCTCCTTGACGTCCAGGGAGACCTTTTGGCCCGCGTAGGGAAATTCCGACAGTGCGTTGGGATCCGGGTTGGTGGCGGCGGACTTGACCCGGATCAGCAGTTCCCGATCCTTTTGGAGAATGTCGTGCGGACCGGCGGAGCGGTTCAGGTGCAAGGTGGCCTGGAGATTGTCGCCTTCGGGCTTCAGATCCACGTATTCCACGGGTCCGCCGAAGGCGCGCACGTCCATGCGCCGGATCCATTTTTCGGCGGCCTTGGTTTTTTTGAGTTGAACGGTCAGCGCGTTGCCCTGACGCTGGCCATGGGTGGCGAATCCTTCCCGGTCCAACTGGATGCGGGTCAGCGCGTCCGCGCCGTCGCGGGCGAAGGTGACCTGAGTGACCGAGGGGGTTCCGGCCACATCCGGCCGCAAGGTCAGTTGGATGAAAGGACCGCCTGCGTCCCGATCGAGCCGGTAGGCGATGCCCGCGTGGGCCAGATCCACCACCAGCCGGGTCTTTCCCGGAGCGCTGGCCAGTTGGGCGCGCAGCACCTCCGGGGTGGAGACGGTGAGGCTTTTGGGTTCGCCGGGACCGGGAATGCCCGGCAGATCCACCACCATGCGGGGGGGATCTTCGGTGCGGAAGATTTTCGGTTCCGGAAAGGGTCCGGTGCCCAGAAAGCGGATTTCACTGCCTTCGGTGACACGGGTGATGCGGGTGTCGCGGATTTCGGGACGGTTTTTGCTCTCCTGACGCTTTGGGGCCAGCACGGTCAGTTCTAGACCCGAGCTGGTCTCCTTGAGATCGTATTCCAGCATGGCCGGCAGGGTCAGTTCCAGTTGTCCGTCGTGTTCCGGGGTCTCTCCGGGAAAGAGTCCGGCCACGGTGGCGAGATTCACCAATCGGGGTTGGATGGCGTGATCCAGCGGGGTCTTGGGAAAGATCAACAGGATTCTGGGGGGGTCGCTTTTTTGGTAGAGACGGTGGGTGAGGGGACCGTCGGCCTTCACGGAGATGTGGGTGCCTCGGGACTCTTCGCGGGCGCTCACTTCGAGAATGCGCGTCGGAGGTCTGGCCGCCTGTTGCGCCGGATTGGCGGCTTCGGGCGCCGGGGGTTGGGAGGCCAGACATCCGGCGAGCACCAGCAGCGCGAAGATCGATGAGAACAACGAAGCGGTACGCATCATGGAGTTTTCTCTTCATGCAACCGTAGGGTGATGATTCTGGGTGCGCCCTCCAGGGATGGGGGAGGTTCGCGGATGGTCACCACGCCATCGCCGATCTCCAGGACTTCCCCTTCGCGGGTGCCGATGTGGAATCCTTGACGCACGAGATGACCTTTGCCCTGGGGATCCTGGACCATGGCCGCCGGGGGCCAGCCGGCGTTGGAACGCAGGATGGCCACCAGTTTGAGGCTGTCCAGTTGAAAGGCCTCCAGCGGCTCCCTGGGACGTGCGGGCGTGGTCGGGGTCGGGTCGGCGGTTTCGTTCATCCGACTTTTTTCCACCCCGGCGGGGGTTTGGAAAGGATCCCGTTTGCCCGCCAGACGGTAGGGCGGTTCTTCGCTTCTGGGCGGCGGCTCCGTGGCCGCAGCGTTGGCGGCGAAGCCGGTCATGCCCGTCACCAGGGCCAGTCGTATCACCAGGGCCAGTCGCGTCATGGCCAGTCGCATCATGGATTCTGTTTATCCTGTTTTTTGTCCGCCGGTTTTGCCCCCTTGGCGTTCTTGGCCTTTTTTTGCGCCTGTTCGGCCAACTCCTCGGCGTCCAGAAAACGATAGGTGGTCGCTTTGGTGGTGGTCAGCAGGACGCCGTTTTTGTCCGGTGTCATCAGGGTGTCGTTGATCGTGACAATGCGGGGCATTCGGGCAATGGTTTGCATGAACAGTGCCGTTTCGTGGAAGGATCCTTGCAGTTGCATTTCCACCGGGACTTCGGCGTGAATGTCGGCCAGCAGTTCCGCCTTGGGGGCGAACAGCACGAAGGTGAGTCCCTGTTCGTGTCCGGCGTTGGAAATGTCGGTGAGCAGCGCGGGAATGTCCTTGCGCGCCGGCAGCTTGCGCGCCGCTTCCGCCTCCAGTTTTTTCAGCTCGGCCAGCTCCTTGCGCAACGCCGGAAGCTGACGCAACATGGTCTGACGGGAGCGGATGGTCTCTTCTTGCTGGATGATTTCGGCGTCGAGACGCTCGATGGTCACCTGATGATCCTTCAGGAAGAAATGCCAATAACCGATGGCGATCACCACCAGGATCCCCAGGGCGATCCCCGCGTTTTGCAACGGTTTGAGCCGCAACAGTTGACCCGGGTCGAATCCAAGTTCCAGGCTCATGGCTGCGCTCCCGTCCGGGTCGGTGTCTGGGTTTTGGGATCCTCGGGTTCCGGCGGCGGGACGATCCGGGCGGTGACGGTGAACTCCTTCATCTCCGACTGGGCCTTGGCCGGACGGGCCACCCGGGTCAGGTCCACATGGGCCAGATGGGGAGAGCGTTCCAGGGCGCTCATGAAATCCGCCACCATGGCGTTGGACTGGGCCTCGCCCATGAGTTCCAGGGCGTTTTGCCGCGTGGAGAGGCGGGTGAGCCACACCTTTTCCGGAATCTGTTGACTCAAGGTGTCCAGCACCCGCAACGTCAGATCGCGCGAGCGGCTCAACTGGGCCACCAGCTCCAGCCGCTGCTTGACCAGTTCCCGCTTGGCCTTGATTTCGGCGATCTCTCCGAGCTGTTTTTCCAGCCGTTTCAGGGTCTCTTCGTGTTCAAGCTTCTTGGCGGTGAGTTCCTCTATGTGCGCTTCGATGCGGGTGTTGGCGAAAAAGGCCAGCAGCATGCCCACCAGGGCCACCGCGCCCCAGGTCATGAACAGCCGGTTGACCTTCGCCAGTCGTCGCGCCGGGCGGTAGGGCAGCAGATTGATGTGCAGTTTCATGGCGCGTCTCCCCGCAGGGCCAATCCCAAAGCCACCAGGAATCCCGTCGCGTTGTCCGGTCGCAACGCGGCTGGAACGGTTCCATGCAGACCCGACACGGGATTGACCTTGTGTACCGGCAGATTCAGCAGTTCTCCCAGGCGGGCGGGCAGTTCGGGCAGCAGGGCGCAGCCGCCGGAAACATGCACCGATCCGACCTTCTGGTTGCCATGGGAGGCGTTGTGGAAATCCACGGATTGCCGGATCAGGCCGGACATCTGTTCCGCGAACGCCTGAATCATGGGTTGCCGCTGGGCCGGGGACCAGGGGCGATTCTGGCTGTCGTGTCCCTGACGGATCATCTGTTCGGCCTCTTCTGCGCTCAGGTTGTTCTGCTGCTGGAGTTCTTGCAGCAGACGTTCCCCTCCGAAGGCGTGATCGCGGATGAACTCCGGCACGCCGTGGGTCAGAATCGCCACGCTCAGATGAGAGGCCCCGGCATTGACCAGGGCGGTGGATTCGATTTTTGCGGCAGGATCGCTTTTGTGGTTCTTGGCGGTCTTGGGGGGGTGGCTCCCTGCGGCGGCGGGACAGAACTGCCCGAAGGCGTTGATCATGCCGAACAGATCCAGATCGCACAGCACCGGATTCAGACCCGCCTCGCGTGGCGCCTCCAGACGATTGTCCACCAGCTCTTTCTTGCACGCGGTGAGCATGACATCCATCTGTTCGGCGCCACGCTCCAGGATCTGGAAGTCCAGATAGACCTCTTCGATGTCGAACGGGATATGCTCTTCGGCTTCCAGGGCGATCTGATCTTCCAGGTCCAGTTCGCTCATCAGAGCCAGTGGAATCCGTTTGATGATCACCGAGGGTCCGCCGACGCCGATGGCAACGCGCTTGCATCCGAAGCGGCATTCGGCCCACAGTTCCCGGAGCGTCTGGACGACGATCTCTTTTTCCTTGATCTTGCCGCCGGCAACGGCCTTGGGGGGCAGCGGTTTCCAGCCGACCCGGTGAACGCTCCATTGGCGTCCGGAACGGCGCAATTCCACCGCCTTGATGGCCGTGGTGCCGATGTCCAGACCGACCACGGGCTTGTCAAAAGAGGCAAAAGGGATCATGGTGCTTTTTCGGTCCGTTTTTTGGCATGAGGAATCTGGACGGATGGTGATGAATCGTCTAAAAAGCAGGATCACTTTAATGGAAGAGAGGCTCAGTGGCAATGCACCCTTTGTCACGGTCCCGTCTTTACCTATCGTTCATCCGACCATGAAAGGCTGAATTCACCATGGGTACGGTACGCAAAAAAAATGATCCGGGTCGGAATGTCATCGAGCCGGATCTGTTCGATTCCCTGCCCGAAGAGTCTCGGGAGCCGGATCTGTTCCTCGATGCGTCCGCTGCGGCGGTCCCGCCGGAGACCCGACCGGAGACCCGCAACAGTCCGCGCTCCGTGGAACCGGAGCGCGCGCCTCTCGACAGACCGCAGCCCAAACCGCAGCCCAAACCGCCGGTCCGTCCTGTTGCCAAACGTGCCTCCGGCGGTTTTTGGCGTTGGGTCTGGCGATTGTTCCTGCTGGGTATTTTCATGCTTCTGGTGGGAATCGGCGTGGCCTGGGGGGTCTATCAGCACTTTTCCGAGGGGCTGCCCACCCTGAAAAGCCTGGCGGATTACCGTCCCAATCTGCTCACCCGCGTCTATGCCCGCGACTATCAGTTGATGGGGGAGTTCTATATCCAGCGTCGTCTTTTCATTCCCCGTTCGGAGATGCCCCAACGGCTGATCGACGCCCTGCTGGCCATCGAGGATTCCCGTTTCTATCAGCACCCGGGCATCGACATGACCGGCATCATCCGCGCCACGGTCACCAATCTCAAGGCCGGTGGTCGCAAGCTCCAGGGGGCTTCCACCATCACCCAGCAGGTGGCCCGCACCTTTCTGCTCACCTCCATCAAGAGCATGGAACGCAAGATCAAGGAGATCATTCTCTCCTTCCAGATCGAAAAACGGTTCACCAAGGACGAGATTCTCGAATTGTATTTCAATCAGATCTACATGGGGGCCGGGGCCTATGGCATGGGGGCGGCGGCCCACGCCTATTTCGCGCGGGATGTCTCGGAGTTGACCCTGGGTCAGATGGCCATGCTGGCGGGTCTGCCCAAGGCCCCGAGCTACTACAGCCCGTGGCGCGATCCGGAAAAAGCCCGCGCCCGTCAGAAACTGGTGCTCAACCGCATGGTGGAGTTGGGTCTGGCCACCGCCGAAGAGGTCGTCGAGGCCGTCGAGGCCCCCCTGAATCTGGTGCGGCCCAAGGAGTCTTTGGAGCAGATCGCTCCGTATTATCTGGAACACGTGCGCCGGACCATTCTGGAAGAGTGGGGCAGCGATCAGTTGTTCAACGGCGGTCTGGAGGTGCATACCGCCCTGGATCCGCGTCTGCAACGGGTGGCCCAGCAGGCGGTGCGCAAGGGCTTGATGGAATACGACCGTCGCCACGGTTATCGGGGGGCGGTGGCCCACATCGCCGACGTGGGGATTCAGGGGCGGGGCGCCTGGCTCAAAAGCCATGAAAAGACCCAGCCCACCGCTGGTGGATTTCTTCACGCCTTGGTACTCGATATCCCCAAACAAGGACCGGCCCACCTGCTGCTCACGTCGGGCAAGGAGGCCTTGTTGCCCATGGAGGGGATCAAATGGGCCCGTCCCCGCCGCAAGGATGCCAAGGAGAACAGGGACGGCAGGGATCTGGGACCGGCTCCCAAGAAGATCGCCGATCTTTTGACGCCCGGCGATGTGATTCTGGTGGAACCGCCGGAAGGCAAACGCACCCACTATACCCTGGCCCAGGAGCCCAACGCCGAAGCCGCCCTGGTGTGCATGGATCCCCATACCGGTCAGGTGTTGGCCATGGTCGGCGGGTATGATTTCTCCCGCAGTGAGTTCAACCGGGCCATCCAGAGCATGCGTCAACCCGGTTCCTCCTTCAAGCCGTTCATCTACACCGCCGCCATGGACAAGGGCTATTCCCCGGTGGATCGGGTCGATGACAGCCCGCTGCCCATCACCTACCGGGATCCCAACACCGGTGAATCCAAGGTGTGGCAGCCGGAAAACTACGAGCGCAAATATTACGGACCCACCACGCTGCGGGTGGCCTTGACCCACTCCCGCAATCTGGTGACCGTGCGTTTGGCCAAAAGCATCGGCATTTCCTATATCGCCTCGTACCTGAAGAATTTCGGGTTGGAGATTCCTGCGGATCGACAGGATCTGTCGTTGTCTCTGGGTTCCATGGGCTTTTCGCCCCTCAAGATGACGGCGGCCTACGCGGTTTTCGCCAACGGGGGCAAGCGGGTGGAACCGGTCTACATCGCGCGGGTCCAGGACCGTTTCGGTCGTACCGTGTTTCGCCACGGGGGCGGGGATTGTCTGTTGTGTCATCAGGAGCCGGAACGGATCATTCCCCAGCCCGGCGAATCCATCAATACCCCCAAGTTCGGCAAGCCGACTCTCAATCCGGCCAGCGTCTATCAGGTGGTCAGCCTGATGAAGGGGGTGGTCAAGTATGGCACCGCCCGCAAGGCGTTGTCTTTGAACCGGCCCATCGCGGGCAAGACTGGCACCACCAACGACTATCGGGATGCCTGGTTCATCGGCGTGTCGCCCTCTCTGGTGGCCGGGGTGTGGGTGGGCATGGATGATTTCTCCATGCTCGGCGAGACCGGAGGCACCGCCGCTCTGCCCATCTGGATCGATTTCATGCAAGAGGCGTTGCAGGGCCAGCCGATCACCGATTTCGCCGTGCCGCCGGGCATCTCGCTGGAGGAGATCGATGGGGAAACCGGTGAACTTCCGGGTCCGCAGACCAGTCAACGGGTTTTCGAGGCCTTCAAGCCTGGACAGCAGCCTTTGACCCCCACGGCGGAAGAGCCGGCTGCGGGTGAAGGCGGTTCTTCCGCGTCAGGGGCGGCCACCACGGATGGCGAGGAGGGGGGCGTGACTCCGGCGGCTCCTGCTGACGGCAATGCGCCGCCATCCCGCAGTTGGGGACCGGCGGATGGCAGCGCGGCTCCGGCGGCGCCTGCGTCTCCGTCTCCGGGTGGCGGCGGGAGCCGTTGGGGCAGTGGTGGCAGCAGCAGTGGCGCCGGCAACGCCCCGCGTGGCGGCGTCACCCCCGGTGGCGGGCGGCAGGGTCAGGGGGAGATGGACGGCGGGCTGTATTGAGGATCATCCATCCTTCATCCATCCGGAAGCGACGCGCCACGGCTAACGCGGTCCGCATTGCTTCCGGATGGGTCGATGCGTGGTGAAACGGTCGGGATTGCAGGAAAAAGCGGGCAGGGAAATCCGAACGAATCAGACCCGCGCCGGGAAGGAATCAGACCCGCGCCGGGAAGGAATCAGACCCGCGCCGGGAAGGAATCGGACCCGCGCCGGGAAGGAATCGGACCCGCGCCGGGAAGGAATCGGACCTGTGCCGGGAAGGAACCGGACCTGTGCCGGGAAGGAACCGGACCTGTGCCGGGAAGGAACCGGACCTGTGCCGGGAAGGAATCGGACCCGCGCCGGGAAGGAATCGGACCCGTGCCGGGAAGGAACCGGACCCGCGCCGGGAAGGAATCGGACCTGTGCCGGGAAGGAACCGGACTCGCGCCGGGAAGGAATCAGACCGGCACAGGCGCTGGAAGGGGCAGAATGGCTTGACGCATCTTGGCTAGGGCGCGTTGTTCGAGTTGTCTGACCCGTTCCCGGGAGACGCCGAGCTTGCGACCGATCTCTTCCAGGGTCAGCGGGGTGTCGTCGAGTATGCGCCAGGAGATGATGGCCCGTTCCCGTTCGTTGAGCACCCGCAGGGCCTGGGCGGCGGCGCGACGGTTGAGGGTGGCGGTTTCGGCGGCCAGCAGGGTGACCTCTTGATTGCTGCGGGCGTCGGGAATGAGGTTTTGCAGTTCTTCGCCATCATCCAAGGTGCTGCGGTTCAAAGAGTCGTCGCGGTTGGCGAGGCGGCAGTCCATTTCGAGGATTTCACGGGTTTTGGCTCCGAGTTTCTGGCCCAGCAGACAGGCTTCGTCGTGATCCAGGCGCTCGATGGAGATTTTGTTGCGGCGCAGACTGAAGAACAGTTTGCGTTGCATGGCGGTGGTGCCAATTTTGACCAGACTCCACGAGCGCAGAATGAACTCCTGGATCGAGGCGCGAATCCACCAGATGGCGTAGGTGGCCAGACGGAATCCTTTGTAGGGATTGAATTTCTTTACCGCCTGCATCAGTCCCAGAGAGCCTTCCTGGACCAGATCCATCAGCCTGAGTCCGTAGTCCACATACTCTTTGGCGATTTTGACCACATAACGCAGATAGGAAGAGACCAGTCGGTGAGCCGCCTGGAGATCCCCGTGTTCGTGATAGCGTACCGCCAGTTGGAACTCTTCTTCCGGGGTGAGCAGGGGAAACTGGTTGATCTCCCCCAGGTAGCGATTCAAATCCCCTTGATCGGCGACCGGAACCAGGGCGTATCCCATCGTGGGTTTCATGCAACCTCGAAAGCGTGTTAGATTGACTTGAAGAACCGGTGTGCGGGTTGGATGACGGGGCCGCAACGGGGCTTTTTTAAAGTTTTTGTGTGACATCAATGGAGTATTATCATGTCGGGATGGCAGCTTGTCAAGGGATGGATCCGTTCCGGACTTTTTTTCGCGTTGCTGGTGGCCGGAACCCTGGTTTTCGGATTGTTGATTTCCCTGGGATGGCCGCTGGTCTCCCTGGAGCGCAGGCGGGGCTGGGCGGCGGATTGGTCCCGGTATTGCCGTCGGTTGCTGGCCGTCAGTTGTGATCTGCGCGAGCGGGTGGAGGGGCTGGAGAATCTGCCGGCTCCACCGTATGTGATCGTGTCCAAGCACCAGTCCGCCTGGGAGACCTTGGCGTTTGTGTCGCTGTTTGAGCCGTGTGTCCAGGTGCTCAAGCAGAGCCTGACCTGGATTCCGGTGTTCGGCTGGGCCTTGCGGGCCACGGGGCAGATCGCCATCGACCGCAGCCGGGGCGTGGCGGCGTTGCACCGTCTGCACGAACACGGCAAACATCAACTGGAACAGGGCGTGGCGGTGCTGATCTTTCCCGAAGGCACCCGTTCCGCGCCGGGCGTGGCCGGCAAGTACCATCCGGGCGGGATTTCGTTGGCCCTGGCCGCCGGGGCGTCCATCGTGCCGGTGGCCCACAACGCCGGATCCTTCTGGCCCAGACGCTCGTTTCTGAAAAAACCGGGCGAAATCCGGGTGCGGATCGGCACGCCGATTGCCACGGAGGGGTTGAGCCGCGCCGATCGCAAGGCGCTGGTCGCCCGGGTGGAGGCGACCATCGAGGCCATGACCGCCGAGCTGGAAACCTCATCCGGTTGAGTCGGTTTTTTGATTTACTCCCACGGCGTTGCTGCTACAATGTGGGCCATGGCTGTCGGGAAGGGTGTCGGGTGCGCACGGATGGCCGTGTTCAATCTACTCGTGACAGGGGATCGGATCATGGATGGCGCTGGCAAGAAGCTACAGGAAAAGGATGTTTTCGACAATACGGTGGCGGTGGTCCGGGAGTTGTATGGTAAGGAGAGTTTCTGCAATCGCATCAAGGCCGAACAGATCGTCATCGACATCGACGTGGAACAAGGCTGCACCAAGAGCGTGATGCTGGAGTATGGAAAATTCGTCGTCTCCAGGGATTCCAAGGATGTGAACGGGAACTACGTCAAACACGATATCCTCAAGGATCCCCAGTCGTTTGAACAGTTCGTGTTCGTCGAGAAGTTCTACGAGTACATGGACTGCAAAATCAACGATCTGACCGAATACGAAATCTCCCTCCGCGAATACGAAAGTCTGCTCAAGTTCTCTCAGATCACCGCCAATCTCAACTACAAAATGTTCCCGGCCTTGATGGAGTTCTTCAAGAAGGATTGTCTGAACACCTTCCGGTCGGTCCTGAACAAAGAGCAGGCCAAAATCCTGAACATGCGCCTGGGAGAACTGTTGATGGAATATCAGCCCTGATCGGGCTGGCCGGGGTCGGACCGGGTGGATCCCAGGGGTGGACCACTCGGCAGGAGAGACCGGGCAACCGGTTGTTCCGGCTGGCCCGGCTTTTGCTTTTGTTGGAACTTATGACAATCCGGTGACTCGTCACGCCTGACGCCATACGTTCATGCCGTCAGATCCATGGTTTCATTTCCCCCAGGATTCAACGTCCATCCTTGAGTAGCCCTCACAATGACGACGCCGCTCCTTGAAACCCTCATCGCCCGCGCCATCGATCTGGGATTGAAATCCTCGCTGGCTTCGCCGCAGGCCGCTTCCCTGCTGGCCAGCAAGAACCAAACCCCAGAGGCCGAGGCCATCATCCGGGCTTCAAACCAGTTGACCGCCGACTACAAAGCCTGCCTCAAGGAGATCGAGGTCGCGGTTCCCCAGCAATACGGGTCGTTGCGCAACCAGATCGTGGATCAGGTCCGCAAGGCGATGAAAAAACAACCGGGTATGCGCAAATGGCGCTGCAAGGTGTGCCATTTCATCTACGACGAACGCATCGGCCTGCCACGGCGCAACATTCGCCCCTCCACCAGTTTCCAGGATTTGCCGGAAGATTGGGAGTGCCCGGAGTGTGATGTGGGCAAGGGACAGTTCGTGCTCGATCAGGGGTGATTCCTGCCCGTCGTCGTCGCAGCCGTCGGGTGGAAATCTCCGGCGGTCCGGCGGCGGCGACGCAGTTCGTACAAGGCGATGGCCGCTGCCGTGGCCACGTTGAACGACCCCACCGCGCCGCTCATGGGAATGGCCAGCACGGCATCGCACCGTTCGCGGGTCAGACGGCGCAATCCCCGTCCTTCCCCGCCCAGCACCAGGGCGATGGGGCCTTGCCAATCCTCCTGTCCGCCATCCAGACGGTTTGGGGCGTCTCCGTCCAGACCCACCACCCGCACATCCCGATCCTGGAGTTCCTGGATCGCCCGGGCCAGATTGGTTACCCGGATCGTGTCCACCCGCGCGGCCGCCCCGGCGGACGCCTTCACCGCCACCGACGACAAGGGCGCGGAACGGTCCTTGGGAAGAACCACCGCCGTGACCCCGAAAGCCTCCGCCGAACGCAAAATGGCCCCCAGATTGCGCGGATCCTCCACCCCGTCCAGCAGCAACAAGACTGGATCGCCCTGTTCTTCCAGCCGATCCAGCAGCGTCTCCCAGGTGGGCTGAACCCGTACCGCCACCCGCAACGCCACCCCCTGATGGACCCCGCCATCGGTGAAGCGGTCGAGAGTGACCCGCTCCACGAATTTGGGTCGCACCCCCCGTTCCCCGGCCAGCCGTTCCACCTCCCGCGACCGTCCGCTGCGCACCCCCTGAAGCAGGATCAGACTCTCCACCGGTCGGGTGTCGTCGCTCAACACCGCCAGCACCGGATTGAATCCGAACACCACTTCCGCTTCGCCGCTCATGCTTCCCGCCTCCAGATGGTGTGATCGCGGGAGTCTTCCAAGACGATTCCGGCCTGGGTCAACTCCTCGCGGATGCGGTCTGCGGTCTGGAAATCCCGGTTGCGGCGCGCTTCGTTGCGTTGGGCGATCAACGCTTCCACTTCGGCATCGCTCCATCCCCCCTCGGGATTGAAACGGAAGTGGACCTCCGGCACTTCCCCGCATAGTCCGAGTATGCCCCCCAGCCCCCGCAGCAGGGCTACATGACGGGTCAATTCCTGCCGTTGGCTCGGAGAGTCGCCTTCGCTGACCAGACGGTTGATTCCCTTCGCCAGCTCGAACAGCACCGCGATGGCTTGGGGGGTGTTGAGGTCGTCGTCCATGGCGTCGCGGAAACGGACGCCAGGGCCTTGCGGGTATTCCTGGCGTTCGTGTTCCCAGTCCACAGGATAGGCCTCGGGCAGGGTGCCTAAAATCCCTTCGGCAGCGCGCAAGGCACCGTAGAGCCGACCCAGTCCAGCCCGGGCGCCGTCGAGCAGTTCCAGGGAGAAATCCATGGGCGCCCGATAGTGGCTGTTGAGCAGAAACAGGCGGATGGTCTCTCCGCGCCAAGCGGTAAGCAGTTCGCGGATGGTGCGGAAATTGTCGAGACTCTTCGACATTTTCTCCCGGTTGCCCGCGTCGTCCACCGCATTGACGAAACCGTTGTGCAGCCAGCAGGTGACCCAGGGCTTGCCGGTGGCCCCCTGGGTCTGGGCGATTTCGTTTTCGTGGTGGGGAAAGATCAGATCCCGTCCGCCGCCGTGCAGATCGAAGGATTCTCCCAGATACTTCACCCCCATGGCCGAACATTCGATATGCCAGCCGGGCCGTCCCGCTCCCCAGGGGGAGGGCCATTGCGGCTCGTCGGGCTTGGCCCCTTTCCACAGGACGAAATCCAAAGGATTGCGCTTGCGGCTGTCCACATCCACCCGCGCTCCGGATTCCAGTTCATCCAGGTGCTTGCCGGAAAGCAGTCCATAGGCGGGGAAACGGTCCACCGCGTAAAAGACATCGCCACCGCTTTCGTAAGCCAGTCCCTTGTCGATCAGGGTCTGGATCATGGCGCGCATCTCCGGCAGATGCTCCGTGGCCTTGGGTTGGATGTCGGGGGGAGTCACCCCCAGCGCCGCCATGTCGGTGTCAAAGGCGTCGATGAAACGGCTCGACAACGCCTCGATGGAGATCCCCTCCTGGATCGCCCGACGGATGATCTTGTCGTCGATGTCGGTGAAATTGCACACATGGGTCACCTTCAGTCCGCTGGCGCGCAGATGACGCACCAAAACATCGAAGGAGACCATCACCCGGGCGTGCCCGATGTGGCAGAAATCATAGGCGGTGATGCCGCAGACATAGATCCCGACCTGGCCGGGAACACGGGGCACGAAGGGCTGTTTTTGGCGGCCCAGGGAGTTGTATAGTGAGAGAGTCATGACGCACTGCCTTGTTGACGTTGCCAAAAGATCCATGATACCATTTTTCGGTTTGCTTCCTTACACCGTCAGCCCTACCGGGAAAAGATCCATGTCTGTTTTATCGCAACGCATCCAGAACGTAAAGCCCTCGCCAACCCTGATGATCACAGCCAAGGCCAAGGCCCTCCAGGCCCAAGGCAAGGATGTGATCGGACTTGGCTCCGGAGAGCCCGATTTCGACACCCCGGAACACATCAAAAAGGCGGCCATTCGCGCCTTGCGGGAAGGATTTACCAAGTATACCGCCGTTGAAGGCATCGATGAACTGCATCGTGCCATCATTCATCGTTATGTCGAAGACCACAACATGGCCTTCACCCCGGATCAGGTGGTGGTGACCGTGGGTGGCAAGCAGGCTTTTTTCAACCTGATCCAGGCCACCATCAATCCCGGCGACGAGGTGATCATTCCCGCGCCGTATTGGGTCTCTTATCCGGATATGGTGCTGCTGGCCGATGGCGTGCCCGTGATCGTGGCCACCCAGGAGGCCAACGGCTTCAAGATGACTCCGGAAGAACTGGAAGCCGCCATCACCGCCAAGACCCGTTTTCTGGTGATCAACTCCCCCTCCAATCCCACCGGTTCGGCCTACACCGCCGAAGAGTTGATCGCTTTGGGCGCGGTGCTGGAGCGTCATCCCCATGTGTGGGTGATCAGCGATGACATTTATGAAAAGATCATCTACAAGCCGTTCCGCTTCGCCACCTTGAGCGGTGTGGTTCCCGCCTTGCAGAGTCGCACCGTGATCGTGAGCGGAGTCTCCAAAGCCTATTCCATGACCGGTTGGCGTATCGGTTATGCGGTCGGGCCCAAGGAGATCATCAAGGCCATGACCAAAATGCAGTCGCAAAGCACCTCCAACGCCACCTCCATCGCCCAGAAAGCGGCGGCGGTCGCCCTGGCCGGATCGCAAAAGTGCATCAAGCCCATGGTCAAGGCCTTCCGTGAGCGGCGGGATTTTGTGGTCGATGCCCTCAACGCCATGCCCGGCATCACCTGCCGTTCCCCGGAAGGGGCGTTTTACGTCTTCCCCAACGTGGCGGGCCTGATGAACACCACCGCTGCCAACGGCACCCGCATCACCGATACCCTGGAGTTCTCCGCCTATCTGCTGGAGGCCGTGGGCGTGGCCGTGGTTCCGGGTTCGGCCTTTGGCCTGGATCCTTATTTCCGCATCTCCTTCGCCACGTCGATGCAGGATCTGGAACAGGCCATGATCCGCATCCGCAAGGTGGCCGAAGAGTTGACTCGCCCATCCGCATGAGCTGAAAAAACAGGCGGGCCGAACGATGATGTCATCCGGCCCGCCTGTTCTCCAGAAACTTCCGCTGTTGTCTTCACGCCGCGAACACCTCCGGATAATCCCGGCAGGCTTGGCGGAAATCCCCCATGCGGCCAATGTCCATCCAGTAGTCCAGAAACGGGAACGCCGCCGTGGTTTCTCCCTGCTTGATGATGCTTTGGAAGAGGGTCGGCATGTCGAAGTATTGATCCTTGGGGATCAATGGCAGCACTTCCGGGTCGAGCAGGTAGATGCCGGCGTTGACGAAATACTCCTGCACCGGTTTTTCCTCGATGGTCACCAGCCGATGGGCGTCCAGGCGTACCACGCCGTAGGGGACGGTCTGTTCCACCTTGCGCACGCACAAGGTGGCGCGGGATTGGTGTTCCAGGTGGAAATTCAATACGTGTTGAAAATGGATGCGGGTGAGCAGGTCTCCGTTCATGACGAAAAACGGCTCCTTGGGACGCTCGGGGAACAGCGATAACGATCCTGCCGTGCCCAGGCGACCGTTTTCTTCCAGATAGACGATCTGCACCCCCCAGGCGGAGCCGTCGCCGAAATACTCCTTGATCATCTCCTTGCGGTAGTTCACCGACAGGAAAAAACGGTAGAACCCGTGGGAGATGAAGCTTTCCAGAATCACTTCCAGAATCGGTTTGGACCCCACCTTGAGCAGCGGTTTGGGAATCACGTCGGTGAGCGGGGAGAGTCGGGAGCCCAGACCGCCGGCCATCAGCACCACCCAGTTTTCCCGGGACTCCGGGGCCGACAGGTTGTGCATGGTCTCCAGTCCCGTCACGCAACCGGCTTCGTTCAGAATGGGCAGATGTTCGATGCGTTTGGCATGCATCATGGTGAGCATCCGTTCCCGGGTGTCCGAGGCCCGCGCGAACGTGGGGGCTGGGTTCATGATGTTCATCACAGGCTCCTTCATATCCACGCGTTTCAAAAGGGCGCGGCGCACGTCCCCATCGGTCACGACCCCCTGAAGATGGCCTGCGTCGTCGGTCACCAGGGCCAACCGCAAGGCACCCTTGTCGATCACCCGTACCGCTTCCAGAATCGACAATTCAGGCCGAATCACTATGCTCTGCCAACGCTCCTGTCCTCGATTCATTTTCCCCTCTCCCCGGCTGGACACCCCATCACCACCGATCCATCCCGCACCTTCTTCACCACCACGGCCCCGGCCCCGACCACCGCGCCGGCCCCGATCACGATCCCTTGACGCACCACCGCCCCGGCTCCGATATGCGCGCCACGACCTACCCGCACCCCGCCGCTCAACACCGCTCCCGAGGCGACATGGACGTGGGCGTCCAACCGGCAGTCGTGATCCACCACCGCAGCGGTGTTGATCAAGACATTCTCTTCCATCACCACTCCGGTCTGCACCACGGCCCGCGCCATGATCTGCGTTCCCATGCCGAGCCGGGCCGCAGACGAAACCCAGGCCGCCGGGTGAATCACCGAGGCGAAAGCCCATCCCCTGGCTCGGCAGGCGTCGAACAGTTCGGCCCGCGCTGCGCTCGCGCCCACCGATCCCACGCCGTGAATCAACAGCGTCGTGTCGGCGGCCAGGGTGTCCAGATGGTCATCGTTTCCCAGATACGGCAATTCCAGGGCCGCTTGTTCGTCTGGACACATGACCGGAGCCAGTACGCCGATCACCCGGTCGAGCCATCCCAACTCTTTCAGGGTATCCCGGAGCACGCGGGCGTGTCCGCCACTGCCCAGAAGAATGAGCGAACCCGGAATGAAAGAGTCCGGAATGAAAGAACCAGTTTGCAATTTACAGGCCATAGTTTGGGAGTTGAAAAATCATTCTATTGGGATGGATGGCTCCTCTTTCGGTCGTCTTTTTTACCCGGTCAGCAGGCGGCGGGCGGCAAGAATGACCCGGTGTTGATCTTCTTCCGGCAAACCCGTCGCGCAGGGCAGGGTCACCACCCGCCACCACAGATCGTCACTCACCGGCTGGGGGGTTTGGGGGGTCTGGCGATAGGGGGGTTGCCGATGGAGGGGCTTCCAGAACGGACGGGCATCGATGCCGACGGCCTGCAATCCGGTTCGCAACCGTTCCACGGCTTCAGGATCGGCCGCCCGGCGCATCACGAATCCGGAAAACCAGCAGGCTCCGGCGCTGTCCACAGGCGCGGGGAAGGGGGAGACCCGATCGGCCAGATCGGCGAACGCCTGGTCGTAGCGGGCGCGAATGGCGCGTTTGGCCTGGACAAAGGGGTCGAGGCGTTCCAGTTGGGCGCAGCCGACGGCGGCCTGGAGGTTGGTCATGCGATAGTTGAAGCCCACCCGGTCATGATCGTATCCAGATCCCAGGCGGGCGGTGGTGGTGAGATGGCGGGCCAGGGCCAGTTGCGGGAGATGGTCTCCGACGATGGCCCCACCGCCGCCGCAGGTGACGGTCTTGTTGCCATTGAAGGAAAAAACCGACAACGCAGCCCCCAACGCCCCCACGGGTTGACCCCGATGGGTGGCGCCCAGGGCGGCGGCGGCATCGGCGATCACCGGCAGGTTGCGGGAGCGGGCGCAGGCGACGATCGCCTCCATGTCCGCCGCCAGTCCCAGGGTATGCACCGGCATCACCGCCGCCACGCGCCTGCCCGAGGCGCAATGGATCACGTTGCCGTCGGCCTGGAGGCGGGTTTCGTGGGACAGGATGTGTTCCAGCAGGTCGGGATCGAGATTCCAGGTGGCCGGATCCACATCCACCAGCCAGGGCATGGCCCCGCAGTGGGACACGGCGTTGGCGCTGGCGATGAAGGTGAGGGAGGGGACGATCACCAGATCTCCCGGTCCCACCCCCACGGTGATCAGGGCCGCGTGCAATCCGCAGGTGCCCGAGGAGACCGCCACCGCCCCTTTGGCGCCGCTGGCTGCGGCCACCATGGACTCGAACCGCTCCACGAACGGCCCCACCGACGATACGAAGGTGCTGGTGATGCACTCTTGCAGGTAGCGGGCCTCGTTGCCGGTGAGATCCGGTACCGCCAGCGGGATTTTTTTCAGGGTGTTCATGGCCTCGGGGATCACATCTTGCCGTCCAGGTTCCGGCCCGCCACCCGGTGGGACAATTCGGGCACCGCCTGTTCCATGGCTTGGCTGATGGTGGCAAGCTCCCACAGGGGTTGGGCGCGCAATTGGTTCAGGGTGGTCAGAAAGGCGTTCAGGCGTTCCGGGGTGCGGGTCGGATGGCGGATCACCCCCAAGTGACGATAGCGGCTGAAATCCGCCTGTTCCCCCGGGCCCAGGAACTCCTCTGCGTCCTTTTCGCCGGTGGTATCGCTCACCGTGAAGTGACAGGGCCATTCGCGGCATCCCGGCGGCATGGCGGCGGCGAACTGGCGGGCCTCTTGATCATCGGCGAACAGACGGGGGGTGTATCCGGCTTCTTGCAGAAACAGCACCGCGATTTCGGCAAAGGTGGAAAGATCCTGTTCCGCCTTCAGTCGGGGGATGAAGATCTCGCGGTTGTCTCCGGTGAGGCTGGCCAGCAGACACAGTTGGCCCGCTTCGGCGTGGGAGATGAAATAGCGCTTCACATCCAGGGGAGCGGCCAGGGGTTGGCGTTTTTCCAGGCGGCGGAGGAATCCGTGCAACAGGCTGCCATCGGAAAAGGCCACATTGGCGAAGCGGGCGGTCACGGCGGGAACCGCGTCCGACCATTGCCACAGGGTCTGTTCCATCAGGGCCTTGCTGGCTCCCATGAGATTGGCCGGATTGACCGCCTTGTCGGAAGAGACGGAAAAAAAACGGGTGATCGGGCCTTGGGCCAGACGGGCCAGGAGTGCGTCCAGGGCCAGGACGTTGACCTGAAGCATGCGCATCAGGGTGAAAGGATCCCGTTCCGCCCGCACGTGTTTGAGAGCGGCGAAGTTGACCACGTAATCGAAAGGGGGGTGGGCTGCAAGAAAGTGATCGAATTCGGTGCTGCCCAGGGCGATGGCGCTGGTGGCGAAGTTGTCGGGGGGGGCGAGGGCCGAGGCCCGCAGATCCCGTACCAGCTCCACCAGATTGTTTTCGCTGGGATCTGCCAGCCTCAATGCGCCCAATGGCCAGCGGACCAGTTCGCGGGTGAACGCGCTGCCGATGGATCCGGCTGCGCCGATCACCAGCACGCTGGCCCCGGTCAGAGATTCCGTCAGTTGGGTGCGGTGCGCCTCCAGATCCTCCTGGAACATCGATCCCTTGCGGCGCAGGATGCGTGCGAGCAGGTCGGGGGTGATCATGGGGCGGCGGTTCCTTCGGTTTGGGTCTGTTCCAGATCGTTGAGAAAGGTGCGTACCGCCTGATTGTCCGGATCCTCGGCCAGGATGCGTTCAAAGGTCTCTCGGGCCTCTTGTGGTCTGCCCAACTCCAGGTAGAGCCGTCCCAGTTTGATCATGGTGACAAAATCCTTGCGCACGAGCTTGAGATACTCTTCGAAGATGGCCGCCGCCGCCGCGCCTTGGCCATTGAGTCGCAGCAGTTCCGCGTGAAAGGGGGTGTGGATCAAGGAGATTTCCGACAGCCGCTGGGAGACTGCCAGGGCGGTGAGCATGTCTCCGGTCTGCAAGGCGATGGTGAAGAGTCGTTGCAGGGCCTCGGGGATCAGGGCCTGGTGGGTGATCTGGCGATAACGGCGGGTGGCCTGTTGCGGGTTTCCCGCGAGTTCATCCAGATAGCCTTGGATCAGGTGATTGTATTCGGTTCTTTCGGCCAGGGAGCTTTTTTCCAGACTCGCGCCGAACTGACGCAACCGGTCCGTTTCCCGGTTGCGGAACAGGGCCTGGGCCTTGACCCGCACCGCCTGCGGAGAGCTTTGCATGGAGAGGATATACTGCTTGTAGTCGTGATCGGTCTGGGCCAGAAGGGCGGCGAAGTCGTGGCCCAGTGCGATGAAGCCGGCTTGCACCGGAGCGGGCAGGGTGCCGATGGTCTGGCTTTGGCGGTGCAAGAACACCAGGGAGCGACCTGGCTGGTTGTCGTCGCGCCATTGTTTGAGCAGTTGTTTGTAGTCCGGGCGGTTTTTTTCCTCCTCCATGCGCGTGCGCAGCCGTTGCCGGACCGCGTCGAGCCGCTTGATCAGGGAGAGGGCGTTGTCCCGATAGATTTCATAATAGAGGCGTCCGGCCCGTTCGATCTCCGCGTCGCTCCAATCCCGTTCTTTGTCCGGACGGCTCAACTTGAGCATGGCCCCCAGCCCCCAGCGTTTGACCAGACGGCTGATCTCCCGGTACTCTCCGTCCAGGATCTGTTCGATGGCGTCCATGCGTTTCTTGAACTTGAAGTGGGGCGGTTTGCCCCGGCGACCGAACAGGTCGTCGTTGCACTCCAGTCCCTCGATGGCCAATCCTTTCACTTTGGCGATCAATCCCCGCATTCTGGCCAGTTCCTTGTCCAGGATCTGGTAGTGGGCGGTGCGGGTGGCCGGGGTTTCGGCGGGCAACAGCTCCCGCAGTCGATCGCGGGCGGATGGGGTCGTGGGCTCAGGGGCGATGTTCTCCCAGGGATGGTGATCCACTCCGTCGATGCGGGCGGAGCCGGGACAGGGATTGATCAGCCGGCAGCCCCGTTCGATGGCGAAGCGGGCCAGGATCGCCAGACTGGGAATGGCGTTGAGAAAATCGTGGCGGGTTTCGGCCATCCAGCCTCCGTTGGTTTTGACCATCAGGTCGCCACGGGCGATGAAGGGACCGATGGTCTGCTCGATGCTGCCCACCACATGGGTGAATCCCTCGCGGCTGAAACACAGATCGAATCCGGCCAACACCACCTGGGAAAATCCCATGTCCACGGCCATGCCCAGCGCCTGATGGCCCACGGTGATGCCGGGGTAGGCGACGTTGGTCGGATTGAGGGGGGTTTCCCAGGGAAAGAGCGTTCCCATGTAGGCGTTGCGTCCCTGCCACTGGCCGAGCAGGGCGGGGTTGAGGTGATACATGTTGATCAGCACGCTCTCCTGCCACAACGCCAGCATGCCCTTGCTTTGGTGGAAGATCACGTCGTGGGGATCGATGGCGAACAGCACATCCGGGATGATTCCCTCCCGGCTCAGTTGTTCCGCCACCCGCGCCACGGCCAGAATGGTCAGATGGTTTCGGTGCGCGCGGATCCAGGGAAAACTCTCCGGAAGCGATGGCCCTCCTGCCAGCAAGATGGCGGTCCGACCGCTGAAGCTGTCTTTCAACCGACTGGCGGGAAAACGGTTTTCCGCCAGATTTTCCAGACCTTTCATCATGAATATGCGGTTGCCGATTTCGTTGTTCACCTGCAACCGGTACTGTCCCAGGGTCCGTTCCACCTCGTTGAACAGGCCTACGTACCCGTCGTGGATGCCGTCCACCACGGCCAGCGACTTGGCCACGAACACCTGATCCAGATAAAAATATTCCTTGATGCCCAATGGTTCGGATTGGCTGATCCAGTGTTCGGCGGTGGTCACCAGCACGCCCGGAGGCGGTTCGTCGGGCAGAATGCCTTCGTCGCGCAGCCGTTCCAGAACCTCGGGATGGTCGATGAAGATAAACCGCGAGCCTTCCGGACGTTTGCGTTTCAGGATCCAGTGGATCAGCAACCCGGAGTCGCATCCTGCCACCAGATACAGCGAATCCTCGCGGGTGAAGAACTCGCCGTATTGCTGCTGAAAGACATTATCCGATCCGACCCTGGAAAAGGCCTCCTGGTTCACGGATGGCAAATAACGCTCTCCGAACCGGTTCATGAGAAACGGACCCAGGGAGATGGTCTGCGTCTTGTCGGGCATGGTCTGGCCTTCCCAAAGAGGGTTTGCGGAATCGATGCGGCGCTGAAAGGCGTAAGCAATTTTTCGGCCATTTCAATGGATCTGCCTTTACGGCCTCGGGATTGCATGTCATGGTTGGCATTTGGGTGGGGAATTGGCAGATCGGGGAGACGAGCATGGCCATTGTGTCGTTCAGATTCGCAGATAAAAAATCGAAGTGGAGTTTGCGAGATACCCGTTTTGGTGCGTTCAATCTTCTGGTCGGTCATTCTGGTGTGGGGAAGACGCGTATTTTGCATGCGATACAAAGGGTGTTCCGGTCTGGGGTCTTGAGAATGGAACGCGGCTTTTGTGGGGCGTGGTCCATCGAGATGGAGATTGCTGCGCGTCGATATCAGTGGAATGCCGATATCCAGGAGGGAGCGATCCTTTCGGAGTCAATCCGGGTGGATGGTAAGCTACTGGTTGATCGGGATTCGAGTTGTGATGCCTTTGTTTTCAATGATCAATCTCTTCCGAGGATCAAGAATACGTCGAGCGTGATCACGGTGTACGACACCCATCCCCTGATTGCGCCTTTGAACGCGGCCATGGTGAAGCTGGTTCCTTATGACCTGGAAGATGATTTCGGGGCATTCGGCGACAGTCATGCGGAGATTGATCCTCAAGATTTCGAGGTGATGGATCTGCCTTTGCCCGCCACGAAACGGCTTTGGAGGATCCAGGAAAACGACAAGGTCCGGTTTCAGGATATAAAAGAGAGATTTATTGAAATTTTTCCAACGGTTGAGGATCTCCAGGTCAGGGAATTCGCAATCGATGGCCACAATGGCAACCATACAGGTTTGAGCCTTG